>JAFTPU010000004.1 GCA_017463105.1 Clostridia bacterium
GTAGGTCACTTTCACCCTTTCCCTTGATTTTACACGGGATTCAACATCCACAAGCGACTGTTCAAGAGTTTCGTCTTCAAAGTCAAGAGCCACCTCTAAATGGGTATCAGGTTTTTTGTGGGATAATTGAACTAATGTCTCCACGTGCTTGGTCTGGGGGAACATGTCATACGGCTGTATCCGCTCGATTCCGTAATAACCCGTCAACGTTTCCTCTGCGGAAAACTCCGCATATGCGGGATTTTTCACAAGCTCGCCCTTCTCGTTTTCGATCAGTCTGCCCGTCAATATCCCCAGATCGCGCGCAAGCGTCGCGGGATTACAGCTGATGATCGTCAGCTTGGGAATACCGCTTTCCAAAAGCGCTTTCAGCACGCTCCGCGCTATCCCCGCGCGCGGCGGGTCGAGGATCAAACGCAGTTTTTCTCCCTTTTCTTTCTCCAAAACGGACGGCAATTTCTCCTCTACGTAACCGCAGATATTCGTCATATTTTTTAAGCCGTTTTTCTCTTTTAACCCGTCCGCGCAACGCGAAGCTTCCGTCTCCAGCTCGATCCCGTATGCCCGTTTGGCTCTTCCCGCGATCATCGCCGTCAAAAGTCCGCCGCCCGAATATGCGTCGATCACCACCTCGTCGCCGTCGCCCGTCACCGTTTTCAACGCGTCCTTATACAGCTTCGTCCGCACGTTTTCGTTCACCTGCAAGAAAGTTACGGGTCCCGCCTCATAGCGTATCCCCTGCTCCTCCGTCTCGAAAAAACCCGTACCGTGTACGAGTTTAAACTCCTCGCCGAAGATCACGTTCGTATCCCTATCGTTAAAATTGAGATACAGCGTAAACGCCGTAAATTTTTCGCTCAACAGACCGATGAGATAGGGAATATTCGGAAGCTCCCGTTTTGCCGTAACGAGCGTGAAGATAAATTTCCCACCGATCTCCCGCGCGACGATATGCCGAAGCGCGCCCGTGCGTTTCTCCTCGTCGTAGCCTTTGACGGCACATTCGCCCATATAACGTTTCACCACCGCGATCAGCTTTTCCGCCCATTCGGGATGAATGGCGCAGGCGTTCACGGGCACGATACGGTGCGACCGCTCCGCATAAAATCCGATCACCGTGTTTCCGTCCTTATCCACGCCCACAGGCATCTGCAATTTGTTCCGATAGCCGTACGGCAGATCGCTCCCGATCGCGACGGGTACCTCGAGCCCGAGCCCGCCGATCTTGCGCAGCGCGTCCCGAACGACCCTGCTTTTATGCTTAAGCTGGGCGGGATAATCAAGATGCTGCAGACAGCAACCGCCGCAACGGGAAAACACGGAGCACTTCTCCCGCACCCGTTCCTCGGCGGGCGTAAGCACCTCTTCCAGCTTTCCGTAACCGATATTGTCTTTGATCTTCAACACCTTGAAGCACACCTTTTCGCCCGGTAAACAAGAAGGCACGAAAAAAGTTACCCCCTCGTGCCTGATAATGCCTTCCCCTGCCGAACCGATCGCTTCCACAAGAGCGCAAATACTCTGATTTTTTTCCATCTTCACCGCTTCGCCTCCTTTCTTGTTTTGAAATAATGCAAGCGTTTGATTTCTTTCCCCTTATCCTTACTTATTTTTTCCCGCCGATCCGCTTCACCAGCATATTCACCATCGCCCGCGCGCGGAACATTACGTAATCGTAGAGAAGGAAAAACGCCGTTCCCGCCACGAGAATGATCGGCAGAATGTACGTATCTATAAATCCGATCTCCGTCGTGATCGCAAAAACGAATTTCCACGTCACGTACATGATCCCGTCGAACCATGCCGCTTTGAGCGCGCACGCCGCCCAACGGTTGAACCGCCTCTTTATTTGCAGCTCGTTCGCAAGCGGGTGTAAGCCGAAAAACGCAACGAACGGCAACAGGTCCCAAAAGCGGAACGAGCCGAACAGAAGCGACAATAAACAAGTCGCCGCGTACGCGAGAGCATACCCGCGATAGCTGTGCGCCGCGAGCGGGAGCATCAGCGCGACGCCCGCGAGCATGTAGCCCGTGAATACGAACACGTCCGAATACACGCCCAGCGTTAAAAATACGGTTGCGATCGCGCAAGACAGCGCGGAAAGCGCCACCTCGTGCGCAGTGATCTTCCTCATCTTCTCACCGCGTTATTGACAGCAACAGCTTAAACAGCAGTTCAGACAAAGATTGAGATAACAACAGGAAATACAGTCGGTGCAAGCGTTCCCGCCCATCTGTTCGCCGTCGTCCATCGACGGATCGTAGCGACGGTTTCCGTAAGGGTTCTGCGTCTCCTTTTGCGCCGATTGCTTTTCATACTCGTTTTTCGCGTTCATCTTCCCGTATGCGTTACGGTATTTCAAGTTATCGGGATCCATCTGCATGGCGATCTCCAGCTGTTTTTTGCTGTCGTTCGTCCAATTCTTTTTATAGAATACGACCGCTTGCAAATAGTGCCATTCGGCGTTCCGCTCGTTAAAATCGTCCAGCTTCGCTTGCGCTTGCGAAAGTTTGTCCTCTTTCAACAGCGCCGCCACCTCTTCGAGCGAATTTTCACCGCTCGTCGTTTTATTGTGCTCCTTGCGCTCCGCCATGATCTCGGCGTACGCGGTATTCAGCTTCGTCAACAATCTTGCCGCTTCGTTGCCCGCTTCCCCGTCCAGCCATCTGTCCTCTTTCGCCTTGGCTTTCATTTCCTCGTAGCGCGCCGTGATCTCTTCATCCGTCGCGTCCTCCGTCAAACCGAGAAGCTCGTAATATTCTTTCATTTCTTCCAGACTCCTATGGAATATTTCTTCGTCTTATTTATTATCCGCCGTTTGCGGCTTTCTATCCCGTTTCTTTCTGCAATTGCAACCGCTCGCCACCCGCTTCGTCGTCGCGGGCAAGCCCCGCAAAAGTATATTGTCCGACAGGTCGCGGTTGAAATGGAATTTTATCTTGGATAAATTCTCCCTGATATCGTAAAAGAGGGCATGGAACGCAAACTCGACCTCTTTGCCGACCTCGCTTGTCATCAGCCGCTCGCGCGAGGGCGCCCGATACGCCAACACGAAAGGATTGTACGCGCCCTTTTTTAAGTCCTTATCGTAATCGTCCAACGCGTCGATAAGATATATCCACTTCCCCACCGTGTAAAACAAGCCGTGCGTTTCCGCCGTCGCTTTGTCGCCGAGCGCGTGATCGGAAAACTCCGCCAGCATGTTCGCCGTCGCGTCCGCCGCACGGTCAAGACTGTCCGTTTTCGTTTTTTCCGTCCTTTCCTGCGCCGCCATGTTTTCCCACACGATCCGCGCGATCTCGGGATACTTCTTCTTCGCTCGCTTGAAGCCTTTCTTGAAAAACAGGCGTTTCCCCTTGCCGCGGTCGCCGTCGGCGATATCGTCCGTACATTTATAATATACGAGCGCGGTGTTGAACGCGCCGAGCATTCTCGTCAGTTCGTCCGTTTGCGCCATCAAACGCGAACGGATACAGTGGCTGGCGCAACGCTGTTTTTCGATCTTGAGATCGATCCCCGCGATATTGTGCAGGATCACGGACAGAAAGGTGATATCGTAGGAGAGCCCGAACCGCGCGATATGCCCGCACGACTCGGCGATGCCCTTGCAAAGTCCGCAATACGCCGCCTTGTACAGCGTGTCGTCTTTGATATATAAATACGGCGTATCCGCGCGAACGTAACCGAACATATTTCTCCCTTTGCGCCGCTTTTTGTCGCGGCAAAACACATTATATCATACCGAAACGAAAAACGCAATCGCAAAAGCCGCGTTTCACGCGAAATCACTCAATCTTTCACAAAATTAACAAAATTCCCCGCGTTTTTCCGTTTTTCCCCGTTTCACGGGGAACGGATCGCGGGGAATAAACGTTTTTATTTCTTGCCGCCGTCGGGCACGGGTACGATCTGCCCGTCTGCGAATTTCAATATCTCCGTCGCCATCTTATTCAGATCGTTCTCCACGACCGTTTTGAATCTCAGCGGACGGTAACGAAGGTCGAGCAAACTCTTGGGCGGCTTCATCGCCGTTAAAAGATTGAGCCGCTTGATCCCCTTGAAGCTGTCCTTCACGTCGTTCCCCGAAAGGGCGTACAATACGTCCTGCGGGAATTTGTAGGGGTTCGCCGTCGAAAGTACGACCACGGGCGTATTGTCGATAATTTCGTCGTCCTCTTTTTCCAAAGTCTCTCTATATTGCGCGCACACCGCCAAAGCGACGCCCGTGTGCGTGTCCATCGCATAGCCGAATTCGTCGAACGTTTCGTACATCGCTTCGATCATATCGTCCTCGCTCGCAAAACCGCCGAAGAACTCCTCGTCGAGAATCGCCTTTTCCTTCGCGGTGATCGAATATTCCTTCTTTTCCGCAAGGCTTTGCATACGCTCCGCCGTCAGCTCCGCGTTTCGACCGCTGATCTCGAACAGAAGCCGTTCGAGGTTGGAGGACACCAAAATATCCATCGAGGGCGACATCGTACGGAAGAAATTCCTCTTTACGTCGTAAACGCCCTTCTCGAAAAAGTCCGCAAGCACCTTGTTTCTGTTCGACGCGCAAACGAGCCTACGCACGGGCAAGCCCATCTGTTTTGCGTACCAGCCCGCGAGAATATCGCCGAAGTTGCCCGTCGGCACGACGAAATCGATCTTGTCGCCCATCTCGATCTGTCCCGACGTGTAAAGATCGAGATACGCCGAGAAATAATAGGCGATCTGCGGTGCAAGCCGTCCGAAGTTGATCGAGTTAGCGCTGGACAAACGCACCTTCTTTTCCGCGAGCTTCGCGTTGAATTCCTCGGACGCGAACAGGCGTTTCACGGCGCGCTGACAATCGTCGAAATTGCCCTTTACCGCCGCCACGAACACGTTGTTACCGTCTTGAATACACATCTGCAAACGCTGCATTTTCGCAACGCCTTCGTCGGGATAGAACACCGCCACTTTCGTGCCGGGTACGTCGCGGAAGCCCTCCAACGCCGCCTTGCCCGTGTCCCCGCTCGTCGCGGCGAGAATAAGTATTTCGTCGTCGATCCCCGTCACCTCGCAGCTCTTTTTCAGAAGGTAGGGAAGCACGGTAAGCGCCATATCCTTGAACGCACACGTAGGACCGTGGAAAAGTTCTAAAACGAACATGTTCTTGTCGATCTTTACGAGCGGCGCGGGATCCTTCCCGTGTCCGTCGAAAGTCGAATACGCCTTTTCGCAAATTTCCTTGAGATAATCCGCGCCGAGATCGTCGGCGAGATATTTGCCCAAGACGAACGCCGCGCGTTCGGGATAGCTCATCTGTGCCATTTCGTCCATTTCCGTCCGCGAGATCGCGGGGAAGCTTTCGGGTACGTACAACCCGCCGTTTTTAGCCAATCCCTGCACAATCGCCTGCGCGCCCGTTACTTTTTCTCCGCCTCTCGTACTGATAAAATACATTCGTTTAACCTGCCTTTACTCGTTTTTTGAAATGCTTGTCCCACCGTCGCACGCGTTAAAACACGCAAAAACCAACGGTCGTATCCCGCGCCGTTTTTTGCGCGGAACACACCCCGTTTCCCCCCATACGCACATTACCGTTGAAATAAAAAGCCGAACGGAAAAGACCGTTCGGCTTCTCTCGTTTGAGTTGCCGTCCGTCTATTTACAGGCGATCAAAGATACTTCGTTACGAAATCGGGAAGTTCTTCCTTTGCCGCGGAAACGGAAACGGTGATCACCATATTGTTGTTCTTCGCTACTTTATCGAGCATATAGAAGAACGCCGCCAGCTCCTGAACGGGTTTGCCCGCGATGCGGACCACACCGTCGATGTAAACGTACTCGTTGTCGTGGTTGCCCGCGATAACGCCCTTGATGAACCCGCAAAGCGCGGCTTCGCCCGCAATATCGTATTCGCTCGTATCGATGAAACGTACTTCGCGTTCAAGATCGTACATACCGCGCTTCGAATCGGTGATGAAAATAAGATGTCCTTTCGCATCTTTGACCGCCGCGTTCGCCGCGTCGATCATCATTTTCGTCTTGCCCGTACCTTTTGCGCCGTAAATAACCTTAATCATAAATAAAATCCTCCTCGGAATTTGTCGTACTTTCCGAACACGGTCGGCAACCGTATTCGGGTTTATTCTATTCTACCAAATTTTTCACATAATTTCAAGACTTTTAACAAAATTTTTTTGCCAAAATGCAAACTTTTTTTTAAATACGGAAAAACGGGCGTACAAACCGCCCGTTTTCGATGAATTTTTAGCGTTGGCGAGTCAAAAATAACCCTCAAACCGTTTACCTTCCCTTTCGGTATGTTATAATATCTATACGATACGCGCGCAAAAGCGCAAAAGAAGTATACATTATGATCGTCGTAAAGGTGCGCGTATATTAAAATCCCGCTTAAAAAATACGGGAGCTTGTCATGCAGACAAGCTCCTTTTTATACCGTTATTTTTGCTCACCGAAGTTCGGAAACGAAACGCTTAATACGCTTTAACCCCTCTTCGAGATCGGCTTCGCTGAGTGCGTACGAAAGGCGCACGCAATCGTCCGCGCCGAACGATACCCCGGGGACGGTCGCTACCTTCTCCGCTTCCAACAAAACGTCCGCAAACTCGATAGAATTCGTGATCGCCTTGCCTTGATAGCTCTTGCCGTACAAGCCGTCCACGACCATCATCACGTAGAACGCGCCGTCGGGCTCTACCGCTTGCACGCCGTCGATCTCCTTTATCAGCTTCAGAAGCTTCGCTCTTCTGCCGTCGAAAATTTTTACCATTCCGCCGATTTCCTCGTCCGAGGACGCGAGCGCTTCGATCGTCGCGTATTGGGAAATGGAACAAGCGTTGCTCGTCGCGTGGCTTTGGAACGAGTCGATCGCTTTCGCCACGTCCTTGGGCGCCGCAAGATAGCCCACGCGCCAACCCGTCATCGCGTACGTTTTCGATACGCCGTTGATCGTAATGGTGAGGTCTTTCATCGCTTCGCTGCATTTTGCGATAGAAAACGGTTTCACGCCGTTATAGCAAAGCTTCTCGTAGATCTCGTCGGCAAGCACGAAAATGCCCGCTTCTTCGCACACCTTCGCGATCGCGCGCGTTTCCTCTTCGTTATATACCGCGCCCGTGGGATTGGACGGGGAGTTGAAGATAAGCATCTTCGTCTTGGGCGTGATCGCCGCTTTCAAATCCTCCGCCGTGAATTTGAATTTGTTTTCTTTCTTACAATTGATATATACGGGCGTTGCGCCGCATACCTTTACCACCTCGGGATAGGTCAGCCAGTAAGGCGCGGGAATGATCACCTCGTCGCCCTCTTCCAAAATCGCGTAGCAAGCGTTAAAAATAGAGTGCTTCGCGCCGTTGGAAACGATGATCTGCGACGGCTCGTATTCAAGTCCGTTTTCCTTTTTAAACTTCTCACAGATCGCCTTGCGCAAGGGCAACAAGCCCGACGAGGGCGTGTATTTCGTATGACCGTTATCGAGCGCCGCTTTCGCCGCGTTGATAATGTGATCGGGGGTATTGAAATCGGGTTCGCCTACGCCGAAGGAAACTACGCTCTCCCCCGCCGCTTTCATTGCTTTCGCCTTTGCCGAAATCGCCAAGGTGAGCGACGGTGCAAGCGCCGACATTCTGTTTGCAATTCTGTTTTTCATCCGTATTTATCTCCTCTGTTTTCGTGAAAGTATTTTTACTTTATTATTCTACAATTTTTTCAAGATAAAAGCAACCGCAAATACCCCGTTTTTCGTAAAAAGTTTGAAAATTATCAAATTTTTTAGAGAAAACGGCTTTTTGTATTCGTTTTTTCGATTGTTATAATCGAAAAAAACGGAGCATAAACCGAATTTTACACTCCCCAAAGATCGACGATAATTTTATTCTTTTTCTTTTTTGCGTACTTATACGCTTTATACGCACCGCTGTCCGCCCGTTCCTCTGCGTAAAAGATCACCCAACCGCTCATATCTATCATCGCGCAATTCCGAAAATATATACTTTTATACCAACCCTAGAACGACAGCGTTAAATAGATAATATCCTCGTATTCTTCGGGGTCGAAATAGCGCGATTTTTTCCGCAGATACCGCTCCTGCGGTACGCAATATACCCGCTGTATATTCAAACCGTATTTTTCCTCTTTCAATCTCGTTACGATTTCGTAACACATCGCGTCGAACCCTCCAAAGCCACCGATATAAAAGGTGCGACAGCCCGCTTCTATCGCTTTTTTTATCTCCCTTTCCGTCGCTTCTACCAACGCTTCCGTTTTCTCTATCGTTCTATGACCGAAAAACGAACAAATCATACTTATCTCCGTAAAAAATCTTGATTAGAAATCAATATCAATATACCATATAATTACCATTTTTTACCAAAAAAGGTACGGTGTGCCTTTCCTGTGAATTTGACTTTAAAAAGTGATATTGTTTGTATATGGTCACTATTTTGGAGATACAGACACGCTTGCGTGAAGAAATTAAAAATTCTTCAAAAACGCAAAAGGAAATTGCGGAGGAGCTGGGAATAAACCCGTCCACGATCAGCAAATATATGCGATTAGATAAATATCCGTCGCTGGACACCTTTGCAAACATCTGCAAAATTTTGGATTTGTCGGCGGACGAAATTTTAGGTTTAAAATAACGGCGAAAGCAGTTGCGCTTTCGCCGTTTCGTTTTTTAAAAAAGTTCTTTCTTTAAATACACGCTGTCCTCTTGCGTGATTTTTCGTATCACTCGGCAGGGATTGCCCGCGGCAAACACGCCGTCGGGGATATCGCGCGTTACCACGCTTCCCGCGCCGATCACACATTCTTTGCCGATCGTCACCCCGCCGCACACGATCACGCCCGAAGCGAGCCAACAGCCGTCTTTGATCGTAATGGGCTTCGCGTATTCGCGGTCGTATTTCGTGCCATCCTCTTTATAGCGGGAACGGCGTTCCTCATTGAGCATGGGATGTATCGGCGCGCCGATCGTCACGTTGGGACCGATAAACACGTCGTCGCCGATCGTCACGGGCGCGCAATCGAGCACCGTGAAATTGTAATTGGCAAAACTGTTTTTACCCACGTGCGTATTGATACCGTAATCGAATTGAATGGGTCCGCGGAAGCCCGAGCCCTCGCCCATATCGGGTACGAGCTCTTTCAAGATCGCCGCGCGTTTCTCGTCCTCATCGAGATAAGTATCGTTATAATCCTTGCAAAGTCTGCCCGCCTTTTTATATAAGGGCACCAGCTCGGGGTCGGAAATGTCGTATAATTTCCCCGCGAGCATTTTTTCTCTTTCGGTCATAGTATCAGCCTTTTGTTATTGCGTAACGATCACTTGTGCGTAGCGCAACACCTTATCTCCCTTTTTATAGCCTTTTACGTATACCTGCTTGACGATACCGCTTTCCTCGCCCTCGTCTGCGGGCATAGCCATGATCGCCTCGGCGATCGACGCATCGAAGGGCTGTCCCACGGGATCGATCTCCTCTACGCCCTCGCCCTCCAGCACTTTTTTATAGGCTTTGAGCACCATGTCGACGCCCTGCTTCGTGTTCTCGTCCGCAATCGAGCCGAGCGCGCGTTCGAGGTTGTCGCCGATAGGGAAAAGGGAAGCGATCACGTCGTTTCTGCCGTCGTTATAACGTTGCGAAGATTGGTTCTGCGTGCGACGACGGTAGTTTTCGTATTCCGCCGTAACGGCGTACCATTTACGCTTATTTTCCTCCGCTTCGGCAAGCGCCTTGTCGAGTTCTTCCTGTAATTTCTTACCGCCCTTTTTCTTTTCGGCGGGCTTTTCCTGTTTTACTTCCGCCGTTTCTTCTACGGGCGTATTTTCTTTCAATTCTTCGTTTTCCATTGTCCTCGTTTCCTTTGAAAATCGTTACGGTATATTTA
Source organism: Clostridia bacterium (assembly GCA_017463105.1). Taxonomy (GTDB): domain Bacteria; phylum Bacillota; class Clostridia; order Christensenellales; family Borkfalkiaceae; genus Scatosoma. Next base: position 9,877 of record JAFTPU010000004.1, read on the forward strand.
TAAAGCGATTTTCGGGATTTTAAACGCTTTTTGCGTTTTAATAAATATAAAATGCAAGACGACTCCTGTGTACGGAGGGGTTGTTCAATCTTTCCATATTTTGCATTTACCGTTGTTCGCCATAGCGATTGACCGCTACGCGGTATTCGGCGCAACCTACGGTTGCTTTAAGGGGCTATGTTCCGTCCTTACGGACGGCGACTGCCGTCGAGGCGCAAAGGCTTCGCCTCTGCACTCCACAAGAAACTAAGTTTCTTGACTTCTAATCATTCCCTATTTTGCATTTTTAAGCGGTGTTCCGCCGCTTAAAATTCGAGGTGCACGAACTTTTCACGGCGGGAATAGCGGTAGAATATCGCCTTTCTGCCGATCACGGCAACGGGCACCGCCTCCAAAAGCTCGGCTACGTTCTCGGCGAGGTTGCGCGCGTCCTCGTCCGCCGTTTCGAGAACGTTCACTTTAATAATTTCGTGCGCGTCGAGCGCGTCGGAGAGGGTCTTTAAAAGATTGTCGGTGATACCGCTCTTGCCGATCTGGGTGACGGGCGAAAGATTCGCCGCGATGGATTTGAGCTTGCTTCTTTGTTTGCTCGTGATGTTTTCACTTGTTACGATCATAGTTGTTTTTCCTTCTGCCATTTTCTTTATTTACTATCGCTATTAAAATGCAAAATTGCGGTAAATTTATAAATGATTCGATCATTTTGCATTCTGAATTTTGCATTGACCGCATCGTTTTACGGTATGAAGTCGAACTCCACGTCGCCGATCGACACCGTATCTCCCTCTTGACAGCCCATTTTCGAAAGCTCTTTGATAACGCCGCGCAGGCGCAGGACTTTCTGGAAATACTGCATCGAATCGGGGTTGTTCAAAACTACGTTTCGGCAAAGCATATCTATCAAGCCGCCCACGACCACGTATACGCCGTCCTCGTCCTTGAATATCTCGAACGACAGATCCTCGTTCGCCTTGTATTCGAACTCCTCGTCCACGGGCACGGGCTCGACGGGGGGCAGGGCGTCGAGTACGGCGATAATGCCCTCCAAAAGCTCGCGCGTGCCCTCGCCCGAAAGCGCGGTGATGGGGAAAATTTTGTATTTTCTGCCGAACTTCTTTTTAAACGCTTTGAGGTTGTCCTCCGCGCCGTAGATATCGCATTTGTTGCATACGACGATCTGCGGCAGATCGGCGAGCACCTCGCTGTATTCTCTGAGCTCGTCGTTGATCTTTTTGAAATCCTCGATCGGGTCGCGCCCTTCGCAGCCCGAGATATCCACCACGTGGCAAAGCATACGCGTACGCTCGATATGGCGAAGGAAATCGTGTCCCAAGCCCGCGCCCTGCGCCGCGCCCTCTATAAGACCCGGGATATCCGCCGCCACGAAGGATTTTTCGTAGTAGCGCACCACGCCGAGATTGGGCGAAAGGGTGGTGAAATGGTAGTTCGCGATCTTCGGACGAGCCGCGGAAATTTTGGAAAGCAGAGTGCTTTTGCCCACGTTGGGGAAGCCGACGAACCCCACGTCTGCGATCACCTTCATTTCCAAAATGACGTAATGCTGTTTCACCTTTTCGCCTTTTTGGGCGAAATTGGGCGCGTGCCGACGGGCGGTGGTAAAGCGCACGTTGCCCTTTCCCCCGTTGCCGCCGCGCGCCACGAGGACCTGTTGTCCGTCCTCGAACACGTCGCAAATGAGTCTGCCCGTTTCCTCGTCGCGCACCAGCGTGCCCAAGGGCACCTTGATGAACACGTCCTTACCGCTTTTTCCAAAGCATCTATTCGTGCCGCCGACCTCGCCGTTTTCGGCTAAAAATCGAGAAGTAAAGCGGAAAGAGAAGAGATCGTTCATATCCTTGTCACCGACGAAATACACGTCGCCGCCCTTGCCACCGTCCCCGCCGTCGGGTCCGCATGCGGGCTTACCTTTAAAGGCTTTGAACGAGTTCATGCCGTCCCCGCCGTCGCCCGCTTTTATTAAAATTTTCACTTTGTCGGTAAATTCACCGTTTGCCATAACGAAAGTTCCTTGCTCTTTGATGTTTTATCGGTATTAGTATACCAAACCCCCGAAAAAAAAGCAATAAAAAACGCGCACGAGCGAGAAAATTCTTTCCGCGCGTGCGCGCGCACATTAATCTTTTATTTCCTCTCGCTGCGTTTGCGCCTGTTTTGCAAAAACTTTACGAGGTATTCGTAAAAATCGGGCGCGGCGGCGGACTCGACCGCATTTTCGTGCAGTCCCAAGATCAACTCCCTTTGACAAACGGGCTCGGATATCTCCACCAACGCAACGTCCGCCGAGGCTTTGCCCCACGAATATTCGGGCCAAAACCCTACGCCCGCATTCGCGCCGATGATGTTCCGCACCGCGGCGGGCGAATCCGATTCGAACGAGATCTGCGGATTGAAGCCCGCATACGCGCAGAATCTGTCGCACACCGCGCGGAAGAAACGCGAGCCCGCAAGATTGACGAAGCCCTCCTTTTTCACCTCCTCCAAACGTATGCTTTCCCGCTTGGCGTAAGGGGAATTTTTCGGCACGGCAAGGTAGATCTTTTCCTCCATGACCGAACGTTTCGCGAAGGCGGGCAACGCCGAAAAATCCGCACCGTTCGCCGAAACGGAAACGTCGCAATCCGCCTCCGCCTCGTTTTGGATCATTTGGAAGATCACCTCGGGGCGTTTTTTCTTATAGTTCACCACCGCGTCCGTCACCGCCGTCGACGCCGCCAACACGTTGAGTTTGACGGTGTTTCGGTGTTCCGCCTTTAAATGCGCGAGCTCCTCGGGAATGGAGTCTATTTGCGGAAATATCCCGTCCAGCCTGTTTTCGAGATATTCTCCGAACACGGTGAGACAGATATTTCTGCCCTTTTTATAAAAGAGCGGAACGCCCAATTCCTCTTCGAGCAGCTTGATCGCCTTTGTGAGCGCGGGTTGCGCGATATGAATTTCCTCCGCCGCCCTCGTTACGTGTTTCAGCTTTGCGACGGTGTAAAAATAACGAAGCTTGGTAAGTTCCATTGATAACCTCCTCGGGAAATGCAAAATTCAGAATGCAGAATGCAAAAGGAATGTAAAATTTTAATAATTCCATAATTTTGTATTTTAAATTTTTGCCTTTTGCATTTAATCGATAACTTTCCGTTATCGGTTTCATAACAATTATATATTTTACATTATCCTTTGTCAAGTGTATAATGGTAATGTAAACAAAAGAAAAAAAAGGAGTTTTATTATGGTAACCGTTTTCGAAAGTATCATGCTTGTCTGTTTCGGGCTGTCGTGGCCCATCTCGGTGTATAAGAGTATCACCTCCCGCTCCACGAAGGGCAAAAGCGTCGTGTTCACGATCGCAATCATGCTCGGCTACGTTTCGGGCATTATCGGTAAGATCATCGGAGGCAACGTCAATTATGTGCTGGCGTTATATATTTTGAACCTTGCGTTCGTATCCGTTGACTTCGCGTTATATTTTATCAATAAAAAACGCGAAAAAGCCGCCGAATGTCCCGCACAAGAAACGCACGCGGGAAAGCTCGTCAAGGAGGCGTAAGACGATGAGAGAGGAACTGCGTAAAAAGGTAACGATGTATCAGGCGACCAACGATATCGCCCTGCGCGGCGAGATCGTCGTATTCGGCTCCACGTTTATGGCGAATTTCCCCTTCTACGAGTTATCGCAAAAATACGTGATGCCGAACGCCGTTTATAATCGCAGCGTCGAGGGGCTCACCCTCGAAGAGGCGGAGGCACATCTCGACGAATGTGTGCTGGATATCAAACCGAGCAAGATCTTTTTATCGCTCGGGGAAACGGATCTCGAAAACCCTTCCGCGCTTACCGTTTACAATCGGATCCTGTTCAGGATCAAAACCAAATTACCCGAGGCGAAAATTTACGTTTTGTCCGTGCCGAAAGACGACGCGGCGCAAAACGACGAAGAACGGCTTGCGTTCAATGAAAAGCTCAAAGACCTTGCCGACCGCGCCAACGTGCGTTTTCTCGGGCTCGAAGTCCACGAATTCGGAAAACGTTTTTACGAAAAAATATTCAAAGAGCTCCATTGCTTTTTTCGAAGCAACCGATTGAGCTTTGCCGACGCTTTTTCCTGTGGCGACTGATCCTCCCCACGAAAAAAGGCACCCTTCGCCGCACCTACACTCGGCAAAGGGTGTTTTGTTTTATTGTTCTCGACTTATTGTTCTTGGCTTGCAAGCAGGGCTTCCCTGTCGGCGATCGCAAGCGCTTCCACCATCGAATCGATATCCCCCGCGATAAACGCGTCGAGGTTATATTGGCTAAGCCCGATCCTGTGATCGGTGACGCGGCTCTGCGGGAAATTGTACGTTCTTATCCGCTCGCTCCTGTCTCCCGTGCCGACCATGCTTCGCCTGTTTTCCTCGCGTGCCTTGGCGTTCTGTCCGTTATAAAAATCGTACACGCGCGAGCGCAAGACCTTGAACGCGCGTTCCTTGTTTTTCAGTTGCGAACGCTCGTCCTGACAGGTGACGACGATTCCCGTCGGAAAATGGGTGATACGCACGGCGGAGGCGACCTTATTCACGTTCTGACCGCCCGCGCCGCCCGAATGGAAAATATCGATACGGATATCCTTGTCGTTGATCTCCACCTCAACCTCCTCCGCCTCGGGGAGTACGGCGACCGTCGCCGCAGAGGTGTGTATCCTTCCCTGCGTTTCCGTTGCGGGTACGCGTTGCACGCGGTGCACCCCGCTTTCGTATTTCAGCCGTTTATACGCGCCCGCGCCCGTTACGCCGTAGATCGCTTCCTTAACGCCGCCGAGCTCGGTGGCGTTTATTTCGATCTCCTCCACGCGAAGCCTGTGCGCCGTGCAATAATTCTGATACATACGGCAAAGCTCCGCGGCGAATAGCGCGGCTTCCTCGCCGCCCGTGCCCGCGCGAATCTCCAAAATACAGCTTCTCTCGTCGTTTTTGTCCTTAGGCAAAAGCAATATTTTCAGCTCGTTCAAAAGCGTAGAAAGCTTTTCCTTGCAAGCGTAGCCCTCGTCGTTTAAAAGCTTGCGCATTTCCGCGTCCGTTTCTTCCTCGGCGAGCGCGAACGCGTCCTGCATTTCCTTTTCCGTTTGCAGATATTCCCCGTACTTTTCCGCCGCGTCCTTCAACTCCGATTGCTCTTTCGAATATTTCTGCCACGTGGGCATATCCGCGATCACGTCGGGCTCGGCGAGCTGCTGCGATAAAAATTCGTACCGTTTCGAAATGCCGTCGAGTTTTTTCAGCACGCGTTCTTCCTCCCGTTTTTACATTACGATCTTCACGTATCTGTCTACGCCGTTGAAGTCCTTGATGATCATCGCGTACGAGCTCGATTTGAACAGCTTTACGACCTCGTTCGCTTCGCCCTCGCCCACTTCCATGATCAGCATACCGCCGCGGTTTAAATATTTCCCCGCTTCCTGCGCGATACGGCGATAAATATCGAGTCCGTCCGCGCCGCCGTCGAGGGCAAGACGGGGCTCGAAACCCTTCACCTCCCGCTGTAATCCGTCGATATCGTTCGAGGGAATATACGGGGGATTGGAAACGATGATATCGAACCGCCCGCGTATCCTTGTGAACAGGTCGGATTGGATAAACAGGATATCCGCCTCGTTCGCCTCGGCGTTTTCCTTGGCGAGCTCTAACGCTTCCGCGCTGATATCCGTCGCCGTCATCTTTACCTTGCGGTTGTATTTTTCCAGCTCCTTATACGCCGCGATCGCGATCGCGCCGCTACCCGTGCAAAGGTCGAGCACGCTCTGCCCCTCCTCCGCCGCGCCGACGACGAGCATCGCGAGCTCCTCCGTTTCGGGACGGGGGATCAGCACCCTTTCGTCCACCTTGATCTTATACCCGCAGAAATCGGCGTCGCCGACGATATACCAAAGCGGTCTGCCCGTCAGTCTCTCGTCCGCAATGCACACGATCTCTTTCGCTTGCGCCGTCTTTAAAATGCGTTCCTCCGTCGCCACCGCGCTTTTCGGCATATCCAAAACGAGCGCGAATATCCATTCGGCTTCTTCCTCCTCGATCCCGCATTGCGAAAAACGCTTTTTGGTATTTTTGAGGAGCGCGCTCATCTTCCCCGCCGTTGCGAATACCCGTTCGGGGATCGTCGGATCCTCGTCCATTTTCAAAACGGTGGTGAACGCCGTGATCGCACATTCGATCATGCCGTCCTCGGGCTCGCGCGTGGTCAGCTTCTGAAGCAACAGTCCGGGCCATTTGAAGAGCAGGAAAAATTTGCTTTTCGTTTTGGATAAAAGACGGAGTATCTCGTACGAGACGCCCGCCACCACGGGAAGCATCAATATCTTGAGAGCGAAACGGAGAACGCCGTCCACTTTCGTATTGCCCGTGTACAGCCAGCCCGCCACCGCTACGTTGACGAGGGAGAACACCAAAATACTCACGATCATTACGAGGAATAAAAAGGTGGTGCCGCATCTGTCGTGCACGCGCGAACAGCCGCGCACGTTTTCGACCGTCAGCTCCCTTCCGCTTTCAAAGCAGGTGATCGTTTTATGCTCCGCACCGTGATACATGAACACCCGTTTGAGAGTGGGTATCAGGGAAATCAGCAGGATATACAGCACGAAAATGACAAGGCGTATCCCGCCCTCGATGAGGTTGAACCAAAGTCCGTCCAGCCCCGTGCTCGTTTTGTCGAAGGGCAAAAAGCCCGTGAGCCATTGCGGAAGCGCGATAAAGATAACGAGCGCAAGCAACACCCCGAGCACGACGGAAATCGTATCGAGTATCCCGCCGAGATCGATCTTGTGTTTTTCCCGCAACCATTTTTCCGCTTTGGAAGGCTGTTCCTCGTCCGTCATGGCGACGTCCGCGCTACGCATTAAAATGCGGTTGCCGTCGATGAGCGAGCGCACGAAATTCACCACGCCGCGGATAAAGGGCAGGCGGGAGAATTTGCTTTTCTTTTCGGGCGGCTCAAGCCGTTCCGATTCGATTTGGATAACGCCCTCGGGGTCGCGCACGGCGGTCGCCATCGACAGCTTGCCGCGCATCATAACGCCTTCGAGGACGGCTTGTCCGCCGATGGAAACGCGTTTTTGTTTTTTCTTCTTTTCTTTCATATCGTTTATTTTAATCCATGGAAAAAGTATGGCTATGTCACAGAGAACGGTTGATTAGTGATTCATCACGCTTTTACGAGAAAAATACAAGCAAGACAAGGAGCGCGGGATTTCTTGACGGGAGCGTACTTGGACGTACGTAACCGAAAGAAAACGCAAGCCGCGACGACGTATTGCGCCGTATTTATAGACAGTAAAAATTAACCGAATGAAGCGACAGAGCCAAAAGTAAAGGCTTTAAGATACCGTTGGCATCTTAAAGCCTTGCTTTTGTTACATACCGTATCTCTTTTTGAACTTATCGATACGTCCACCGGTATCAACCAACTTCTGTTTGCCCGTGAAGAAGGGATGGCAGTTACTGCAAATATCCACTTTCAGCACTTCGCAATCTTTCGTCGTGCCGGTCTTGAACGTTGCGCCGCAAGCGCAAGTAACCGTTACTTCGTGATAATTGGGATGAATGTCCGCTTTCATTTATGTTCACCTCGCTATTCGTTTTTCGTTTCAATGCTTTCCAATTATAACGCTTTTTTCGTGTCCCGTCAACTGTTTTTGACTCAATTTATAAAAAATAGTTGCAAATTCGGAAAAAATGCGGTATACTTATCTTGTTCGCACGGCGCGGAGCCTTTTTTCCGCCCAATATCCGCGAACGCAAGGAACCCTTCTTTATTATGAAAGTATGGCAATTAGCGTATCCCCACAACTTACAGCACGTCAGCGCTCCCGACCTGAAGCTTTCCTCCGATAAGGTGAAGGTCAAGGTCACCAAGGCACTCCTCACCGAATCGGACGTATCCGTCTATTCGGGTGCGATCAAGGTGAAAGCTCCCTTTATCCCCGGGCGTTTCGCGATCGGGCAGGTGACGGAAGCCAACGAGGATTCCTTTATCAGAAAAGGCGAAAGAGTTTATCTTGCGGGCGTGACGGAGGACGAGCTTTCCCCTGACGGACTGCGCGTGGCGGGCGAGACCGCCGACGGATTCTACCGTGATTTCGTGCTTGCGGGCGTGGACGACGTGTATCCGCTCCCCGCCTCCGTTTCCGACGAGGCGGCGTTTCTCATCGACGCGATCGCGCTTGCCGAACGGGTGATCGACGAAATGCAGATTACGATCGGTCAGCATATCCTTGTCCTCGGCGGCGGCTTGTACGCGAACGTACTTTGTCAGATCCTCATCTACCACAGGGCGGTACCCATTCTCGCGGACAACAACGCCGAACGGCTTGCCCGCGCGAAAAAGAGCGGTATTTATTACACCTTCCCCAACGACGAAACGTTAAAGACCAACGTAGTCAACGTTACGGGCGGTAAGCTTGCCGACGGCGCGGTGTACCTCGCTTACGGCAACCGCAGCGAGCCGTCCGTGCTTTTCCCGCTCGTGAAGCGGGAGGCGTTCGTTTCCTTCTGTGCGCCGACCTGCAAGAGTATCCACGTCAATCTCGAATACGCGTTGAAGCACAACGTGACGATCAAAGGAATCACGGAAAGCAGGGAGTTCGTTTCGACGGCGATCAATTTGCTGGCGCAAAAAGCCGTGAACTATTCGGAAATCCCCTATTGCAGCTTTAAAGAAGAAGAGCTTCCCAAGCTCATGGACAAATACGCCGCGCTTTTGGGCAGCGGCGCAAACCTACCCGAAGAGATGGATATTATCAAATTTATCTTCTGACCTTTTCGCCACAACGCCACGTTGTGGCGTTCTCACGATAAAAATATTTAAGGAATAATAAAATGAACGGAAAACTTCTGATCGCCTCCGATATCCACGGTTCGGCGTATTGGTGTGAAAAACTTTTGAACGCATTTAAAACGGAGGGCGCAAGCCGCCTCGTCCTTTTGGGCGATCTCCTCTATCACGGTCCCCGCAACGAGCTCCCCGCCGATTACGACACGAAACGGGTTTTCGCAATGCTCAACGCCGTCAAGGACAAAATCACCGCGATCCGCGGAAATTGCGACAGCGAGGTAGATCAGATGGTGCTCGAATTCCCCTGCCTTGCCGATTACGCGCTGATCGACGACAACGGCAGAACGCTATTTCTCACGCACGGGCATTTATACGATTCGGAAAAACCGCCCCTTTTGAAAACGGGGGATATCCTTCTCAACGGGCATTTCCACACGCCCTGCCGTAAGCCGCTTGCAAACGGCGGCGTCTATGCAAACTGCGGCTCGGTGTCGCTCCCCAAGGACGGCACGCCCCATTCCTATATTATATATGAAAACGGCGCGCTTATTTGGAAAGACCTCGAAACGGGCGAAATTTTCGACCGCATTACTCTATAATATACCAAGGCTTTTACGAACTATGTGGAATATATTGAAAACGACTCTGTTTGCGCCGCGCGATACGACGGCGTATCCGCCCTGCGGCATGTTCACGCCCGCGCATCTTACCGTGCTGGCGCTCGTGCTTGTCCTCGTTGCGGTCGGCGTGCACGTCTGCAAAAACGTCTCGCGGGAAAAATTGAAAAAGATCACGAAGATCGTCGCCGTCGCGGCAACGTTGGCGGAAGTCGCGAAAATCACGTATAACCTCGCCTACGGCTACACGTGGCTCGACGCGTGGGTCCCCCTCGCCTTTTGCTCGCTGTTCATTTACGCAACGTTGGCGGCGGGGTTCGGAAAAGGAATTATCGAAAAGCTGGGCGCGGGCTTTTTGCTCGGCGGTTCGCCCACGGCGGGATTGTTGTTTCTGCTCTTTCCCACCACCTCGTTGCAAATGCATCCTATCTATCATTTCCTCTGTATACATAGCATGCTCTTCCACGGCGCCATGCTTTGGCTGGGACTCGCGTACATTCTCGGCGGACATTTCGCCGTGAACGGGAAAACGTTCGGCTTTTACGCGGCTTTTTGCTCGGCGTTTGCGCTCCCCGCACTGATCTTGAACCTTACGCTCGGCTGTAATATGATGTTCCTGCGCGAGCCGTTCAATATCCCCCTGCGATTCGTTTCCCTGCTTTACGAGTTTTCACACGGGCTCTATACGGTACTTATCTTCTGCGCCTACCTTGCGTGCTATCTCGCAAGCCTCGGCGTTTCCAAACTCGCCGAATACGTACGGCGACGTCAAAGAACGAACGAAACGGAAGGAGAAAAAATATGAACTACGGTTTCTTCGATTACAAATCGTTTATCGATTATCACGGCGAGGATTATTGGGGCACGGCACATACCGCTTTTATGGTACTCGCCGTTCTCGCGATCGTTATCGTTCCCGTACTCCTGCGTAAAACGAAAGAAAAAAATATCGATCTGTTTTTGAAAATACTCTCGATCGCGATTCCCGTGCTCGAGGTGATCAAGATCGTTTGGGAAAGCTATTGGGATCTGCGCGTGGCGGGCAATTTTAATTGGGACGGACTTCTGCCGCTGTATACCTGCTCGCTTTTCATCTTCACGTTGCCGCTTGCGGCGTGGACGAAAGGCAAGATCAAACGCGCGGCGGTGGCGTGGCTTTCGACGATCGGCGTCTTTGCGGGACTGACAAACTTCTTCCTGCCGCCGATCCTGAACACCTATCCGTTCTGGACGATGGCGTCGTTCATGTCCCTCAATTTCCATTTTTGGATGGTATTTACGGGCGTATTTCTCGTCGTTACGGGCTATTATAAGACAAAATGGTCGGATATCCCGACGGCTTGGCTCCCCCTCGCCGCTTTCTCCGTGATCGTGATCCCCGTCAATTACATTTTGCAAGCAAGGGGCTTTTACCCCGATTACATGCTGTATATGCACGGCAACGGCGCGCCCATTCTTCCACAGCTCTCCTCGTTCTTCATCGACAACGGTCTGCAATTTATATACACGCTGATCATGCTCTTCGGGTATATGCTGATCGCCGCGCTGTTCATCGCGCTCTATCGGGGCGTTTACGCGCTCGTGCGCCTTGTTTCCAAAAAGAAAAACAAGAAAAAAGAGGTAACGGAATGAAAAAAGCACTCGTCGTCATCGATATGCAAAAGGACTTCGTGAGCGGCTCGCTCGCCAACGCCGCCGCACAGGCGATCGTCATGCCCATCGTAAAGCGGATCGACAGTTTCCGCGGCGCGGTGTTCGCTACCCGCGATACGCACGGAAAGGACTATCTTTCCACACCCGAAGGCAAACGCCTTCCGATCATTCATTGCGTCAAAGATACGGGCGGTTGGCAGATCGTACCCGAGATCGCGCACGCACTCGAATTTAAAAACGCGACCGTTTTCGACAAGCCCGCTTTCGGTACGCTCGATTGGGCTTTTCTCGAGGATTTCACGGAGGTCGAACTCGTCGGTACCTGCACGGATATCTGCGTGGTGAGCAACGCGCTCGTCATCAAGACGCTTTTCCCCGCGCTTACCGTAAAGGTCAACGCTCCCCTCTGCGCGGGCACGAGCGCGGAAAATCACGAAGCCGCGCTCAAGGTAATGCGGTCTTGTCAGATCGATATCGTCAAATAAAATTTTTTCGAAAATATATCCCTTTTTTCGTTCAAACGCTTGACAGCGATCGAAAAACGTGATATTATATAGAAAATTTCATAACGAAACCGATGAATAAGAATAGTACCTTTCGAATCGGACGGCACAGAGAGTTGTAGGCGGTGGAATTGCAACGCGGACGGCGACGGGGAATGGACTTACGAGGGCGAACGAACGCGCGAGGAGTTCGCGTCAGTAGCAATCGACGGGGCGTGCGCCCGTAAAAAGAGCACAGCGCATGATCGTGCGTGGATAAGCGGACTTAACGCAAGTCAATTTGGGTGGCACCGCGGTAGAAGAAAACTATCGTCCCGAAGAACAGTGACAAACTGTTTTTCGGGATTTTTTCATACAAGGAGGTCGGTACTATGTTACAAAATCAAAAGCTCCCCTTCCGATGACGGAAGGAAGGTTCTTAAGAAACACAACGAAAGACTATCCGAAAAAATCAAGACAACAAGGAGAAAAAGACCATGAAAAAAGAAATTCCCTACAAAATTTATTTAAGCGAAGAAGAACTCCCCAAGCAATGGCTGAACCTGCGCGCGTTTATGAAGGATAAACCCGCGCCTCTGCTCAACCCCGACACCTTGAAGCCCATGACGGCAGAGGAGCTTTCGGGCGTATTCTGCGAAGAACTCGTAAAACAGGAACTTGACGATACCACGCCGTATATCGATATCCCCGAAGAGGTCCGCGACTTTTATAAAATGTACCGACCCGCCCCCCTCGTCCGCGCGTACTGTTTGGAAAAGGCGCTCGGCACGCCCGCGCATATCTATTATAAATTCGAGGGCAACAACACGAGCGGAAGCCACAAGCTCAATTCCGCGATCGCGCAAGCGTATTACGCGAAAAAGCAAGGTCTCAAAGGCGTAACGACGGAAACGGGCGCGGGGCAATGGGGCACGGCGCTGTCGATGGCGTGTTCGTATTTCGAGCTGGATTGCAACGTGTATATGGTGAAAGTATCCTATGAACAAAAGCCTTTCCGCAGAGAAGTAATGAGAACGTACGGCGCAAAAGTGACCCCCTCGCCTTCTATGAGCACCAACGTGGGGCGCAAGATCCTCGAAGAATTCCCCGGCACCACGGGAAGCCTCGGCTGCGCGATCTCCGAAGCGGTCGAAGCGGCGACGAGCAAGGAGGGCTATCGCTACGTACTCGGCAGCGTGCTTAATCAGGTCCTGCTGCATCAATCGGTGATCGGTTTGGAAACGAAAACGGCGCTGGATAAGTACGACGTCAAGCCCGATATCATCATCGGTTGCGCGGGCGGCGGAAGCAACCTCGGCGGTCTGATTGCCCCGTTTATGGCGGAAAAACTGCAAGGCAAAGCCGATTACCGCTTCATCGCCGTCGAACCCGCCTCCTGTCCCTCGTTTACGCGCGGCAAGTACGCGTACGATTTCTGCGACACGGGCAAGGTCTGCCCCCTTTCGAAAATGTATACGCTCGGTTCGGGCTTCATTCCCTCGGCAAATCACGCGGGCGGCTTGCGCTATCACGGCATGACCTCCACTCTTTCCGAGCTTTACAACAAGGGTCTTATGGAAGCAAGGGCGGTGGAACAGACGAAAGTGTTCGAGGCGGCGGAACAATTTGCGAGAGTCGAAGGCATTTTGCCCGCTCCCGAATCCAGCCACGCGATCCGCGTAGCGATCGACGAAGCCTTAAAATGCAAAGAAACGGGCGAGCAAAAGACGATCGTATTCGGGCTTACGGGCACGGGCTATTTCGATATGTTTGCATACGAGAAATTCCACGACGGAAAAATGTCCGACTATATCCCCACCGACGAGGATCTTGCCAAAGGCTTTGCGGGCTTACCCAAAGTCGACCTGTGATCGGTTCGAAAACGGAAAACAAGACGAAAACACTTGCGCTTACACGCAAGTGTTTTTTTGCTTTCAACGCATACCTGCCCGCCGCATATGCGGCAAAACGCATATAAACTCCCCTATCGCCCGCGGATTTTTCGTCGCGCGTTTTTTATCGAATCAACGGGCTTCGCCCCGTTTTTTGTCGTATGGGTCTTGCGATATATGCGGGTACCCCCACTCGGGAGAAAACGACCTTTTTCGACCGTCGGATTTTGTCTTATGTCCGAACGGGCATATATCCCCTCGGGTTCATTCCGCGAAACGTTCGCGTTGCCGTGCGTTTGCGGTCGCTGTCAAAGAGCAAAACGATTTATCATCGAAAAATAAGCGTAATCCACAATACGGTCAAACCCCGCGCTGCCGATTTTTCGGCAAGGCGGGGTATTTTAGCGTTTACTCAACCGAGGTAACGGTCATCGAATAGTCTTTGAAAGTCACGCTGTCGTCGATCGTAAGGAAGCCTACGGTGTTCTCCCGACCGATCACGGATTCGTAACCGCTCGACAGGGTTCCTACCGAAACGCCGTTGCAATACAACACGATCTGCGTGCCGTCGTTCACGAGCTTCAGAGAGGAAACGTTTTCCATCCAACCGTTATATTCCGTTCCGTCCAGTAGCCAAGTAACGTCCCACGTATCCATCTTGATCAGCACGGGTGCATATTTCGTCGTTCCGTCGAACATCACCGTA
>JAFTPU010000005.1 GCA_017463105.1 Clostridia bacterium
AGTCGCTTAACTTTCCTTTATTTAGCCTTTCCCAAGTCAACGCAATTGCGCTGACTTGCTTTTGCTTGCAGATTTTACGCTTAAAAATTTTTTTGAAATTTCTTGTTTATTTTACTTGACTTTTATTTGCAGGTCTTTTTCTTTAATTTTTGCTATAAATTTTGTCTACGACCCTCTGTACCTGCACGGCGCGCTCCGCGTAGAAATAATCGGGTTTACCGCTTCTTACCTTTTCACAGAACGCCGAAAGCTGTTTCAAATACAGATCTTCGCCCGCGCCCGTGTATTCGACGGGCTTATCCACACTGCGATTTTGCATTGCCGAATAATCGCCTTGCGGCGCATACAGATAAGAAAGCGTACCCGTTTCCTCCTGTCCGAGCGTGCCTTTACAGATCGCATAGCCCTTGCTTCCGTACAGTTCGAACTTGCTTTCCGACGCATTGTCTGGAATATTGAAATGCACGTCGATATGCCCTAAAACGCCACTCTGCGTTTTGAACAGGATCACCGCACCGTCCTCCACCTCGTAGGAAAACGTACGGGTGGAATAGAAGCTCTTGACCTCCGCAATCTCTTCGCCGAGAACGAATTCGATCAATTCGATACAATGCACGCCGAGATCCATGACCGCGCCTCCGCCGCCGAGCGACTTTTTCTGCCGCCATGCGCCGGGGATATCGGGATACCAGCAAGAGAACTGCGCGCGCACGTCATTGACCTGACCGATCCCGCCGCTTTGCACGATCTCCTTTACCTTTTCGTGCAGGTTATGATGTTTCATCATATACCCGACCGTAAACTGCTTGCCCGCCTTTTTGAAAGCCTCGACGAGTCTTTCGCCCTCGTCCGCCGTGAGCGCAACGGGTTTCTCCACAAACACGTGCTTGCCGTATTCCAGCGCGACGCTCGCCTGCTCGAAATGACAGGAAACGGGCGTGCCGATATACACCGCGTCGCATTCGACGGTTTTGAGCATTTCCTCCTCATCGGAAAAATATGGTACGCCGTATTTTTCCCCGACGTTTTCCGCCGTTGCGGGTGCTCTGTCCATTACGGCAACGAGTTCGTTGTCTTTATCCTTTAAAATCGCAGGGATCGTTCTTCTGTCGGCGATCCCCCCTGCGCCGATCACGCACCATTTGATCTTCATTTCCGTATCCTCCTTACGGCAACAGGCGTTTCGCCGTGCCCTTCAAATATACCTGACACTGACGGAAACCCTCCGCATAATCGACGCCGCATTGATAACCGCGGTATCTCGAACAGGTTTTTACCATATCCGCGAAATCGATATTGTCGTGCTCGCGCATCCAAACGAGCTGGCTTTCGTGACATTCGAGCATTCTGATCTTAAGATCGATCTCCTCGGAAACGTCTACGAATTCCGTGGGGTTGAAGTTTACGCCCGCAAGCGTATCCATATAGTAAATGGGTACGAGCTTCGCCGTCTTTTTTACCTTGGTGGGATAATTGGGCAACGTTGCCGTAAAGCTTGCGTCGAACACCAACTTCGAAACCGCCGTATGGTCGGGCATATAGTCGTCGGGAGCGTGCGTGATGATCACGTCGGGATCGGCGTAGCGGATAATATCCACCATCTTATCCCTCGCCTCTTTGTTATTATCGTAAATTTCCAGATCGTCAAAACCGCCGTAGATAACTTCGATACCCGCCATCGCACCCGCTTTTTTCGCTTCGTTCGCGCGGATCACGCGAAGCTCGTCGGGGGGAATGACGACGTGCCCGAGATTACCGGACGACGCGTGACAAACGATCACCGTGTCCCCGCGTTTTACGCATTTTGCAAGCGTACCGCTGCACGCGATCTCGACGTCGTCGGGATGACAACCTACCGCCAATACTCTCATATATATATTCTCCTTGTTTTTTTTGTTTTATTGTATCACAATTTATTTTCGATTTCAATAGCCCACAATACACAAAAAGGGTAAAAAAATACACTATTATTTTTGCGCGTATTTTATTGACATTTTCACTCTTTGGGTCTATAATGAAAGCATGAATCAAACCTATTACAAACATAAAATAGAAAATCTTCTGATCGTAAGCAAGATCGCGACGATACACTATCTCGAGCTGGAAAAGGATTTTTCGAACGCGGGCGAGCGCCACGATTTTTGGGAGCTCGTCTACGCGGACAAATCCTCCGTCGTCTGTACGGCGGAGGACAAGGAAATAACGCTTGGCGAGGGCGAGGTGCTGTTCCATAAGCCGAACGAGTTTCACAGGCTTTCGGCGAACTCCCGTTCCGCGCCGAACGTGGTAATCATCTCGTTCGTATGCAAAAGCGAAGCGATACACTTTTTCGAGGGCAAGCGTTTTAAGCTGAATAAGAATAATTTAAAGTATCTTTATATGATCGTCGAGGAAAGCAAAAAGACCTTCGACCTGCCCTATTCCGACCCCGATCTTAAGAAAATGCCCTTACAGAAACGCCCTACGCTCGGAGGAATGCAACTGATCAAAAATCTTCTCGAGATCCTGCTTGTCAATATAATGCGGGACGAGACGGAGAAAGAAAACACGAATTCTACCTTTCTGTTCAAGGAGGATTTCGACGGGTACGTAGCGAAAAAGATCATCGGCGTTTTAAACGAAAGCGTGCACGGTACGCTCTGCGTCGACGAGCTTTGCGAAAAACTGAATTATAACAAATCCTACCTTTTCCGACAATTCAAGGCGGCGACGGGCAGAACGATCATGTCCTATTTTACCAACCTCAAGGTCGAGGGAGCAAAAAAGATGTTGCGGGAAAGCGACGGCACCGTGGCGCAGATCGCGGCGGCGTTTGCCTTCGATACGCCCAACTACTTCTCCAAGACGTTCAAAAAAATAACGGGATATACTCCGTTGCAATACAAAAAAATACACCGACGCAAAAATTAAAGACGGCTTCTCGCCGTCTTTGCTTTTTTTCAGATATTCCAAATATGCTCGGCGTACTCCTTCACTGATCGGTCGGCGGAGAATTTGCCCGCATTCGTCATATTGACGAGACATTTCGTCGTAAACGTTTCGCTGCCGTATTCGGCGTTGAGATAGAGTTTCGTGAGGATATAGTCCTCGAAATCGTATAAAACGAGATATTTATCCGCGTCCGCGCCCGAAAGCAGACTGTCGTAAACGGCTTTCAATTCGTCCCTGCCGCCCTCGAACGTGCCGTCGATCAGGCTCTCGACCGCTTTTTTGAGTTTGGGATTTTTCTCGAGTATCTTTTTCGGATCGTACGATTTTTTCACGGTGGCGACCTCGTCGACCGTCGCGCCGAAAATATAATTGTTTTCCTTGCCCGCCTCCTCGCAGATCTCGACGTTTGCGCCGTCGAGCGTACCGAGCGTGACCGTGCCGTTGAGCATAAACTTCATATTTCCCGTACCGCTCGCCTCCATGCCCGCCATCGAGATCTGTTCGGATACGTCCGCCGCGCACACGATCTTTTCCGCATAAGAAACGTTATAGTTGCGGATAAACGCCACGCGTAGCTTGTCCGTCACCGTTTCGTCGTTATTGACGAGCTCCGCAATCCCGTTTATAAACTTGATGATCGCTTTGGCGAGATAATACCCGGGCGCGGCTTTCGCGCCGAAAATGAACGCCGTGGGCTTGAAATCGGGCAGGTTCCCGCTTTTGAGTTCGTTATAGATATACAGAACGGACAACGCGTTGAGAAGCTGGCGTTTGTATTCGTGCAACCGTTTCACCTGTACGTCGAAGATGAAATGCTCGGGGATATCGACGCCCTCGTGGTCGCGGATATGATCGGCAAGCCGTCGTTTATTTTCCCGTTTGATCGAAACGAAGCGTTCGCGGAAAACGGGGTCGTCGATATAGGCTGCAAGCTTTTTAAGCTCGGGCAGATCGGTCTCCCAGCCTTGTCCGATACGTGCGGTGATCTCCGCCGCCATTTTCGGATTATTGAGCAAAAACCACCGTCGCGGCGTAATGCCGTTCGTCACGTTTGCGATCTTGTTTTCATCCCACGCGTGCCAATCCTTGAATACGTCGCGTTTCAATATCTCCGTGTGGATCTGCGCCACGCCGTTGACCGCGCCGCAAACGTATACGGCAAGATTCGCCATATGCACCGTACCGTCCTTGACGATATAATATTTTTCTTTGTCGAGCCCCTCTTTTTCGAGTCGGGCTTGTATTTTTCCGATCACCGTCCAGATCTCGGGCAAGATCGACTTTACCGTTTCCCCGCGCCATTTTTCGAGCGCCTCGCCCATAATGGTATGATTGGTGAAACGGAATATCTTACGACAAATTTCAAACGCCGTTTCAAAAGGGATCCCGTCTTTCTCCAAAAGCCGTATCAGCTCGGGCACGGCGAGCACGGGATGGGTGTCGTTGAGCTGTAGCACCACCCGTTCGCAAAGATTCGTCGCATACCTGCCCCCTTCCTTTTGCTTGCGAAGAATACTTTGCAAGGATGCGGAAACGAGAAAATACTGCTGGCGGAGCCGCAATATTTTACCCTCCTCCGTATTGTCGTTGGGATATAAAACGGCGGTGATCTCCGTGGCATTGAAATTTTCCCTTGCGATCTCCTCGCCCCGCATTGCGTCGAATTTATCGAAATCGAAAGGATGGATCGGTTCGCTCTGCCAAAGTCGCAGCGTGTTGATCACGCCGCTTTTATAGCCGATCACGGGCGTATCGTAGGGTACGGCGTACACGGAAAAATCCGCAAAATCCACGCGCACGCGTTCCTCCTCTTTTCTTACGCTCCACGGGTCGCCCCATTTCAGCCAATCGTCCGCAAGCTCTTTTTGACAACCGTCCTCGAAGGTCTGACGGAACAACCCGTAGCGGTAGCGGAGCCCGTACCCGTCAAGGGGAATATTCTGCGTTGCCGCACTTTCCAAGAAACAGGCGGCAAGTCTGCCCAAGCCTCCGTTGCCGAGGGCGGCGTCCTCCACCTCCTCGAAACGGTTGATATCGATTCCCCGCACCGCCAGCACCTCGCGGATATCCTGCAATATACCGAGATTGAGAAGGTTCGAAAAGATCGCCCTGCCGACGAGAAATTCGGCGGAAAAATACCCGCAACGACGGGTCGCGCGCCGTCCGCTTTTTTCCCAATCGCAAAAGACCTTTGCCATCACCGCTTTCGAAAGCGCGTTGTAAAGCGTTCTCGTATCCGCATGTTCCGCGTCCGTACCCTCCGTACGGAGAAGATATTCGAAATCGTTTAAAAACTCGTTTTTGTCAAAATACATCGTGCCACCTTCCCTTATTCTTAATTTCGTTTACCGATATTTTTTACTTCTTTACGGTTTTTTAATCGTGATTTTCGTTTTTATACGCAAAAAGAACGGAAAATAAATTCCCGCTCTTTCGTATTGTCCAAAACCTTATAGGAAGTTTTTCGATTTTAACGCCCGACGCGCGGTACGGCGCGTAAAAAGGTTGCAATTTTTTACGGAACGTGTTATAATACGGGTATGAAAAAGAACGAAAGCAAGCCTACGGGCGTTTTTAAAATCAAATTTTCCGTCACGATCGTTTTACTCTGCGTCGCCGTGTACGTGCTTTGCGCCGTGGGAATAGGCGTCTCCGTATGGCGGATCGTACGCTTCGGCGTAAAAGAATTTTCCGACGTGCTCAAATACCCTTTCCTGATTTTGGTCTGTCTCCTGTGTATCGTTTTGGTGACCTCTATCCTCATCAAATCGCAATACGCTGTCGACGATAAATATTTTATCTCGCAATACGGCTTGGTGAAAAGTAAATTTTTGATAAAGGATATTACTTCTATCACGCTCGATACGGAATCCAAAAAACTGACGGTGAATTTCGGCGAACAATTTATGGTGTTATCCGTATCCCCCGATTTCAGCGAGCCGCTCGTCCGCGCGTTGCTTGCCGTTAAGCCCGATATCGATTACGGCTTCACGCTTGCCGAAAACAAGCCTACGGGCGAGGACGAGAATAAAAAATAAAGCTTGAAAACAATTAAAGCTAGGTTTGAAACCGAGCTTTTTTTATAATTCTTTTCGGCTTAAAAGCAAGCCGTCCAAAGCAAGATACCGTTTATATAAGGCGTCCGCCGTCGTTTTGTCCGTTTTCGGCTCCGTTACGGTGTTCGTTTCCACCAGCTTTTTCACGGCGCCGTCGATATCCGCGTACAAGCCGCACCCGTAGCCCGCGTAGATCGCCGTACCCAAACAGCCCGTTTCTTTGTTTTTCAGAGTAACGACCTTTTTTCCCGTAATATCCGCTTTGATCTGTCGCCACAACGGGCTTTTCGCCCCGCCGCCGATAGACACGACTTCTTCCACGGGAATGGAAAGACACTCGAGATACTGCCTTAAAAGGCAAGCGATCGATTCCATAATGGCACGGGTGAAATGTCCGCGCGTATGCTTCAAGTCGACGCCGTAAACACCGCCCTTCAGATCGGGGTCATTTTCGGGCATAACGCTGCCGCGCATATTGGGGGAGACCGTCAAGCCCTCCGAACCGAACGGCACCTTTTCCGCCTCCTCGTTGATAAGCGAATAATCGGCGTTGTTATAGAAATTTTTTCTATACCATTCCATGACCATGCCTGCCGTCGGCGCCCACATCAAGAGGCAATATTTGTCCTTTGCCACGTAGTACGCGGGGACTTTTATCCCCTCGAAATACGGCGGGATCGTCCTCGAAAGCGCGCAGACGGCAAGCGCCGTGCCCGTCGTTTCGCTGACGAACCCTTCCCGAACGATCCCCGAGCCGATAAAGCACGCGATCTGATCGAGCGCGCCCGTACAAACGGCTGCGCCGTTATATTCGCCGACCTTTTCCCCGCTTTCGCGGAGCTTGGGCAAACGGCTTTCGTCTATGCCGATAAAATCGAGCATTTCTTTCCAATATCCGCCCGTGCGAATATCCAAATACAGCGTGGAGGAGTACAGCGATCTTTCGCATACGAATTTCCCCGTGATACGGTACAGCAGGTAATCCTCGAGCAATACGATCTTATCCAGCTTTTCGAAAATTTCGGGCTCGTTGTTTTTCAGCCAAAGCACCTTCGGCGCGGGATAGCCCGCGGGGACTTCCGTCTGTCCCGTGATCTCGTAGACGGTCTTTAAGCCGAATTTATCCTCGATCGCTTTCGCTTCCTCTTCCGCGCGGTTGTCCAGCCAAACGATCGCGTTCGTCAAGGGCTTGCCTTCGCGGTCCAAAAATATCATCGTTTCGCCCTGCGTATCGATCGCAAAGGCGTCGATCTTTCCCGTTTTCGAAAGCTCGTCGTACGCTTCCTTGAAGAGCTCGAAATACTTTTCCGCGGGAAACTCCACCCGATCGTTCTCGGTGATGAGCGTATACGCTTTCGTCACCGAAGCGAGCTCGTTTCCGTTTTCGTCGAATACGCAACCCTTCAACGAGGTCGTACCGATATCTATGCCCAACATACGTTTCATTTTATCACTCCTGATTTTCCTTAAAAGCCTTTTGCAACCGTTTCCATCAACATAAACACGAGCGGCATCGTACCCAATGCGAGAATGTACGACATAAAACAGGTCTTTGCGCCCTCCGTGCTATCCTGTCCCACCGATTCGGGGAACACGACGGTGTTCATTCCTACGGGCAACGCGGCAACGATCACCGACAGTCTGAACGCCAACACGAACGTTTCGCCCGTTGCACTGCAAAGGTGTACCGCAAAAAATACCGCGCCCACGATCACAGGCAAGATCAGCAAGCGTATCGCGCCGACCGCGTACGGTCGCCACGAGGTGAACAGCTTTTTAAACGGAACACCCGCAAGCACCGCGCCCGTAAGTAACATCGCGGGCGCGCTTTGACAATTCCCCGCGATCGTCAGTACGTCGGTAAGTAACGTCGGAAGCGTGAAATGCAATCCGCTGGAAAGAAGCCCCAGCGTCACGCCCGCGTAACAGCCCAGCATCGGCGGCGCCCAAAGGAAAGACAGTCTTTGCTTCCAAGACTTCTTTTGGCTCGTCGCATTTTGCGTGATACCCGTGGTTAATATGTAATAGCCGTACGTATAGATCGCAATCGACATCGGCAGACAAAACAGCATCATTTGCGCGCGCATTACTTCGCCGAAGATCGCTGCCACAACGGGATAACCGAAATAGCCGATATTGCTGAACGAAAAACCGTAAATCAAAATATTGCGTTGCACTTTTTCCTTAGAGATTACCCGAGCAAAAAGCATCGCAAGCAAAATCCCCACGACGGCAACCGCCGCGCCTACGATAAGCAAAACTATATATTGCACGATATCCCGCACGTTGACGATCGTCGATAGGCTCATCACGGTGTAGCAAGGTGCGAATAAATACACCAAAAGCTTGGATAAAACCTTTTTCCCGCCCTCCGTGATGATTTCTTTTTTACGCAGAAAATAGCCTACGAATATAAAGATCAATAGCACGGCGACCTGCTGTAACGTAGTCAAAAACAGTTCCATGACAACAATCCTTCCATGAAAATCCCGTGTTATAACATAAATTGTCAAACCGCGACTTTGCACGGTTTGACAATTCGCACGATTTTTTTTGCGATTAACGTTTCAACTGCAGATCGTAGTGAACGTCGTATTCCTTCTCTTCGTCGAGGAACTTGTGCTTGGTATCGATCACTTCGCCGTTGTTCCACTTACGATCGCCGACGTCGTCCGTCGTACCCATGACCGTGATGTTCACCTGACGGCGACGCGCAAGCACGTGGTCCCAGTCGATGAAATAAACGTGTGCGAATTTACCGCCGTCCACAACGCCGTCTTTGATCGTCATTGTTTCGCTGCGACCGAAGAAGCAGGAACGAAGGTGTCCGTCCGTGTTCATCGAGGAGAAGTCGCCCGGTTCGTTTACGTAACGGCCGTATTTCGCGTGAATGGGACCGGGATGACGGTAATCGCCCTCGTTCGTATAGTCGGGGATCATCTTACGCATGATGTCGAGCAGGTCGTGCTGCAAATATTCGAGGTCGAACGAGTCGATATCGTGAGAACATTCCTGCACCATGACCGAGCAAGTCGTGTGGTGGGAAACGATCGCTACCGTGCCGTTTTTAATACCCGAAGCCGCTACGATTTCGTTTACTTCTTTCGAGATGTCGTGGAAGGTGGGCACCCAGCCTCTCGACTGCAATTCTACTTCTTTTTGAAAAATTTTAAATTCCATTTTTTTATCCTCCGATAAATTTTATTTTTTATTTTGTTTATAGCGTCAGTTGTGGCGTTCATCCCACGCGCGACGTACGGCGGAGATCATCTCGTCCACCATCGCGGCTCTGTCCTTCGCCTTGGCTACGCCCGACGACGAACCCGTCGCGTCCGCGCCCGCAACGATCGTATTGTAAACGTCCTCGCCGTTGGAAATTCCCGCCGCGGTAAGCACCAAAATTTCGGGATTGACGTCCTTTACCGATTTGGTAGCCGCCTCGACGTATTCTTTGCCTACGCTCACGCCCGTGCCAATCAGCTCGGAGGGCTCCGCCACGATGATATCGGGGGCAAGCGTTGCGATCTTGCTCGCTTCCGCCAAGGAATCCGCGCAAACGATCGTCGTCAACCCCACTTCGTTCGCCCTTGCGATCGTCGCCGCAAGCGTCTCGAAGGAGATCGGCTTTTCCACGTGATTGAGCATTACGCCGTCCGCGCCCGCCGCCACGAGAGACTCGGGCAATACGTCGGCGAGACCTCTGCCGGGAACGATCGGATCCATATGCGGCGCGAATACGTGAATGTTTTTCGTCGCTTCTCTTACCCTACGGATATCCACGATCGGCGTCGTGAAAATAATGTCTACGCCGTATTTTTCCGAAGCCGCGTCCGCAGCCTTCGCCAATTCGAGAATATCGTCCCCGTACAGATACGACTTGGGACCGATCTCGAAAAACGGCAATTTCACTTTTTTTACGTTCATAACGAAATGACCTCTTTACATTTTTTAACGGTTATAGTATACACGATTTTTTTCGTTTAGTCAAGAATTTTCAAGCATTTTTTTTCGAAAAACAATACTTTCTTTCGGGAATGAAAATTTTTATTTTCTTTTTGCAAAATTTTGCTTGCCAAAACCGATCGAATGTGTTATAATATATATAAGTAAGAACGTTAAGGAGAGTCACGCCATGTTAAGCGAAAACGCATTGAACGCCGCGCGGACGGCATACGACATCGAATCCGAGTGTATTCGGGAGATGAAAAAATATTTCAACGAGGAGGCGTTTTCCAAAGCGGTCGCGTTGCTTTGCAAAGCCGAGCGTATCGGCGCGGCGGGCTGCGGACACTCGGGGATCGCGTGTCAACATTTCGCGCACCTGATGTGCTGTATCGAACGCCCCGCGAAATTCATTTCCCCCGCGGAAGCGGTACACGGCGGCACGGGCTTTTTGCAAAAGGGCGACGTGATGGTCTTTGCCTCCCGCGGCGGCGCGACGAAGGAGCTGTTCCCCATTCTCGACATCTGCAAGGCGAAGGGCGTTTCCACGATCACGATCACGGAAAATCTCGAATCCCCCCTTGCGAAAGCGGCGGACGTCGTCCTCAAACAGTACGTCAATCGCGAAACGGATAAATATAATATGCAAGGCACGACGAGCACCACCGCGCTTTGCATGCTTTTCCACGCGTTACAGACGGCGGTCATCGAGGAGACCGATTATCAAAAAGAACAGTTCGCGCTCATCCACCCCGGCGGGGCGGTCGGCGAAAGACTGAATAAAAAGGAGAGTTGAGAATATGACAAGCAAGATCGGTCAGGGCAAGATCGGTATTCGGCGGAATAAAATATTGGATATCCTCCGCAAAGAGAAAAAGGTTTATATTGCGGAGCTGAGCCAAAGCTTGGGCGCGTCTTTGGTGACGATACGAAGCGACCTCGACGCCTTGGCGAGCGAGGGAAAGCTGGTAAGAATGGCGGGCGGCGCGATATTGCCGAGCGACGAGACAGCCTCGCGCGAGCATGCGATCGAAAACCGCGACCAAAAGCGGGAGATCGCGTTAGCCGCCGCGCAAATGATACGGGACGGCGACACGTTGTTTATCAATTCGGGCACGACGACCCTGCTCGTTGCCGAAGAGCTGAAGGCGCGGAAAAATCTGAGCGTCGTAACCAATTCTTTATCGGTCGCGACGACGCTCGGAAGCGTTCCCTCCTTCCGCGTGATCCTGCTCGGCGGGTCTATCAATTCGCAGTATAACTTCACTTACGGCGCGGACACGCAGGATCATTTAAACCGTTTCGGCGCCGATTGGGCGATTTTGTCCGTAGACGGCGTAAGTTCCGACGGAGAAATATCGACCTGTCACGCGGAAGAGGCGATCCTCGACCGCATCATGATCGCGAGAGCGAAAAAAGTGCTGATCGTCGCCGATTCGACCAAGATCGGGCGCACGGGTTTTTCCTACGTGAGCCGTTGCGACGACAAAATCAAAATTCTGACAAACAAAAAATCTTAATTTCGAGGTATGAAATATGAAACTTCTTATTGACGACGCAAACATCGAAAAGATCAAAAAGATCTACCGTTACTACCCCATCGACGGCGTAACGACCAACCCCTCCATTCTCGCCAAGAGCGGACGCAAGCCTTACGAAGTGCTGAAAGAGATCCGCGCTTTCATCGGCGACGAAGCGGAGCTGCACGCGCAGGTCATTTCGCGCGACGCGGAAGGCATGATCGCCGAAGCGCAAAAAATGGCGGAGATCTTGGGCAAAAACACCTATATTAAAGTTCCCACCGTTCCCGAAGGATTGAAAGCCATGAAAGCCTTATCCGCAGAGGGCTTCAGGATCACGGCGACCGCGATTTACACCCCCATGCAAGCGTATTTGGCGGCGAAAGCGGGCGCAGACTATGCCGCGCCTTACGTGAACCGTATCGACAACCTCGGCGCAAACGGTATCGAAAGCACGAAGATGATTCAAAACATCTTTGAAAACAACGGCTTCAAAACGCAAATTTTGGCGGCGAGCTTCAAAAACTCCAATCAGGTGCAGGAGCTTTGCGCATACGGCGTAGGCGCGGCGACCGTAGCCCCCGACGTCATCGAAAACCTTATCAAGAACGCTTGCGTGACCGGCGCCGTCGAGGATTTCATTCGCGACTTCGAGGGACTTTGCGGCGAAGGCAAAACGATGCTCGATTGCGACGCATAAGGAGAAATTTATGAATATTGTAGCACCTTCTTTATTGGCAGCCGATCCCATGAATATGGAACGGGACGTAAAAACCTTGGAACAGGCGGGAGCGAAATGGTTTCACGTAGACGTGATGGACGGCTTGTTCGTACCCAATTTTTCCTTTGGCTACTCCACTGTTTCTGCGCTCCGTAAAATCACCGACCGCGTATTGGATGTACATCTGATGATCGACCGTCCCCTTCGCTACGTGGAACAATTCTGTAAAGCGGGCTCGGATTATCTCACGATCCACGTGGAATCGGATACGCCCGAAAATATCGCGGCAACATTGGACAAGATCGCCTCTTTCGGCGTGAAAGCGGGCATTTCCGTCAAACCGAAAACGCCCGTGGAAGCGATCGAGCCGTATCTTGAAAAATGCGATCTGATACTCGTGATGACCGTAGAACCCGGTTTCGGCGGACAAAGCTTCATGGCGGACATGATGCCGAAAGTCGCTTTATTGAAAGAAAAGCTCGCAAAAGTCAACCCCGCGTGCAAGCTCGAGGTGGACGGCGGCGTGGATATGCGCACGGCTGAAGTTTGCAAAGCAAACGGCGCAAACGTGCTCGTTGCGGGCTCCGCGTGTTTAAAAGCCGCGGACAAAGCCGAATTTATCCGCTCGCTCGAGCGCTGATTTTTCCGCAAAATCCGATAAGCTCTCCGAACGTTTCGGAGAGCTTATTATATTATCTTTCCGTCCGTCCGATTTTTCGACGTTGGTTTTTAACGAAAATTTTGCGAAAAGAAAATAAAAACTTTCCTATTGCAAAGAAAAACTGTTTTTTAAAAAAAGTTGTTGAAAAATTCTTGACTAAACGAAAAAAAATATGTATAATAATAATCGGTAATTATCCATAGTGAAAATTGCCGTCGAAAGTCAAAGAGGTACGTTATGAAAGCGATAATAAACGCAACCGTCGTAATGCGGGATCACCTTATCCCCAACGGCGTGATTTTAATAGAAGGCGAAAGGATCGCGCGTTTCGGAAAAGCGAAAGACGTAGCTATCCCCGAAGGTTGCGAGATCGTGGACGCCGAAGGTCTGTACGTAGGACCCGGTCTGATCGATATCCATACCCATGCGGCGGATAACAAATGGATCTTCGAGGAGCCGAAAGCGACTTCCGAATATCTTTTGAGTCACGGCGTTACGGGCGTGCTCCCCGCGCTTTACAACAATCTCAATAAAGAGGCTTACTTAAAAGCCGCAGACGATATCCTTGCCGCGAGAGATAACGGCGATTTCAAGAACTTCGTCGGCTTCTATATGGAGGGCCCCTATCTGAGCCCCAACTTCGGTTGCGAACGGGATAAAAACGTATGGAAGGACGCCGTCGTGCGCGAGGAATATATCGATATCGTAAAACGAGTCAAAGACAGTGCGAAGGTATGGTGCTTTGCACCCGAGCGCGAAGGCATCGAGCAATTCGTCCGCGACGTCAAGGCGGAGATCCCCAATATCGTTTTCGCCGTAGCGCACAGCGAAGCGACTCCCCAACAAGTGGAGAAATATATTCCCTACGGTTTGAAGATCGCGACCCACCACACCAACGCCACGGGCACGATCGAGCATTATTCCGAATGTCGCGGCGTATGCGTCGACGAGGCGGTGAATTATAACAAGGAAATTTATGCCGAGCTCATCTCGGACAGAATGGGTATTCACGTCGTCCCCTATATGCAACGGCTCGTACGCCGTATCAAAGGCGACGACCGTATTATTTTGATAGCCGATCAATTCGTTTGCGACGGTCCTATCCCCGCGGGCTTCGAGGAAGCGACCGACATTCATTTCGACAACGCGGGCGAGATCGCGGGCTCGGGGCTTACATTGGATATCGCTTGCGGCAACTTCATGGTGCACACGGGCTGTTCGGTGGTAGACGCGTTCCGCTTCGGATCGTATAACCCCTCGAGGGTTTTGAACCTTGCGGACGTAGGCTATATCGAAGAAGGAAATTACGCCAACCTGATCATGGTCGACGACAAATTCAACGTTAAGAAAATTATATTTAAAGGAGAATAAAAAATGAACAAAATTTTTGACCCCGCAACCGATTTCAATTTTACCCCCGCGAGCTTCGTGCCTTTCAAGGACAGAGAGCTTTGCGAAAAATTGAGAAAGCTCAGCGGTACGGAGCTGGAGAAGCACCCCAACCCCGATTTTAACATCAAGGTTATGATGAACCCCCACCCCGTTCTTATCGCAACGCTTTTCTCGAGAATCAAAGAAGCGTCCGAAAACAACAGAAAGATCACGCTTATCCTCGGCAACCCCGAGCCCGATACGTATATCCCCCTTGCACAGCTTATCAACTACTTCAAGGTGGATTGTAAAAACGTACACCTCTTCGCAATGGACGAATGGGCGGATCAGGACGGCAACATCGCGCCCGAGACCTACAAAGCGGGTTTCGCGCACTCGATGCTGAAATATCTCGTATATCAAATCGACGAAAAGCTTCGTATGCCCATGTCGAACGTCCACTATCCCACCAACAAGAACATTGCGCATTATTCGGATATGATCACCGAATGCGGCGAAGGCGGCGCGGATATCTGTAGCTCCTCCCCCGGTTGGACGGGGCACATGGCGTTCATCGACCCCGTTCCCGATTTCTTCCCCGAAGGCTTCGACCCCGCCGTAGAGCCCACCAAGGCGCAGATCGACGAGTGGCTTAATATGAAGGCGCGTATCGTCGACCTCCATCCCCTCACCGTTGCGCAGAACTCCCTGCACGGCGTGTTCGGTCAGTCCGGTTACATTGCGGACGTTCCCCCCAAGGCGGCTACGATCGGTCCCGTGGACGTAAAGAACGCAAGAGAAAGAATCGAAGTGCACGCACTGCTTACCAACAGCACGTTCTCTTCTTGGCAGAGAATGACCAGCCGTCTCGTGCTTCACGGACCCGTTACCCCGCTTATCCCCAGCTCCATGCTGCAAACGATGAAAACGCAGGTTTTGGTGAGCGACGAGATCGCGGCGCCCTTCGATTGCTGGGAAAAGGTAGGCTATTGATAGCTTAAGGAGCAGAAGCAGACAATGATCAATTACGATTTGAAAGTCGGCTTTTCCAGAATCGAGATCAATCCTCCGCTCGGCGTAAACGTAACGGGCTATTTCCTCAAGCGTTACGCCGACGGTATTTTGGACGATACCGAGATCAATACCGTTGCCATCGGCAAAGGCGGTAAAACGGTTATTTTGATCACGCTCGATTGCATGGAAGTCACCACCGATTTTTGTACTTCCGCAAGGGAAGCCGTTGCAAAAGCGACGGGCGTGGACAAGGACGCCGTCTTTATCCATGCGCTTCATCCCCATACGGGTATGACGTTTGCCATGGAAGCGGAAATGGAGTTTGAAAGCGAAAAGGAATATATTTCCTTGGTAAGAAGAAAGATCGCGGATTCCGCCGTGTATGCTATCAAGGATATGAACCCCGCGAGAATGGGCGTTGCCGTCGGCAAGGCGGAACGTATCGGCTTCAATCGTCGTTATCTTATGAAGGACGGTTCCGTTCAGACCAACCCCGGCGTAAACAATCCCGATATCGTCAAATCGATCGGCTTGCTTGACGAACGCGTAAACGTTATCCGCTTCGAAAGAGAATGCGGCGACAACGTGGTGCTCGGCAATTACGGCAACCACCCCGACGTGATCGGCGGTTGCTCGATCTCTGCCGATTGGCCCGGTTTTACCCGCAGGATCTTCGAGCGTGCCGTGGACGACGCGAAATGCGTATTCTTTAACGGTGCGCAAGGCGACATCAACCACGTAAACGTTGCGCCCAAGGGCGGCGATCTCAACGGAATGTTCAACGACTTCGACGACGTTACGAGAGGTTATGCACATTCCCGTCATATGGGCAACGTCGTTGCGGCGGCGATCATGTCCGTATACGAAAAGGTAGAATTTATCCCTGCCGATTCGCTCGATTTCGTGCAAAAAGATATCATGATCGCTTCCAATATGCCCAAGCCCGAAGATATGGAGCAGGCGCGTTATATCGATAAACTGCACAACGAAGGCAGAGACGCGGAGCTTCCTTACAAGGGAATGATGCTGACGACCGTAGTCGCGGAAGCGGGCAGAATGTTGAGATTGGAACACGGTCCCGAATACTTCCCCCTGCATTTAAGCGCGATCAAGATCGGCGACGTGGCTTTCATCGGTATCCCCGGCGAGCCCTTTACGGGGATCGGTTTGGGCTTGAAGGACGCCGAAGATTGGAAAATGGTCTGTCCTACCTGTATAACCAACGGATACAGCGGATATTTCCCGATGAAAGATTCGTACGACGAAGGCGGTTACGAGGCAAGATCGTCCATCTATAAGGCGGGCGTTGCCGAAACGATCATCGAGGAAGGCAAAAAGATTTTGAACGGTTTGAGAAAATAATCGTTTCATAGACGAAGCGGTGCGAATATTCGCACCGCTTTTTTCGTTAGTCCTCGTTACAGAAAAATTTTGTAGATTCCGCCGCGTCGGGCTTTCTGCCCACGCTCGTGTTGTCCTGTCGACGATTCCGAAGCTCGGGCACGGGTCCCTGCGAGACCTGATAGCGATAATCGGCGCCGTGACGGCGGATAAACGTTTCGATCACGCAATGCGAGGGCACGATCTGCGTCGTGGGGTTGGTGATTTCCTGAAAGCGGAAGAAATCGGCGTTTTCGGAAAGCGCGTTGATCTTTTTATAACTGTCCTTCACCGTGGTGAATTGCACCGTTTCGCCCAATATCTTGCGCACGTAATCGATATTTTCATGCAAGGAGATCGGCTCGGGGAAGGTACCCTCTTTAATGACTTCCTGCCAATCTTTCTTCTCGTATTTTTTCAAAAGATCCGCCGCCTTGTGGAGATGAGAAATTTCGAAATCGAGATTCTGTTCCCAGAATTTGCGGATACGGGAATCCGTTTCCGTTTTATAGCACGACCAATAGAGATAACATTCGCAATATTCGTGCCACAAAAGCATTTCCAGCCACGTGGCGTTGGTGTCCATAAGCGACTCGTAATGCGTAACGTGTTCCTCTTCGACGAGCGCGATCTCCTGATACAGCTTCCGCCCGAGATCGGAAGCGGCGAAATTCGTAACGTTCATATAATAATTCATCGTCTGCTGTTCCGCCGCAGTGATGATCATGGTGTCGAGCACCGTCTGCACGTCCGCCTCTTTGGCGTTGATTCCCTTACGCACGTTATCCTTGGGGAAACGGTGATGCGCGATGGTCGGTCTACCCGGCATGATCTCCGTGTACCGCCCCACCAGCCATTCGGCGTATACGCCCTGCTCCATTTCCAAAAGATTCGCATAGCGATACAAGTGGTCGAAGTCCTCAAGCAAAGCAAAGTCGAGCGCGGTTTTCACGTTGCAATCGAGTTCACGTTTGGCAAGCTCCGCCGTGAGATCGACGGCGAGCTGTTCGTATCCGATCGTATGCTCGAGTATCGTTTCGTTCTGCGGTTTGAGAAGGGATATTTTCAGTTGTTGCTGTTTTTCGACTTCCCGCGCAAGCGCCAGATCGCGACGCAGGTCGTTGTTGTCCGTATGACGGGCAAACTGATGAGAAAACCAATTCGATTCGAATTCCGTTCCGTTCATTAAAATAATACGGGTCTTGGTATACGGATCGACGTCGCGTTTGTCGTAGGGTTTGGGGTAAAGTTCCTTCCAATTTTGCAATGCACTTTCTATCGGTTGCGCTTTTTCTTCAAACGGGTTCATGGGCAAATTCTCCTTTTATTATTCTTACCTATAATATGCCCAAAAGGAAAAATTTGTATACGGAAATCGCGGAGCAAAATGCCCCGCGATTTTTAAACCGTTTTTTCCGTATTCTCCGCTCGCGTTTGTAAGGGCGGAATTTCGCGTTCGTCGCATACCTGCCCCCCGTCTTTTAGAGAAGAGAGGTAGTTCACGTATTCCTCCTCCGTAATTTTCGGCACCTTGTTTTTCTTGTTTTTAGACGACTTTCCCATACAAAATCCTCCGATCGGAATTTTGTAAAAGTATGTCCCTATCCTTACGCTTTTATTCTTAGACTATATCACAATAATCCGTAAGAGACTGCATTAAAATACAATACACAGCACGTTGTTTTTTCCTTCGTTGACGACGCGCGTTAAGACGCGGCGCATTTTGCGTCTGAGCTCGATCGGCATTGCGTTCGATTTTCCCGACAGCTCGTCGCTCACCAATGCGCGGAGGGATTTGCCGAAAATATTCGTTTCCCAAATTTCTCCCCCGCCGTTTTCGTACGCTTGCGTCGCTTCGCCCACGAACTCCTCGCTCTGTTGCTTCGTACCGATAATGGGACTGACCGAGCCCGAAACGCCCACCTTTACGACGTGATAGCTCGTGGCGTTCGCCTTGAATTTCACCCCGTACCCCGCGTTCTTTTTGACGAGCTGCGGTTTTTCCAGCTCGTATTCCGCCTCGTCGGGATATACGATGCCGTAACCATTCTTCTCCGCCTCCGAAAACGCGTCCTTTACCTTATCGTAGCCGCGTTTTACCTCGGACAGTGCGCAAACGTACCGCATGAGCGCAAGCTCGTTTTCGATCGGTTCGCCGCACGCCTCGCTCACCACGCGGAAGAAAAGATCCTCTTTCACTCCGAGCGTTATCTCCGCTCTACCCTTGCCGAGCTCCATGCGTATCTCTGCGGGGTTGAGAAAATCCGCGTCCTCGTCGAAAAGTGTTTCGAGCGCAAAGCAATCGCGCATTTTTTTCACGTTCGGCGTCACCCTCTTCAGCGCGGAAAGCAGCGAAGCGATCGCGCCGTTATCTTCGGGGAAGGATTGCAACCATTTGGGGATTTTCACCTCGATACTCGTAACGGGGAACTCGAAAAGCGCCGTTTGCAGGATAGACAACAGCTCCGCTTCCCCCATCGTTTCCACGTTGACAGCCAAAACGGGCGCGCCGTATTTTTCCGCGAGCGAATCTTTGAGCGCCGTCTGCGACGCAGGGTCCTTGCAATTGAGCAGGATCACGAACGGTTTCCCGATCTCTTGAAGCTCGGCTACCGCGCGTTCCTCCGCCGTAACATAATTGTTGCGGGGGATATCCGTCACGCTTCCGTCGGTCGTGACGAGCACGCCGATCGTGGAATGTTCTTTGATCACCTTTTCCGTACCCCATTCCGCCGCTTTCTCAAAGGGCATGGGTTCCTCCCGCCACGGCGTTTTGACGAGTCGCGGTGCGCCGTCCTCCTCGAAGCCGTTCGCGCCCTCCACGGCAAAGCCCACGCAATCGACGAGGCGCACCGACGCCTCCGCGCCCTTTGCCACGGAAATACGCATCGCCTTCGCGGGCACGAACTTCGGTTCGGTTGTCATCACCGTTTTTCCCGCCGCGGATTGCGGCAATTCGTCCGTCATCACGGCGCGTTCGCCCTCCGCCGCCAAGGGCAGAACGAGCGTTTCCATAAAACGTTTGATAAAAGTGGATTTACCCGTGCGCACGGGACCGACTACGCCAATATAGATATCCCCTCCCGTACGATTTGCAATGTCTTCGTATACGCTGTAATTTTCCATCGACGACCTCCCATCGTGTCCGCGCGGAGATCCGTTGGATTTTTCGTTAAAAAAATCTCCGCCGATAAACCTTGTACGGTTTACTATATGCGGAGAATTTTTCTCTTATGCTTATTTTTCGTCAGCTTCGGGGCAGGTTTTCCTCTTTCGCGGAGGCAAGCTTCGACGTCGCCGCCTCTACGGCGAGATAATCTTTATCGTCCGTAAAATCGCGCGGCTCATCGTATTCCCCGCCCAACGCTTCGATCGCATATTTCAGTTCCTGAAACTCGATAAAGCCGATCGAACGGTCCTCGATCTTTTCCAACAGCACGGGCAAAGCGCGTTCGTCGCCGTATTCGGCAAGGTAGCTTGCGCGCATAGGCGTTTCCTCGCCCGAAAGAAACGCGGCAAGCAATATCTCGTAAATGCGTTCCTCGCGCGCCTTCACACGGGAAAGTATCTCCAACATCGCCTCTTTCGCGACGCCCTCCGCGTACGCTTTTAATACCCGTTCTTTCTCTTCGTCCGCATGCATTTTGAAAATATCGACGATATCGCTTCTGATCTCCTCGTCCGCACGGTTTTCCGTAAGGATCGCAAAATATTCGTCGAACGCGCGTTTATCGTCGCCGAGAAGATTGATCGCGTACGAAATCGCGCTCGTATCCTTGTCCGATAACAGAGACATAAGCTCCTCTGCGATATCGCGGCTTTCGATTTCCGCACAGAGAAATTCGGGCGTGGGAACGTCCTCTTTCAAATGCGCGCGCAGACAGTCGACCAACTCGCCGTCGCTCATTTTCGCGTAATATTCCTTGGGCGTGCATTTTACCTTCGCCACGTACGTATCGCCGAATTTTTTATACAGCTTGGGAATGATATCCTCCCACTGTTTTTCCGTATATTTATTCTTGTTGGCTTCCATAAGCTCGGTGAGCTTTTCGTCGAACAATCCGTCGAAATCGATCAATTTCATTTATTTTTCTTCCTCTTGCGTAGTTTCTTTATTCATAAATTTATCGCTCGCGACTTCGGTCAAAAGCACCCGCACCTTCGCCACGTTCGCTTCGAACGCCGCCGCTACCGTTTCCACGTTCCCGCGCAGTTCTTTCAAGCCCGAAAGCAGAAAAACAGCGCACGCGCAATCGTCGGAGCTATCGACAAGATCAAGGCTGTTGTTTGCTTCCAAAGCACGATAAAGATCCTCCGCCGCCTGTTTGAGCTTTTTCCCGTAATGATCGTTGATCACGACGAATTTCGAAGCAACTTTGCCGTAAGCTTCCAGAAAACGCTTGCGTTTTTTGCGCCCGATCGAGATTCTCAAAAGCTTTATGCGGCGATAAATATGACAAAGCACCAATCCGAACTCCGCGTCCTCGTTACGCTCGTACAACATTCTCAGCGTTTCCACCTTGAGGATATCGATCACCTCGTCATCGAGCAGGACCTCCCGCAAAAAGTCGTCCGCGCGAACGTGCTCCGCCGTGACAAGCGCGAGGTATTGCAGATCGTGATCGCCGCCGTCCATTTCGTCGAAGCACCAGCGGAAATAGCCGTCGTGCCAAGCGAGCAGTCCGAACAATTGCGCTTCGTCTTTCGCGCACTCCTTGATATGAACCAGCGTGCGGCAACGCGCTTCCCGTTCCTCCTGCGGCAGATGATAAAAATAATTGGGTTCGGGGGGAAGCTCGGCACTTTCGTTCCCCGCCGCCTTTTCCTCATTGTATACGCGCAACGCACGGAGATAATATTTCGCCACCTCCGCGTCGGGATAAACGGTACACAGCTCGTCGAACGCACGCTCCGATTCGATCAGCCGCCCGCTCTTAAACGCCGCAACCGCTTTGAAATATAACATTCTGCCGTCGAAAGGAAGCTTCTCTTCCAGCTCGGAGAATTTTTCGTACGCCGCTTCGTGCAAGCCGTTTTCGCAACAGACCGTCGCCACCTTGTACATATCGTCGGTATCCGTAAGCGGAATATCGCAAAGCTTTTCCGCGATCGCCCGCGCCTCCTCCGTTTTCCCTTGCTCGAGATAGGTCGCGGCAAGCGTCGCAAGCACCCGCACGTCGTCGGGATCGTCTTTTAAAAGCGTTTCGCATATCTCCTGCGCCCTGTCCGATTCACCCGCAAGCAGATATGCCACCGCCTGCATTTCCTGCGCCGAATTGTAATCTTTCGAGCCTTTTTCCACAACGGACAAAAAGGAAATGGCGCGTTTACAATCGCCCGCTTTAAGCGCGCGCGAGCCCGCGTCTATCTCGCGGGAATAGTCGGCGAGTCGAGGCGGATATACGAAACGGAAGCCGCTCTTTTTGTTCTTCGAAAAGGCTTGCGCGATATCCATTTTCGTTTCCTCGGGCAACGTTTCGTCCGCGTCGATCAGTCGGTTGTAATAGTACGCCGAAGCCGTTTCGTTGCCCATATTGAGGTAGTTTACCGCCAAACCCTCGTAAATATCGGGAAGGTCCTCCTCTTCGGCAACGTCGAGAAAACGGAACCACCAATTGATCGCCGAGCCGTGCAAACCCATACCCTCGTAAATATCCGAAAAACGGGCGCAAACGTCGCCGTCGCAACCGTACAATTCGAGTTCCTTGTACGCAAGACGAAGCGCGGGGAGATATTTCTCCTCGTTATAATATTTATCCGCGCGCGAAGCGATCCGCGAACGACTGAAATCGATTTTTTTAACCTTCTTACTCATAAGCCGTCTTGCCCTGTTTCGGTTACGGAAATATCCGTTTTTCGTCCTCTTCCGTAAATTGATAGTCTTTATTGCAATAATGGCAGTGCACGCGCACCGCGCCGTCCTCTTCGATGATCCTGTGCATTTGCTCTTTGCCGAGCGTCACGAGCACGCGCGTCAGGTACTCCCGCGAGCAATTGCATTTATATAAGGACTCCCGCGTTTCCCATACCGTTTTATCGGGTGCGAAATACGTTTCCGCACAAGCCTCTACGCCCTTTTCCTTAACGGCATCGAGCAACGTTTCCAAGGACGTCTCCCGCGTCTTTTTCAACGTATTTTCATCCGCGAACGGAAGCGGCTGCAATACCGCCGCGCCCGCAAAAACAAGCTTGCCTTCCCCGTCGAATTCGACCGCCGTTTTCATATACGTGGGAAGCTGTTCGCTTATACGGTAATATTCCTCGAACGCCTCGTCCACCCCGCCGATTTCGGGCAACGCGCACGCGCCCACGAACGGACGGCTGTACCCGTCGTCCCGCACGATCGTAAGCGAGCCCGTTTTTCCGAACACCTGCTTTTCATCCGCCCTTTCGCTTGCGTCGGGTTGGGCGATATATCCGCGCAGAAACAGTTTCTTATTTCCCGAAACGCCGATATCTCCCCCCTCGCCGTCGCTCTTGACGGACAGGGATATCTCGCCCGTTTCCTCTTTCAAACACGCGCTCATGAAAGTCATCGCCGACAGCGTTTTCCCCAAAACGAGCGCGGAGGAACGGGATAGTTTATGCAGTTTTATCGCTTCCGCCACCGTCTCCGTCGTATCGGCAAGCGTCAGCGACACTTTAGAATCGAACACGAGCGTGCGCAAAAGATTCGTCATTTTTTTACACTCCCTTTTTTGCGAGGAAACAAAGTCTGTCGCTCGTCGTTTTATCCTCGCCGAGATGTCCCTCGACGGCGAGCGGCGTGAAGCCCGCTTCTTTCAATGCGGAAACGATCTCTTCTTCCGTATAAATATATTGTACGTGCGTCTCGTCCGTGCGGGTAAACGCGCCGTCGGCGCGACGGGCGAACAGCGTCACGTCCATGATCGCCTTGTCTCCCTCGACGCGGTTGAAGGAAAGATAGGTGACGTCCTCCCGATCGTCGGCGCTTACAGTATTGGCAATTTTATTTTCAAACTTACGCGGCGAACTGATATCGAAAAGGAACACGCCGTTTTTCCCCAGCGCGCCCGCCACGTTTTTAAAAGCGGACGGCAATTTGTTTTTCGGTATATAATTGACGCAATCGTTGATCGCCGTCGCGAAATCGAACCGTTTCGGAGGCTTTTTCGCCGCAATGTCGCCGAGAATATATTCTCCGCGCGCGCCCTCCTTCAAGGCTTTCCGCTGTGCACAATCGAGCATTTGGGGAGAAACGTCCATGCCCGTCATTCGATACCCCGCCCGCGTAAACGCACGGGTAAACCATCCGCCGCCGCAGCCGACGTCCAATCCGCTTTCGAGCGGGAAGGCTTTCAGCTTCGAAATTAAATACTGCGACCAATTTTCATAGCCGCAGTCGTCGTTTAAATATTCAAACCATTCGGCAAGATTCGTATACGCCGCTGTGTCAGACATATTTATTTCCTTTGCTTTTATTCCGCATATTACTGCCCGAGCAATTTGGGCGGTTTGCGCTTTTTCTTCTTTCCGTTCTTGTCCACTTCGTCCTGAAGCGCCTTTTCGCGTTCCTCGAACTGTTTGTTGTATTCCACGTAACGGATATCGTTCTTATGCTCTTCTGCGTACGCTTCGGAATCCTCGACGATATTCTGCTTGCTGTCACGCAAGCGTTTCAGATCCTCACGCGTGAACGCCGCGGGCAATTCGTAGACCTGCAACGAGTCGTCGATGGGTTTGATCGGGCGTGCCACGAGCTTGGATTTTCCGTAGGAAAGGAGCGTGCGCTGATATTCGATCGCCGCCGCGCTGTCGTCGCCCGTAAGCGTAGGCGAGCCGTCCTTATTATAGATACCTCTGCCCACCTTCGCGCCTTCGATCTTCGGGTTGATATATTTATCGAATACCCACTGCGCGAAATCGAGCCAAACGAGAAGCGCGTACGCAAGCCCGAACAGCAGCACGAGTATCACCGCGACGACCGTGAACAACGAACCGCCGAGCAGGAACAGTGCGAACGGAATCAAAGCGATCACGCCGAAAAACACCGTCTGCGGAAGCGTACCGATCGTAAGCAGGAATGCGTTTCTTACCATCGCGAAGAATTTGAATTTATAGTTTACGCCGAGCGCGATCATCCAAAGGGACATCATCGCCGCCAGCAAGAGCAAAATATAGCTGATCACCTGCGATATGCGCATCCAAACGGTCTGCCCCGTCGAAAGAGCGCCCGCCGCGATCGTGAAGTCGGCGAGATTGATCATCGAGCCGCAGAGCGCAAGCACCACGCAGAAGAAAAGACAGGTCTGCAACGCGTTTTTATAATTGAGCCTGATCCCGCGCCAAAAATCGTTCGAAACGAAAATACCTTCCGTCCAAACCATATTACGGATAACGTACATGCCGCCCGAAAGCCCGAGAGCCGCGATAAACGCCGTAAGGACAAGCCCGATATAAAGTATGAAATTATTGCTCATTACAAGGCTTTCCGCCAATCCCGGTTGCAAGGGCGCGGCGGGATAACCGACGCCGAGGTTTGCGCCGAAAGGATATAAAAGCCCGTTGCTTTCCGCCATCAATACGCGCAGGACCACGACGAGAATAAGCGGGATAAAGAAAAGCAAGGTCAATAAATTCACCTTGACGATCTTGCCGAAGTTACCCTTGAATATATCCCAAAAAAGTTGCCAGCGATTGGTGGGCAGCGTGCTTCTCGCGTACTCCTCGCTTCTTTCCTTCCCTTCGAGAAGGCGGGTGATGAGCCCTTTCTTTTGTTGCGCCATTGAAATTCTCCCGATTCGATTTTATAATACGGTAATATATACCACCTTTTTTCCGATTCCAAACGCCGCGCGCGAAAAAAAGTTTGCGTACGGGAAACCGTCCTCTCTATTTTACTACAAAATTGTGATTATTTCAAGGAATTTTCGAAAAAATTTGAAATAAAATTCCCGCCGCGTCAATTTTTTTTCCGCAAGCGTAAAAAACAGCCGTAAAATCTTTGACTTTTCCCCTTTTATGTGATACAATAAAAACGCTGAATAGAGGAGCGGGTGAACATCAGTACCCCTCAGCCGAGCGCATCGGGGACGGTCGCGCGTTTGTAGGCGAGGGCGAAAGGGTATCTCCGCCGAAGTGCGTTTTTCGTTCCCTTACGCGCTGGGCATACGGGAGAACACCCGTATGACTGTCACCGTCCAGTGAAGCACTTTCGGCTTATGAAATTCCCGTAAAAGGAATTCCGATTTGCTTTTTCAAGACGGTAAGTCCGTCTTTTATTTTTACTTCGTTACAAATTTTTCCAACAAATAAGGAGATTATTATTATGAAACAATTTAACGTAGGCGTTATCGGCGCGACGGGTATGGTCGGACAGAGATTTATGCTTCTGCTCGAAAACCACCCTTGGTTCAACGTGACGGTGCTCGCGGCGTCCGCACGCTCCGCAGGCAAGACCTATGCGGAAGCGGTCGGCGAAAAATGGGCGTTCGATTGCGCTATGCCCGAAAAATACCGTTCCATGAGCGTTATGGACGCGGAAGCGGATATCGACGAGATCGCAAAGAAAGTCGATTTCGTGTTCTGCGCCGTCAATATGGATAAAGCAAAGATCCGCGCGCTGGAAGAAGCGTATGCAAAAAAGGAAGTGCCCGTCGTTTCCAACAACTCGGCGCACCGCTTTACCGCGGACGTCCCGATGGTCATTCCCGAGATCAACCCCGAGCATATCGAGGTGATCGCCTCGCAAAAAGCGCGTCTTGGCACCAAGCGCGGCTTCATCGCGGTAAAATCGAATTGCTCGCTGCAATCGTACGTGCCCCTTCTGCACCCGCTGAAGGCGTTCGGAATCAAGCAAGCGGCGGTCTGCACCTATCAGGCGATCAGCGGCGCAGGCAAAACGTTCAAGACCATGCCCGAGATCCTCGACAACGTGATCCCCTATATCGGGGGCGAGGAAGAAAAGAGCGAGAAAGAACCGCTCAAGATCTGGGGCAAGCTCGAAAACGGCGAGATCGTTTCGGCGGAAGGTCCTTCGATCACGGCGCAATGTCTGCGCGTGCCCGTCTCCGACGGACATACGGCGGCGGTGTTCGTAAGCTTTGAAAAGAAGCCCTCGAAAGAGGAGATACTCTCCGCGTGGGCAAATTATGCGGGCGTTCCGCAGGAATTGAAGCTTCCCTCCGCTCCCGCGCAGTTTATCCGTTATTTCGAAGAGGATAACCGTCCGCAAGCGAAGCTGGACAGAATGGAAGGCAACGGCATGAGCGTAACGGCGGGTCGGCTCCGCGAGGACACCGTATTCGATTATAAATTCGTGGGACTTTCTCACAACACCCTCCGCGGCGCGGCGGGCGGCGCGGTGCTTCTTGCCGAGCTTCTTGCGGCGAAGGGGTATTTCGACTGAGCTTCACAAATCGGTTGAAAAACGAATAGTATAAACAAGGGAGCGTAAATATATGAAAGGATTTTTCAAAGGGAGCGCTACGGCACTCATTACCCCGTTTTGCGAAACGGGCGTAAACTACGGCGTTTTAGACGAGCTGATCGAATATCAGATCGCAGGCGGCACGGACGCGATCGTGTTTTTAGGCACGACGGGCGAGCCGTCCACGATGACGTTCGAGGAAGAACACGTCCTTATGGAATACGCCGTAAAGAAAGTAAACGGCAGAGCGAAAGTCATTTTCGGTTGCGGAAGCAATTGTACGGCAGACGCGGTGATGACGGCGAAAGCGGCGCAAAGCTTCGGGGCGGACGGTCTACTTGCCGTGACCCCCTATTATAACAAATGCACGCAAAACGGTCTCGTCGCCTATTACAAGGCGATCTGCGAGGCGGTATCCATCCCCGTGATCGCATACAACGTACCCGGTCGTACGGGCGTAGAGATACAGCCCGCCACCATGGCGAAGATCGCGGAGATCCCGAATATCGCGGGTATTAAGGACGCGGGCGGCAATATGAGCAAGACGATGGAAACGCTTCGCCTCGTACGCGAAAAATGCGACGTGTACTCGGGCGAGGACGCGCTGAACTTCCCGATCCTTGCGGTCGGCGGCGCGGGCGTGATCTCGGTCGTATCCAATATCGCGCCGAAGGAAGTGAAAGCCCTTTGCACGCTGGTTTCGGAAAATAAGCTTGCGGAAGCGGCGGCGTTAAACGATAAGCTTCTCCCCCTCGCGAACGCTTGCTTCGTGGAGGTAAATCCTATCCCTGTGAAAGAGGCGGTGAACCTGCTTGGCTTTAACGCGGGCGCGCCCCGCGCTCCCCTCACCGCTATGGAGCCGCAGAACCGTGAAAAGCTGATCGCGGCAATGCAAAATTTCGGTTTGGAGATCAAGGCGTAATGAAAACGAGAATCATACTTTGCGGCGCATGCGGTAAAATGGGCGGAAACGTCCTCTCTCTGCTTGCGGAAGATAACGAAGCGGTTGCCGTTTGCGGCGTCGATCTGTACCCCAAGGAGATCGGCGTACCCGTTTACAAGCGTTTTGCCGATATTAAGGAAGAAGCGGACGTGATCGTCGACTTTTCGTCGGCGGAAAACCTCGCCGAACGACTGGAATATGCAAAAACGCACAAATTGGGTATCGTGCTTGCCTCGACGGGCTTCACTTCGGACGACCTCGCGCTGATCGACGAATACGCGAAATCGGTCGCGATCTTCAAAACGGCGAATCTGTCTTTGGGCGTAAACCTTATGGAAGCCCTTATAAAGACGGCGGCAAGCGTGCTCAGCGATAACTTTGACGTGGAGATCATCGAACGGCACCACAACCTGAAAAAGGACGCGCCCAGCGGTACGGCGTTGATGTTGGCAGACGCGGTGAACGCGGCGTTTGAAGAAAAGAAAAACATCGTAAACGGTCGCGAGGGTATTGTGGGCGCGAGAACGAAAAACGAGATCGGTATGCATGCCGTGCGCGGCGGCACGATCGTCGGCGAACACGAAGTCATGTTTGCGGGCGAGGACGAGATCATTACCATTTCGCACAGTGCAAGATCGAAGCGGGCCTTTGCGGTCGGCGCGATCCGCGCGGCGAAGTTCCTGAAAGGAAAAGCGGCGGGCAGGTACGAGATGAAAGACCTTTTAGCCGAAGAAAACAAATAAAAAATTATTCCCGACTTGGTTCACAAGTCGGGAATTTTTTATGCCAAATTTAAAGGTTTTCGATCGCTTTTTCCAAACGGGCGAGGGTCCTGTCTTTGCCCAAAATCTGCATGATCGTCCAAAGATCGGGAGTGTTCGCAAGTCCCGTCGTGGCGATCCGCAGCATTTCCGCTACGTCGGAAACGTTGCCGGGATAATTTTCGGGGTTCGCTTTATACGCTTTCATATCCGTCGCAAAGCCGTTCTCTCCCGCCACCGCTTTCACTTTCTCGAACCATACCGAACAATCGTCCGCATAGTCGTAAACCGCTTTAAAACCTTGCAATATCTCTTTTACCGCATCGTTTTCGAAACGGTAAGCGTATTCGGGCTTGAACGTGTCGTCGAAGAAATACGAGATCATCTCCACCGCTTGCTTCGCGCAAACGAAGTCCTTTCTCCGCTTTTTGCCTCCGATACCCATACACAGCACGAGTACCTTGCAAAGATACTCTTTATCCGCGAAATACGCTTTCTGCTCGTCTGTGCCGAACTCATCCGCCCAACCCTTCAGGAAATCGTACATTTCCGTTTCCGAAAGCTTCGACATATAGGTTTTGGAAATGTCGTTCAGCTTCAGAATATCGAACAGCGCGCCGCTCTTGCCCATTTTGCCGATAGAATATTTAAACTCGTCGATGGGTTTGTCGGGGAATTTCAACAGCCATTCCTCGAAATTGGAATTGAGCAGGGTCATCATATACGTGCGCACCGCCTCGGGGTGATAGCCCTGTTCGCGGTAATAATTGAGCGACGCTTCGGGGTCCTTACGCTTGGAAAGTTTACGGCGCGTTTCCCCGTCGATCTTTTGAATGGAACAGTTATGACCGTACTTGGGCAAACGGAAACCGAGCACCTTGAAAAGCTCGATATGGATAGGCAAGGAGGACAGCCATTCCTCGCCGCGGATCACAAGCGTCGTGCGCATGAAATGATCGTCGATCGCGTGCGCGAAATGGTACGTGGGGATCCCGTCCGATTTCAAAATAACGACGTCCTGATTGTTTTCCGTCACCGTGATCTCGCCTTTCACCTCGTCGCGGAAGGTGTGTTTCACGTTCACGTCGCCTTGCG
Source organism: Clostridia bacterium (assembly GCA_017463105.1). Lineage (GTDB taxonomy): Bacteria > Bacillota > Clostridia > Christensenellales > Borkfalkiaceae > Scatosoma. Next base: position 29,786 of record JAFTPU010000005.1, read on the forward strand.
ATCTCAAACGGATAACGTACGGTTTGCCCGCCTTCAGGTTTTCGTATATCTCCTCTTCCGTAAGATTTCTGCATTTTGCAAACTCGCCGTAATACCCGGGCAAAAGCTTGTTCTCCGTCTGACGTTCGCGGGTCTTTTCGAGGTCCTCCTCCGTACAGAAGCAAGGGTATGCGAGCCCTTTCCTTATCAGCTCTTTTGCGTACGCGTGATAGATCTCCGCGCGTTGGCGTTGATAATAGGGACCGTATTCGCCGCAAAGGTCTGCGCCTTCGTCGAATTTCACGCCGAAATATTTAAGTGATTTGTGAATGACTTCCACCGCGCCCTCGACCTTGCGCTTCTCGTCCGTATCCTCGATACGGAGATAAAAAACGCCGCCGCTTTGGTGCGCGATACGCTCGTTTGCGAGCGCCACATACAAATTACCGATGTGCATAAAGCCCGTGGGGCTGGGTGCAAGGCGGGTTACCTGCGCGCCCTTTTCCAAGGCGCGTTCGGGGTAAAGCTTTTCATACTCTTCGAGCGGTTTTACGTTTTCGTCGGGCACAAGCGCGTCCGCCAATTTATTCAGATCCATATCTATTTACCTTCTTTCTTTATTTTTCTTTTCGTTAGATTTCGAAAAAATCCGTATTGCTATACGAGATTTCGTACAGTCCGTTTTCGATGCCGTGGACCAGCTCGACCACCTTTTCGCAAAGGGGCGTCGGCGTGCCCGTTTCCTTGCCCGTGCGCACCACCGCGCCGTTGATATAATCGATCTCGCATTTTCTGCCCGCCTGTACGTCCTTGAGCATGCCCGAAACGAGCTTTTTATGCTTTTTCATGGCAATGGGCAACGCGAACAAGGCGAAGCGGGTTTTGAAAAAACTTCTGTTGCCGAGCAATTTCTGCATATCGTGCCCCTGCATTTTTTCAAGCGTTACGCCCGCGGCGTTCGCCACGTCCATACATTCCCGCAATATTCCGAGCGCGATCTTACGGGATTTTTTACGTTTGGCGATTTCGCCGAACGTACAGCCCGTTACGACCGAAAGTCCCGAAAACGCCGCGTTGATCGCAAGCTTGCTCCAGCGGGCGCCCGCGAGATTATCCGTAGCCTTTGCAAAATCGGGGTTGCCCGCCGCCTTGCCAGCATACGCTAAAATCTCCTTAAGCAACGCCGTTTTCGAATTGTCGTTCCGATACCCCGAAACCTGCATGCCCATACCGTCGAATTTGGAGGTCATCGCGACCCTGCCCCCGCCGATAAAGGTTGCCCCAAAGCTTGCGACCCCGCCGTAAGTGCGTTCCGCACCGACGATTTGCGCCACCGATTTTTCGGGCAGACCGTTCTGAGTCGTTACCACCGCGCCGTCCTCTTTTAAATACGGCAATAAAAATTCGAGGATTTCGGCGTTGCTTTTCTGTTTGGTCATCAGAAAGATCACGTCGTATTTTTCCGTCATTTCCTTTGGCAAAAGCGCGGTAACCTTTACGGTGAGCTCAGTGCTTTCCGCTTCGCAAACGATCTGCGCGCCCTTTTCGTTCATGCCGTTCACGTGGTCGACGTTGCGGGTGATCAGGTGTACGTTTTTCAAGCCCCCGAGCGTTAAAAACGAGCCGAGTACCGTGCCCATCGCGCCCGCGCCGTAGATAGCGATCTTTGCGTTTTCAACCGTCATTTTTGCACCGCCTTTTTCAGTTTCTCCGCCGCCTCGAGGACGGTCGCCCCGTCCAGCTCGACCGCGATATCGGCGTATTTTTCATACAGCGGAGTGCGTTCTTCGTACAGATCTTTGAGCGTAAACCCCTCTTTGAGCGCAACGCCGCGCGCTTTCAAATCGCCGAGTCGGCTTGCGATCGTCTCGTAAGAAAGCTTCAGATAGACGACCGTACCCATCGTTTTAAGCTTTTCCATTGCGGCTTCTCGATAGATCACGCTGCCGCCCGTAGCGATCACGCAACGGTCCGCGCAAAGCTCGGAATTGATCTTCGCTTCGATATCGAGAAAATTTTCTCTGCCCACCTCGGCGATCAGTTCGTTGAGTCGTTTCCCCTCGCGGGCGACGATCACGCTGTCGCTGTCGATATAACCGTAACCGATCAGCTCGGAAAGCTCCGTGCCGATCGTCGTTTTGCCGCACCCCGGCATGCCGATCAAAATGATATTACCTTTTTTCATATTTTTTACTCTCCGAATACCCGTTTCAGGCTTTCCAATATTTCCGCGTCGGCGGGCGCCCAATCCGCGGGCTCCAGTTCGCGCGGGGCAAACCACGTATAGCTTTCGTGCTCGTTGAGGACGAACCCCGACAACATTTCACATTCGTACAACCAAAGCGTGACGGTGAAATCGGGGTATTCGTGCGTATGGCTGGCATAGAGATTACCGACTCTGACCTTCAAATCGAGCTCTTCCTCCAGCTCCCGTTTCACGGCGTCCTCGCCGCGCTCGCCCGCTTCGATCTTGCCGCCCGGAAACTCGTATTTATGCGCGACGTATTTATACGGCGACTCGCCCCGTTTCGTGGCGAATATTTTACCGTTTTCAAACAACAGCGCCGCCGCGACTTGGATATGTTTTTTCATTTCAACGCGTACCTGCCTAGGTGTTTTTATGTTTCAACGCCGCAAAAGCGCAGCATATTCTTCGTTTAATCGTGGCGTTCGTCCGAATCGAACGTCTCGCAAAACCTCGCCGCAAACGACGGCGGTTCGTTGCCCACGTACAGGTGCGTCAATTCCCCGAAACCGCAACAGCGGAAGCTTGCGATTCCCTTGCGTCTTTCCTCCGAATACAGCGTGGTGACGGAGGTCGGCAACGCCGTGAAGCCGTGTAAAAGCGGTATCGGCGAAACGCCGAAGATATGCGAAAGCAACACCATTTCTACCCCGAAATGGCAAAACAGCGCGATCGTATCCCTGTTCGATTTCTCCACGCGATAATATCCGCCCTCGCGCACGTAGCCGTGCGAAGCGAGCAAGCCGTTCAGCCCCTTGCCGACGAGCTCGTATTTTTCTTTCGTATGCGCCTCGCGGTGATAGTCCTGATCGAACCATTCGTTACGGTCGTACATTTTCTCGTCGTTCGACCACGTGGCGGGAAGCATATCCCATATGCGCGACGGTCTCCCGAGATCGGGCATGATCGGACGGGCGTCGAACTCCCGAAGCCAATCCTTCACCACCACCTCGTTTTCCCTCTTTAACGCCTTCGCTACGTACATACAGGTATCTTTTGCACGACCGAGCGGAGACGAATAAATATAGTCGATTTTCTCTTTACTCAGCTTTTCCGCCAACAGCGCGGCTTCTCTTCTGCCCTTTTCGGTCAGGGTATCGTTTGCATAATCGGGATCGCCGTGGCGAACGATCAAAATTCTCATTGTTCTATCTCCTCGATAAACGGCATCAAAATGCTGTTTTGTACATATAAATATTCGTCCTTGATCGTGATCACGTCGCCGTTCAGGTCGAGATATTTCACCGATTTTTTCAAAGCGTTCGGGAAATCCTCCGCGAGCGAAGAACCGAATTTTGCTTTATATTCGTTCATCGAAACGCCGTATTTCGTGCGGAGCGCGAGCATGACAAACTCGAATTTCGCGTCCTTTTCGCTTACCTCCTCGCTCGTCACGGCGGGATAAAACCCCGAAATGATACACTTCATATACTCGTCCAGATCGAAGGTATTGGTAAAACGCTTGCCTTGCATAAACGAGCTTGCCGAAACGCCCACGCCGATATATTCGCCCCGTTTCCAATAATTTAAATTGTGTCTGCTTTCAAAGCCCTCTTTGGCAAAATTGGAGACCTCGTAACGCTTGAAGCCCTTTTCCTCAAGAAGCTTTCTTCCGAAATCGTACAGCTCGGCGACCTCGTCCGAATCGGGCAGTTCGCCGTTGAGATAATCGGTATAAATGGGCGTGCCGTCCTCGACCGTGAGCGCGTACATCGAAATATGAGTCGAGCCGCAGGTCGCCGCCAATTCGATCGTTTTACGCACGTCCTCTTTCGTTTGGTTTTTCAGCCCGAGCATAACGTCCGTACTGAAATTCTGCCCTTTCAAAAGCTTGGTCGCGTACACGTAATCGCGGGCATTATGTATACGCCCGAGATCAGCGAGCTGTTCGTCGATCGCCGTCTGCAAGCCGATCGAAAAACGGTTGATCCCCGCTTGCAAATACGTCTGTACTTTCGCTTCGCCGATCGTCCCCGGGTTCAGCTCCAGCGTGACCTCGGCGTCTTTTTTCAAACGGAAGCATTTGCGTATCTGATTCATCGCGCCCAAAATGAGCTTGGGCGGGATATACGAGGGCGTGCCGCCGCCGAAATACACGGTGTCGAATTCGTAATTTTTCAGCTCGTCCCCACGCATTTTGAGTTCTTTATACAGGCAAGCCATGTACGCTTCCGCATAATCGATCTTATCGGGAAACGAAACGAAATCGCAATAGCTGCACTTATGTCTGCAAAAAGGAACGTGAATATAAATTCCCGGCATATATCTTCCTTTGTCGGCTCATTCGCCGACGATAAAATTTCCTTGATATAAATATTTACTCAGATCGACGACGTGGTTCCCGTCCACTTCCACTCCCTCGTTTTTCAACAATCCCGCCTGTACGTCCTCGCCGCCAAACGCGAATGCGGGCGCAAGCCGTCCGAAACGGTTGACTACGCGGTGACAGGGGATCACGAACGGTTCGGGATTGACGTGGAGTGCAAACCCCACCTGTCTCGCCGCACGCGGGCTGCCGAGCGCGTACGCGATCTGTCCGTACGTAGCCACCTTGCCTTCGGGTATCTGTTTTACGACCTCGTAAACTCTTTCGAAAAAGTTCGTTGAACGCATACCTGCCCCCGTCGTTTTAATCCTTATTCGTCTTGAGTATCTCCATGAACACTTCGCTCGGGACGTCGACGGTGCCGACCTTACGCATACGCTTTTTGCCCTCTTTCTGTTTTTCGAGAAGCTTGCGTTTTCTCGTGATGTCGCCGCCGTAGCACTTTGCAAGCACGTCCTTGCGTACCGCTTTCACCGTTTCGCGCGCGATGATCTTGCCGCCTACCGCCGCCTGCACGGGAATTTCGAACAACTGACGGGGAATGGCGTCCTTTAAATTTTCGCAGAGGGTCCTGCCCCGCTCGTACGCTCTGTCCTCGAATACGATGATCGAAAGCGCGTCGCATATCTCGCCGTTAAGCAGGATATCCAACTTCACGAGCTTGGAGCGCTGATAGCCCGCCAGCTCGTAATCGAAGCTCGCGTAGCCTTTCGTTCGGGATTTGAGTCCGTCGAAAAAGTCGTACACGATCTCGTTGAGCGGAAGCGTATATTCCAGCTTCACGCGCCGCTCGTCGACGTAGGTCATATTCTTGAATACGCCGCGTTTTTCCTTGCAAAGGTCCATCACCGAGCCCATATAATCGGGCGGCGTGTACACCTCCGCTTTCACGATCGGCTCTTCCATATATTCAATATCGGACGGATCGGGCAAATGCGAGGGATTGTCCACGAACAGCTCCTCGCCGTTCGTCTTGTGCACAAGATAGCTTACGCTCGGCGCGGTCGTGATGATGTCGAGATTGAACTCACGTTCGATACGCTCCTGTATGATCTCCATGTGCAAAAGTCCCAAAAAGCCGCAACGGAAACCGAAACCGAGGGCGACCGAATTATCGGGCTCGAAAATGAGCGACGCGTCGTTGAGCTGTAATTTGAGTATCGCCTCTTTTAAATCGTTGAACTTACTCCCGTCCAGCGGATAGATACCGCAAAAGACGACGGGCTGGACCTTTTTATAACCGGGCAACGGTTCTTTCGCGGGGTTGGTCGCGGAAACGACCGTATCGCCTACGGCGACGTCCTGAATGGATTTGATCGAAGCGGCGATATAGCCCACCTCGCCCGCGCTCAGGCTGTCTTTGGGAAAGAGATTGGGCGCAAACACGCCGACCTCGGTGACGTCGTAAACGGCGCTCGATAAAAACGCTCTGATCTTGTCGCCCACCTTTACGGTGCCGTCCTTAACGCGAACGAACAGGATAACGCCCTTATAATTATCGTAATAGCTATCGAAAATAAGCGCTTTGAGCGGCGCTTCCGTATCCCCCTCGGGCGCGGGGAAATATTGCGTGATCGCTTCCAACAGATCGCCGATATTCGTGCCCTCTTTTGCGGAAACGCAGGGAATCCCCTCCGCGTCCAGCCCGATGATATCTTCGATCTCCTTCTTTGCCTCCTCGATGCGCGCGCTAGGCAGGTCGATCTTATTGATCACGGGCAGTATCTCGAGATTGTTTTCCAAAGCGAGGTACACGTTGGCAAGCGTTTGCGCCTCAACGCCCTGCGTGGCGTCCACGACGAGGATCGCGCCCTCGCACGCCGCCAGCGAGCGGCTGACTTCGTAGGTGAAGTCGACGTGTCCCGGCGTATCGATGAGGTTGAAAAGATATTCCTGCCCGTCCTTTGCGGTGTAATACATTCTCACGGGCGTGAGCTTGATCGTAATACCGCGCTCGCGCTCGATGTCCATGCTGTCGAGAAGCTGTTCTTCCATATCGCGGCTGGAAACCTGCCCCGTGCGCTCGATCAGACGATCGGCGAGAGTGCTTTTACCGTGGTCGATATGGGCGATGATACAAAAATTCCTGATAAGCGGATTGGGTCTTGCCATAAATTTTTCTGCTTTTACCTTTTAATTTATTCCTGACGGAAGCCGTCGATGAAGCAATGGAGCGCGTACGAGACGGGGGCGTGGCGGGGCAGGAGCATGCCCACCGACCGCGCGGGAAGCGCCGTGTCCGTCTTGATCTCGAACAGCGTCTTTTCTTCCAATCTTCGCGTTGCATACTCGCGCGGGATCACGCCGATCCCCATACCGCGGACCACCAACCGTTTCATAAGGTCCCAGCTTCCCACTTCGATGGACGGAGAAAGCTCCAAGCCCAGCGAATCGAAGAAATTATCGAGCGACTTTCTCGCCACCGTATTTTTATCCATAAGGATTAGCGGATATTTTTTCAATTCGGAAAGCGAGACTTCCCCTTTCGTCAGCTCGGGGTATTTTTCGCCCGTGATAAAAATATCGTTCAGTCGCATGCAATTGCCGTACAGTTTTAATTCGGGATCGGGAGAAATAGGCAGATTCACGAACGCCACGTCGCATTTATCCGCCTTTAATTTTTCGATCGTGTCAGGCGTAAAATCGGCAAGCAGATCGATCTTCACCGCGGGGAAACGCTTATGGAAATCGACGATCTTATCCGCGAGGAAATATTCGAAAATGGTATCGCTTGCGCCGATACGGATCGTGCCCGTCGCGGAATTTTTCATTTCCGCAATGCGGTTTTCCGCCTCCTCCAAAAGATTCAGCGCGCGCTCGACCTCCTCGAAAATAACCTTCCCGCCCTGCGCGGAAAGCTGCATGCCGCGGTGCGTGCGGGTGAACAGCGAAACGCCGAGTTGCGTTTCCAACTGCTTGATCGAACGCGAAACGGCGGGTTGGGAAATGAAGAGTTCTTCCGCCGCCTTGGTCAAGCTACCGCTTTTCGCGACCGTGTAAAATACTCTGTATAGATCCAGATTTACCATATGTGCCACCTTAGTCCCTTATCTTTCGTCGTTTATTTACCTACGCAGAATTTGGAGAATATCTCCTCGATGATCGCTTCCGTCGCCGTTTCGCCCGTGATCTCGCCGAGCGCGTCCCACGCCGCTTTTACGTCTATCCCGATCAGATCGAGCGGCTCCGTTCCGCATGCGTCGATCGCGCGCGCAAGGGAAGCCTTGCTTCTCGTCAGTGCGTCGTAATGCCGCTCCTCGATCAAAAACGCAGCGTCCTCACCGCGCGAACCGAAGCTCTTTTCGTATAAAAGCTCTTTCAGTCTTGCGATACCCTCGCCCGTCACGGCGGAGGTATGCACGTCCGCGTCCGTCTCCGTTTCGTCGTGCGTCGCGTCCGCTTTATTGAACACCTTGATAAGCGGCTTACCCGTCAGCATCTGCAATACCCGCGCGTCCTCTTCGTCCGTACCGCGGGAAAGGTCCGCCACGAACACCGCCACGTCCGCCGACCGAATGATCGCTTCCGCGCGTTCGATACCGATACTTTCTATTCTATCGGCGCACTCGCGCACGCCCGCCGTGTCGTAGAGATTGAATTTTCTGCCCTCGATCTCGATCGTGCCTTCGACCGCGTCGCGCGTCGTACCCGCCGCGTCCGACACGATCGCTTTGTCATAACCGAGCAATTTATTAAGCAGCGAGCTCTTGCCCGTATTCGGTTTCCCGCAGATCGCCACCGTCACGCCCGACTTTATCTTTTTGCCCGTCGCGTAGCCGTCCGTAAGCTTCGTCAGTTTATTTTTCAACGCGACCAACGCCTCGCGGAGCTCCTCCGTGTGTTGTTCCTCGACGTCCTCTTCGGGATAGTCCACGGAAACGTCGATACCGGCAAGCAAGGTCTTGAGCTCGGCTTGAAGCTCGCGTGCGGCGTTCGTCAGTTTTTCACTGTATAAAAGATAGCCCGCCTTTACCTCCGCGTCCGATTCGCCGTTGATCATGTCCGCGACGCCCTCGGCGGAAGCGAGCGAAAGCTTGCCGTTTAAAAACGCGCGCTTCGTAAATTCGCCCTTGCCCGCACTGCGCGCGCCGTAACGGAAAGTCTGTTTCAAAATCCCGCGCGCGAGATTTTCCCCGCCGTGGCACTGAAACTCAACGACGTCCTCGCCCGTATAGCTGGCGGGTGCTTTGAAATAGACGCAAAGCCCGAAATCGGAAAAATTCCCGCCGTCGATCTTTCCCGGGTACATACGGTAGGGTTCGAACTGAGAAACCTTCACCTTTCCGACGGGCGTGAACATCTTTTCCGCGAGCTGTAACGCGTTTTTTCCGCTCACGCGGACGATCGCCACGCCGCCCTTGCCCGCAGGGGTCGCGATCGCCGATATGTTTTCTTCCATCATACGCGCCGTCTCCTCGTTTACTTATAACCTGTAATTATATCTACGTATAATTATACCACAGCGACGGGCGATCTGTAAACCGTTTCAGCCCGTTTTTTACACAAAAAAAGACGGAAATATAAGTTTTCCTTATTTTCCGTCTTGTTTTTTCTTTTTCCTTCTTTAATTGAAAAAATCGTCGGTTCCGTTCCCGTTTTCCGAACCGCTTCCGCCGTCCGTATTTTCGCCCGAGCTCTTATCGGAATTAAACTCCGCAAACGGATCTTCGGGCGGTTGCGGCGCTTGGTTCTGCGACGGTTGGTTATATGGATTACCGTAGGAATTACGGCTTCCGTAAGGATTGCCGTACGGGTTGCCGTAGGGATTCCCGTAAGGGTTACCGTATTGCTGATGATAGCGGCGCATATATTCCTCGTGACGGGCGCGCATATACGCCTCGTAATCGAACGGCTCGCGGTTTCTCAAAACGAAGAACGCGACAAAGCGCGCGCCGGGCAATAAAAGTTCGAGAAAAGCAAGGAGCGTACTTCTTTTCGGCGCATATCTTTTATAAATTCCCAAAACGAGGACGAACATCAGTATCTTACAGATGAGCTGGAAGATCGAGCCGATCATCGACGCCGTATTGAAAAAGTTGTATACGACGAGGGAAAAGCCCGTCAGATCCGTCCAACCGTACGCCATAAAAGAAAGCTCTATGGGAGGTCCTTCCACTACGTAAAGATATATCTCCCCCGCGATCATAAGCGAATACAAAACGGTGACGACGATCTGTGCGAGCATCGTATACAAGCCCGCGCGCTTCACCTTTTGTCCGAAGAAATTGCAATCGCCCGCAAGCTTGCCCATCAACCAAATATTGGCAAAAGGAACAAACGCAAGCGCGCGTTTTTTGATTCCGCGTTTTTTCGCCATTGCGCGCAACGCAAAGCCCTGTAAGATAAAGAGTGCGGTCCAAAGGACGACCGCCGCGATCACGCCGTAAATTTTCGACTGCGTCGCACCGACGTTGAACAGCTGAAAAATGATCGACGCGTCCTGATAGAAGGAATATATTTCCATACCGTGTTTTTCCTTTTAACCGTTTTCGTAATGAACTTCCATCAAAGTCAAGCCCTTTGCGGGCATCGTTTTCCCCAAAAGCCCCCTGTCACCCGTTTGAAAAGCAAGCGCGAGGCTTTCTTCACTGCGTTTTCCGTTTGCGAGGTCGAGAAGCTCGCCCGCCATCGTGCGTACCATATTATACAAAAATCCGTTGCCCGTAACGAAGATCTTCAACTCCCGCAAGCCGTAGGACGTTCCCTCCTCCACGCGCACCTCGTATACCGTACGCACCGTCGTTTTCACCGACGAGCCGCTCGCGCAGAAGGCTTTGAAATCGTGTTCGCCCTCGAACAGCCTTGCCGCCGCCCGCAGCTTTTCCAAGCTCGGCGCGTTCTCCACGCGCACGGCGTAGCGCTCTTTAAGCGGCATTTCCCGCGAGGAAACGTATAACGAATAGCAATAGGTCTTGCGCTTTGCGCTACGGTTGCAATCGAAGCTTCCGTCCGCGCTCCACCCCTCCGACACGCGGATATCGGGCGGCAAAAAGCGATTGAGACAATCGGGCATCTTTTCGGGCGGAACGGTGATTCCGTCCGCGTCGAAATGGCAGGTCTGTCCTGCGGCGTGCACGCCCGCGTCCGTTCTGCCGCTGCCGGTCACGCGCGGAGATATGCCGAGCGCGGAAACGATCGCCTTTTCCAGCGTTTCCTGCACGGAGGGCGCGTTTTTCTGACACTGCCAGCCCGCGTAATCGGTACCGTCGTATGCTATTTTCAAAACGTATCGCATATGTTTTTCCCGTTCGCTTCTCAGATGACCGCCGCCGTGAAGATACGGAGCAATATTACGCCCGCGAGCAACGCCGCAAGGAGCAACGCCGCAAGCAGATCGCGCCAGCCGAAGCGTAATTTTTTATATTTCGTGCGCGTTTTACTGCCCGAATAACATCTTGCGTCCATCGCGTCGCCGAGCTCGTCCGCCCGTCTGAACGCGCTGATGAGAAGCGGGATTAAAATGGGAACGACCGCTTTTACGCGCTTGATCAGTCCGCCCGTCTCGAAGTCGGCGCCGCGCGCTTTCTGCGCGTTTATGATACGCCCCGTTTCGTCCGTGAGAATGGGAATAAACCGAAGCGCGATCGACATGATGAGCGCGAGCTCGTGTACGGGGAAACGGATATATTTCAAGGGCTTGAGCAGACTTTCGATACCGTCGGTAAGCGCAACGGGCGTCGTCGTTAAGGTGAGCACCGCCGAGCCGAGCACGAGCAGAAACAAACGGATCGCGAGGAAAATCGTAAAATAGACCGCCTCTTTCGTGATCGTGATAAACTTCCACGACCAAAGCACCGTTTCGCCCGAATGGAAAAACAGATTGAGCACCGCCGTGAACAGCAGGAGGAAGAGTATTCCTTTCACCGAACGCAACAGGCTCTTAAACGGCACGCCCGAAAAGCACGCGATCGCGACGAACACGAGCGCGCACGCGCCGAGCGCGTAAAAGTTTTTCGCCAAAAATACCGCGACGATATACACGATGAGGAACAGCAGCTTCGTGCGCGGATCGCATTTATGCACAAACGAGTTGGAGGGATAATACTGACCAAAGGAAACGTCACGCATCGCTACGCCCTCCTTCCGCCGTTTTTTCGAGAAAATCCGCCGTCGTTAGATCGCAATCGATCTCTATGCCGCACGCCTTCAATTTTTCGACGAGCTTCGCCGTAAAGGGTATATCCAACCCCGCGCTATCCGCGATCGTACGGTCGGAAAACAACGATTTCGGCGTGCCGCAAGCGAGTATCTTCCCGTCGAAAAAGACCGCCGCGCCCGTACAATTTTCCGCGATCTCGTCCATATCGTGCGATACGACGATCACGGTTTTGCACCAATCGGCGTGCAATTTGTGAAGCAACCGCATGACGTCCCGTTTACCGAGGGGATCGAGCCCCGCGGCGGGTTCGTCCAATACGAGGATCTTGGGTTTCGTAACGATCACGCCCGCGATCGCAACGCGGCGGCGTTGACCGCCCGAAAGCTCGAACGGCGAAGCGTTTTTTACCTGCTCGAAATCAAGCCCGACCGTCTCGATCGCCTCGCGTACGGCGGAGGCGATCTCCGCCTCGGTCATCTCGCTTCGGAAGTTTTTCAAGCCGAACGCCACGTCCTCGAACACCGTTTCCGCAAACAGTTGATATTCGGGATATTGAAACACCATGCCCACGTCTTTTCTGAGCGCGCGGAAGTCCGTCGTCTTGTCGCCGAGATCGTATCCGCCGACCCGAAGTATCGTTTCGGGCTTTGCGGGCTCGTTCTTTTTACGTTTTTTGGGTTTGTATTTTTTCTCGGCAGTCGGCAATTTGATGAGCGCGTTCAGGTGTTGGACGAACGTCGATTTACCGCTGCCCGTGTGTCCGATTATGCCGAAAAATTCGCCTGTTTTTATCGTCAGATCGACGCTCTTCAACGCGTGCGTAGCAAACGGCGAGCGTTCGTTATAGGTATAAGAAAGGTCTTTCGCAACGATCTTGCCATCGTCGTCCGTTTCGTTTTTCGAAATTTTCGCCACGGGCATTTTTTCGTTTGAACGCGTACCTGCCCCCGCCTTTTTTAAAGCTTCGGCGATATTCTCCGCCACCGTCTCCGCGTCGAACGAAGGTTTTATTTCAAGTCCGCGCACTTTTAGAGCCTTGCAAACGGCGATCGGGCGGGGAAGCGTGAGCGAGCATTTTTCCAGCTCTTCCTCCCGCGTAAGCACGTCCTGCGGTTTTCCCTCCATCACGATCCTGCCGCGATTCATAACGACCGCGCGATCGGCAAGCAACGCTTCCTCGGGGAAATGCGTGATCAGAAGCACGGTCATATTTTCCTCTTTGTTCAGCTTCAGAACGACGTCCATGACCTCCTTTCTGCCGCGCGGATCGAGCATTGCCGTCGATTCGTCCAAAATCATAACGCGGGGTTTGAGCGCCAGCACGCCCGCGATAGCGATGCGCTGTTTCTGCCCGCCCGAAAGGCGCGTCGTGGTCGCATGGCGATATTCGCGCATGCCTACGGCGTTCAACGCAAAATCGATACGTTTGCCGATCTCTTCCCGATCGACGCCGATATTTTCGGGTCCGAACGCCACGTCGTCCTCGACGATGGACGCGACCGTTTGATTATCGGGATTCTGAAAAACGATCCCCACGTTTTTGCGGATCTCGAACAGATTCTCCTCCGCCCCCGCGTCCATACCCAACACGGTGATCTTGCCGTCCTTGGGGCTGAGCAATCCGTTGGTCAGGCGGGCGAGGGTCGATTTCCCGCTTCCGTTATGACCGAGCACGGCAACGAACTCACCCTCTTGCACGGAAAAATCGATCCCGTCCAACGCAAAAGCGGAATCGAAACCGAATACGTCCTCGTTTTCCGATCCCTCTTCCCCGTTGCGGTAAGAAAAATGCACTTTTTCGAATTTTATCGCTTCCATACGTCTGTCGTTTGCCTTTCCGCCCGTTTCGAAGACGGGCTTCATCACTGTATATTATAGCAAATTTTTCTCTTGATTACAATGAAAATCGCGTGAAATTATGTGTTATCAATTTAAAAGTTATTACGCTTTTCCGTAAGTTTGGACCGACCATTTGCCCGAGCCCTTGGAAACGCTCACGATTACGCCGCCTTGCAGGTCGGTGCGATAAACGTCCGTACCGTTTGCCGTCAGCGCGACGAGCACCTCTGCCGTAGGGTGTCCGTATACGTTATTTTCCCCGCACGAGATCACCGCGGTTCTTACATGCAGATAGGAAAGAAAGTCCGAGCTTGTGGAATCCGCGCTGCCGTGATGCGCAACTTTGAGAATTTCCGTACTGTCCAGCTCCACGCCGAGATTATCGAGCAAGCCGAGTCGGTCGCTTCGCACGAGTCTCTCTTCCACTTCTTTAGGCGCGTCGCCCGTGAAAAGCGTACTTACGCCGTTATAATCCAACCATACGACAGCGGACGTCGCGTTGCTCTCCGCCTCCTCCGTCTTTTCCTCCCCGTAAGCAGACGGAGAAAGAAAGCTGAGCCGATAAGGCGTTTCGCTCTCCGTCGCGCCGAGCTGTATGCCGTTCTGCGAATAGGCGATCTCACAGCCTTCCTTTAAAAGGGCGGCGTAAAACTCCGCATATTCGTCGTTGACCGTTTCCGTTGTTCGCGGTACGAACGCGCGCTTGACGGTTTTAAATTCGAGCACCTTATCCAGCGAACCGCAATGATCGGAGTCCGCATGCGTGACGAGCAAATAATCGATCGTATCGATTTCCAACGCATTGAGATAACGCAGGACCGTATTTTCCGTACTCGACGCGGCGTCGCCGCCGTCGATGAGCATCGTTTTACCGTCGGGCAATTCCACGATCGTCGCGTCGCCCTGTCCCACGTCGAGGAAATGTATCCGCAATTCCCCGTCCTCCCGTTTACCGGGCTTGGGCATGTTCAAATAATATTGCCACGCCGACGGCGGACAAAACGCGGATAATATCGCACCCGCGCAAAAAATCGGAATACAGAGGCAGATCAACACGGTAAGAATAAAGCGAATCTTCGCATTCCGTTTTCTTTTCTCAAACGCATATCCCATCGTTTATCCGTCCGTATCTTCCGTAATTTTATTCCGCCTTTTTAGGCTGTGCCTTCTCGATCTGCTCGAATACCGCTTTAAGCTCGTCCGTTTCGTAGTCCTCGATCCGTCCCGCGTCCGCAAGCGCGGAAATTTTCGGATCGAGCGGCATACGCGCTACGGCGGGAATACCGTATTCCGCAGCGATCGATCTTGCCTTACTTGCGCCGAATACCTCTATTTTCTTCCCGCAATCGGGGCAGGAAAGATAACTCATATTTTCCACCAATCCGAGCACGGGAATATTCATCATATTCGCCATATTCACCGCTTTTTCCACGACCATTTTTACGAGATCCTGCGGCGTCGTGACGATCACGATACCCGCAACGGGAATACTTTGGAATACGGTAAGCGGCACGTCGCCCGTTCCGGGCGGCATATCGATAAACAGCAGATCGACGTCCTTCCAGATCACGTCCGTCCAGAACTGCATTACCGTACCCGAAATAACCATGCCGCGCCATACGACGGGCGTCGTCTCGTCGTCGAGCAACAGGTTCATGGACATAAGCTGCATTCCCGACGGGCTTAAAACGGTGTCGATCCCGTCCTCGCTACCCGTCACGCGATCCTTTACTCCGAACATATGCGGAATGGACGGACCCGTGATATCGGCGTCCATGATCCCGACCGACTTGCCCTGTTTTTGCGCAAAGGACGCAAGCAAGGAGGTGGTGAGCGATTTTCCCACGCCGCCTTTACCGCTGACGATCCCGATCACCCTTTTTACCGACGATCTCTTATGCGGTTCTTTTAACATGCTTTCTTTTTTTTTCGACGAACAGTCCTTGCCGCAGCTCGAACAGTTGTGCGTACAATTTGTCGACATATCCTATCTCCTTTTCACCTTTATTATTATACCCTTTCCTACGCGGTTTGTCAACGTATTCCCCCTTAAATGAAGGCGAGAAAAAAGTTTTTTGACAAAATCTTCCTTACTCAAAATGCAATCAACGGAAAAAAGCGAGTAAAAACGGTTGCATTCCGCCGAAAAATGCGGTATAATATATAGGCTGCGCGTAGGCGGGGAGTTAGCGGCACCCTGTATCTGAAATCCGCTATATCAGAGCCGAATGCCTTTCCCGACGGAGTTTATGGAAGGCCGCGCGCCGTAAGGAACGTTGATAGCAAGGTCTTATGCAACGCAATGCCGCGAACCGTGTCAGGACGGGAACGTAGCAGCACTAAACGGAAGTTTGCGTGTGCCATAAGGTAGCTTTGAAGGAGTCACCTGCGGCGTTTCCGCTTCGGTAAACTTCGGCAAAAAAGGATCGCGCAGTTTTTTATTTGCCATAACAGTTGAAGGACCATTCAAAAATCTACCGACTTTTGGATAGTCCTTCTTTATATTCAAGCGTAAGAATTTTACTTCCCCCGCCGATAGAAACAGTATCTGCGGGTTTTTCTTTTTTATTCTTCCTTTTTCGGATTTTGCGCGCTGGGAGATATTTCCTCCTTCCGTCCGCGGATATCCAGCCCGCCCAGCTTTTCGTCCTTAAACACAACGCCGCGTTGTAACGTGGCGTATCCGTATTTTTCCCTGATCTTTGCGACGGCGTTCTCCGCACGCTCCTTCTTCTCGTAGCTGATCACGCCCGTCTCCTCCGCGATCGCATTATCGAGCGAAAGCTGTTCCACGTGGTAATCGAATCCCGAAACGCTGACTCCCAACATACGCACGCGCGTGCCCGCGGGACAGTGTTTGCAAAACAATTCGAAAGCCGTCTTGGCGATATCTCCGCAAAGCGCGGTGGGCGAAACCTTGGTCTGCCACGTAAAATCCTCCAATCGTTCGTTCCGTACGACGATATGTACGGTGCTCGCACGCCCCACGTCCGCCGCGCGTTGCCGCGCCGCCACACTCTCCGAAAGCGCGTATAACCACCGCTTCACGTCCTCTTTTTCCGTAATATCTTTCGGCAACGTGGCGGAATTCCCGATCGACTTCAGATCCTCTTTTCTTTTCTCCCATTTCACGGGATCATCGTCCTCGCCGCGAGCGTAAACGCGTACCTGCCGCCCCCGTTTTCCCAAAACGCGGGTAAGAAGCGCCTCGTCTGCGTCCGCAAGCTGTCCGATCGTCCGTATGCCGAGCTTCGCAAGGATTTGCGCCGTCGCGCCGCCTACCGTCCAAAGCTCGCCCACGGGCAGAGGATAGACGATATCCCGAAAATTCTCCTCGCTTATCACCGTCACCGCGTCGGGCTTTTTCAATTCGGAAGCCAGCTTGGCGAATACCTTGTTAAAGCTCACGCCGACCGATACGGTCAGTCCGAGCTCGGCTTTCACCGCTTGCCGTATCTCCTCGGCGATCTTTTCCCCATTTCCGAACAACGCAATACTTTCCGTCATATCGAGCGCACATTCGTCGATGCTACATTCCTCGATCTTCTCAGTATACCGTTCATAGATCGCCCGCACCGCGCGAGAATAGCGCTTATATTCGTGAAAATGCGACCCGATCATCTGTACCTGCGGACATTTTTTCAAGGCGGAATACACCGTTTCCGCCGTTTTGATCCCGTACTTTTTCGCCTCTTCGTTTTTGGCGAGAACGATCCCGTGACGTTCCTTGGGATCGCCGCACACGATGAGCGGTTTTCCGCCGAGCGTAGGATCGAGCGCAATCTCGACGGAAGCAAAAAAATTATTCAGATCGGAATGTAAGATCACCCGTTTGCGTTCCGCCACGCTTCGCCCTCCTCGATCAATCCTTCGTTTCCTGCTTTTTTCGTTCGCTGATAAACGCGCTCGCCGAATGTGCCGCTACGTTTCCCTCGCCGACCGCTTTTGCGTATTGATAGGGTCTGCCCGTGCAATCTCCCGCGGCGTAGCATCCGACGATATTCGTCTGCATATCCCGCGACACCTTCACGTGTCCGTCAAGCGTTTCCAAACCGCCCACAAGCGTTGCGGGCGAGACGCTTTCGCGAAGGGCGAACAGACCGTCGATCTCGAGCTCGCTTCCGATATCCGCCGAGATCGGCGCGGCGAACACGAGCTTCTCCACGCGCATTTTTCCTTCAAGCTTTACGGGCATTTTACGAATGATCTGTATGTTTTCCCGTTCGATCTCGACCTCTTTATACATGGGAATGAGATAAACTTTCGCCGCAAAATCGGCAAGAAACTCGATCTCATGCTCCAACCGTTTGCTCGTACAAAGGACGGCGACCGTTTTTCCCTTGTAAAGAAAACCGTCGCAGGTTGCGCAATAGCTCACGCCGCGCCCGACGAACTCCGTTTCCCCCTCGATCGTTTTTACCGATTCCACGCCGCACGCGAGGATCACGGTACGGCTTTCGTAATAACCGCCCTCCTGCGTCGCCACGCCGAATTTGTCTTTGAGCGCATACACGCCCATCGCCCTTTCCTCTTTTACGACGATACTCGCCGCTTTGAGTTGGGCTTGTAACGCCTCGCAAAACGCTTTTCCCGTCACGTCTAAAAGCCCGGGATAATTGCGGATTTTTTCCGCCTTGGCGATTTTTTCGCTCAATCCCGTTTGTCCGAGCAATATAAAATTTTTACCGTTTGCCTGCAACGTAAGTGCCGCGGAAACGCCCGCCGTGCCGCTACCGATCACGATACAATCCTGCATAATTTTCTCCTTGTATCAAGTATACCCAAGCCGATTTCTTTATAAACCAAAACCCTTCTCGGCGAGTGCCGAAAAGGGTTTGCTTTTTTTAAAAATTAGACGTCCAATGGTTGTCCTCTGCGTTCTGATTTCCGCCCGATCTATTATCGGAAGAATCGTTCGAATTACACCCGACAAACAGCGCAAAAGCACAAAAAACGCCCAGCACGAGTATTAAAAACCTTTTCAATTTTTCACTCCCCGCCACTTAATAGTTCGACGTCCAATTTCTTTCGTCATCGAGGTCCTCTACAGGTTCTCCCGAGTTTTCTAAAAATACGTCCTTGGCTTCCCACTCCGTGATATCCGCCTCGGGCGAAAGATATTTCTTTTTCACCTTTTTCTTCCTCCTCATATCAATTTCTTACTCGTCTTAATAATTCGAGGTCCAATGACTGTCATCATCTATATCCACATCCGAATCGCCGTCGTCTCCGCTCGAGTCGCTCGAATCGCTTGCGTCACCGTCGCTTGAATCGTTGTTATCGCCCGAATCCACGCTACTGTCGGCGTCCGAATCGGTATCTTCCGAATCACTCGCCGAACCCGTGTTGCTATCGCCGTCGGTACCCGAATTTTCGGAATCGCTTTCCGTATCACCCGAGTCCATATCGCTTTCGGTCACGTCGCCGCCTACGTCATCGGTGTCCGTTTCGCTCGAAGCCGCGGTTTCCGTACCTTGTTCGCTTCCGTCCGAATCTGCGTTCGTACCCAACGTATCGCCTGCGGAATATTCGCTTTCGCTTCCCGGTTCTTCGGAGTTACAGGCGACGAAGGAAAACACGCTTGCCGTTATACATAAAAGAAAAATAAGAAATTTTTTCATTTTCGACATACCCCTGCATTATCATTATTACAATTATTTTACCACAGATATCGGGCTTTGTCAATCCTATTTTTAATTTTTTCTTTGCTTTTTCAACTTTTTAATATAAACAATATTTTCCATGTAGGAAATTGTTCAAAATGCCCAATTTTTCATCCAAGCGCCACGTCTAGTACCATCATCAATACGAAACCGAACATAAGCCCCCACGCCCCCGCTTTAAAATCATCGGATATGCGGGAATCGGGGATAAGATCCTGTGCCGTCACAAAAATCATTGTGCCTGCGGAAAACGCCAAAAGCCAAGGTTGTAAAGTTTTCAGTCCCGTCGCCAGAAAATATCCCATCACGGCGCAGATCGGCTCGATAAGTCCGCTCCCTACCCCCCATAAAAACGCTTTTTTATTGTCTTTGAATACGTTTTTCATTGGTAAGGAAACCGCCGCACCCTCGGGAAAATTCTGCACCGCCATACCGATGGCGAGCCCGAACGCCGATAAAAACGCCGCCGTCGTACCGATCATCGCCGCCGCGCCGAACGCGAATCCAACCGCAAGTCCTTCGGGAATATTGTGCAAAGTGACCGCTAAAAAAAGCCGCCGCGGTTTGCTGTTTTTCGCTTTGCCGCAAAGCTTCGCCGTACACTTGTCGAGTAGAACGAGAAACGCGCCGCCCGCCAGAAAACCGATCGCGGCGGGTAAAAAGGCGAGCTTGCCGAAATACGTTTCCGCTTGCGCAAGCGAAGGCAGCAGAAGCGACCACACCGACGCGGCAAGCATAACGCCCGAAGCAAAACCGAGAAATATCGCGTTTATTTTCGGGGAAATTTCCCCCTTAAACAAGAAAACGACCGCCGCGCCCAGCGCCGTCATTAAAAAAGTAAAGATTATTCCGAAAATGGTTATCCACACGTGTCCCATGATCTTCCTCCGTATTTCGAAAATGTAACGGGTATTCCCCGTTATTCATTATATGCACGGAAGCGGAATAAGGACAAAACGGGAGCGCGCCCGACGAACGCACTCCCCATTTTATATACTTTATTCTTTTCAGTAATCTTTTCTTCCTATTAAAAAATCGATCTCTTCGTTAAAATAATCGGCTATTTTAACGAGATTTTCCAAGGTAATTTCCCTTTGACATAATAAATAACGGGAAATAGTCTGTTGCGGTATGCCCACCTTTTTTGAAAACTCCGTTATCGTCATATTCCCCATCAAGGATTTTAAATTTTGTGCCAACGAAAACATATATTTATTTTCCATATTCTTATTTTACACCATTTGGTGTAAAATACTTGACTTCACACCAAACGGTGTGCTATAATTTACATATAAAACACATGGAGGGTTTCTACAAATGAAACATAGGATAAAATATCATTTTTTCACGCTCATTTTAACTATTATTTTTTCGTATATGTTCGTCGGCTGTTTCTTTTCAAGCAGTAAGAGATACACTTTGGAACAATCGTATTCAAGCAATACTTTTCGAGGAACTTTCGAGCTTGATTTCAGTGGGAATATTCCTACCTATAAATACAGCGGGAACGACATTGATGCCTACTGTGATATGGGAATGATTGCCGTTACCATATACGGAGAGATTGAAAAAGAGGGCTATCTTTACGACTGCGGAGAAAAACGAAACGGAAAAACGAAATATATGCCGAGTGGCATGGACTATTATTTATGGCTCAGCGAAGACGAAAGCTTTCTTAGTTACGGTGGCT
Source organism: Clostridia bacterium (assembly GCA_017463105.1). Taxonomy (GTDB): domain Bacteria; phylum Bacillota; class Clostridia; order Christensenellales; family Borkfalkiaceae; genus Scatosoma. The sequence goes on from JAFTPU010000005.1 coordinate 50,627, forward strand.
ATGTTTTTGAAAATTAAACCTTGTTCGGTTAAGAACAAGGCATAGCGGCGATAAATTTCCCAAAGGGAATATGTGGATAAAATAGATTTGCCTTGCTTGCAAGAGGGAAGAAAATGATTTCGGGTACGAAACGGGAGCTTGCTCATAGAGCCGTGC
>JAFTPU010000006.1 GCA_017463105.1 Clostridia bacterium
ACGAAAAACTTTATTTCAAATAATGCAAACCGTTTTGCAAAAAGCACCTGCGGATAATCCCGTATTTCAATTTATGGACAAGAAACGTTTTGAAGGGAAACATTTCTATGTCTATATGACCGCTGCCGCCAACAAGTTTTTGAGAATTTATTATGCTCGTGTGACGGAGCATCTTAATTCTTTACAAGTCGCTTAACTTTCCTTTATTTAGCCTTTCCCAAGTCAACGCAATTGCGCTGACTTGCTTTTGCTTGCAGATTTTACGCTTAAAAATTTTTTTGAAATTTCTTGTTTATTTTACTTGACTTTTATTTGCAGGTCTTTTTCGTGATATTTTTCATAATTTTCTTTGATAATTTCCCCAAGCGCGGCGATAACAGGCACTGTCACCGCGTTCCCTGCCATCTTATACAGATGTCCGTCTTTTAAGCCCGTTGCCTCCGCTTTATAAAACTGCTCGTCGGTGAAACCTTGCAAACGCCAACATTCTATCGGCATCAGCCGTCTTACCTTGCCGTATCGGATAATGCCGTGCCTGTCGCATACCGTCAATGCAAACATAGGCTCGTTCGGTCCTTTATAACGTCTGCCCTGTTGCCGAACGTAGTCTTTTGTAGGCGTCAATATCGCGCGCGGTTCGTCTTCAATGAACACACCCGAGTGTTCGCCCTTTCGATTGCTTATCCCAGAATCTTGTCTTGCCGTGATACATCTTGCCGTTTCCGTTAAATTCGGCGGTGGGTTCATGTCAATAAAAAAGTAGCCTTGCGAACTGCTCGTCGTAAGCGTGTGCGCCACCTTTTCTCCTACCCGTCCGCGCCGTGAATTCATACCTGGGTATGCCAAATCAATGCTATCCCCAGGATACGCAAGCTGATAGCCTTGCTTGGTTTTGACCTTTATCGGCAGGTTTACGTCATACAATCCTGTCTTTCCGCCAAACCCGCCTGCCTCGCTCGTAAGCGTTATTCCGACTCCTCTTGGGGTGTAGATTCTATTCCCTTCTCTGCCGGGGATAATTTGCTCAGTAGTCTTTCCATTTGCCTCTGTGAAAGAAAATATTTTTCCGGTGCGTCTTTCTCCAAGATATCCGATAATATACACTCTTTTTCGGGCTTGGGGGACACCGAAATCCTTGCTGTTAAGCACCTGCCAGCAGACATCGTACCCCAACTGAGAAAGCGCGCCGAGGATGGTTGCAAACGTTTTGCCACCGTCGTGCGACAGCAAGCCGGGTACGTTTTCAAGGAAAAGATATGCAGGTCTTTTAATGGCAGCGATTCGAGCGATCTCAAAGAAAAGTGTTCCCCTTGCATCTTCAAATCCTCCCCGCTTTCCAGCGAGTGAAAAAGCCTGACAAGGGAATCCTCCGCAAATAACGTCGATATCCGGCATATCGTATGGGTTGATTTTGGTTGCGTCATTGAAATATACCTCCTGTGGTTTTATATCGTAAATTGCGTTGTACGCTTGGTTTGCGTGTTTGTCTATTTCGCAGTGTCCTACGCATTCAAAACCACCGATTGATTCGAGTCCGCTTCTAAATCCGCCGATGCCTGCGAACATATCAAAAAAGCGAATTGCCATACGCAATCCGCACCCTTTCGTTTATTCTTTTCTATCTATCCTTTTCTTCATCACCTCACATTGTTATTGCTATGCTTTCGGCCTCGTCCTCGTCTTCGGGTTCATCTCCCTCAAAGGAACCTTCTCTTTCTGCTAGCGATTCGTCTTCATCTTCACCGTCGCCTTGTTCTTCGTCGCCGTTGCCCTGTTCTTCGTTCTGTTTCTTCGCAAGCACTTCCATTTCAAGCGACTCTCTGTCCAACTCTTGCTTGATTAAGTTGTACATAAACCGATTCTGTCGCAAGCTGTTTCTTTCCAAGTAATCTTTTACTTTTTCGTAAAAACTTTCCGGTACTTGAAACGCTATCGTGCGTTGCTTTTCGGGTTTCTGAATTTCTTGCGTTTGCTCTTTTGCATTTACCAAGCTGTCAATCGCTTTCGTGATAAATTCCTCCATTTTCATGTCGCCGTGTTCCGACATATACTTTCTTGCTTTTGCGTGATGTTCCAAGTCCACTCTTGTGGTAATGCCTTTCTTTTCTACGTTTTCCATAATTTTTTCTCCTTATACAATATTCATGCCGTCTTCTTCGGCAATGTCTTCCGTTTCGTCTTGCTCGAACTTAAACTGTACGCCCGCCTCTTGCAACAGTTCCACGATTTTATCCTGTACGCCTTTCGCCACGTAATCGCTCATAGGTTCTTCCCCGTCTTCGTTTGGCAAAAGTTCTATGCCGAACTTCGCAAGATAGCCCTTTACCAAGTCCCAACACTCGCCTTCCAGCTCGTCGAAATAACCGAGCTTTGAACAGTCTATCGGCTCTTTCGGGATAACGATTTGACAATCGTCGCCAAAGTCCACCACTTGCCCGTTTTTGATGCGTGCTTCTTGTACGAGTTCTTCTTCCGTCAGCGTTCTAAAACTGTCTTGTTGCGGTACTAACGCCAAGCCTCTGCCGTTATCCCACTTCACGTGTATTTGCGCACCATCGTCTACGAATTCCACCGTTCCGCGCGTTCCGCTTTCTACAGGCGCATACGGGTCCTCCATAGAGATTAATTGCAATCTCGTGCCGGGCGGATACTGTTCCTTATACCGCTTTGCTTGCCGTCTTACTTTTTCCCATTCGTTCATATCCTTTTCTCCTTTTTCATTTTCTACTTTCCGTTGCATAGGAAGTAATATTTTTTCTAATTCTTTTCCATAGCGTTTGTCCGCTATCTCTTTCACATATATCCCGTTCGTTTTCAAAAACGGCATACCGTCTTTATACTTAATTCTCAAATCCCCGTACTGTCCGTCGCTTACGATAAACTCCGCCACTTCTTGCATACTACGCAATTTTTTATTCCTTACGTTGGACGAACCCATAAGCGTTGGGTACGGCTTTTCGTCTTTATACTCGCCGTCGGTGTATATGAGCTTAAAACCTATATCGCCCCAAAACTGACAACGCGCCTGTAAAAAATCTTCTCGCCGTTTTATTCGCTCGTACATATACGCAACTTCTTCCACCGTTGCGTTGACAAACTCGCCATCACCGTAAAGATAGATTTTTCCTTGAATATTGACTTCGCTTGCGCCTTGAACTTTTTGCATAAATTCTTCATACGCCGTCCAGCCGTTTAGGTCGTTTTTTATTCTCGGTATCCCACCCACTAAAAACCTTGATTCTGCCTCCCCTGACTTCATCGTCACAACCGAAAATAATATTGCCATTCCTATCACATTCCCCCAAACGACATACCCATGTCTTTGTCTATTATATCTTCCAACTGCCTTCCCGATGGAATATATACGAACCCACCTCTAACGAACATACCATGACCATTGCGCCGAACTTGCTCACCTAATTCTTTATAATTGATAAAATCCCGTAAGTTTTCCGAACACTCGTACTCATCGTCGTTGTCCACTAAATACTCTCCAAATTCATAATCAGAATCCACGTTTCCCACATACTCGAACTCGTCCAAATTTTGAGCGATTAAAGCCATTTCCTTTACGTCTTCCGTTTCTGCATATTCCACCACGGCAAGAAATTTATCCGTTTCCGTTAAATCTTCAAGTTCTTTTGCAAGGTTATTGATATCATATATATCTTCTCCTTCCACCGAATTAAACAAGAGCTTAGCCAACCTGTTGTTGTCAATACGGTCAAAATCTACGCGCAGTTTGCAATGCGACGTACTTTCTACGCCCAACCGCGCAAGCGCTTTTTTGATTGCCGTTTCTCCACAAGGCAAGTACACGTATTCTTCCGCGTTCAAAAAATTGATTGCCACGCCTAATAAGCAGTTCCCGTCGTAATCAAACTCGGGGAACGTTTCCCCGTTATAGATTGTTTCTTCGGGAATATCATCATTAAAAAACAATAGTCCTTTTTCCGTCCATTTCCCTTTGTTTGATGTTATCAATTCCCTGCCTATTTTCGCATACTCCGCGTCCCTGCTATCATCGGCAGGTATTGCCAGTTCGCGCGTAAGCGTATGCATTCGTCCTACCGCCGTCATATCTCCAATATTTTGGATTAACGTATATTTATTCAAATTGTACGTTAAGTTAATAAAATCTTTCGGTTCGTCCAAGCCTTCCATTTGCGCCACGACGGAAAACTTATCTAATTCCGGCTTTGTCAAACTATCCAAACGCTTCGCCAAAAAATTGATTTCGTCCAAGTCTACTTCTTGCCCTTCCAACAGCGAGAGACTTTCAAAATCTACCACTTCGCTCACTATTTGCTTGGTATCCATTTCATCGGTTACACCTATCGTTTTTAATGCCTCCGTCAAGACTTTTTCACTGCAAGGAAATCGTATATCTACGTGTTCCCCGTCCTTTTTAATATTTAGCGTTATCATGCGTTTTCCCCCTTATAGTGTTGCAACGGTGCAAGCCCGATTCTACGGATTTCTATTGCCGTATAGATGATTCGCCAAAGCCTTGTTGATACAAGTTCCTTATCCGTTAAATCGTTCATCGTTAAATGTTTCGTGCCGAGCGCAAGGTCCTTCGCTACACAAAACAATGTGTAGCCTTCTTCCGTGCATTTGCCTACCCGCACTCTATGAATAGGGATTTTATTATCTATCATATAAATTTTACACCTATTCCAGAGTTTCTTGTCCCCCGTCAACAAATAGACTACGCACATTTGTACGTTGTCTTTCTTGTCCATTTTCTTGGTTGCGTCCTTGAATAACTCTCTATGCTTCTCGCTTCTAAAATACATCTTTATTGCTCCTTTTTATTGAAATAAAAAAAGCCGACTGTTTCGGTTAACAATCGGCTTGTTTTTCCCTTGCGGGTTCTTATTCGGTTTTTACGCTTTCGCGCGAATTTCGGGCGGTTTTGCCCTTATAACGCTCTACTGCTTTGGCGTTATATCTTGGCTTGGTTCAAAATGCGTACTCATCACAGAAAAATCCTTTTCGGGATACCCATGTATCAAATTTTCCATGATTCCGTCCATTTCTTTGTCTTGGTCGTAGATTACGTGTTCGCAATTATCCCTTGCGTAATTTACACTTTTGAATATGAGTTCGGCCTGTTCTTGGGTGAATACCTTATTCTTATTGATAAGCCCTGCTCGAACGGCAAAATTTTCTTTGGCCTTTTCATAGCTGTTCATATAATGTCCGTACACCAAATATGTGCCGTCTTGATTTTTATTCCACGTTGCGAATTTGAAACCATATTCTTTATCATACGCCCCTGCAAGTATCGTTTCTCCGAACTCTAAAAACTTATGGTAATTAGATACCGCCCCTACTTTCATTGGTTCGCCTTTTTCATATAACGCTACGCAGTCCTTTACGCTTACCGCCTCTTTTGCAATCGGCGTAGATATCTCATAAAAATTTTGCAATGCGTATGCGTCACGCGTAAAATGCAAATTGCCATTTTTATCTTGATCGCAAAGAAAAACGCCGTTTTGATAAATTTTCAGCATACCCGTTTCTTCATCATAAAGTGCGCCGTGACCCTGTTCCCTTAGCCTTCGTTTGAGTTCTTCTTGATAAATCGTCATCTTTTTTCTCCTTACATTGTTAATTTTATTACTTGCTCAACTTCTTCTACCATAGTTATGTTTTGCAATCCTTTCGGATCGACAACCACTTCTGACTCTCCACGGCTGCCGAAATATGCGTACACATCCTTTTTATCTATCTCCGCAGAGTAAACCTTTCCGTTCTCCCCGAAGCGCTCTGCAAACCATTTCGCTTTTTCTTCGTCCAACGTCCACGACATTGCTTTTCTATCAAACCCATTGTAAGTCGTCACCCCACGATAGACCGTCACTGTTTGTTCTAAATTTTTCCACGTTTGATATTCGTCTTTCGTCATAAGATACGTTGGTGCGGCTTTTTTGAATAAGTCCAATAATTCTTTCTTCGTGAAATTCTTATCCATATTTGGATTCTCCGAACGAATCCAAGCGTCCGCAAGAAGTTTGGAATAATCTTTGCTTGATAAATACGGTGTTGCGTATTTCAAAAACGCAAGTCTGTACGGGCCATTCAGCAACGCATATACGCGCCACAAGTCCGTTGCGGAATTTATCCGTTCTTTCATAAACTCTTGCCAGCGTTCAACGTTTCTTTCTTTTTTCGTTAAATCTAAAAAGTTGGTTCTTCCGCCTTTGTCATCAATTACGACAAAACCCGTTGCCGTAAACGGGTGTTGTACCACCGCAGGCGAATACGGCGTTTTATGAACGGGTGTCATTAGTAAAATTCTCGCCATTGATTTTACTTTCTCCAAGTTCGTTTCTTTTTGCATATTTTTCTCCTCATTTTTTGCAATAAAAAAGCGCGTAGATTTTTATTTCTACACGCTTGATTTTTCTATTTTTTTATTTCGTTTGAGTTCAACTCCCTGTAAAATCGAAAAAAACCTGTTTTATATCTACGTTTTTGTAAAAAAATATTCAGCTTCAAAAAACGAAAAAAGCCTTGAAAAATCAAGACTTTTTCGTGCAATATCTTTTTTATTGCCAATTTATGGTGCGGACGAAGGGACTTGAACCCATACGGAGTTACCCACAGGAACCTGAAACCTGCGCGTCTGCCAATTTCGCCACGTCCGCATTATAATAGCTCTTTTCATTTTTACACGGTGAGAACCGAACACCGAGGCGGGCAATTAAGCTGATCCGCGTTATCTATCGACAATCGGTCAGATATTCACTATCTCTGTTTTCGCCAATTTGCCGTCCTTACTCTCCAAAAGCCACGCTTTCCCGCCGCTCGATACGCTTCCGACGATCTCGCCGTCCTCGATAATGAGCGCCGCGTTGTCCTCAACCCCGTAAGCACGTGTATAATTATAACACACAATTTTATCAAAGTCAAGCATTCTTGCGCCATAATGGGGAGAAATTACGCCTTTTTTCCAATTTAATCCCGTAAACATGGCGTATTTTTCCTCGCCCTCGCCGTTCGCCAAAGCAGAATCGGTATAGATATCCGAAAACCAACAGATCGCCCCTGCGGACAAGCCCGCAAGCACGACGCCGCGATTGTACGCGTCCTCGATCAGGGGCAAAAGTCCCGTCTTTTTCCATTGTTCGATCATAAACATGGTATCGCCGCCGCCCACGTAGATCATATCCGCCTTTTCGAATTTGGCTTTCATTTTCTCCATATCGGGTTCTTTGAACACGGTAAGCGCGACGTCCGTTTTGATATCGAAAACGCCCGTATACACTTTATGGAAAGTATTATAATAGGGCATAAAATCGTGGCTTGCCGTAGGAATAAACAGCGCGTTGGCGCGCCTGTCGCCCGCCCGCGCTTTCGCCAGACCCGCGATATACTCGTCGATCTTCAACGTCGTTCTTTCGCGGAGCTCGCCCCCGCCGATCGCTATGATACGTTTCATACCCTATCCTCTTCTATGGTACAAACGGCGGTTTTTCACCGCCGTTTCTCCGTTTCTTATTTGCCGTATTTTTCTTCCAACGCTTTGATCTTGGCAATACGTCTTTCGTGGCGTTCCCCGCCCTCGAATTCCGTCGTCAAAAACGTATACACGATCTCCTGCATCATACCCTCGCCGAGCACCTTCTCTCCGAACGCGATCATATTCGCGTCGTTGTGCAAACGGGTGTATTTCGCGCAATAGGTATCGTGACAATGCGCGCAACGGATCCCCGGCACCTTATTCGCCACGATCGAAACACCGATCCCCGACGAACAAACGACGATCCCGCGATCGCATTCGCCGCTCGCCACCGCTTCCGCGGCAGGTCCCGCGAAATCGGGATAGTCGCAGGAATCGGTGCTGTTCGTACCGAAATCCTTCACCGTGTGTCCGAGCTTCTCCACGTACGCGATCATGGCTTTTTTTAAATTCAAGCCACCGTGATCGCAAGCCACTGCAATTTTCATAACTTTTTCTCCTTTGCGGTTTTTTCCGCCGTCTGTATTTTTCGGGCGGTTTTCCCCGCCGTCGTTACTATTATAACACGTATCCGCTTTCTTTTCAAGCGTTTGCCGTCGTTTTCTTCCGCGGCGGCGTTTTTTTCTTCGGCGAGGGTTTCTTCTTCGTCGCCGCCGTCGCCTTTTTCTTCGGCGCCTCCCGCAGCTTTTTCCTTATCTCCTCGGGCAACAGCTTGTCCGCAAGCACAGGCACCGCCCCCGCGATCAGCTCGTATACGTAGCGATAACAATCGATATCCTTACCGTACGGATCGAGCACCTCGTACCCCGCAAGCTCGGAAAAGGAATACACGTTGTTTTCGATCTCCTCTTCCCCCTTCTCGCGCAGGACTTTCCAGCGCATCTCCATCAGAAGATCGCGTTGCGAATCGGTCATGCAGACCACGGCAAGCGAACGTTCGAGCGTTTTTCCGTCGATCTGTTTCGAGGAAAAATCGCCGACCTCGATTCCCTTTTCCGCGAGCGTCTGCGCCGATTTTTCGTTCATTTTATCGCCCTTTTTCGCGTGCGTGCCCGCCGAACAAACCTTGAGCTTGACAAGCCCGAGTTCCTCCGCTTTTTTGCGGAAAACCGCTTCCGCCATCGGGGAACGGCAGGTATTGCCCGTGCAAACGAACACGATCAGTTTTTTCAGCGTTTTTCGTTTCATCTCGTACCTGCCCCTCTCCTTTCGTGCTTTTACTTGCGTGTATGCGGGATATCCTCGGACGCGCAAGCTTTCCTCAGCCTGTTCAAAACGCCCGTCATCACGCCGTCTTTTTCTTTCGGCTCGACGGCGATCAGCGTATCGCAGATCGTTTCCGCCTCACGCAAAAGTCCGTACAGCTTCGCCGCCATTTCCGTTTGCGTTTTTCCGAGGTCGAGCACTGTGACGCCTGTCCCGACAAACGCGCTTACGCTTGCGTTTTCGCAGAGCACGGCAACACGCGCGCCCGCTGTTCTTTCCGCCGCCGCCCGTTCCTTCGCCGCGTTTCCGTCGGTGAACAACAACGTTTTACAGCGGGGGGAATAATGCTTGTACAGCACCCCCGGACTTTTCACTTTTTCGCCCGAAGCGAGATCGGGAACGTATTCTCCGCAAGCGCCGACGACCTTTTCGATCATCTCTTTCGTGACGAGTCCCGGGCGCAGGATCACGGGGATATCGCCCGTGCAATCGCACACCGTGCTTTCGATCCCGCCCGTGCAATCGCCGCCGTCCAAAATAAGGGGTATCTTACCATTGAAATCGTCGAAAACGTGCCGTGCCGAAGTGGGGCTGACGTGTCTTGACAAATTCGCGCTGGGCGCGACGATGGGAATAGCGACTTCTCTCAAAAATGCCTGTGCGCCCGTATGCGAGGGCACGCGCACGGCGAGCGTATCGAGCCCGCAGGACACGAACGGACTGACCTTACCCGTCGAGGGATAGACGAGCGTGAGAGGTCCCGGCAAAAAAGCTTCGCGCAGTTTTTTCGCGTACGGCGGATCGTAATCGATGATCTTCGACAGATCATAATCCGTATGTACGTGCGCGATCAGCGGGTTGTCGTTGGGTCTGCCCTTGACCTCGAATATACGTTTCACGGCAAAATCGTCGAATGCGTTGCCGCCGAGTCCGTACACCGTTTCCGTCGGGATCGCGACCACGCCGCCTTCGAATATGATATTTTTCGCCTCTTGTAAGCTTTCGGGCGTGATCTTTTTTATCTGTGTGTTCATACTCGGTTATTATTCGAAAGGAAGCTCGTCGTCATCGCTTACGCTCGGTTTCAGATCGCCCTTACGCATAGGCGGTTCGGGCGGCTCGTAATCGTCCTCGGGAGCAACGTATTCGTCCTCTTCCTCCTCATAGGTCTGCGGTTGCGTGCCGTACTGCGGGGGTTCGTCGTCGCGGTTCTGTTCGTCCACGTCCACGAATTTCGTACATTCGCCGATGAATTTCAACGATACGCGACCCTGTTCGCCGCCTCTGTGCTTGGCGAGGATAAGCTCCGCCGCGCCCTTGACGATCTTGCCCGCGTCGATCTCCTCTTTCGTCGCGATCGCTTCGGGACGGTTGATGAACATTACGATATCTGCGTCCTGCTCGATCGCGCCCGACTCACGAAGATCGGAAAGCTGCGGCTCTTTGGATTGAATACGGCGAAGCTGAGAAAGCGCGATCACGGGCACGCCCAGCTCCTTTGCCATAATTTTCAGATCACGGGTGATCGACGCGATCTCCTGCTGTCTGTTTTCCGCGCCCGCCATTTTCGAATCTCCGCTCGACATGAGCTGGATATAGTCGATCATGATGAGGTCTACCCCGCCCGCCGTCGTTTTCAAGCGGCGGCATTTGGACAAGATCTCCGCAGGCGTTACGCGCGAAGAGTCGTCTATATAGATGTTACTCTTTTTCAGCTTATCGCCCGCAAGCATCAATTTTTTCCATTCCTTGGCGGAAAGCTCGCCCGAAAGCGCCTTACTCATGCTCACGTTCGCATACGAACAGATCAGTCTTTGCACGATCTCGTTTCTCGGCATTTCGAGCGAGAACACGGCGCAAGTCTTACCCGCGCGAAGCGACGCGTTTTCTACGAGGTTCATAGCAAGCGAGGTCTTACCCATACCGGGACGGGCGGCGAGGACGATCAGTGCGCCCGCCTGTAAGCCGTGCGTCATTTTATCCAAACGTTTATAGCCCGTGGGGATACCCTTGAACGAATCGGGATCCGATTGCAGCTGTTCGAATTTATGCAATACCTCGCCGATGATATCTCCCTCGTTCATGCCCAAAAGTGCCGAACGTTCCGTCTGCTTGGAGATATCGTAGATTGTCTTTTCCGCAAACGCGAGCGCGGTGTTACCGTCGGTGGCTTCCATCGACGATTCGATAATTTTGCGGGAGGCGCGAATGAGCTTTCTGTTCACGCTGTCGCGGGCAATGATATCATAATACGATTTATAATTCGCCGCGGACGGCGTGATCTGCGCCAATTCGGTGAGATACACGATCCCTCCCGCCTTTTCGAGTTGTCCTTCTCCGTCCAACTGATCGGACACGGTGACGAGGTCGATGGGTTTTCTGTCGTTGAAAACCTTCTGCATCGCATGCAGAATGAATTTATGCGACTCCTGATAGAAATCCTCCTCGGAAAGCTTTTCCACGAGCTCCGCCGCGATATCGTTATCGATCAGAAAACAGCCGAGAAGCGCCATTTCCGCGTCGCGGTTATAGGGCATCGTATTGACGGGTGTTGCCATATATTTTTCCTCTTTTCGTTTTTTGTAAAATCAATCAAGTAAGCTCTTGAACTCGTCGAGAGTTGCTTTGAATTCGGACATCGCCGCCTCGAACGGCGCTTTGGTCGTAAGATCGACGCCCGCTTTCTTTAAAATGGATACGGGGTCTTTACTTCCGCCCGCGGACAGAAATTCGAAATAGTCCTTCACCGCGCTTTCGCCTTCCGTCAAAATACGCTTTACGATCGAGATCGCCGAGATGATACCCGTCGCGTACTTGTACACGTAAAACGCATTGTAGAAATGGGGGATCCGTGCCCATTCGTATCGGATACGCTCGTCGTGGACGATACCGTCGCCGTAATACTGCTTGTTCAAGTCGTAGTACAGCTCGCAAAGGCTTTCCTTCGTAAGCGCCTCGCCCGCTTCCGCTTTCCCGTGCGCAAGCTGTTCGAACTCCGCAAACTGCGTCTGACGGAACAGCGTCGCGCGAATGGTATCCATATAATAATTGAGCAGATATTTTTTCATATCCTTGTCTTTGCTCTCTTTATACAGATATTTCAGAAGCAATACCTCGTTGACCGTGCTGGCGATCTCCGCCAGAAAAATCGTATAATTCGCCTTCGAATACGGTTGCGTTTCCGTCGATTTATACGTGTGCAGGGCATGCCCCATTTCGTGCGCGATCGTGAATACGTCGTTCATCGTTTTTTGATAATTCAAAAGCACGAAGGGATGCGGCGCGTCGTAACAACCCGTGCTGTACGCCCCGTTCCGTTTGCCCTCGTTTTCGCAAACGTCGATCCAGCGTTCGCTCCTGCCCTTTCTCAAAAGGTCCTGATAATCCTTGCCCAAAGGCGCGAGCCCCTTGATCACCGTCTCGTACGCTTCCTCGAACGGCAAAGCCATTTCCGCGTTTTCGACCAGCGGAACGTAGAGGTCGTAGATATGCTGTTCGGACATATTCAAAACTTTTTTTCTCAGCGAAATATATTCGTGCATAGCGGGAAGCGCGCCGTGCGTGGCTTCGATGAGGTTGTCGTACACTTTCGGGTCTACGTCCTCCCCGTCCATCGCCATTGCCATACAGCTTTCATATCCGCGCACCGTTTTATAAAATACGTTCTTTTTCACGTTGCCGTAATACGTCTGCGTGATCGCGTCGATCAAGCGGATATACGCGTCGTAATATTTCTCGAACCATTCCTTTCTCTCTTCCGCCGTGCCCGTGTGCAAGATCACCCCGTACATGCCGTGGCTCATCTGCACCTCCTCGCCTTTATAGCTTGCCTTGGGCAGGTTCAAATTGGCGTTATCCAGCATCATGAACACGTCCTGAAATCCGCCCATGATATCGCTGCCGAGCGTCAGGAGCTTTTCCTCCGCCGCGCTCAATACGTGCGATTTGCTTCTCGCCACTTTATCCAAACGGTAATCGTAGTCCTTGAAATCGGGATCGGCGATAAACGTGTTCAACGTCTCGTCGGGAAGCGCGGTGAGCTGAGGTTCGATAAACGAAAGCTCGGCGAATACCTTAGAGTACAGCGCAGTCACGCGGGCGAGCGCGGAGGTGCGCGCCGAAACGCGGACGTCCTCGTCGTGGCGCAGGTGCGCGTAAATATAGAGCTTTTCCAATCTGCGCCCGACCGTGTCGCTTAAAGTCAAACATTCGAGCAAGGTCTGCTTGTCCGAAAGCTTGTTGTCGAAACGGGAATAATCGTACGAACCGTACTCCGTTTCCACCGCTTTGAATTCCGTTTCCCAAGCCTCGTCGCTCGCGAAAACGTCCTCCGTTTTCCATTTGAGATTTTCCGCTATTTCTTTTCTTTCCATATTTGATTTCCTATAAGTCTTTCGCCATAGCGAATAACGCCTGACGGCGTATGGGCGCAAAACTTCGTTTTGCTTTCTTGGGGCTGTTTTCGCAGGGGCTTCCGCCCCCGCACCCCTGACAAGGAACTAAGTTCCTTGTCCTCTGATCAGTTTTTAAAGCTGTGAATAGGCGCGGGAATATTCCCTCCGCGATTGATGATACGCGAGGAATCGCAATTATGCACGGGCATAATGGGCGCGCGACCGAGTAACCCGCCGAAGCTGACCTCTTCGCCGACGCCTTTGTTCGGCGCGGGGATGATTCTTACCGCCGTCGTCTTGTTGTTGATCATACCGATCGCCGCTTCGTCTGCAATCATCGCCGCGATCGTCGTTGCGGGCGTGTCGCCGGGGATCGCGATCATATCCAATCCCACGCTGCATACGCAGGTCATCGCCTCCAACTTATCCAGCGTGATCGCGCCCTTCTCCGCCGCGCGGATCATACCGATGTCTTCGGATACGGGAATGAACGCGCCCGAAAGTCCGCCCACGCGCGAGGACGCCATAACGCCCCCTTTCTTCACGGCGTCGTTTAAAAGTGCCAGCGCCGCCGTCGTGCCGTGACCGCCCACCGTTTCGATACCCATTTCCTCGAGTATCTGCGCCACCGAGTCGCCCATAGCGGGCGTGGGCGCAAGCGACAGGTCGACGATACCGAACTGCGCGTTGAGTCTCTTCGCCGCTTCCTTCGCCACGAGCTGACCCGCGCGGGTAATTTTGAACGCCGTGCGTTTGATCATCTCCGCCACGTCGGTGAGATCGGCGTTCGGTATCTGTTCGAGCGCGTGTTTGACGACGCCGGGACCCGAAACGCCTACGTTCACCACCGTATCCGCTTCGCCGACGCCGTGGAACGCACCCGCCATAAACGGATTGTCCTCCACCGCGTTACAGAACGCCACCAGCTTTGCCGCGCCGATACCGTCCTTTTCCTTCGTTAAATACGCCGCTTCCTTGAACGCTTCGCCAAGCATTTTTACGGCTTCCATATTGATACCCGATTTCGTGGAGCCCACGTTGACGGACGCGCAAAGGCGTTCGGTCGTCGCCAACACTTCGGGGATCGTGCGGATAAATTTCCGTTCGTAATCCGCCGTCGATTTATGCACGAGCGCGGAATATCCGCCGAGGAAGTCGATCCCCAACGTTTTCGCCGCGTTGTCGAGCGCCTTACCCACGAGCGGCGCTTTTTCGGGGAACGCCGCCGTAATGAGGCTGACGGGCGTGACCGACACGCGCTTGTTTACGATGGGAATACCGTACTCGCCCGAAAGATCGGACGCCGTCTTTACGATATTTTCCGCCTTTTTACAAACGAGATCGTACACTTTTGCCGCCGTTTCCTCCGCCGTGTCGCGGATACATGTCAGAAGGGATATCCCCATCGTGATCGTACGAATGTCAAGGTGTTCCTTTTCTACCATTGCAATGGTTTCCAGAACGTCGTTCTTACTGAACATAATACTGCTTCTCCTTTTCTTCCGTTACTCTCGCGCTTACACGTTGTGCATTGCGTTGAAAATGTCCTCGTGTTGCATATACACCGACATTCCGATCTTCTTGCCCAATTCGTTACATTCCTTTGCCAACACGGACAATTCCTCCGTGATCGAGGAAATATCCACAATCATGATCATCGCGAAATATTCGCCCAAGATCGTCTGGGAAATATCCTCTATGTTCGCGCCCTTTTCCGAAAGGAAAGTGCTGATCTTTGCGATAATACCTTTTTTGTCTTTGCCCGTAACGGTTACGACTGCTCTCATTGTTCTTCTTCTCCTTCTTTTATATTCTCTTTCGTATTTTCCTGCGTTTCCGCTTCGTTTTCTTCTTCGTATTCTTCGTCGTCCTCTTCGTACTCCGTAAACTCGTACGCGTGACGCTCCAATATCTCGTACTGAATGATAAAGTTACTCTGCGCGATATAGCGAACGAGATCCCCGCTCCCGAAATCGGGCAGCGGTTTTTCGGGGTCGAAATACACCTCGCGCTCCATCCACTCGCTCTTTTTTCTGCTCCACGTTTCGAACACGCACCCCACGACGTCTACGTTGTCCTTTTGCAGACTCTTTTCGCGGAAGATGTAGAAATAGTTCGTCTCCTCCGCCTTCAAGCCCTCGTTTATATAGGTAAGGATCTTGAAATACCGTCTCACGCGGCTGTACTTGATCGCCATAAACGGGAACATGAGCAAAACGTAGACAGCCGAAGCCACGTATACGACCGCCTTGGGGATCGCGTCCTGCGGATCGGCGTACGGCAACGAAACGTGGAAAACGAGCATAGCGATACATAATGCAAGATATACCGCCGTCACCGCCGCAAATACCGCGAAAATTTTTTGTTTCTGTTTGTAAGCCGCCATAAAATCGGCGTCGTTGTAAATGGATACCATTGTGTTTTTCCTTTATTTGTTATAAACGAACAGTACGCCCAGCGTACCCTTTCCGCAATGGCTCGTGATGATCGAGCCCGCCACCGTTTCGATCACCTCGTCGAAATCGAACAGCTCCTTTACCTTTGCTTTCGCTACGTCCACCACGGACTTGTCCGCCGAGGAATGGGTAACAAAGCAACGCTTCTTATCGTAATCGGGATACGTGGTTTTCAGTTCCTCTACGTATTGCGCGATACAACGTTCCATATGTCCGCGGTATTTGCCGCCCTGTATCAATTGTCCGTCGTCCATAACGATCTTCGGGTGTATCTTCAGCGCGTTCGCCACGAACATCGTCATGCCCGAGCAACGCCCGCCTTTATGCAGATAATCCAACCTGTCGGGTACGAACGAGGTGTTGACGTGCGTTTTCATCTCCTCCAACCGTTCCACGATCTCGTCCATCGACTTGCCCTCGTCGCGCATATCCGCCGCCTCGAGCACCAAAAGCCCCTGACCCGTCGAAAGCGCTTTCGAATCGATCACGCGCACCTTGCCCTTAAAACTCTCCGCCGCCATTTTCGCGAAATTATGCGAACCCGAGCTCTTCGAAGAAATATTGATATGCAAAACCTCGTCGTACGATTTGAGCTGTTCCGCGAAAAACTCCTCGTATTCCGCCACGCTTGGCGCGCTGGTCTTGGGTAATATCTTCGTTTGCGCCACGAAATCGAAAATTTCCTGCGGCGTGATATCCACACCGTCGCGATACGCTTTCGAATCGAGATTTACCTGTAACGGCAGGATCCCGATATCCCGTTCCTCCACCAAACGGTTGAGGTCGCAAGTACTGTCCGAAGTAATTTTGATCGCCATAATAATTTATTCTCCTTTCTCTCTGTGTTTATAGGTTTATATGAAAATTATTCTCCGTCGAAAAGCTTGGGCGCGAAAAATACCCATTCGAATATTTTCTGATGTTCGATCGCCCACTGCGGAACGACCCCGTAAATATCTTCCTCTTTATACAGCCTGTCCTCGAACGAGGAATGTCCTTCTTTATAACGGCTGTCCTTGCTGTTGAATCGGTTGTCGCCGAGGAAGAATACCTCGCCCGCCTTTACCTCGTATTCCGCGAAATCGTATAATTCCTTCGAGCGCGAATAATACGCGTACGCCGATTCGTCCAAAGCCCGATATCCCTTTTCCGGCTGATCGGCGCGGAAAAGATAGATCACGCCGTCTTGACAATACAGCTTATCCCCCGCCGTCGCGATCAACCGCTTGATGAGAAAGCCGCTTTCCACGCCGGAACATTCCTCGTAGCCTCTTACGTCCACCACGATCACGTCGCCGCGCTCCGCCTTATGCTTTTCGTTTGTGCGACGCATCAATAGCTGTTCGCCGTCGTACAGCGTCGTATTCATCGACGATCCGTCCACGATCACCCCGACGAAATTATTCGAAACGTACAGCCGTACGCCGAGGAAGGCGAGGAACAACAGCAGGATAACGAGAAGAAATCGGCGAGTGGAGCGCTGTTCTTTATATCCGTAAGTTGCCTCGTACAGCTCGCTGTCCGAAAACTTCTTTTCCGTCATACGCCCTCCCCGTCCTTTTTGACCAACGCTTTCGCGCGTTTTTTTAATTCGTCGCGCGTTACGTTGAGAAATCTGCCGCAGGTCAGACAGCGGAGCTTGATATCCGCGCCGACGCGTACGATCTCCCATTCACGCCCCCCGCAGGGATGCGGCTTTTTCAGCGTTACGCGATCGTTCAATTCATACATAGCCACCTTCTTACAACCAAAGAATATTCGTGATCGCAAATTCGACGCCGTCGTTTTCGCAATTGAAGGTGAGCGCTCTGCCAAACGCAAAGCTTTGCAACGGCTTATTGCAGCTTTCGCCCTTGAAATCGGCGGCTTTCAAAATGATCCTCTTCCATTTTCCGCCGCCGCGCACCTCCGTCAAACACGTATAACGTTCCGCTTCGTTTTCTACGTCGCCCACGTCGATCGTGATCTTCAGACAGTCCGTCTCCTTGAAATACGCGTCGAATTCAAGCAGTGCGTTTTCGTCGGGAATATACATGGGCGAGCTGATCTTATAGGTCTTGATCCCGCTCACCGAGAACGCCCCCTTCACGCCGCCGTAACCCGTCGTTACCTTGGGTACGGCTTCCCGTTCGAGAAAGACGTTTCCGATCGAGTATTCGTCGTTGAGCGCAACGCCGAAGGTGTCCATTTCCTTGCCCGAAAACAACATTCTGCCCTTCACCGCGAACGGATCGGGGGAAGAAAGCTTCTTTGCCGTGATCTTGGAAACGACCCTAAAACCGTTGATATATTTTGCGTACGCGTATACGAACGCCGCCGTCGCGCCCGCAAACGGTTTCACCTGACATTCGAATTTGCCGTTCTTCACCGTTTTGCCGTTGATCTTGTATATCTGCCGCCAATCGCGATAGGCGCACTTCGTGCGTACGTCCGCTTCTGCGTAAAACACGCCCGCTTCTTCGAGGATCCCCTCTTTGTCGCTTTCCACCTCAACGTTGAGAACGTCGGGCGTTTCCTTTACCGAAACGTTCAGCGTATCGGGGATATAGATCTCTCTGCCTTTGAGATTCTTCTCCAAAAAAAGATCCATATCGTTGAGTCCGTTCGGACCGATACACGCGCCGCTCTCCGCCGAATACACGAGCGCGTTTCCGTACTCGTTCCCGATACGGGAAAAGGTATCGTACGCGCGGTCGCAATCGAAACAGTCGTCGCGGAGCGCGCAAAGCATGAGCACGGGGCATTTCACGTACGGCGCGTACGACTGCGCCTCCACAGCCGCGATATATCTGTGTCTGTCGTCGCTTAAATTATGCGCCACGTTCGCCCCGAATTTGGCGATCCCCGAAAAGGATTTCCAGCCCACGGCGTTGATGGGCACGCCGCATTTCACGTCGGGGGAAAGCATCGTCTGCCAAGCGATATCGCCGCCCGTACGAACGCCGACTACGCCGATATTCCCCACGTCCTCGCGCGTCGTCAGATAACGTACGCAAAAGAGTGCGACGTACGTCCATTCGAACCACGCCGTCTTATCCGCCTCGAGGTCTTGCATATCCGAAAGCCCGCGTGCGCGCTCGTAGTTGGCGTAATCGAGCGAAGCGGGATAGATCGTGCGGAGCACGTTCTCCGCGTCGTCTGCCTGCTTGCCCGAATAATCGGGCATAAGAACGGCGTAGCCTTTATCGAGAAAATACCCCATCAATTCCTCGTCGACGGGCTTTCCTGCCTCGCCGAGAAGAAGCACGACGGGTGATTTTTCCACGCCGAGCGGGCGCATGAACCGCGCGTAGATACGCACGCTCCCGTCCGTCATGGCATGCCCCGAGAAAGAAACGTGGCTCACCCGAACGCCTTTGCGCTCTTCGATCCCCCACTCGCTTGCGCCCAGCGAGGTTTTCAAATTAAATTTTTTCCATAAGGACACTGCGCTTACGATCATTTTTCGCTTTTTCCTTTATCAGCGTTCGATTTTCCCGCTTTCGTATTTTTGCCGATCCCGTTCAGAAACATTCGACGCGAACGCACGAACCGTGTTTGTCGTTCGCCCCCGTCACGAGGATCTTGTTGTCTATTCTGTGCTTTAACTCTTCCACGTGAGAGATCAGCCCCACCGCGAACGATTTACTTAATTTTCCGAGTACGTCCATCACCGTTTCGACAAGCTTTTCGTCCAACGTTCCGAACCCCTCGTCGAGAAAGAAAAACTCGATCGGACGAAGCGATTTCAGACAGATCGCCGCGCTCAGCGACAATGCGAGCGAAAGGGAAACGAGGAACGTTTCGCCGCCCGAAAGCGTTTTCACTGCGCGGAGATTCCCCCCGTCGAAATTGTCTCCCACCTTGAAATCTTTGTCGTATTGCAGGAAGTATCTTCCGCCCGTGAGCGACAACAGCGTTTTGCTTGCGGACACGCATATCTCTTGCAAATATTCGCTGGCGATAAACTCGAGAAAACGGTTGCTTTTGAGAAGCGATCTCAGCTCGTCGCAGAGATCTTTCCGTTTCTCCTTTTCGGCAAGCTCTTTTTCCAATTCCCTGTATTTTTCCCGAAGTCCGAGAAGATGTTTCAGCTTGTTTTCCCCCGAACCGATCTCCTGCAACAACGCTTCCTGCGCTTCCCGCGCCGCCCGTCTCGCCTCTTCCGTGCGAGCGACCGCGCCCTCGTCGTAGCCGTCGAATCTGCTTTTATCCGTCTGTTCGAGCTGCTTTTTACACGACCCGTATTCGTCGAAAAAGTCCTTGTTTTCCCTTTTCGCCTTTTCCCCGTCGCCCAGCCTTTCGATCAGTGCGAACGCTTCCGTCTCGTCGCAAAAACCGTTCTCCGTCAACGCCCGCGCCAACGCGCTTTCCAGCTCCTTTTCCTGTTTTTCGCAAAGCGCGAACACGCCTTCCTGCTTCTGCGCCTCCGCGAAAAATCCGTTCGCCTTTTCCTGCGCTGCGTCGATCGCGCTCTGCGCCGCAAGCTGCTGTTTTTTCAAAGCCTCCAGCCTGTCGGACAACGTCTTTTCCGTACCCAGCTCTTTCACCGCCGCCGTCTTTTCCGCCGCCAGCTCGTAGTTCTTCCTTAATATCTTACCCTGTTCGACGAGCAGCTTTTTCTTTCCCTCGATCTCCTCGTACGCACGCTGCCGCTTTTCCAGAGTCTCCAACTCCGCTTTCAACGCCTTGCGTTTCCGTTCGAGCTCCTTGAACGCCAAATTCACCGCCGCGATATCGAACTCCCTGTCCGCGTTCGCCTTGGGCGTATATTTAATAACGAGCGCCTCGATATCCTCGCGCGTTTGGGGATATTTCTCCCCGATCACACGCAGGTCGCCGCGTATCTCGCCGTACGTATCGCCCAGCAAAACGTCCTTGTAGTTGTGTTTCAGATAAGAAAGCAGGGAATCGTCCTCGCCCAGCGCGGCGATCTGTTCTTCCAATCCCGCGCGCTTTCCCGCGAAGTCCTCCTCGAGCGTGTTTTTTCGGAGCTCGTTATACGAAACGATACAAGCGTCCAGCTCGTTTTTCGCCTTGCGTTCCGCCTCGAAATCCTTTTCCGCGTCCCGTACCTTTTGCAGATCGACGGAAGCCTCGACGATCCTTTCCTCGAACTTTCCGTCCGCAAGCGCCGTTTTCGCCGCCGTCAGCTTTTCGAGCGCAAGCGTCCTATCCGCTTTCGCCTTTGTCGCCGCGCTTTCCGCCGCCAGTTTTTCGTTCCTCGTTTTTCCGAGCGATCGCGATTTTTCCGCCACCGCAAGCGCGCGGGGAAGCATTTCCAACGAACGCCGCGTTTCCTCCGCTTCCGCCAGCCCTGCCGTCAGCCTTTCGAGCTTTGCGCAAAGCGCGTCGAACGCCCGCTTTTCCTTTTGCAACGCGACCTCTTTCAAATACGCTTCTTCCGCTTTCGTAAGCGACTCTTTCGTTTCCGTCAACGCGGCTTTGTCGAAATCGAGCTTTTTTCGAAGCTCCTCGATGAGTTCCTCCCCACCGCCCTCGTTTTCGCCCATTTTGGCTTTCACGAGACGGACTTCTTCCTCCGCGCGATAGTATTTATCGTTGACGGCGTGGGACAGCCGCTCGCCGTACTTCTCGAGATCGAACAGCCGCGCCACGAGCTTTACCCGTTCGGAAGGGGTCGACTTAACGAGCGCCGCAAAATCCCCTTGTGGCAAAGCGATGCACGTTTTGAAATCGGCGAAGCTCAGCCCGACGATCCGTTCGACCCGCTCGTCGACGTCGCGCGTGCCCTCGGCAAGCGCAAGCCATTCTCCCGCGTCCGTTTTTTCGTACAACCACGCCTTCGTCGAACCGCTCTTACGTTTTCTCTCCCGCCGCACGCGGTACGTTTTTCGCACGCCGTCCGTCGCCAGCTCGAACTCGAACTGCACGTACGCCTGCTCGCTGTGGTAATTGATACAGTCGTTAAACGCCTTGGGCGCACGGTCGATCTCGCCGTATAAAGCGAAATGGATACTGTCCAAAATCGTACTTTTTCCGCTCCCCGTATCGCCGAAAATACCGAATACGCCGCCGCGAAGCAGCGCGCGGAAATCGATCTCCGCTTTTTCGGAGAAGCTGTTGATTCCGCAAAATTCGAGGTATACGGGTTTCATAAAGTACGCTCGTTCGCTCCTTGGTTCATTGTTTTTCCTGTAATTCGTTCAGCGTCGAAAGGAACAGCTCTTTTAGCTCCGCTTTCGGCTCGGCGTTGTAATTGGCTTTGTAATATGCGTCGAACAGCGCGGAATCGGACAACCCTTTACGGGATTGAAATTCCATTTCCGCCTCCGTGCGCACCTCGGTGAGAAGCGAAACGAGATTCTCGTTCGCCGTTAATCGCGCCGAGTCCGTCGCCGTGAGCGGCGCGGACAAGATCAGCTTCATCTCCACGAGATTGTCGGGATAGCTTTGCAGCAACGCCGCCGCCGTATCGACGGATTCCGCCTCCAAACGGAGCAGCTTTCTGCCCTTTGTCAGCGGTATATCGCGCAGATTGCGCACACCGCCTTTCGACAGCTCGAACACCTTCACACCCTTATCCGCCGTTTCGTCGAAGGAATATTGCAGGGGCGAACCGCTGTAATAGCAATTTCCGCTTCCCATATGCTGTTTTTTATGCAGATGTCCGAGCGCAATATAATCGCTTTGCGGCAACGCCGCCACGGGTACGGCGCGCGCGCCGCCGAGGTCGATCTCGCGTTCGCTCTCCGATACCTGCCCGCCCGCCACGAAGATATGGGCGAGGAATACGGACGGGAGCTTTTCGACGTTTCCGCGCTCCCCCTCATCTATCCATTGTTTCATGCGCTCGACGTACGGCAGATCGGAACGCTCCTCTTTAAAACGCGCCTCGTTCGGATAGGGCAGGGTCGAAACGAACGCCCGTTCCCCGCTCGCGTTTTCGAAGATCACGAACCCCTTTCCCGATTGCACGGGTCGGGTCTTTCTCGGCGTATCCTTTATACGGATCGGCGTCCTCGCGTTGCCGACGATGTACACGCCCTGTTCTTCGGAAAGGGGCGACACCGCCGAAAGGCGCACGCCGTCGTCGTGGTTGCCGCTGATGATGAGCACCGCGCGATCTTCGCCCGCTACCAGCTTGATCTTGGAAAAGAAAAGCTCCTCCGCCTCCGAGGACGGCGTGTACGTATCGAATACGTCCCCCGCCAGGAGCACGAGTTCGATCGCCTCGTCCTCGCAGATACGGACGATCTCGTCGAGAACTTCCGCCTGTTCGTTCAGCCGTTCGCGCCCCATCAGGCGTTTGCCGACGTGCCAATCGGACGTGTGCAGGATCTTCATTCCGCTCGCTCCCTCCTTTTCTTTTTTCTATTTTTCAAAAACCTTTCGTTTCGGCTTGCATTTCCGTCCGAAAAAAGGTATAATGTTTTTACACGCCGCAAAACGGCGGTGGCTATACTATTTTATTATACACTATTTCTTCCAAGAAAGCAAGGAAAGTAAACTTAAAGATTAAAATTTTTCCGAATTTACACAATGAAAAAACGGAGGCGGCGTTATGGCGTTTTGTTCTTTTTCCAAGGACTGCGACGGCAATTCTTACGTGACGGTCGAAAACAAATTTATCACCAAATATCTGCCCGAAGCAGACGGTTTTGCCGTAAAGGTCTATCTTTACGGTTTATATCTTTGCGAAAACGCCGATTCCGACTTCGGCTTGAAATCGATGGCGGAGGTGCTTAAAACCACGGAAACGAAAATTGCGGAAGCCTTCGAATTTTGGGAGGATTACGACCTTGTGCAAGTGGTCTCCAAAGCCCCCTTCGCCGTACAGTATCTGCCCGTACGTTCGGCTGTCGGCAGACCGAAAAGAGTGCGCTATGAACAATACGCCGATTTCAACAAGGAATTGCAACGCAAAATGCAGAAGGTGGGCAAGTTCGTTTCCTCGGGCGACTATCTCAAATATATGCGTTTTCTGGAAGAAAATGCCATACAGCCGCAGGCGCTTTTGCTGGTCGCCGAATACTGTATCAACAAAAAGGGCGACGCGGTGTCCCCCTCCTATATTTTTAATAAAGCGAAAAAACTTTTGGCGGGCGGCGCAAGCACCTATGAACAGGTGGAACGCGAGCTGTCCAATTATAACGAACACGAAAGCGAGCTCGTCGCCGTGCTCGCCGCGCTCGGCGGTTATCAGCGCGCCCCCGACGAAACCGATTATGCCCTCTATCGCAAATGGACGGAAACGCTCGGTTTCACAAAGGACGGCGTGATCGCCGCGGCGAAAAAGTCCAAACGCGGGAGCATGACCGCGCTCGAGATCACGCTCGAGGATCTGTACGAAAAGGGCAAGACGGACGCAAGCGAGGTCGAAACGTATCTCGCCGAGCGGGAAACGCTGGCGAACCTGACCTTCCGTATCGCGCGGAAGCTGGGCGTGAAAGTGAGCAACCCCGCCACCTATATCGACGAGTACGTGGAAAAATGGTTCACCTACGGTTTCGAGGACGGCTCCCTTCTCGATATCGCACTGTTCTGTTTAAAGACGGAGCGCGGGAGCTTCGATTCGATGAACGCGATCGTCAACCGACTTTTCGCGAACGGGATCGTAACGAAAGAAAGCGTAAAGGCGTTTTTGAAGGAAAAGAACGACGAGCTGAAGCTGTTTGAAAAGATCAGGGATATTTGCGGAACGATCCGCAAGAACGCGACGAACGTTTCCCTTATCCGCACTTGGCGGGATTGGAATTTCAGCGACGAGATGATCCTCGAAGCGGCAAAGCGGAGCGCGACCAGCTCGAATCCCGTGCCGTATATGAATAAAATTTTATCCGATTGGAAGCAAGCGGAAATATTCCAAGTGAAAAATATTCCCGACGCCGCGCCGAGCGCAAGCAATACGGCGGGCGCGGCGCGCGGTTACGTCAGCCCCGCGATCGAGGCGGCGAATGCTAAGGCGGACAGAGAACGCTATTATGCGTTGCTTAGAGAAAAAGCGCAATCGCGCGCGGATAAATACGTGCGGAAAGCCAACGGCAACGTACGTTTCAAGGAACTGACGGCAGAGCTTTCCACTATGGAAATTTCGCTCGCGAAGGCGGAGGTATTCGATCCGAAAAAACTCCCCGCGCTTCTCGAGAAAAAGACCTCGCTACTCGGCGAACGCAGGGAATTACTTGCGGAAATGGGCATTGCGGAAGAAGATCTGTTGCCGAAATTCACGTGCAAGAAATGTTCGGACACGGGATTTTTGAAAAACGGCGTCGCTTGCGATTGCTATAAAAAATAAACGAAAAGAAGAGGATTCGAACCTCCGGATACGTTCCCGCATCACACGATTTCCAAGCTTTAAATAGCTTACGGAAAAAGTGTGATTTTTTTCGTGGGCAGGCGGAGCACACCCTTAAACCGCCTTATAAAATTAGGTCAGGTTTTGCGTAGCCACTGCCATAAAATGCGCATAATACGTCGTGGCTGGCGACGTTGAAAAAAATATAAATAATCAAGTGGTTGTGGTGCGCGTTGCGCCGAGAGGCGCAAGCAGATTTACATAATTCCATACGTCGGGCGTGCAGACGGTGAGGAATTATGACATAAACGAAAGCGGAGGCGGGAGAAGTCAAGCCGATTGCGTTTTATGGTTTTGCCTTGTCAAAGGCAGAACCACGCCCCAAAACAGAGAGCCTGAAAAAGTCAAGCAAGGAGCGCGGCGTAAGCCGTGCAGGTCGAAAAAAATCCCCCTCGCAAGGGCGAGGGGCAGAGACACCGCGCGGGAAGTTAGTTGCATGGCAACTCACTTGACGTGAAGTGTGCCGCCGTAGGCGTAAAAAAGCAGGGGGGACGGGTTAAGGCACGGTATGCACTCTTACCCCTTCCCCGTGGCGGGCGTTCCCGTGGGCGCACAGACGAACAGGAGGCGTGCGTGCGGCGCGTGTGCGTCTAATAGCTTTGCGTATTTACCCGACACAGTCGGGCATTTCGCGGAAAAACTTTTTTTCCTGTTGTTTGGCATACGATCAGGCAGGAGCGGTGCGGTAAATTCGGGGGCGGATTTGCAACGACGCGCAGTTGCGCGGACTGCAAGCCGCCCGAAAACCCGCTTGCCCGTGTGCCCGACACAGGAAAAAACCCGCGAAATGCGGGGCGGGGTAAGCCGTATAAATAATGTCGCGGGAAGCGCGCGCCGTCTCCTTTTGCTAAAATTTTTGCTTGTCGAAAATTTTGGCACGCCGAATTTTTGCCCGAAAACCCCAAAAATTTTTTTGGAATTTGGGGGAAGCTCGCGCCGATCAGCGCGCACGGTACCGCAAAAGAGCGCAAAAATGCCCCCGTTCATCTCCGAACGGGGGCGTAATTTGTTTTAGCTGTCGTATACGTTTTTCCTGTGTCCTACTTCCAAGATAAAAATAGTAACGATCTTTTCCTCGATTTTGGCTATCAAGCGGTAATCTCCTATCCTATACCGCCACTGTCCCGAACGGTTGGCGACCAACGCCTTGCCGTGCTGGCGTGGATTTTCGCAATTTTCAAGGTTTTTTGCAATCCAATTTGTAATGATAATAAAGCGTTGCTTATCCAATTTATGCATTTGCTTCATTGCGCGTTCGGTAAATCTTACCGTATACCGTACCGTTTCATTCCCCATAACGCGCTATGACCTCTTGCAAGCTGTAAGTTTTAGGGTTTTGGGCAAATTCTGCCGTTGCTTCCTCGTAGGCTCTCAAATCGAATTCGTCCTCGATACGCTCCATAACGATTTTACGGATATATTCCGAAACGTTTAAACCGTACAGCCCCGCAAACTCTTTGATCAATTCTTGCTCTTTTTCGTTTACTCGCATTGTAATAGACATAATAACCCCTCCTTTCTTATTGTAAGACAATTGTAATACATAATATGCAATTTGTCAAGGGGTTTTTGCAAAATTTTTTAAAATTTCACATTATTCGTCCTTTTCTATCGCCTTGCTCTTCAAGCCGTATTTCTGCGTATGTCGATACGTGCAAGCGGTTTTTTATATCCAATTTTCTATACACTTCGACAAGCCGCCGCTCATCTTCGGTTATGGCAAAGCCTTCTTTTTGTAGCGTTATCACGCCGAAATCGTCTTCACGCCCCACTAAATAATCTATGGAACATTCGAAAAAGTCCGCCATCAGGGCAACGGTCTCGATATTTGGTTCAGTTCTTCCGCATTCCCAATCACATATACTGCTATTATTAGTTTTGAGAATATCAGCAAGCTGTTTTTGACTTAAATTGTTATTTTTGCGGAGTTCTTTTAACCGCTCTCTAAATATCTTCATATAAATCATTTTAGGGATTTTACCTAAAAATAGTTGACATTAGGGAAAATACCGATTATAATATTTAATAATTAGGGATTATCCCTATTTTCTCCCAAGTACAATTTAAGCGTATCAAAGCGGCGAGCGACCGAAAGCGCAGCCGAAGAGATAAAAAACAGAGAAAAACAGCTTTTAAGGTTTGGGAGAGCCTTTAAAGGCTGTTTTTTTCGGAGGTGTAGAAATGGAGCAAGAGAAGGAAAGGCGTTTACTTACGCGCGCGGACTGTTTGGAACGGTTGCGGGAGTGCTGGGAAGAAGCGGACTTGAAAAAGGGCGAATTAACGCAGGCGGGGAAGGAGTTGATAGAGCTTAATCTTTCCATTATCCAAACGTGGGAGCGCATCGAAGAGACCGACGAATGCAAGGATCACGTCGACGTGATCGGCTTTCATTATGACGAAAGCGACGAGGAAGACGAGGACGAGGACAACGAAAGCGAGGAAGACGAGTGATGACGGACGGCGCAGCTGTAAAAGGATTTGAAGTTGATTTCGAGCAATTGGTTGAAGCGGCACGCCAAAGGAAGAGGGAAAAAGCGGCGAAAAACTTTTCGCTTGTCGAGGAGATCCCCGCGGGGGAGAGCCTCACGTGGGCGGTAACCCCCGAACAGGTGGCGAGAATTAACGCCAGAAATCGGGAAGCGTTGGACGGATTTTATTTTGCCAACCTGCGGCGGCTTACTTTTAGCGCGTACCGATTTATGAGAAATAACGCATACTTGCAGTCGGTTATATCATACGAGGATTTATTGCAGCAAGTGTATTTTGATTTACGGACGGGTGTATTAAAGTTGCGCCCGTTTGATAGCGCGATATCGTCGGCGGTGTATCATAGT
Source organism: Clostridia bacterium (assembly GCA_017463105.1). Lineage (GTDB taxonomy): Bacteria > Bacillota > Clostridia > Christensenellales > Borkfalkiaceae > Scatosoma. Next base: position 27,660 of record JAFTPU010000006.1, read on the forward strand.
TTTCGATATGCAGCGGTAGGCGGAGACGACGAGGTATACATATATCAAGTAAAGGAGAAGCGGAAATGTCAAAAAGCGGAGAATTAAGAATACTTCGATACGGTTACAGTGTAGACGCGCCGATAAACTATCGCCACCGCACGGGCGACAGTGAGGGCGACGGCGGGAGTATGTTAGATTTATACGTACAGGAAAAGGGCGTTGAGGAAGTCCTCTTCGAAGCGGACGACGAAACGGCGAAGGCGGTTTTCCTGAAAGGGTTTTCGGGGTATCTGCGCAAGGTATTTTCCAAAACGGAGCGAGAGTTTTTAAAGCGTTTGATGTCTGGTAACGAGAAATTGCAAGACGTCGGGCGCGCGATGGGCGTTGACTGGTTTAAATATATGCAGGCGATACAGCGGAAAGCGTACAAGAAGACCTTACCGCTTTTGAAGCTGTGCGAGCTGTCGGGGTGGTCGCGTGCGGAAGAGTTTACAACGCAAGTATTACGTCGTTTGTCTTTAATGGAAGACGGCGCGATGTTGGAAGATTTTTTACCGCAAAAAGCGCACCGTGCGCGCGTTCGGGAGGCGTTGAAGCAAGCGAAAGCCGACAACGCCGCCTTGACGGTAAGAGAAAAGAAAGCTTATAATGCTTTATGGCGTGAAAAGCACCGTGAGCAAGTAAAGGCATATAGTGAAAAGCACCGCGAAAAGAAAAAGTCTTACTACGAAGCGCACCGCGAAGAAATAAAAGCAACTCGACGAGCTTATCGAAAAGCAAACCGCGAAAAAATAAAAGCATATAACAAAGCGTATCGTGAAGCGCACCGCGAAGAAATAAAAGCAAATAAAAAAATATATCGCGAGGTAAACCTTGAAGAGAGGAAAAAATATCATAGGGTATACAACGCAGCGCACCGTGAAGAAATAAACGCACAAAACAAAGTATACAGAGAGACCCACCGCGAAGAGCTGAGAGAATACCGCGAAGCCCGCCGCGAAGAGATGAAAGCATATCAAAAGGCATACCGTGCGCGCAAGAAGGCGGAGAAGCTTGCCGCCATTGAGGCGGCGCGCGCTGTTCAGGGCGCAAGCGCGGAGGGAAATGTATGAACGGGAAACAATGGACACTCGGCGAGTGGCTATGGGAATGGTACGAAATTTACAAACGCCCGAACCTTGCGCCCTATTCCCTGCGGAATATCGAGCAAATGATACGGTTGCATATATCCGAACCGCTGAAACGGTTGCAGCTTGCCGAGCTGGACGCGTACACAATCGAGCGCGAGCTTGTCAAGCTGGGTAGAACGCGGACGGCGGTTTATGCCCGTCAAGTCCTCTTTTCCGCTATTTCTAAGGCGGAAAAGTTGGGGTTTATCTCAAAAAACGTAATGGAAAGCGTAGATAAAATACGGTATAAAAAGCAACCGAGCAAGGCGTTGACGTTATCTGAACAGGCGGATTTTTTGCGCGCGCTGGAAAGCTCGCGCTATAAATGGCTTATGATGTTTTATATCCATACGGGGGTACGCAGGACGGAAGCCTTAACGATCGAATGGGCGGACGTAGACTATGACGGCAAAACGATTTTAATAAAAGGAACAAAAACCGAAGAAAGCTACCGTTATATACCGATGACGGAAGAAGTAGCGGCGATTTTGGAGGGACAGCGGCGACAAAACAAGCAGGAAAGGAAGATCCGAAAGAGCGGGCAATATCGAGGCGCGCCCTCTTCCGTGGTGTTTCCCTTTTCGAGCGAGCAGACAAGCCGAGCCTTTAAAGCTCTTTGTCCCGCCCATCACTTGCACGATCTGCGCCATACGTTTATAACGCGCTGCGCGGAAAGCGGTGTTAATATTTCCGTGTGTCAGCAGATAGTCGGGCACGCGACGGCAGATATGACGTTAAACGTGTATACGCACGTAATGGACGAATTCAAGAAAAAGGAGATGCAAAAATTTACAATAAACCCGAAAATTTGACGGGTTTTATGATAATGACAATAAGCCGAAAAATCAAGTGATGGGGAAGCAATCCCCGCCAAAAAAGAAAAAGACCCCCGAAACAATTTCCGAAAGTCTTTCAATTTTGGCGCAGAGAAGAGGATTCGAACCTCCGGATACGTTCCCGCATCACACGATTTCCAATCGTGCTCCTTAAACCGCTCAGACATCTCTGCATTTCTTTTATTCAACGCTTATCTATATTACTTTATTTTTAGAAAAAATGCAAGCGTTTTTGCTTGCATTTTAAAAAAATCTCATAATTTATTTTATCGACCGTTTAATTTATAGGGGGCTTGAAAAAATTCCAAGCCCCCCTGTTGTTTGTTACGAATATGTACGCATATTGAGATAAGTCCCGCCACTATTCGTCGTGCTCGTGTATTTTACTTCAATGTAATACGTAGAATAACGACTTAAATATGGACTGGCAGATCCGTTTCTGGAAAGGTCCAGTTCATCTACCTTAACGTTACCGTATTCATCGTAAATCGTTATCGTAATAGAACCGCCACTTGGATAAGACGAATTTCCGTTATAGAAATACACGTAATAATAGGTCTGCGTAGTAAACTTACAATATATTGCCTCTCCTTCGGAAAGATAAAGATAATTCGCCGTTACACTGCTGGAACTGTTACTCGACGACATTCCCAAGCTCGTTAAATCGCTTGCGTACGAAACGTTTAACGAATATTCGTAAGAAGTCGTCGCATTTACTACAACATAGTAGGTTTCCCCAGAATTGCAATACGATTGAATAAAGCTTCCGGCGTTGCTATCAGAATCCGAGGCACAGCAATAGTCGTACGTATCGTAAAGTGCTATCCCCGAATTAAAGGTCGTATTATTGACAGTAAATACATAATAATTACTATCTGTGGGCACAAACTTAAACCATACGTCTATACTGTAATTATCGCTCGGCGCAGTATACGTACCAGTCGAATATATTTCAATTGCACTCGTGCGAGAAGCACCCACTTTCTCTACTTCAATATTCGTATAGAACGTTCCCGTGTGGTCATCGCTCCACATTTTCGACACCAAATAATAGGTTTCGCCCGCGCGGATTGTATACGTGATTTCGTATTGTCTGTATTCACTACCACTATCGTCATCAGAAGCAACTTGCTCGTTCAATGCATTATACAAAATCCCATACGTATCGTATTGCGTGGAATATATAGACGAATAGAAGGTATACTGTCTATCATACGAGCTGTCGTTGGTTATCTTGTAATAAACGATTTGTCCTGCTGTAGCGATGTTCGTTTCATACTGTCCAGCAGTAGCCTCGATCGCCGTTCCGAAGCTGTTACCGTTCAATATCACCGCGCTCATTTCAAAGCTGAACGTGCCCGTGTTACCGCCTAAATGCACGCGAATATAATACGTTTGACCTGCTTCCAAATCACGCGTAAGCAAGAAATTCGGATATTCCGCGCTGTCGTCATCACTATCGATTTGATTATACTCCGAATCGTACAATACGATACGGGGATCGTTGTTATTTGCTTGCGAAGTAAAGGTATAAGCGCCGCTTGCCGTCGGTCTGAATACGTAATACGTACCGTCCGCGTTGCTTACGGTAACGTTATTCGTGCCCATAACCGCTTCGATCGCCGTTTCAAACGTTTCGCCTGCAACCGATTCTCTGTCAATAGTGAAATCAAACGAGCCCGAATAACCGCCGCTACAATACCCCACTTTAATATAATAGGTGTTACCCGCCGACAATTCGTAAGAAATTCTGAAATCGCCGTTCCCGCCGCCTTGATCATCGTAGTCTAATTCATATTGATTGTAATCGTACAAATACGCGTCCGTATCGCTATACGCCGACGAATAAATATTGTAGGTAGCGGTTACTTCGGGGGTAAACGCGTAATACTTATATCCGTAATTTTCAATCTCTACCGTATAAGTTCCAAGTTCTGCCTCAATCGCCGTTTCGAACGTTTCGCCCTCGGCGTATTCTCTTTCGATAGTAAACGTAAACGAACCGTAATTATTACTCATACAGGTTGCAATATAATACGTTTCGCCAGCCGTTAATTCGTAAAAGATAGAAAACTGCCAATTGTTTGCGCCGTCATCGTCATACACAAGTTGGGTATACTCAGCATTATACAAATAGCCTTTCGTGTCGTAATCAGTGCTGGGCATCGTGCCGTAAATATTATACGTACCGCTTACGCTCGGCGTAAATACGTAATATACAAGCTGACCGCTCTGATTGATATATGCGCTGTTTTCACCGATAACAGCCTCGATCGCCGTTTCGAAGGTTTCGCCCGCGACCGTATCGGGATATAAATTGAACGTAAATTCGCCCGTTCTCGAAGCGGATTGATACCCAACTTCAATATAGTAAATTGCATTAGTCGAAAGCCCTTCGATATTCAGCGTAGAGTTTGCGGAAATTTGCTGTGCGTTTATTTCCACGCCAACATTGCTCATCCAAATATGCCCGTCGCAATCGTAAATCGTAACTACTACCGTTCTGCTTGCGTTGTTTACAAACGTCCAAGTTGCGCCGTTTACACCGTTCGTTTCAAAGCGGTAAATTTTCTTTTGACCGCTTTCTTCGATTTCTACGGTATTTGTATTATACTCGCCAACGCTCGCCACGATCACGTCGTCGAAAGGATCGTCCATATCCGTATCGCCGCTGTCGCTGTCGGTGTCACTACCGTCGCTGTCACTACCGTTGGTGTCGCTGTCGCTGTCACTACCGTCGGTGTCACTACCAGTGTCACTACCGTCGCTGTCACTGTCGTCTTCACTGTCCGAGGGGCTTTGCGGATTACCGCCCATAATATCGGCAAATTCCTCTCCCAAAATATCCTCTGCCATATCCTCGTTTTCTTCACCCAAAACGAACAAAGAACATTCGGAAACGTCCTCGGAAATAAGTTCAAGCGTATATTTTTCGCCCTCTTCCAAATCGCCCGCAATCGCGATCGGATTACCGCAATCGCTACCGAAAGCGTACTGTCCGACTTCTTCGTCGTCCTCGTCGTAGAGATACATGTACAGCTCGCCTGCGTCTCCCAGCAGCATATCCTCCACGCTTCCCGCGTACGCCATAAACACGTAATTATCCTCACGCTTTGGTGTGAAGGTATAGATCGCCGTATCGTTTTCTTCAAAGCTGACCGTGATCTTCTCCCCCTCGATAAGCTCGTTCGAAGACTTTTTCGAACCACCGCTACTACTACCCTTGTCGTCGCCGCAAGCCGTCAAGCCGAACGCAAGACCGAAGCCCGCCAACAGCATCAGAGTTTTCTTCCACAGTTTCATTCCCGATCCTCCCGATAAAGTTTTTATTTGTCGTATCTGCGACAAATAGCCCCGCGGGGCTGAATATACCTATACGATTATATTATATAGTAAATAGCTTTACTTGTCAACCAAAAGTCAAGCTTTCGCCAAAAAAAGCCAAAAAACAAAGCTCGGGAATGCTCCCAAGCTCTGTTTTTGTTTACGTTATAAAAGGTTGATTACGCTTCGTAAAGGTTGAAGGAGAAGCTACCCGTTTTGGTGGAAGATTTGTAAGCCACTTCAACGTAGTAGGTCGAGCTTCTCGAAAGACCGCTGATTTCAAGCGTGCTACCCGAAGAAACGGATACGCCGTCGTATTCCTCTACAACCTCCTTGTCTTCGTCATAAATCGTAACCTTTATGGAAGTAGTCGCGTTGTTTACGAGATTCCAAGTTGCATTTCTCGTGGAAGTCGTTTCGAAGCTGAACAATGCGCTCGCACCTTTTTCTTCGATATCCACGCTATTTTTCTTGCTTGAAGAACTACCCGTCTTTGCAACGGACGCGTCCGCAAACTTATCGTTCGCACTGCTGTCGCCGCCCATAGCCGTGGTTTCGCCGATGATGTAAAGATTACATTCATGAGATTTATCGTCGGGATCGTATTCGGTGCTGATCGAAATATAATACGTTTGTTCCGCTTCGAGGTCTATCTGAAGCATTACGGGATTACCGTAATTGGTGCCCGAACCGACAGAATTTTCTTCCTCGTCGTAAACGTAAACGTAAAGCTGGCGAGAATCATATTCCTGAGTTTCCACGTCGCCGTTCCAAACAACGATCCTATGCGTTTCCGAACGTTCGGGGGTATATTTATACCATCTGTCGAGATTGCTGTCGAGGCTGACCTCGATCGCGTCCTCATACGTAGCGGTTTCTTTTGCCTTGATAGCGTTATCTTTGCTGCTACCGGGAAGTTTCACCGCACCGACGATACCTACCACCAGCATAAATACTGCCAACAGAACGTACAGAATACCTGTCTTCTTCTTACCCGAAAGTTTCGCAACAGGCAAAATTCCCAAGCAAGCTAAGGCAACAGCCGCGGAAATAAGGGCGAATACAAACGAAAGGATCACCGCAACAAGCGAAGCGCCCATTCCCAAGAAGGAAATTCCCATCGAGAGAAGCATGATTGCCACTACTACCAACAGCGCGCCAAACATCGAGCCCTTTGCGCCCGAGCTCTTCTTTGCTTTCGGCGCGGAAGCCGATTTCTTCGTCAGCTTATTCTTCAACGAGCCGAACAGACCGCCCACAGTGGAAACCACCGACGAAACCGTGCTTGCGGGCGCACCGTTCTGTTCCGCATATACGGAACCCGCTTTCGCAAGCCCTTTACGCTTGAAGGTGCGCACTTCGGGAACGGGTTCGTAGATGATCTCTTTATCCGTCTTTTTCTTGCCGAAGCACCCGCCCTTCTGCGATACCTTACCGCTGGGCAGACCGAGCGTCAGAATAAGCTTGCTCTTTTCGGTGTTCTTGTTGTATACGAAGTATCTCTTAACGTGATAGGTCGCATAGGAAACCGTAGGCTCGCCGTTTCTCTTTTCGGAGGGCGTCGTAACCTTATAGCGCAGGTCTTCTTCCTTCGAATAGTAAAGCGAATTTTCGTCGAAATTCTTCATGCGGGCGATATTGAACACCAATTTCTTGACGTTTCTGCCCTGCATATCCATCTTGTAGAGGGAGCGGGAAACCACGTCGTCGTCCACGAGCTCTTTGCGTTCGTAGCAGATCGAATCCTTGTTGATGATGATACCGTCGTTGCCCTTCGTATTGCGTTCCATATCGTTTGCGATAACGCGGTTTTCTCTGCCGTCCGTGCGAACGATGTGCAGATTGTCCCAGCAATCGAGGTAGTAGAGATAGTTTTCGGTAAATTCGACGATCTCTTTAAACTGCGTGCAGATGACCACGCGGGTCTTGCCGTCGCCGCTTAATTTTACGAGAACGGAGTTGTAGCCGCCGCCCTTCTTCACGTACAGCCAGCCTGCGCGTTCGCCGACGATGTTTTCAACGTTACGCATGATCTCCATACGTTCCGTACCGTCGAGGTTATTGCGCATAAGCGGGCAATATTCGTCGTTACCGATCGTGTAGTAGATCTTATCCTTCGCCACGCAGAAGTAGTCGAGGATATTGTCTTCGATAAGGACGTCCTGACCGTTTTCCACGTTGTATACGCGCAGGTCGCGGTTGTAAGCGTTGGGCTTCCACAGCGAATAGATAACGTGCCCCTTGAGTACGTTATGAATCTGACAATCCTCGTCGAGTATCTTCGAGTTGGTACCCTTCACCACGTCGCAGACCATAAGGCGGGTCTTATCCTTATCCTTTTCGGTGGGCGCGGAGATCGTGTAGAAGAGTTCGTCCTCGTAATAGTCGGCGATATCCACCATTTCGGGAATGATCGGACGGGAAGAATTGCTCTTCATGTCGACGAGAATTACCGTGAAATTGTTCTTGCGTTCCACAGGCTCTGCCTTCTTGAAGAAGGAGAAGCAGCCCTTCTTTTCCTCTTTGAGCGAAAGCTTCTTCTTGAAGAAGAAACCCGAACCGTTGCGGAGGAAGCGAAGATCGTACTCTTCGCCGTCGCAAAGGTAATCTTCCTTCTTACCCGAATCGAGCGCGGTTTCGATCTTGGAGAATACGTCGTAGCAGGTAATGCCTTTGTCTTTCTTGAAATAGTACAAACGGCTTGCATAGCAGGTAATGATCTGTTCGATGCCTTTTACGATCGGTTCGTCTGCGGGTACGCCGTTTACGACTTCATACAGCGAAAGCGCGGTCTGCACTTCCATGTCCGTCTGCTGATCCTTCTTCAATATCTTGGACACGTTGAGTGCCGCGGGCATGATCGACTCTTCCTTGAAAATGAAGGTCTTGCCCATGAAGCGGAAGAACTCGAAGTTATAATTGAAATATCTGTTGATCTTCTTTATGTATTCGATACTGTCCGCATAGCCGCGAATGGATTCGAACATCGCGAGCGCTTCGCTCTTGTTGGGATTCGCGTCGGCGAGCTTATCGCAAGCGGACTGATACACGCTTGCCGCGTCGATGCCCATCTGGCTGAATTCAAGGCTCTTTTTGCGGTTGAGTTCTTCTTTTGCCGCCGCATAAGAAGGAACCTCCGCGATCTCCTTCACTTCGCGCACCTTTGCGTCGAACGCCTTTTTGAGATCGGTAAGATCCTTCTGCATTTCCGTGAGCTTATCTGCGGAAAGGCTGAATTTCTGCGCGTATTTCACGTCGGAATCGAGCTGCTTGAAGATCGCCGCCTTGTTCTTTTCGAGCGCCGCAAGGATCTTACAGTACGTGTCGAAGGAAGCATACGCCTCGGTGTTATCCTCGGGGTTATACGCTTCGCCGATCTTCTTTTCAAGCTCGGCAAGACCTTCGAGTTTTTTACGAAGGGGGATCGCAAGTCCCTTATAATCAAGATACCACGACTGACCGTTCGCGCCGTTCTTGATCTTGTTCTTTTCGATGATCTCGGCGATTTCGGAAATCACGATCTCCGTAGTGCCCTGATATTCCTCCCAATCGTAATTTTCGAAATAGTTTTCGACGTATACGATGCCCGATTCGGGGTTATCGAAGCCCATCATCATCGACAGAGCCGCCGCGCTCGACGCGCCGACGCCCCCTACGCTACCGTTCGACGATGCTTTGTCGCTGAACATGGACGTATCGACAGAGCTGTCGCATGCATTACAAAACACCGTTGCGTCGCCTTTGCCGTACACCAATTTGTTGCCGCAATTGGGACAAAGACCCGTTAAACTTGTTTCACTCAATTTTGTGTCCTCCTACACTTTTTCTTTTTATATTTCAAGGATAATCCTCGCCGCCGTTCGGCGGATGGCACCTCGTTATACGACGAATACCCTTGATAATACCGTAAATGAGTCCGTATTTTTTGATCGCCATGATCATATACGTCGAGCACGTGGGCTGAAAACGGCACCTGTCGCGCACCTTAAGCGGCGCGAACGCCTTATAACACAGCACGACGCCGATGACGAAGCGTTTGACGAAAAAATACGTTGTTATCCCGCCGAGCGTATAAAATATCCAGCCTTGGATCGGGATATATTCCACCGCCGCGGGAATACCGAGCGCCCACAAAAGGACGGTCAGTACGGGCGGAAGAACCGCGTACGTAACGAGATCGAGCGTCCTGACCTCGCGAAACTGTTTTTTCATTTCAGCAGCAAACAGCGGCTGTTTCTTCTTTCCAACTGAAGCTCGCCCTTCTTCACGAGCTCGACCGCTTCTTCCTCCGCGCCCTCCGCGATCTTCGCGACGATCTGTTCGACGGTGGCGGAAAGCTCGGCTTCCACGCCCGCGAGCGCCGCATGGCTCATCGGATCGCTGAAACGGATTTTGTCGGCGAAATCCTGTAACGCCTTTTTCGTTTCAACGCCCTTTGCCGCCGCCGCGCAACCGTCGACGTCCGATTTCAAAAGACGGATAAAGAGCACCTTTTGTTTGACGTGGCGTTCGTTACGCGCGATGTACGCCGCGCCGAAGATCGAATATCCCGCCACGAGGATATGCGCCGCCATAAGCACGATCTCGATGACGAGCGGAATCGTCACGTTGTTTACGACGTCCTCGTAAACAAGGGGAATTTTATAGATAAACAGACACGCCACGGTGATATACGCGCCGCCAAAAAGATAGCAAAGATAATACGCGATCGGCATCTGCACGATTTCGTCGCCGTTTTTCTTGCTTGCCCAAAGGTGCAACCCGACGCACCAGATCAGGTTCCACGGCACCGCGAACGCCCACGTGACCCAAAACACGGGCGTGTATATGCTGCGCTCGGGCGCGGTGAGGAATACGATCGCGTTGAGCGCGAACGCCACCAGCACGAACGCCAATAAAAGAAGTATTCTACCCGTTTTTTTCATAACAAAACCTCTTTACGATTATTCGAGCTTCGTGCCGCAATTGGTACAGAATTTACCGCCTGCGGGTGCGGGAGAGCCGCATTCGGGACAGAATCTCTGTTTGGGCTCCTGTTTCTGTCCGCAATTAGGGCAGAATTTCGCGCCCGCCGCGATCGGCTGACCGCAACCCGAGCAAACGGAAGCCACCGCGACCGATTGCTGTGCGTTCGGCTGTCCTGCCGCGCGCATTTCGTTGGTCATCTGACCGACGTCGCGAGCAACGCCCACGCCGACGCCCATGCCGACGCCCATATTGATAAGACCGCCCGCCGCGCCTTCGTTCTTCGCCGCGTTTTCGAGCACGTCGAAGCGGCGTTCGTCGTAATAGGAATACCCTTCGACCGAACGTGCGTACGCTTTCGCTTCGCTCATCATACGCACCTTCTGCGCCTCGAGCTCCATCTCCGTCGTCATTTCCAGCCGTCTTTCCTTCGCTTCGCGGAGCTTGACGAGGTCCTGATCGCCCGCAAGAATGGAATTGATCTCGAAATGCTCGATCTCGATACCGAGATCCTCGACCTTCGCGTTCATCTTCGCCTGTACGCGCGCGCCCAGCTCGCTGAGCTTGGTCGCGATCTCGAGGATACTCATGCCCTGTTCGACGATAGCGGAGGCGATCGTTTCCTTGATCGAGGACATCATCGCGCCCTTGATCGCACGGCGTACGGTGTCTACGTTGACTTCGCGGAGCTGACCGACCACCTTTACGACGAAACGGCGGGAATCCTTGATACGGATACCCGTCTGACCGTTCGAACGCACGTTGATAAGCAAATGGTATTTGGGGTCTTCCAACGCGATAGGCATATCCGTACCCCAAAGGATATCGAGTACGCTGACCTTATTGATGAAGAAAACTTCGCAAGGAAAAGGCGTCGCCCCGCCGAATATTTTACCGAAAATGCGTTTTAAGAAGGGCAGATTTTCGGTGTCGAGCGTATGTTTGCCCGCCGCGAACAGATCGAGCGCCTGTCCGTTTTTGAAGAACAACGCTTCCTGCGATTCGTATACGATAAGCTGAGATTTCGTGTTGAAATCTTCTATGTAGCTTTTAAAGACCAATTGATCGTTCGTCATTTCCTGACTGATAACGTTTAACTGTGCCATTGGAAACCCCTCCCTGTTTTTTTCGATAATATCTTTGTTTGCCGAATACGGCAAACAGCCCCGCGGGGCTGTTTTTTTCGTTAAAATTCCCGCGTGGTCGTTATGGTTATTTTCTTAATTATACAATATCATATCTTAAAAGTCAACAGAATACAACGTTTTTTTACACACAACGAACACATTTTTTTCAAAAAAGGCTTCCTTTGCTCTTTCGTTGACAAACCGATGAGTACCCTTCTCATCGCCGCAAGCGTGCTGTTGATCCCGTATTCGAGCAGACTGTAAAAGAAAACGGCGTTTCGGAAAATTCCGAAACGCCGTTTTCGCAAAAGGGAGTCAATACATTTCTTTTAACGTTTTGGGCTCGTTTTTGGAAACGTAGCAAAACAAAACGGGAATAGTAACGACGAGCAGGGACAGGAGGGTGAACGCCCCTTCTCTTTTCACGTTAAACCGTCGATAGATTTTCTTTGCCGACAACACCAGCGTGACGTAGGCAAGAAAGGCACAAAATACGACGATTACCGTCATGATCTGTTTCAAAGGACCTGCCGAAAGCTCGGGCAGGTTTTTCTGTCCCCAAAAGGTATACGCGCAAGCCGCCAAGATCACGGCGGTAAGGGCGATCAGCATTCCGTGCATTTTACGCACGGGGATACTGAGTACGGTAAAGCCGCCCGTCATGCGGTTTATCACGTAAAACGCATAGAAGGGAATAAAGCATTTTTTCCAGTCCTTTTCTCCGCACTTTCTCGCGGCTGCCGCCGCGCCGATCGCGTACAGCTCGACGAACGCGAGTACGCCGAGCGCAATATAAAGAAGTTTACTCATTATTTACCACTCAACGCCTTATAAAGCTGATACATATATTTACCGTACGAGTTTTCGCTGTCGTACGCCGCCGCCTTAAGATACTCCGCGCGGTTGTTCGCAAAGCCCGCTTTCACGTCGATATTCGCGCCGCTCCAAACCTGCGTCTGACAGAAATTGTACATATAACGACGACCCGTATCCAATTCCGTGTTCATCTGCATATTGTCCGTGAGCAGGAAGTAATCGACCGTATCGTTATCGATATAATTCGATTTATCCTGCGCCGTAGCGATCCACGACAGCTCCTCTTCCGTATATCCCGCGTACGTATAATTCGCCACGTTCTGATTTTCCACAAGGCTCAAAACGCCCGAATAAGGCGGATTGATATAATCGGATTCGTTTGCGTACGAATAGGTATTGTCGCCGTTATCGATCCAATGCTTCCCCTCCACGCCGTATTTGCAAAGGAGGTAGTTTGCGGGATCCTCGTACATCCAATTGATAAACTGCACGATCTCTTTCGCACACTGCGAGGTCTTACTCACGCATGCCGCAAAGGTCGCCACCGAGTTACGCATAAAGCCTTTCGCCGTCGAGTTTGCGTCCTTCGTGAGTGCGCCGAGTACGGTAAATTCCGCTTCGGGATTTCTCGCTTTCGCCTTTCTCGCCACCTGAATGAGGTGATTGATGGACGGGTCTTGTACGAAGATCGCGGTCTTACCGCTGATGAAATTGTTTTCGCCGTCGGAGAGAAGGATCGTATCCGCTTCGCCCGAGATCACGCCGTTTTTCGCCCATCTGTTTTCCAGCTCGAGCACGTCGCCGTAGCCTTCCTTCATGAAGCCCGCGCCGAACGTTTCCGTCGCCTCGTCGACGGTGCTCGTGTAATACCCCGCGTCCAATCCGTACGCGCCGAGAAGCCCTGCCTTTTCCAAATCGAAGATCGCGCCCGTCGTAGCGTATTTGACGTCGTCGTTGGGGTCTGCGTTGACGATCGCAAGCGCCATTTCCTCGAACGTTTCCAAATTATCCACGAGCTTATAGCCTTCCGAAACCTTCGCCGCGTCGTCGGTGTAGCCCGCCGCTTCCATGAGGTCTTTTCTCACGAGAATACCGAATTTATACGGATTGATAACGGACGGAATACCGACGACCTGCTTATCGAAAGTCGTCAAACGGGTGAGCGCGTCGAGCGATACGTCGCCCTGCGTCCACGTGGAATATTGGTAGATATTCGCGCCGTATTCGTCGATGAGATCGTACAGATCGTAATACTGATCGTTGTTGAACATCCAATCGTCGATCCCGTCGCCGCCGCCCGTATGGGACATCACGACGTCGACCTGTCCGCCCGCAGTGAGCTCGGCGTTGATCTTGTCTTTCATATCCTTGCCGTAAAAGTTGACTTGAAAATCGACGTTCACGGCATAATCGTTATAGAACGCCTCCTCAACGGCGTCCCAAACCTCCTGCTCCTTCGTGCCCGCGGACCAGAAGAATTCGCTCGAACCGCCCGTATAGATAACGATCTTTTTCGCCTTGGAGGGATCGCGTTCCACGGTGGGCTTGCTCCCGCCCGTAGAATCGGTGTTGGTCGAGCCGCCGCCCGTCGAGCCCGTATTGCCGCCTCCGCCGCAAGCGGCGAAGGAAGCAACGAGCGTAAATGCCATAATAAGTGCCAAAACCTTTTTCATTTTTTTATAACTCCTTTTCACAAAAGCGTATTTATGCGTTTACGTAATCGGTTTTCCACGTGTCGTTGCGATAGTAACGGATATTGTCGAAATACCACGTATTGTTTGCCGTACCGTTGAAGCTCACGTTCGGATTGGAAGCGTTCAGCGCGCCCGAAAGATCGATCACTACCGTATACCACGCGCCCTTTGCGATCGTATCCGAAGTCGTCAGCAATACGCCGTCCTTATAGAACTTGATAACCTCGCTTTCGGGAACTGCGTTCGCCGCCGTGCCGTTCGTTGCAAGATTGAAGCTTGCGCCCGCCGAAGTGCCGTCGGGAT
>JAFTPU010000007.1 GCA_017463105.1 Clostridia bacterium
GCACGGCTCTATGAGCAAGCTCCCGTTTCGTACCCGAAATCATTTTCTTCCCTCTTGCAAGCAAGGCAAATCTATTTTATCCACATATTCCCTTTGGGAAATTTATCGCCGCTATGCCTTGTTCTTAACCGAACAAGGTTTTTTGTTACGTGTTTTTGGATATACGTATGATTTTTTGTTTTTGGTTGGCGGAGGGAGTGTATCCCAAAAGTAATAAGTAAGAGGGAAAAGTGAATAAGTGCGGTTAGGGATAAAAAGGGATACGCTCGACTGCGCAATAAGTTGCTTCGTTCGGTATGCTTATCATACCGAATAAGCCGAGCCCAAACAAATCACAAAACGGTGGATATATAAACGTTATTTAACGCATACTGTCGGAAAAGGCGGTGTGGAAATGGAAAAAACAGAGAGCAAAACAACGCAAGGCTATGGCTTGAGTCGCTATTTTTTGCTGACGATGACGCTTTCGCTTTTGGGGTGGGCTTTCGAAACCACGTTCGTTTTCGTGGTAACGCATCGCTGGACGGATCGCGGCTTTATGACGCTACCGTTCTGCCCGATCTACGGTTGCTCGCTTGTTGCGGCGTATTTCCTCGTCGGCACGCCCGACGAAGGCGGACTTTTACTTAAAAAAGTGGAAAATCCCGTTTTTCGTTATCCTCTGTATCTTCTTGCCGCGTTCGTGATCCCCAGCCTTGCCGAGCTTTCCGTCGGCTTCTTCTTCGATAAAGCTTTCGGTATATGGCTGTGGAGCTATGCCGCGCAACCGTTCAATTTAAACGGTTACGTGTGTTTACCGATATCTCTTGCGTGGGCGGCTTTGATCTTTTTCTTTATGAAATTTCTTTTCCCGCCAATAAAAAACGCGCTCGGAAAGCTTCCGCGCGCGTTTGTCCGTATCGTCGCAATCACGCTTTTTATTGCCGTCGCGATCGACCTTATCTACAATTTTTTGCTCTTATTTTCTTGAAACAAGGGGGCAGGTATGCGCTGAGATAAAAAATCAATACGAAAAAGTGCGTCCGCTCGTTGAAAGCGCACGAACAGAAGGAGCGTTGTTAAACTCAATAGTCGCTCAAACCCAAAAGATAATCGGAAGAAACTTCTAAAAAACGGCACAGCAGACAAAGCGTTTCCAAAGAGGGAACGCTTTTTCCGCTTTTATAATCGGTGATACATTGCTTCGTTACGTTGATCGCCCGCGCAATCTCCACCTGCGTCTTCCCGCTGTTTTTTAATGCTTCGTTGAAGCGTTCGGTGAATTTCATAAAAATATTATACGAAAAACGGTCAGTTATTACTTGACAGTCAGTTAAAAACTGATTATAATATAAATTGGAGTAAGTTATTAACTGACTCTTACATACTTAAATTTTGTTCTTTTATATATTAATATATAAAAACTTGATAGTAGGAGGCTGGCGCTAAAATAAAATTGGAATAATCGGGTATTATTTACAATATAAATTTCGGCAGGGTAAAATGAAGGGAAAAGCAAAGAAAATCATAAAAACGACCTTATACGTTTTAGGATACGCTTTAATGGCGGTTTGTATGCTCGCACTTATTTTTGCCATTACCACGAAAAAAGATCCGGACGGTGCGGCAACAATTTTCGGGAAACAGCTCCGTATCGTCCGTTCCGATTCCATGGCGGAGAACGCGGAGACGGACGTGAGCGACTACGAGATAGGCTCGTTACCAGTAAAAAGCGTGTTGTTTATCGACGTGGTGCCCGAGGATAAAGCGGAGGCGGACGCGTGGTATGCGGAGCTTAAAGTCGGAGACGTGCTGACCTTCCGTTACGTGTACGGCACGCAAGTGACGATCACGCACCGTATAATCGCGATCGCGCCCAACGAAACGGGCGGATACGACATTTCCCTGACGGGCGATAACTTCGCGGGCGAATACGGCGGCATGACGCAGAAGATCGATACCTCGGACGAGGCGAGCTTGAACTACGTGATCGGTAAAGTGACGGGGCATAGCTATACGCTCGGGGTGGTCATCTATGCACTGCGCACGCCCGTAGGAATCACCTGTATCGTCATTGTTCCCTGTCTGATCGTCATCGCGATGGAAATCGTTCGGATCGTCGGCGCGTTCCGTTCGGAAAAAACGGAAAAGGTGAAAGAGGAAAGCGCGAAACAACAAAACGAGATCGAGGAGCTTAAACGACAGCTCGCTATGCTTCAACAAAGCGTAGCCGCGCCCGTCGGATCGGTACCTGCCCCGCCCGTAGCGACGGAAACGGCAACCGAAGCAAAACCGATTGAAGCCGTACCTGCCCCCGCCGAAAATGAAAAGATACGGGCGGAAACGGCACCTACGGACGAGACTACGACGGAATCTCCGAAGGAAAACGAACCGATACCCGAAAACGATAACAACGATAACGATCAAGAAATACCGACGAAAACGGCACCCACGGACGAGACCACGGAAGATAGGGAAAAGGAACGTCTGCCGTCTGCGAAAGAAACGGAGCGAATAGAACAAACGAAGGATAAGTAAGACGGGACAACAACGGGGGACGTGGTGAAAACCGAAGAAGAAAAATTTAGACAGGAGGTCTGAAACGTTATGACAGATAAGATAATACTCGTATTTATGTGCTTTGCGATGTTGATGTGCGTGTACTCCACTCTCGTGATCACGCGCGACATCATAAAGGAACAGGTAGAAGCCCGCAAAGCGGCAAAAGAAGCGAAAGCGGCAAAAGCGCCCGCTCCCGCACCCGCGCCTCAGCCCGTTGCGGAGGCACCGCGGGAAACGGCAATCGAAGCGGAGCCCGAAATCGAACCCGAAACCGAGTCTGAGCCCGAGTCCGTGCAGGAAGAGGTCGCGCCCGCAGAGGGCGACGGCGTGCGCTTCTCCTCGACGGTGCAGACGCTGGAAGAGAAGTATCTCGCGCTCACGTCCGAGTACAAGGGCTATTACGACGAGCTCGTGAAGTATGCGGCGCAGGTGGAGGACAGCAAGCGTTATAAAAACGTGCGCTATGAAGAATACAAACAGGGCAAGACCCGTTTGGTGCGACTTCTCATCAAACGCGGCGTGATACACGCGGAGCTGATCTTGCAGAACAGTAGCTTCAAATCGTACGTAACGGAAAACAAAATTTCCGTTAAGCACGCGGCGACGGTGATCAAGGTCTTGGACGAAACGACGGTACAGGCGGTAAAGGACGCGATCGATATCGCGGTGAAAACGGCGCAGGACGAACGCGAGGAACGGAAACGCCTCGCTCGCGAAAGACGTCGGGAAAGACGCCGTAAATCGAATGCGGCAAACGCGACGACGGAAAAAGAAAAGGAAAATTAAAACAACGGAGGTATTAAAACATGGCAAAGAAAATGCGCACGATGATGATGGCGTATATGACCCTCACGCTCAGCGCACTGATGCTTGTCGGCGGCTCGTACGCGCTGTTCACGGACGAAGTCAACGAAGGCGTGCACTTGCAGGCGGGTACGTTGGACGCGGGTCTGAAAAGAACCTCGCTCACCACGTATACGCTCGACCCTACTACGGGTAAAACGTTAAAAACCGAAAAAACGAACGAGGTAGATTTCACCAACAGCACCGAAAACGTTTTCGGATTGACGGCGGACACAAAGATCGTGCCCGGCAACACGTTCGAGGCGACGATGAAGCTCGAAAACGTGGACGCGGTGGCGTTCGATTATTGGATCTCGATCGAGCTGGCGGAAAAGGACGCAAACGGTACCGCGATCGATTACGGCACGCTTCATCTCGACGATCAGCTTGCGGTGACGGTGTACGTATCGGATGAGTACAAGATCGAAGGTCGGCGCCTCGGTAACGGCAGCTTCACCCTCGGCAGCGCCGAAGATACGATCGGTACGATAGAAAAGGATGGGAGCCAAACCTTTACCGTAAAGGTAGAGTTCTTAAGCTTGGGCGACGGCGAAAACAACTCGTCCATGGGCGAAACCATCGATTTCGATCTCGTGGTATACGCGGTACAGAACACGGAAATCTTGGAAACAAGCAGCAGCAACGTGAACGCTTAAATAAATCAAAAAACAATTTTAAAGGAGTACATAAAAAATGAAAAGAAAGAACAAAGTTTTGCTTACGTCGTTGGCGACGATCGCAATGAGCACGAGCCTCATCGCGGGCGGTACGTATGCATTATTCACGAGCGAATCGAGCGTAAACCTCGCGGTTACTTCGGGTAAAGTCGAGGTCGAAGCTACGGCAAGCAACCTTCAGGAAAACAACCTCGCGGGTTGGGACAATATCGGCACGGCGACTCTGACGGACGACGGGGCGATCGTTATCGACAGAATGGTACCCAACGACAGCTTCACGTTCGACGTGACGATCACCAATTACAGCAACGTGGCGGCGCAATACAGAACGGTAGTGGAAACGACGGAAGACAACGGTCTTGCGGACGCGCTTACGGTAAGCTTTGAAAAGAAAGAAGCGACTAACGGTCAAGCGAAAATTGCATTCCTCGGCGGCTACGGCGTCGACAATTGGACGTATTTGGAAGGCGTGGAAAACGGTACGGTTGTGGAAACGATCACCGTTACGATCTCTTTCGAATCGAAAGGCAACGAAGAAGACAACAAATACAACGGCGATTACAGCTGTAAATATCAGCTTCGCGTAGAGGCGGTACAGGGCAACGCGGAAGTGGTGGATCCCATCACGTACGAAAACGGCGTATACTACGTGAACAGCGAAGATGGTATGCGTTTGATGAACAGTGTTATCAACACAACTTCTCACGGCGAGGGCAGATCGATCAAATTCGCCCTTACGGCAGATATGGATATGACTGGTATCGCTTGGACGCCTATTCACGCTTGGTGGGTAAACGTTGACGGTCAAAATCATACGGTTTCCAACCTTAACTGCGGTATAGATTGGTGGGGCAGAAGCGGCTTTGCGGGCTACGTAGGCGGCGGCGTTATTGAAAACATCACGTTTGAAAACGTAACGGCGGAGGGCTCGCAGGCGGGTATCGTTGCGGGCTCGATCGAAGGCGCAACGCTCAACAACGTGAAAATCGCAGGTACGAACAGTGCGAAATTCAATCAATTGAAGAACCCCGCAGAAACGTGGGGCGGCGTAGGCGCAGTTTCGGGTGTAGCGACGGCGGTGAATACGGCAAGCACGGTAGAGATCGTAAGCGGAGCAACCGTAACGGTAGATTATAACGGACTTATCACCGAAGCGCCTATTCAAAACGCGTATTCGCAACTTACGGACATCAGCGCGATCGTAACGGATAACGGTACGGTAACGCCGAACGGTGTATATTATCAGAAAATTGCAGACGGTATCGCGCTTGATCCCGATGGTAATTTGTGTGTATACAATGCAAACGGTTTGCAATATTTGAGTGCAAACGGCTTACAGAGTGTAAGCGCAACCTATTCGCTGAGAAGCAACGTAAACGTTGTTCTTATGAACGATATCGATATGGAAGGCGCGAAATTCAGCGCGATGTCGGTGCCCTATAATGGCTCGGCTACCTTTGACGGCAACGGATATACGATTTCCAATATCAATATCGTTTCGGGTGAAAACGACAACTCTACGGGTATGGCTTCGCTTTTCTACGGTTACGAGGGTTCTACCTTGAATGTTTCCAACCTCAAACTTGAAAACGTTACCGTAACTTCCGACGAAAACGCTTCGGGTTATGCCGGCGTTATCGTAGGTTATGCACAGGGTACGTTAAACATTAGCGGTGTGGAAGTAAACAACGCTACGGTAAACGGTGCGAAGAGCTCGGGCGCATTGGTGGGACACGTTACGCCTACGGCGCAAATCGTTGCGAGCGATTGCACCGTAACGAATGCGACCGTTACGATCGTTGAAACGGCAGAAGAACCCGACGGACATTACGCAGGTCAGTTGATTGGTAGAGTTGCGGGTATGGTCAAATTAGAGGATTGTTCTGCTGACGTTGAGGTTAGTGGCAATTTGCATGAGGATAACGAAGAGAACAGCATTTACGGAAATATGGTTGCGGGTGGCGCACTTGTCGAAGACGGCGAAATGAAAGCACAGAAATTGGCTACCGTTACCGTAATGACGGAAGAAGAACTTGCAACGTTCAACGCGAATACGGAAGTTAAAATTTACGACACGGACACGGAAGTAGACCTTGAAGCGGCGTATACGTTTACGATGGCGCAAAGCTACGATATGGCATTGGCAAGCGATTATGCAAATTGGCTGGCAGACTATTATGTAACGATCGATAGAGATATCGAAGAGGGTCAGCTTGGTCTTGCGGGATCGTATGAGTTATGGCAGGACGGCACGTGGATCGCATTCTACGCTCCTGCAACGGAGGCAAACGTTGCAACGGGGCTTATGGCTTCCATAGACGCTACGTTTACGTATGCGGACGTTGCAAACTTCGTTAAAGTATTCAACTGCGGCGTATTCGATAACAGCGGTGCGTGCGCAGGTATGACGATGAAAGTTGAGCTTCGTCTTACCAACCCCGAGGATTCGAGCGATTATATCGTTGTAAATTCGACGGAGTACACCTTCGCATAACGGAGGAAAAAAACGCGTGCCTCTTGCGTATACGCGCAAGAGGTGCGATTTTTCGCAAAAAAGGAGAAAAAATGATAACGCAACAAATCAAAAAATACGATACGCCGTCGATCAATATCGTTTCGTTCGAACCTATCGACGTGCTCACGGGGAGCGTTGGATTCCAATATCCCTTTACGAGCGAAGGCGATCTGGGCTGGGGGGATTGATATGAGAGTAAATAAAAAATTGAAATCGGTCATCGCAACGACGATTTGCGCGTTTTCTTGTGTGGTCGCGGGCGTAGGCTTTGCGATCGGAAACAACGTGGACGCAAGCGCGGACACGGCGACTTATTTTTGCGACGGCGCAAGCGTCCGTATCGCAAACGACGGCAAAAACGGTATTCGTTTCCACGTACGTATGGAAAAGGAACAGTACGACGCGCTCGGTTTAAGCGAGTTGACGACGGGCACGCTGGTTATCCCCAAAGACAAGTTGGGCGCGAGCGAGCTGAATATCGGCGGCGCGACGACGGGATATAACGGCGCGAAAGCCGCAAACGTCGTTACGACGGGCGAATGGACGGAGATCACCGTCGCAACGGGCACGTATATGGAGTCTGTCGTATATATGTACGATATTCCCGAAAGCGCGTACGGTCGCGACTTTGCGTTCCGCGGCTATTACGTGGACGGAAACGGAGCATATCAATACACAGAAGATACGGACGTGCGTTCGCTTTCCACGGTTGCGGCGTTTGCGAAGTATTATGCAAAATCCTCCTCCGACGAGTATTTTGCGGCAAACAGAGCGGTTACGACTTTTGCAAACGCAGACGATTATCTCTATCGCGTGGGTAACGAAAACGCGGTAAGCTTGACTTCGCTGTTTACGGCGGCGGAGGAACAGGGTTTCACGATCGGGGAAACCACGATCACGCCCGAGTATAAGCTCGAAGGGGTCACGGTAGAAAACGTTTCGGGCGACGCAACGGGTACGGTTGCGGACGATCTGACGACGGTTCGATTCGAAGGAACGGGCGTTGTAAAGGTGACGGTGGACGAAGCGTACAGCGCGGCAAAAACGCTTTATTTGGAAGTGGTGGACGCTACCAACGTGACGGCATACAGCGAGCTGGGAAACAGAAACTCGGTACTGTTAAACGATATCACGATGTCGAGCGGTAGTTCGTATTATTTATCGGGGGCTACCTTATACGGCAACGGTTTTACCTTTGACGTAAGCGACGGCGATTATACGGGCACGGGGAGCGTTTCGAATAACTATCTCGTTTATTTAAGCAATGCGGCGTTGGATAACGTGAAGCTGGTCGGCGCGGTGTATACGACCTACGGCGCACAAGTAAAAGACGCTTACAACAGACCCGTCGTATTGTCCGTGGGGAACAGCACGATAGCAAACAGCTATATTTCGAATTGTGCCGCGCCCGTGCGTGTGAACGGCGGAAATTTGGAGATCGTCAACAGTACGTTGAAGGGCGGCAATTTCGCAAACCTCGATATCCGTAACGGCAACGTCGTTTTGGACAACGTGACGACGATCAATCAAGTAAACGGCAACGATACGGCTGACGACGGTACGGTCGTCGTAGGGCTCGGCGTGGTCGTGTATTACGAAAACGTGCTGAGCACCACTACGGTGACGGTGAACAACGGCATTACGCAGTATAATCATCTTTCCGAAACGCAGGCGGATACGTATATTACGGACACTTACGCGAGCAAACTGATGGACGTGATGTTCGGAAGTACGTGTAGTGCGTTGCAATATTCGGACGGTTCGGATACTTGGGTAAATACGGGTATTTTATCGATGATAGACGCGGTAGGGGATAGCAATATTTCCGACGTGGACGGTTACGTAGAGGCTTCGCCGACAATGACGGGGGTAACGGGTTACGTGCATACGAGCGTACCTACGGCGGAAAGCATTGCGGCGACCGTGCCCGAATACGCTACGGCGGGGCAATACGAGATCGCGCCCGCGTATTCTTTCGACTATACGACGAAGAATTACGTGGCAAAGACGGACGGCAGCAACGATTATTGCTACGAGGACAACGGCACCGTGTTGATCTCGATGGACGTGGGCGATACCTTCAATTGGGACACCTCTATTCTGACGGCGACGAAAGGAGACACGTTGAGTTACACCGTCAGCATGAACGGCGCCGATTATACGGGCAAGAGCATTGCGTTTAATACGGCGGGGAGATACGAGGTCGTTTATACGTATACCGATAGCAACAACTACGGTATGGACGAAAACGGTGGCGTGAGCACCTACGACAAAACGTATACGAAAACGGTGCATATTTCCGTATCGGTAGTCGCGCCCGAAGCAAAACACGCAACGTTTACGTTCGGCAGCAGCAATGCGGCGACCGAAAAGATCACGGTTAACAACAATACGTATATTTCCGCGACGGGCGTTACAGCCGACAACAGCACGTGGACGTATATGATGATCGGCGATCAAAATATCTACTATCCCATTGTTGCCGCAAAGCTTACCTCTACCAAGGGTTCGAGTTCTTATGCGTATTTCCCTGTGTTTGAGAACGTTGTTACCATCACCGATTATAAAAACGGCGGTATCGGCGACGCATTTACTTACAATTCTTCCACAACGACTTTGCCTAGTACATTGACGGCAGTCAAAGGTGTTTACAAGGAGGCAGCCGACGTAACGAGTTGGAGTAATTTGACCGACGGTAATCTGACTCAAAGCGGAGCTTCGAATATCTTCAAATGGGCGTCCGCCTCTTCTGCGGGAAGTGACCCCGAGGTTTATAACAACGTGCTTTGTTATAAATCGCCTAATGTTTCTGCCGATCGAGTGGCATATATAACGTTGGTGCAATACTCCTACACGGATTCTACGAATACGACGTATTACTACTACGTAGGCTATACGTTGGAGGCGTTTACGAAGAGTAGTACCTGCGTAACGGGCGACACGCTTGTAACGCTTGCGGACGGCACGCAGAAACGGATAGACGCGCTCACGGGCGACGAAACGTTCCTCGTTTGGAATTTCCGTACGGGAGAGTATGACGAGGCGCCCGCGTCGATTCTGATGAATCACGGTTACGACACCGTCAACGTTACCGAATTGATATTCGAGGACGGTACGACGGTCAAGACGATCAACGGACACGGGTTCTTCGATACGGCGACGAACGAGTTTGTGCTTCTCGACGAGTATAACGTCGCCGAGTATATCGGGCACGAATTCGTCAAGGTCGACGGCGACGGTTACGCAACGACGAAGCTTGTAGGATACGACGTTTCCGAACAGTATACGGAAGTATGGTCCGTTCTTACGGCGGAGCAGTATAACTGTATACTCGAGGGCATGTGGACGGTTACCGCCGCGGAGGTGGAGAACAGTCCCGCATGGTTGATGCCTTACGAGGTCGGCGAGGATATGAAATACGACGAAGCCGCAATGCAAGCCGATATCGAAAAATACGGTTTGTATACGTACGAGGATTTCGAAGCGTATTGCTCCTACGAGCAGTTTGCGGCGTTCGGATTCGAAAACTTTAAGGTTTCCGTCGGAAAAGGCTACATCACATGGGACGAGATCATATACTTGATCGAATTGCATCTCGGCTAACCGACGGCACAGCGGTAAAGTAAATGCGGAATGATTGAATAATTAAAAATTTTTCCGCTAATACAACGGAAGATCGGCGCGCCATACCCCTGAATCGACGCGCTTATCTCAGGCGGACGGGACTTACGGAATTCCCGTCCGTCTTTCGTTTTGTGTAAAACAGATAAAAATTGGCAAAAATACGTTAAAAGAGATTGACAGAACGGGAATTAAACGCTAAAATAATAAAGTAGTATTATGTGTATGCAGTGGGTTTTTCCCGATAACGCGCACAGGAGGCAAATATGAAACTGAAAAGATTCCTCAGCGGTATTCTGGCAACGACGGCGGCGTTCGGTTGTATGGCGACGATGACGGCGTGCGAGACCTCGCACCCCGAGGTTACGATCACGCTCGAATTCCAAGGCGAAACGTACGAGCTCGATTATACGCTGTACAGAAAGATCGCGCCCGCGACGGTGGCACACTTCCTCGCGTTGGCGGAGAAAGGTTATTATGACGGGCTTTGCGTGCACGATTACGACGGTACGAGAATGTACACGGGCGGGTACGAATACGACGCGTCCGCGGACGACAAGCTCAAGGAACAGAAATATTTCGAGCTTGTGAAAACGTACGAAAATTTCCCCACGACGGTGTATAAGGACGAAAACAAGACCCAACCCACTTATACGCTGTACGGAGAATTTTACGATAACAGCAAATTCAACGTGGAAAACGGCGAAAAGAAGGAATCGTTCGGTTCGTTGACGATGTATTATACCGACAAGAGCGACTGTACGGAGAAAGTCATGCTCGATCATCCCGAAGCGGGCGAATGGAAGGGACGCGATTACGCGGACAACAGCGCGACCTCGCTGTTCTTCATTTCCTTGACGCAGGAGGAAAAGACGAACACGAATTATTGCACGTTTGCGGAGCTCGACGAGGACAGCGTCGACGCGTTGACCGAGCTGCAAACGGAGCTCGAGGAATACGCTTCGGACGCGGCGAACGTTTTGTCGGTGACCAAGACCGTCGATTCGAACGATCCGTACGTGAGCGATCACAACAAGAAAGCGACCTACGAGCTGCTTGCGGAGCCGCTTATCATCAAGAAAGTGGAAGTAAAGAAATTCTGAATATAAAGTAAATCCCCGCCGAACCGAGAGGGTCGGGCGGGGATTGGTTTTTTACGGAATTATTCGTGATCTTTCAGCCACGCGTTCGCCTTGTCGGCGCTCATTCTCGTAATGTCCTCTTTCGTGTATTTGGAGCTTGCGCCGCCGTTGGTGTAAAGGAAGAAGTTGCCGCTTTCCGTTTTGTACAGGCTTTCCTCGTATCCGTCCGCACAGCCGTAGCAACCGAACGTTACTTTCTTCACGAGCGTCGAAGCTTCCGTGTCGTACACTTTCTTACAAATAGTCTTTTGCATAATAAATTTACCTCGCTTTTTGATTTTCACCTATATATATTGTATACTAAACCGCCGACCTGTGTCAAGCGCACGGGTGGGCGTTTTTTTAAAAAAGTCCTTGTTTTTTTCGGAAACTTTTGCCTTTTTATCCCTTCACGTCGGCGATCTTACCGTCGCGCAGCTCGACGGAGTAATAATCCGCTTCGAAAAGCCGTTCTTTCTTCTTGCGGATCAGTGCGCAAACGCATGGGTCCGCAGTCGGCGTTACGGCGACAAAATCGCCTAAAAACGAGACGATATCCCGCGCCTTGAGTTGCAGCTCGGGGGCGAGGAAATCGGCGTGATCCGCCCCGATCAGGACGCTTTCGAAGAAGGCGTAGGGGAGGAGCTCGTCGCGGAGCTTGCGTTCGTCCGTTTCTCCGTTTTGCGTACGCGTCTGCACGAGGGAAAAGCCCGTGCGCGTACAGGCGTTTTCCGAAAGCGCGTACGTGCAATCGGCAAATCGGAAACGGGAATCGGAGAGGAGCAGGCGCGCCTTTAAAACGCCGTTTTCCGTTTCGTGGGAAAGCACGTTTTCGCAAAGGAGCCGTTCGCCCTTTTTCGTAAAAACGGCGAGGGAATCGGGGGCGCGCAAAAGCACGAGCCCGCTTTCGAAGGTTATCTCGCAGGAGGAAAAGGACGGGGGCAGGGTCGCGACGAAAAAACCGAGCTCCGATTGCAGGGAGAGTTGCACCGCGCCCTGTTGAAAGACGGTGGCGACGCACCCGTTTTCCCTTTTCTGCGCGACCGCGCGTAAGGAAAAATCGGTGGGTTGAAAACCGTGCGCGTAGAGTGCGATCGCGCCTTTCAAAAGATACACGTCGCAGCCCTCGGGCGGGTCGAAGCGGATATTTTCGGTAAGGAAAAAAGAGACGGGCAGGGCGTTTTCGGGCGCGAAGCGGACGAAAAGGTTGTCTTTGAGGGAAATTTCGGCGAAGCGTTCGAAGCCGTCGGTCACGCCGAAATACGCGCCGTTTAAGGTGAGCGCGCACGGGCGGGAGGATAAAAAATAAATTTTCATAGTATATCGTATTCTTTTTTTCGTTCAAAAAGTATAAAATGAGAAAATTTGTCAATAATCACCGTGAAAATCGTTATCGGAGGATAATTTTATGAATAAAATCAACGGTTACACGGAAGAGGAAGCGAAGAGCTTGGTGGAATTTATCAAAGAGGGCAAAAGCAAGGGGAAAACGCTTACTTACCTGTTCGAAACGTACGGCGCGGCGCGCGGACGGGCGAAGGGCAGCGTGCGCAATTATTATTACGCTTTGATGAAGAACGAGAAAAAGGACGAACGGATCGTGAAGCTTCTCGACGGTTCGAGTCTGTCCGTTGAAAAGATCCGCGAGTTCACGGAGGAGGAAACGGACGCGGCGTTGAGAAGTATTTTGGCGGAAAAGAGCAAGGGCTTGTCCGTCCGTCGGGCGATCTTCAATTTGTCGAACGGCGACGATAAACTGATGCTCCGCTTGCAGAATAAATACCGCAACACGCTGAAAAAGGACCCGAAGCGTATCGCGGCGTTGGCGGCGGAGATGGGCTTGACGGAGGAGGCGGAAACGTTGAAACACCGCGTAAACGGCGAGAAAAAGCCCGCTCTTCCCGATAAGGAATTTTTACGCCGTCGGCTGGAGAACGAGATCAATTCGTTATACGACCGTTTGGCGCAGACCTTAAAGGCGGAGAACGAACGCTTGCGTGCGGAAAACGCCCTCCTTAGGGAAGAAAACGGGAAATTGAAAGCATAAAGCAAGAAGTCGGGGAACGCGTCCCCGACTTTCGCATTTTATTGCTTCGCTTCCTTTTGGACTTTGGATTTCAGCTTGTCGACGTTTTCTTTCACCGTTTCCTTGACGGAGTCGACCGTTTCTTCCGCACTTTCTTCCATGGCGCGGATCTTTTCGTCCATAAGCTCGTCCAGCTTCGCTTGCACTTCTTCCTGACTTTTTTTCACCAGCGTGCGCATTTTGTAATTGTTCGTTACGAGCAAAGCCCCGCCCAAAGCGCCGAGGATCAGCCCGATCGCAAATTTTTCCATAAATGATCTCCTTGGAGGGTAAAACCTCTTTTATATCGACAGTATGTGAAAAAATTTTTTTAATATACGTCCGAAAAACGATACCAAACGATAGACGGAACGCTCGTTTTGTGGTATAATAACAGTATGATCAAAAAACGAGCGATAGCCTTCGATATAGGCGACAAACGGATCGGCGTGGCGATCTCCGACCCTTTCAACGAATACGCTATGCCCTGCGAAACGTATTTCCGCACCCGCAATTTCGACGCGGACGTGACCGCGATCGCAAAGATCGCGCAGGAGCGCGGCGTGGGCGTGATCGTGTGCGGCATGCCCGTCAATTTCGACGGCACGGAAAGCGTGCAGACGGTCAAGACCCGAGATTTCATCGAGGCGTTAAAGACGAAAACCGCTTTGCCCGTCGAGATAGAGGACGAACGCTTCACGACTATGCAAGCGCGCGAAACGCAGATCATGGGCGGCGTGAAACGGGACGAGCGGAAAAAGACGATCGATTCGATCGCCGCTTCGTATATCCTCGAAAGCTGGCTCGCCCGTGAAAAAATCAGAGAAAAAAAGGAGAATGAAATGAAAGACGAAGAACTGATGAACGAGTACGACGACGAAGAAGAGCGCATCATCGAGCTGGAGGACGACGAGGGCAACGTGGAAAAATTCCTCCACATCGCCACCATCGAATATAAGGGCGCAATGTATTGCGTGTTCCAGAAAGCCGAACCCGAAACGGAAGAGGAAGAGGACGAGGTCGTGATCTTCAAGCTCGATCAGGAAAACGAAATGCTGTTGCCGCTCGAGGACGAACAGCTCCTCGACGAAGTGTTCGCGGAATTTGCGCACCAATACGAGGATTTCGAGGACGCCGACGAAGCGATGAGCCTCGATCAGTAACGGAAAAACGGAAAATCGAAAGACCGACCTTTTCATATGTGCCCTAAAAGTCAAGTAAGCTTTTAGGGCACATAGTGCTTCTTATGCCCCGAAAAATACGAAAAATTCCAAAAAAAACCGCAAAAAGGCGGTAAAATAGCTTGCATTCGCTTGCTTGATATGGTAAAATAGTATAGCTAAAAATTCACACTCGCTCATTGTGCGTATTCCGTGTCCGTAAAATCTTTCAATGCGGATAAAGTTACGAGCCAACACAAGGCGGGGAGGTAAAACGGAGGTTTTGAATTATGGCAGTTATCACTATGAAACAGCTCTTGGAAGCTGGCGTACACTTCGGTCATCAGACGAGAAAGTGGAATCCCAAAATGAAGAAGTACATCTTCGCGGCAAGAAACGATATTCACATTATCGACTTGCAAGTCACGGCGAACCTCATCGAAGAGGCTTACGCGTTCGTTTGCGAAAGCGTAAAAGCGGGTAAATCCGTCCTTTTCGTAGGTACGAAGAAACAGGCGCAGGACGCGATCAAAGAAGAAGCGGAAAGATGCGGTCAGTATTACGTAAATTCCCGTTGGCTCGGCGGTTGCCTTACCAACTTCAAGACGATGAGAAGCCGCGTAGAACGCCTTGAAAAGCTCGAGACTATGGAAGCGAACGGCGATTTCGATCTTCTTCCTAAGAAAGAAGTTATGCTCCTCAAGAAGGAAATGGGCAAATTACAGGCAAACCTCGGCGGTATCAAAGCGATGAAGTCGATGCCCGGCGTTATGTTCGTGGTTGACCCCCACAACGAAGACATCGCGATCAAAGAAGCGAAGAAGCTCGGTATCAAGATCGTTGCGATCACCGATACGAACTGCGATCCCGACGAGATCGATTACGTTATCCCCGGTAACGACGACGCTATCCGCGCGATCAAGCTTATCTCTTCCGTAATCGCGAACGCGGTTATCGAAGCAAATCAGGGCGAAGAAGCGCTGATCGCGGCTGAAGAAGAAGCGGCGGCGGAAGAAGTCGCGGCGGAACCCGCTTCCATCGAAGAAGTAGTAGCGGCGGCGGAAGAAAACGCGTAAAGAAAAAACAACGCTCGTCCGATCGTTAAGGTCGGGCGAGAATTTCAAAAATAAAGAATAGAGGAGAAAATAATTATGGCATTTACCGCAAAAGACGTAATGGCACTCCGCGAAAAGACGGGTGCCGGCGTAATGGACTGCAAAAGAGCATTGACGGACGCTGACGGCGATATGGCGAAAGCGGCTGATCTGTTGAGAGAAAGAGGCATCGCGAAAGCGGATAAAAAGGCTTCCCGTATCGCGGCGGAAGGTATCGTTGCTTGCTATATCGAAGGCAAAACGGGCGTTTTGATCGAGGTCAACTGCGAATCCGACTTCGTTGCAAAGAACCCTCAGTTCTCCGAGATCGCTACGGAAGTTGCGAAAGTTATCGTGAAAGAGAACCCCGCAAACGTAGAAGCGTTGCTTACCTGCGCTTGCACGGAAGGTACGGTTGAAGAATATTTGAAGAGCAAGATCGCGATCATCGGCGAGAAGATCGCGGTGAGAAGATTCGTTCGTTACGAATCCGAAGGTTTCCTCGAAAGCTATATCCACCTCGGCGGCAAGCTGGGCGTTATGCTGGATATGGGCGGCGAAGCGACGGACGCGGCGAAGGAAGTTGCGCACGATATCACGCTTCAGATCGCGTTCACGAAGCCCGCTTATCTTACGAAAGACGAGGTTTCCGCGGACACGCTCGAAAAGGAAAAGGCAGTGCTCAAGCAACAGGCTATGAACGAAGGCAAGCCCGAAGCGATCGCCGAAAAGATGGTTATGGGCAGAATCAAGAAGTTCTACGAAGAGAATTGCTTGATGGAACAGGCGTTCATCAAAGACGATTCGAAGAAAGTAAGCGACCTTTTGAAGGGTGCGAACACTTCGATCGCGAAATTTGCGTTCTTCGTAATGGGCGAAGGTCTTGAAAAGAAGAGCGAAGATTTGAGCGAAGAAGTCGCGAAACAAGTAGCTGCAATGAAAAACTAAGTTTTGAATAAAACTCTCGCCCCTGCGGACAACCCCGCAGGGGCGATTGAATTTTTAATAGCTGTCTACGATTCCTAAAAAATAATCTGCGGAAATGTTATAAGCGAGGGCAATTTGCTTTAATAGGTCATAACTGGGTTTGGCTTTCCCTTTTAACCATTCGCACACTTGGCTTTGCTTTACACCGACGTTTTCCGCGAAAGCTGTTTGCGATAATCTGTTTTCCTGTAGGAATTCTCTTAATATCTCTTTAAATTCTGCGTCATTTTTCATAACTCTATTATATAGAATATTCTATTAAAAACGAAAATATATAGAAAATTCTATAATTCCGATTGACATTTTGCGAATAGTTTGGTATAGTAATTATATAATTTTAATAAACAAGATATTCAAAATTCGGAGGCGAATATGAAGGTCAAAAAGCATATATTATCGATATTGGCGCTTTTAATGACGGCTGCCTGTGCGTTCGGTGTGGCGGGCTGTAACAAAGAAAGCGGAAGTAAGGACAAATCGGGTGATTCGCAACAGGAGCAGGGCGGGAATGAAGATATTTCCGATTCCTCGGAAAGTGCGGACGAGAAAACCGATGCGGAAGATAGTACCGATTCGGAGGGCGATGAGCAAGAGCACGTACATAGCTATATTCTTAAAGTGGCGGAAAAAAAATATTTGAAATCGGAAGCGACCTGTACGGATAAAGCGGTTTATTATAAATCTTGCAAATGCGAAGAGGCAGGCGAAGACACATTCGAATACGGCGAGGCTTTGGGACATATCGAGGACGCGCCCGTTTGCGAGCGTTGTCGGGTAAAAGTGTACAGCGACGGTCTGGAATATACGCTCAGCAATGACAAAACGTATTATGCGGTCACGGGAATCGGCAATTGCGAGGATCCGGATATAATCATACCCCAAAAGTGCGACGGTTTGCCTGTGACGGCGGTCGGCGGCGAGGCTTTTAAATTTTGCCGTAATTTAACGAGCGTAACGATCCCGGATAGTGTGACTTCGATCGGTAAAGACGCGTTTTATTATTGCGACGCTTTGACGAGCGTAACGCTCGGAAAAAATGTGATGACCGTCGGGGATTATGCCTTTGCGCTTTGTACTAAATTAACGGACGTATATTATAGGGGAGATATAGTGAGTTGGTGTGGCGTTTCTTTCGGTGATATGCAAGCCAATCCTTTGTATTATGCGGAAAAGCTATATATCGATGACGAGCAGGTAAGCGAAATCGTTGTGCCCGACGGTGTAACGGAGGTCAAAGCATACGCGTTTTATGGTTGTGATGGCTTGATAAGCGTAACAATGGAAAACAGCGTGATTTTTATTGGGGAAAATGCATTCCGTGATTGTGTTGATTTGGAACGCGTGGTTTTTTCTCAAAATACAACTTTTATCGGGGAAGCGGCTTTTTTGGGTTGCAGTAGCTTAACGAGTGTTGCAATCCCCCAAGGGGTTGGGTCGGTGTTGAATTCTACATTTAGCGGTTGCAGTAGTTTGACGAGAGTGGACTTATCCGAAGGCATAGCTTCTATCGGGGAATCTGCTTTTAGAGGGTGTGGCAAATTGACGAGCGTTATTGTTCCCGCGAGCGTAACCTTTATCGGTAAGGCGGCGTTTGGAGATTGTGGCAGTTTGGAAAGTATCACGCTTCCGTTTGTGGGTGGGAGCGCGACGGCAAACTTGGAAAACTCCGTGTTTGGATGGATTTTTGGGTGTGCGATCACTACAAGTCTGAATTCGGCGATAGAAGAGGCGACCTATCAATATATGGATTTGGAAAGTTCGCCTAAGAAGTATTACTACTACTATATTCCCGCGAGTTTGAGATCGGTAACGCTTACCAATGAAACGTCTCTTGCGGATTATGCATTTTGGAATTGTGCGAATTTAACAAGTATTACGTTGTCCGAGAAAACGGTTTCCATCGGAGAATGCGCCTTCCTCAATTGTAGTAATCTGATAACTTTTGAACTCCCCCAAAGCGT
This sequence comes from Clostridia bacterium, assembly GCA_017463105.1. Lineage (GTDB taxonomy): Bacteria > Bacillota > Clostridia > Christensenellales > Borkfalkiaceae > Scatosoma. The sequence goes on from JAFTPU010000007.1 coordinate 18,586, forward strand.
GACTTCTCTCGGCGCAAATTCTGCGTTTAATAATTGTAGCAGCCTGACGAGCATCGCGATTCCCGAAGGTGTGGAAACGATCGGACCTTCCACGTTCAGCGATTGCGGCGGATTGTTGAGCGTTACGCTTCCCGAAAGTCTAACCGTTATCGGCAATTATGCGTTTAAGAAGTGTGAAAATTTGACGAGCATAACGATCGGAAAAGGGGTAACGAATATCGGAATCCGTGCGTTTATTGATTGCGTGGATCTGACGTCGATTCGATACGAGGGCACGATCGAGGAATGGAATTTGATTGAAAAAGGGAATGAATGGAATGATAATATTTCCGCAACCGAGATCATTTGCTCGGATGGGACGGTAACTTTGGAATAACAATAAAATCAAAAACAACACGCAAAAAACACCCTTTGGGGTGTTTTTTGCGTTTGCTGAGGTATTTTACAAAAAACTTCGTATTTTTGCTAAATTTTTTCGTTCATTGTATAGCTTTCTTGCGCGAAATATGGTATAATAGTTAAAATGAATGATTGCGGGCTTTTATACGGCGCGAAAACGCCGCCCAAAACACGCAAGACACTTAAGGAGGAATCGCAAAAATGCAACCTATTTACAAGAGAGTGCTGTTAAAGCTGTCGGGGGAAGCGCTTGCGGGCGATCAGCGTTTCGGTCTTAATCACGAAGTGATCGCGCCCGTCGTGGAACAAATCGTCGAATTGCACAATATGGGCGTGCAGGTCGGTCTGGTCATCGGCGGGGGAAATTTCTGGCGCGGCAGACAGGGCACGAATATGGACAGGACTACCGCCGACCATATGGGTATGCTCGCCACGGTCATGAACTCGCTGGCGATGATGGACGCGATCGAACAGCGCGGCGTGCCCGTGCGCGTGCAGACGGCATTGGATATGGTCTCGCTTGCAGAACCGTTTATCCTGCGCAAGGCGTTACGCCATTTCGAGCAGGGACGGATCGTTATTTTCGCCTGCGGAACGGGCAATCCCTATTGCTCGACGGATACGGCGGCGGCGCTTCGGGCGTGCGAGATCGACGCGGATATCTTGCTTATGGCAAAGAACGTGGACGGCATTTACGATTCCGACCCCAAAACCAATCCCAACGCGAAAAAATACGAGAGTCTGCGTTATGCGGACATTATCAATCAGGGCTTGAAGGTGATCGACTTCACAGCGGCGACGATGTGTATGGAGAACAATGTGCCCACGCTCGCGTTCGGTTTGAACGAGGAAAATTCGATCGTGCGCGCGGTGTGCGGAGAAAGTTTGGGAACGATCATTAAGGTTTAAAACAGTATAAAAATAACAGAAAAAGGAGATAAAAAAATGATTGAAAACGAAAAGATCGAAGAGATGATGTTGGAATTGGAAGAAAAGGCGGAAAATTCCATTCGCGCTTTGGAGAACGATTACGGTGCGATCCGTACGGGCAGAGCGAACCCGCATATTTTGGACAGATTGGAAGTGGAAGCGTACGGCGGTATGAGCAAGCTGATCGAGCTGGGCAACGTTTCGGCGTTGGACGCGAAGTGCTTGCAGATCAATCTTTGGGATAAGTCGCTTTTGAAAGCAGTCGAGAAGGCGATCTTGCAGTCGAACATCGGTTTAACGCCGACGAACGACGGCAACGTGATCCGTTTGGTGTTCCCCGACATGACGGAGGAGAGAAGAAAAGAGCTTGTAAAGCAAGCGAAGAAAATGGGCGAGGAAACGAAGGTTGCCGTGAGAAATCACCGTCGCGAGGGCATGGACGTGATCAAGAAGATGAAGACGGCGAAGGAGCTGTCCGAGGACGAGGCGTCGGCTTGCGAGGCGGACGTTGAAAAGACGATCTCGGAATATATGAGCAAATTGGAAACGATCATTTCCGCAAAAGAAAAAGATTTGATGTCTATATAAGTCATGGGCGGGAATAAAATAAAAGAGGGGACGAATATCCCCGCGCATATAGCGATCATCATGGACGGGAACGGGCGTTGGGCGAAGAAGCGGCTGATGCCCCGTTCTTTCGGTCACAGGCAAGGTATGGAGCGCATGGTCGGATTGATGGAGCACGCGTTCGACGTCGGCGTTTCGTACGTTACCGTTTACGCGTTATCCACGGAAAACCTCAAGCGTCCGAAAGAGGAGCTGGAGGGGTTGTATAACCTTATCCGCAAGCATTTCACCGAGTACATGGGTAGGGTGTGCGCCCGCGGCGTGCGTCTGCGCGTGATCGGGGATATTTCGTTGCTGCCCGAGGACGTGCAGGAGGTTTTGCGCGATTCGGAAGCCAAAACGGCGTGTTACGAGGGCAAGGGGATCAATATCGCGCTTTGCTACGGCGGGCGCGCGGAGATCGTTCGTGCGGCGAATCTTGCGATCGAAAGGGGCGAGGCGGTAACGGAGGAAAGCTTCGATTCGCTTATGTATACGGGCGGGCAGCCCGATCCCGATCTGATCATACGTACGGGCAAGGAAGTGCGATTATCGAACTTTTTATTATGGCAAGCGGCGTATGCGGAGCTGTATTTTTCCGACAAGATGTTCCCCGAATTTTCCGATCGCGATCTCGACAAAGCGATCGTGTGGTTTTCGGGCAGGACGCGGCGGTTCGGCAAAACGGACGAACAATTATAAAACACAGGCAAAAGAATTATGAAAACACGACTTATTTCAGGGACATGTTACGTGGCGATTTTGATCGCCTTTTACCTGCTTAAAATTTTCGTGCACGATCTGTGCTTCGACGTGCTGATCTATGCGTTCGCGTTGATCGGTACGTTTGAAATGCTCCGCGCCGTACAGGACAAAACCACCAAAGCCGAACGCGGTATCGTGTTCGCGTTTGCGGTCGTCTCTATCCCTCTTTGCGCCGTTGCCGAGCATTATTTTTCTTATGGCTTGCATTGGGTGACGATCTGCTTTTTCGTAATGGCGGTCGCGCTCGTGTGTCTGCTCGTGATCCGTCACGAGGAGACCTCGCTCGAAAGCTTGGGGCTTTCCTTCCTTTCGGCTGTATATCCCGTGCTTTTGCTCTGTCTTCTCGTGCAAGCGAACCACGTGCCTAAATTGCCCGCATTTTCTTCGATCGCGTTCAATTCCGATCTTTTGATCCTCTTTATTTTCGTCGTTTCGCCCTTTGCGGATACGTTTGCGTATCTTTTCGGGCGGTGCCTGAAAAAGTATTTCCCGCGTAAGTTTGCGCCCGTGATCAGCCCCAACAAGACGGTGGTCGGCGCGATCGGCGGGCTCGTCGGCGGCTTGATCGGCGCGGCGATCCTGTATTTCGCGTATAACGCGGTCGTCGGGAGCTTCGAAAATATGGGCTTTTGGCTGACGGTATATCTTCTGATCGGCTTGTTTGCGGCGGCGGCGACGGAGTTCGGCGACCTCGTCGAAAGCTGTATCAAACGCAAATTGGGGCTTAAGGATATGGGCAAGATCATGCCCGGGCACGGCGGTGTGCTCGATCGGATCGACGGCACGTTGTTCGCCGCGATGGTCGTGTATCTTGCGTTCGCCGCGGTGCGTATGCTGTTGGCGCCGTAAGGAACGGAGGTCGTACGTATGAAAAAGATTTCTCTGATCGGTTCGACGGGCTCGATCGGCACGCAGGTGTGCTCGGTGGTACGCCGTCACGGCGATAAATTTAAAATAGAAAGCATAGTCGCAAACTCCTCGGCAGAAATTTTCTTGGCGCAGGTGCGCGAATTTATGCCTAAATACGCCGCGCTCGCGGACGAGGAAACGGGTAAAAAGATCGCCGACCGAATTCCCGCAGGGGTAAAATTCGCTTACGGCAAAGAGGCGGCGCTCGACGCCGTAAATTACGGCGATATCGCGTTTGTGGCGGCGACGGGGTTTGCGGGGCTTCGATATTCCCTTGAAGCGATCGAAAAGAAAAAAGATCTCGCCCTTGCCAACAAGGAAACGCTGGTGTGTGGCGGAGAACTTGTAATGAGCAAAACGAGGGGGGCAGGTACGCGTTTAATGCCCGTCGACAGCGAACATTCCGCGCTGTGGCAAGCCCTTTCCTTCCGCACGGACGCACCGTTTAGACGGCTGATCATCACCGCCAGCGGCGGTCCGTTTTACGGATATACGAAGGAACAGTTGAAAACGGTGACCCTTGCGGCGGCGCTCAAACATCCCAATTGGTCGATGGGCGCGAAGATCACGATCGATTCGGCGACCCTGCTCAATAAGGGCTTCGAGGTGATCGAGGCGAAATGGCTGTACGATTGCCCGCTTGAAAAGATACACACGGTGGTGCAACCCGAAAGCATTATCCATTCGATGGTGGAATTCGACGACGGCGCGATCTTGGCGCAAATGAGCTATCCCACGATGGAGCTGCCCATTCAGCTCGCGCTCACTTATCCCGACCGCTTCGATTGCGGCGTGAAGCCGCTCGACTTCGAAAAGCTGGGCGCGATACGGTTTTTGCCGCTGAAAAGAAAGGCGTTTCCGTGCTACGATCTGGCGCTGAGCGCGCTTGAAAAAGGGGATAATTTCCCTTGTGCGCTCAACGGTGCGGGCGAGGTCGCGGTGCACGCGTTTTTGGACGGAAAGATCAAATTTTTGCAGATCGCGGAAACGATCGCTTGGGCAGTGGAAAAGACCGACCGTGCGAAAGCGGACGGCTATGGGATATTGCAAGAAACGGACGAGCGCGCCCGCGCGCTTGCGAGGGAGTATATCGCCCGTTTATAAATAAACGTAACGGAGGAGAAAAGGATGAGGGGGACGAAGCTTTTGAAGCGGATCGGTGCGTGCGTACTGGCGGGCGTGTCGTTTACGCTTGTTGCGTGCGACGAGTTTACGTCGTCGGGGAGCTCGAACGGCGGCTCGTTGAACAAGGACGAGATCACGTTGGAAGCGGTGTGCGCGGTGCTGAAAAGCTACGGTGTGGTGGAGGCTTAACCAAGACTAAGAGGAAAAATCGGAATACGAAAGACGGGGAATTTTGAGCAAAGAAGGTAAGTAAAATTGAGTTTTGTGAATTTATTATCGTTTGCAAGCGTGATGGAAAGCATCGGGGGTGTGCTGCTCGCGGTGGTCGTGTTGCTCGTCATGGTTATGGTGCACGAGTTCGGTCACTACGTAGCGGGAAAGTCGCTCGGCTTTAAGATCAACGAATTTTCCGTCGGCTTCGGTCCGGCGATCTTGAAAAAACGCAGCAAAAAAACGGGCGAGCTGTTCGCGCTGCGCGTTATCCCCCTCGGCGGGTATTGCGCGTTCGACGGCGAGGACGAGTACGAAGAGGCGGAGCCCGAGAAAAAAGAAGACGGCGAACCGTTTGAGGAGCTCGCGGAGGAACCGTCCAAAATGGAAAACGACGGGGGCAGGTACGCGGCGAATGCGGTAAAGGAAGAGAAAACGGAGACGCAATACCCCGAGCCCAAGGGCGAGCGGTTCAACGATCAGCCGCCTTGGAAGCGTATTATCGTGTTGATCGCGGGCGCGACGATGAACTATCTCTTCGCGTTGCTTTTGATTATCATCATGTTCGGCTCGTACGGGTGCATCCACTCGTACGTAGATTATAAGGGCGAGGGAACGCCCGTCGTTTCGGAAACCGAGCTGTCGGCAAAAGACGTCGTCTTGCGCGTGGACGGCGACGGTATCTATATGACGAGCGACTACGTGGACGTATTGTCGGGGAAGAAACAGGGCGAAACGGTGGCGGTGGATATCCGGCGCAAAAACGCGGAGGGCGTTTGGGAGGAAAAGACCCTGCAGATCACCCTCAAAGCCGATTGTAACTTCGAAAGCATGATCGACTTGAGCCCCGTTTACGCGGCATTCGGGCTCGATTCCACGCAGTACCGCTTCGCCAGCGTAACGCAAAAAGAGGGATTTTGGAAAACGGTCGGTTCGTCGTTCGTGTATTCGGGCAAGATCGGCGGGTCGGTGCTCCGATCGCTGGGCGAGCTGATCACGGGTAAAATTTCGATCACCTCGATGGGCGGGCCCGTGACGACGATCGGCGTGACGGCGCAGGCGGCTTCGGGGGGAATGTTGTCCCTGCTCAATATCGCGGCGTTCATCGGCGTGAATCTTGCCGTGTTCAATCTGTTGCCGATCCCCGCGCTCGACGGGTGCAAGGTCATCTTTTGTATCATCGAATGGATACGCAAAAAGCCCGTGAACAGAAAGGTCGAAACGATGATCCATTTTATCGGTATCATTTTTCTGTTCGGTTTTGCGATACTCGTGGACGTATTGCAATTGATTTTGTAAAAATCGAAAAAAATTTGCGCCTGTCAAGTAAAAATGCTTGACAGGCGTGTTTTTATACGGTATAATAGACGACGGAAAGCGGGAAGGAGGCGAGAAAATGAAAGACGATCTGCATTTTCTTCGGCTTTGGGATCTCTATTCGCCGTTGCTTACGGCGACGCAGAGGGAGATCACCGACCTGTATTTCAATTACGATCTGTCCCTCGGCGAGATCGCCGAGCAGAAGGGCGTATCCCGACAGAGCGTTTCCGACTGTCTGAACAAATGCAGAAAACAGTTGGAAAGCTACGACGAGAAGCTGGGGTTTGCCAAGGCGCTCGACGAGCTGAGCGAGGAATATTCGGCGTACATGACGACGGTCGAACGCTTTATCGAGAGCGAAAGCGGAAATTTCCCCGCGCTGGGCAGGTTAAAGGAAAAGCTGGACGGCGTGCACGAGGCGTTCGGTGCGGAAACGGTCGCCGTAGAAAGCGGGGAGATCGTCGGAAAAGTTTTTCGTTGAGAAAAGCAAGTTAAGGAGTTTTTAATGGCGTTATTCGGTTCGTTATCGGAACGGTTAAATCACATATTTTCCAAGCTGACGAAACGGGGCAAGCTCACGGAGCTGGAGATCCGCACGGCGATGCGCGAGGTGCGCGTGGCTTTGCTCGAAGCGGACGTGAATTTGCGCGTGGCGAAGCAGTTCATCGCGGAGGTTTCGGAAAAGGCGGTGGGGCAGGAGATCCTGTCCTCGCTCAATCCCGCGCAACAAGTGATCAAGATCGTAAACGACGAGCTGATCGAACTGATGGGCTCGAAGAACGCGAAGATCGAGGTCGCGCCCAAGTCCCCCACGGTGATCATGATGTGCGGCTTGCAGGGCGCGGGTAAAACGACCCTTTGCGGAAAGCTCGCCGTGCAGTTGAAAAAGCAAGGCAAAAAGCCGCTTCTCGTGGCGGGGGATATTTACCGTCCCGCGGCGATCACGCAATTGCAGGTGGTGGGCAAAAACGCGCAGACGGAGGTGTTCGAAAAGGGCACGCAAAACCCCGTCAAGACGGCGAAACAGGCGATCGAGTACGCGCGTTCGATGAATTACGATACGGTCATTTTGGACACGGCGGGGCGTTTGCAGATAGACGAAACGCTGATGCAAGAGCTGGAAAATATCAAAAAAGAGGTGGAAGTGACGGAAACGCTTCTGGTCGTGGACGCGATGACGGGTCAGGAAGCGGTGAACGTTGCGGAGACTTTCAATTCGAGATTGGAGATCACGGGCGTGATCTTAACGAAGCTGGACGGCGATACGCGCGGCGGCGCGTGCCTGTCGATCAAGGCGGTCACGGGCAAGCCGATCAAGTTTATCGGCGTAGGCGAAAAGCTGACCGACCTCGAACCGTTCTATCCCGACAGAATGGCGTCGCGTATCTTAGGCATGGGAGACGTGCTGTCGCTCATCGAGAAAGCCCAACAGGCGATCACGGAAGAGGACGCGAAGAAGATGCAGCAGAAAATGCTGGCGAACAGCTTCACGCTCACCGATTATCTAGAGCAGTTTGCGATGATGAAGAAGATGGGCGGCGCGCAGGCGATGCTGTCGATGCTCCCCGGGGCGGGCAAGCTGAAGATGAACGATGGCGACGTCGACGAGAAGAAGATCGAGCGGACGAAAGCGATCATTTTGTCGATGACAAAACAAGAGCGGGACAATCCGTCGATCATCGAAAGCAAGAGGAAACGCCGTATCGCGGCGGGCTCGGGCACGAGCGTGCAGGAAGTAAACCAGCTTTTGAAGCAGTTCGAGCAGACGAAAATGCTGATGAAACAGTTAAAAGGCGGCAAAGGTCGTTTTAAACTTCCTTTTTGATTAGAAGTCAAGGAACTCAGTTCCTTTCGGATTGTAAAGGCAGAGCCTTTACGTCTCGACGGCAGTCGCCGTCCGTGAGGACGGAATATGCCCCAATGAAGCAAAACGCAGTTTTGCGCCAAACGCCGCGTAAGCGGTCGATCCCGTTAGGGAGAAACAAGTTAAAAACGGGTAACGCCGTAAAAAATAAAAACAAAAAAATTTTTTATATACTTTGGAGGTATACTATTATGGTAAAAATGAGACTTTTCAGAATGGGCGACAAAAAGAACCCTATCTACCGCGTCGTTGTCGTGGACAGCAGAAAGGCTGCGACGGGCGAGTACATCGATTGCGTCGGTCATTACAGACCCACCTGCGATCCCGTTGAACTCACGATCAACGTAGAGAAAGCGAAAGATTGGCTTGCGAAAGGCGTTCAGCCCACCGAAACGGTGAAGAACCTGCTTGTGAAAACGGGCGCTATGGAAAAGAGCGCGAAGCTCAGCCCTTCCAAGACCAAGACGAAGAAGTCCGATAAATAATCCGAGCGGAGAAACGGCGGCGCCTACGGCGTTTTGCGGTTTGCTTTGTTTTCCGTGCTTATGGGCGGAAAAGGATTTTAGTGTAAAGGAGGCATAACTATGCTGGATCTGATCAAATATATCGTCGGACAGTTTGCCGAGGACAAAGAAAACGTCGAATACGAAGTGAAAGAAAAAGAACGCGTGATCGAGGTCACCGTCGTTCTTACTCCTTCGGATATGGGCAAAGTAATCGGTAAACAGGGCAAGATCGCGAAAGCGATGCGCACGATCGTGCGCGCGGCTACGCCCGCAAACAGCAAGCGTTACGTGGTGGAGATCCGCGAACGCGGCGGGAACGTCGTGGATATCGACGCCGAATAAGCGCGCGGTTTTTGCTTGTGCGAGACCCTGAAATAAAAGGCTTTCGAGGGAAAGCCTTTTTTGACATTAAACCAAAACGTGCGGGGCAGGTATGCGTCGAAAGCGTTAAAGGAGAAAAAATGGACCGTCTTGTGATCGGCGAGGTGTTGAAACCGCAAGGTATTCGCGGGGAACTGAAGATCAAAACGTTTACGGATTATCCCGAGGACGTAAAAGCATTCAAAACGGTATATATCGACGATACGCCGTATAAAATTCTGTCCTTCCGCGTGGGAAGCGACGGCGCGGCGTACGTGGGCTTACGCGGTATTCCCGATCGGAATGCGGCGGAGCTTTTCCGCGGGAAAAAGCTCGAGGGCGAACGCGAGGACGCGCCCGAGCTGGAGGAAGGGCAATATTATATCGTGGATATCATAGGGCTTTCGTGCGAAACGGAAGAAGGGGAAATTCTCGGTAAAGTGACCGATATAACGAGCCTTGCTTCGGACGTTTATACGATAGAAAAAGCAGGGAAGAAAATACTCTTCCCTGCCGTAAAAGGCGTTGTGAAAAAAGTCGATCTCGACGGTAAAAAACTGATCGTCGATAAGAAAATTTTCGACGAGATCGCCGTTTATTGATCGTTCTTTTTTATTATCTTTGTCAAGGCGTCGAGCACGCCCGTTTTGCAGAGCGCGACGAGCGCGAGCGTTGCGAGCAGTGCGTCTGCAGGTACGTAGATACATTGATAGATAAAGGAATAAACGAACGCGTTGCCCGTTGCCCAAGCGGGGAGCGACACCCACACCGCGTCTTGCAAAAAGAAGATCATTCCCGAAGCAAGGTGGGATAAAAAGCGGATCGAAAACACGCATACCGCGCCTAAAACGAGGGGTGCGCAACCCTTTTCTTTGCGGTTCATTTTTCCGAAAAAGCCCATTACGCCCACGGAAGCGAACGCGAGGAGATAATCGAAGATAAAGGTTGCGGGCGTGAGTATATACGGATCTTCGATGAAGTTCAAAAGTCCGTGGATAAGCCCGACGAGGAAACCGTCGGCAGGTCCGAATACGTACGCGTAGATCAAAATGGGCACGAAAGAAGCGAGGGTGATCGAACCGCCGTATTGGATAGGGCTTACTTTCAGAAGCGCGAGAACGAAGGACATCGCCACGCACACGCCGGCAAAGGCAATGCGTTTCGCGTCGAATTTTCGCTTATTCAACCACGAGATCAGTACGATCACGCCGAGGAGCAGAATGACCGCGCCTACGGAGATCCATTTTACGACGTTCGTCGCTTGTTCGCTCACTTCGAGCAGGGAATAGAGATACATAAAAAAGCCTCCTTTCCGTCGCACGCGCTTTTCCGAAAATAAACGCCCGCATAAAATACGCGGGCGTAAAAAGACGGTTTCCTTCGCGTTCGCTCGAAAACAAGCGAAAACGGACAAGAAAAACGGTTATCGATCTCTCGCTCAGGGATTACCCTGCCGATTCAAATGGTATAATCTCAGCCTTTTTGCAAGGCACCCACGACGGACAATTAAATTTTTGTAAGGATAGTATAAATCAAACGCGCGCGAAAGTCAAGCGTTTTACGGGAAGATACGGAGAAAAATTATGAGACACGATTTTTACGCCTATATGGACAGAATGAAATATATCAAACGCTGGCAGTTGATGCGCTCGGTGCGGGAAGAAAGCATCATGGAACACTCTTACGGCGTTACGTTGCTTACGCACGCGCTGGCGGTCATTCATAACGAGGTGTTCGGCGGCAATGCGGATACGTCGAAAGCGGTGCTGTACGCACTATACCATGAAACCAGCGAAGTGATGACGGGCGATCTGCCCACGCCGATCAAATATTACAATCACGGTATCCACGGCGCCTATAAGGACCTCGAACGCCACGCAAGCGAAAAGATCGCGGCGACGTTGCCCGCGGAAATGCACGACGCGATCGCGCAGTACGTTATGGCGGACGAGGAAAGTATCGAATATAAGCTGATGAAGGCGGCGGACAGATTGTCGGCGTACGTCAAGTGTTTGGAAGAATTGCGCTCGGGCAATCGCGAATTTGCCAAAGCCAAAAAGAGTATCGAAAAAGACCTTAAAGCGCGTAAAATGCCCGAGGTCGATTACTTTTTCGAGCATTTTATCGGTTCGTACGATTTGAATCTGGACGAGCTGGAAGGCTTCTGAGCGGCACGCATTATACCCTTTATCCAAAAAAAATAACATCGAGGTAATATATTATGGAAAACTGTATTTTTTGTAAGATCGTCGCGGGGGAGATCCCTTCGCCCAGACTGTACGAGGATGAGAAAATGATCGTCATTCGGGACATCGAGCCCAAGGCGAAATTGCATTATCTCTGTATCCCCAAGACCCATTTCGCGTTGCTCGCCGATATGGACGAAGAAAAAGCGGAAACGCTTAAATATTGCTTTCGGAAGATCGCCGAGATCCACAAAGAACTTGGCTTGCAGGACGGCTACCGCGTTATTATCAATCAGGGCGAAAACGGCGGACAGACCGTTCCGCACCTGCATATCCATCTGCTCGGCGGCGAAGTCCTCGGCGATTTTTAAGCGCAAACGGCGTATAAAATAAAAATTTACGGGCTATAATCCCTCTCGCAATACGTTGCGGGAGGGATTTTTATGTACGCCTTGAAAAGATTTTTCGCGCTCGCTTTGTCGACGGCGACGGCGCTCGGCATGCTCGCTTGCGTGCGCGGTACGAACTTGCTTAAATTCTCTGCACTCGACGGCGCGCGTACGTTTTACCTCGATTCCGCCTCCTCACAAGGCTTGCGCACGGAAACGCTTGAATTTTCCGACCTCGCCCGCGTACGTGGCGAAAGCGTGCGACTGAGCGCCGAAACAACGGAAACGCTCGGCGACTCGGCGGCGGAGATCGCGGGGGCGATCGCGGCGAAATACGGCGCGACGGTGCTGATAGAGGAGAGCGCGTGCGGCGTGACTTCCTTTTATGCGTATACGCCCGCATGGGGAGATACGGTGTGCGTTGCGGGAAAGACCGTCAATCTCCATATCGCCGTATCCGAAACCGCGTGCGCCGTGGGCAGTCCGATCATTTTCGGCGGGTTTTGAAAAAATTCCGTATCGCACGTATAAAATGCGGCAAACGCGGAAAACATTTACATACAAAACGTTTTTCGGAGGATTGAAGAAATGAAAGAACAAAACGAGCAAGAAAAAGAAAAGATCAAAGCAAAGAAGCCGAGAAAGAAACTCAGCGGCGAAAAGAGATTTTATCTCATCACCGCGCTCGGTTGCGCGGCGGCGCTCATTGCGATCGTTGCCGTGGCGATCGCGGTATCGGGTAACGACCCCGTCGACGGGAATCAAGCGTCGGGCGGCGGCGCGAGCATCGAAAGCCCTCTGCCTTCCGACTCGTCCGATACGGGCGCAAGCGGGGACAACGGCGACGGCGGCGAACAGGTGGGCGGCTCCACCGACGGCATGGTAATGCCCCTCGAAACGGTGACCGTGCTCAACGATTACGGCTTCTATCATAATATCACGCTCAATTCGTATTACGAGCACAAGGGCGTCGATTTTACCTGCGAGGCGGGTACGAACGTACGCGCCGTGGACGCGGGCACGATCGAAAGTATTTATAAGGACGATATCCTGCTCGGCACGGAGATCACGATCGATCACGGTGACGGCTTGAAATCGGTGTACCGTTTCGTGAGCGAGGCGGAGGGTTTGACCGTCGGACAAACGGTAAACAAAGGCGACGTGATCGCGACGGTCGCGGAAGCGAACGGCAACGAATACAAGGACGGCGCGCACCTGCACTTCGAGATCACCAAGGACAGCACGCACGTGGATCCCGCCGTATATCTGACGCTGGAAGAAAAGTAAGATCCGATCGCGGATAACGAAACCGACCTTTTTGTCAAAAAGGTCGGTTTTTTTCTTAAACGCTTGACCGTTGAAGAGATTTTTGTTATAATAAGGAAAATAACGTACCGAAGAGGATAAACGAATGAAAAAAGGTTTATTGGCGATATTGACGGCGGGCGTTTGCATGCTCGGTCTGGCGGGGTGCAACGACGGAAGCGATTCCGAGGGCGCGAACGGCAACGTGTGGAATATGCAAACGGTCTATGCGCAGGCGAAAGAATTGGGCTACGACGGCACGCTGGAAGATTTTATGGCGACGGTTTCGGGCGTCGACGGCGTCGACGGTAAGGACGGCGTCGGTATCGAAGATATTTATATCAATAAAAAGGGCGAGCTGATTGTCAAGCTGACGAAGGGCGCGGATAAGAACCTCGGCGTGATCGGCGAAGCGACAGGCGAACAACACAAGCACGTTTGGGACGAAACGGTGGAAATCCGCAAAGCGACTTGTTCGCAGTCGGGCGTCGTCTTGGAGATTTGCTCCGATTGCGGCGAGGGCAAGTATACCGTCATAGAAAAATTGAGCGAAAAGGATGAACATAGTTTCTCGAACGGCGTTTGTACGGTTTGCGGAGAAAGGGTGTTTGTCGTAAATCAAAAGTGGTCTGCCCCGATCACGGGCGCAACCGTTTTACACGGTTACGGTTTTTATCATAACGCCACGCTGAACGCCTATTACGAGCATACGGGCGTTGACTTTGCCGCAGAAGTAGGCGCGGAGGTCTGCGTCGTGGCGGACGGCACGATCGAAAGTATTTATAAGGACGATATCCTGCTCGGCACGGAAATTACCGTCGATCACGGCGACGGCTTGAAATCGGTGTACCGTTTCGTGAACGAGGCGGAGGGCTTGATCGTCGGACAAACGGTAAACAAAGGCGACGTGATCGCGACGGTCGCGGAAGCGAACGGAAACGAATATAAAGACGGTGCGCATCTGCATTTCGAGGTTCTTGAAAACAACGCGAACGTCGACCCGATGGCGTATCTCGATATATGGACGACCGTCTATTGATCCCCCCAAGTCATAACCCGTAAAGCAAAAGCATATAATACCCTGTCCGAGAATATTCGGGCAGGGGTGTTTTTATGAAAAAGTTTACGGCTTTCGCGTTGTCTTGTCTTTGCTTTGCGGGTACGCTTCCCGCACTTTCCGCGTGTAAAACGGAAACGGAGGTGCATAGCAGGTACGAGATCACCGCCGAATACGTGCCCGAAAACGGTACGCTCACGGGCGCGGTGAAGGTCACCTTCGAAAACAATACTTCCGAGGAGCTTTCCGTGCTCAAATTCCAGCTTTATCCCAACGCCTACCGCAAAGACGCGCTGTATAAACCCGTGTCGAAGGCGTGCGAAAACGCCGCGTATTATAACGGCGACAGTTACGGAGAGATCGTCGTTTCTTCCGTCAACGGCGCGAAAAATTGGGAGGTCATGGGCGAGGACGAAAATATCCTCTACGTCTACCTCGAACGCTCGTTGTTCCCAGACGAAAAGGTGGTGCTCGATATCGGCTTCATGCTCAAGCTCGCCGAAGTCGATCACCGCACGGGTATCACCGAGAACACCGTCAACTTCGGCAACGCCTTCCCGATCCTCTGCGCCTTTAAGGACGGCGGGTTCTGTGAAACCGTCTATTACTCCGACGGCGATCCTTTCCTTTCCGATTGCGCCGATTATAAGCTGACCCTGAAAACGCCCAAGGACTACGTGCTCGCGTCCACGGGTGAGACTACGTCCGAGCGCACGCTCGAAAGCAAGAAGGAGTACGTCGTCGAGGCGGATAACGTGCGCGATTTCGCGTTCGTGCTTTCCGATAAATTCCGCACCGTGCAAACGCTCGTCAACGGCACGCCGATCGTCTATTATTACTACGCCGACGAAAAGGCGCGGGATACGCTTACCGTCGCCGCGGAATCGTTCGCGTATTACGAGGAGACGTTCGGGGAGTATCCCTACGGCAGGTACGCGCTGGTGCAGACGGGCTTTTGCCACGGCGGCATGGAATATCCCATGCTGTCGATGATTTCGGACGATCTGACCGAAACGGAAAACGCGCGGGTGGTCGCGCACGAAACGGCGCATCAATGGTGGTACGCCGTCGTGGGCAGCGATCAAACGGAAAACGCATGGCAGGACGAGGGCTTGGCGGAGTATTCCGCGATCGCGTTTTTCGAAAACCATGATAAATACGGCGTACGGCGCGAGGCGGCGGTGGCGGACGCACTCAAGGAATACCGTTCCTATTACGACGTGTACGGGAGCGTACTCGGCAGAACGGACACGAAAATGACGAGGAATCTGAAAGAGTATCTGAGCGATTACGAATATAAATGCCTGTCATACGATAAGGCGGTGGTGATGTTCGACACGCTGAGAAAGAGCGTGGGGGATAAAAAATTCTTCGCAGGCTTGAAAAAATATTACGCGGAAAATAAATTTGCCGTGGCGACGCCCGAGAATATGGTGGGCGCGTTCGAGCGGGTCGGACTGGACGTGAGCGGGTTTTTCGATAGCTTTTTAAGCGGAAAAGCGATTTTGTAGGGCGGAAACGGTTGCAAAAAAGGCGGTTTGGGTCTATAATATAGCTATCAAAGCAAACGGAGCGAAGAAAATATGCCTTTTTTACAATATAAATGTACGAAATGCGGAAAGAAATTCGACGAGCTGGTGCGCTCGTATTTGGACGAGGTGAATTGTCCCGATTGCAAAATAAAAGCGGAACGCGATTATTCGGGGGATATTTATTCGGCGACGGGAAAGCCGACGAAGAAGTGCTCGGGCAACTGCAAAACGTGCGGCGGCTGCCATTGAGAAAAAGCGCGCTATATTTTGAAGTGACGTTCAGCGAAAAGATAGGTTTTACAGTGTCGTTCTCGTAAGAGGCGGCGCTTTTATTTTATGGAGGTAATAATGAAATCAAACGGACGATCGGGGTAAGGGAGCGAAAAAGGAGAAGCGCTAAAAACGCGCACAAAAAGTTTCGCGCGCGACATATTATATATATTAGGCGTGAAAGCGTATAAAAATCGTAAAATTTGAAAAAAATTAAAAAAGTATAAAAAAAATTGAAAAAGTTTTGAAAAAATGCTTGACTTTATTTTTTGTAAATGGTATAGTATTTAGGCTGTCGATTGACGGGAGCGCTTTTCTGATGAAAAGCAACGAGAAGATTAACAACTGCATAGCAAAATAGTCAAAAGTTTTTTATTGAAGAAATAAAAGACGAGTACGAAAAGGCAAAGAGATTATTCATATTAGTAAGAAAAGCTAATTGGTTAATAAGCAAGAAAGACGAAGAAAGCAATTTTAAGGCTCGAAAGCTGAGAGAACGAATTAGCCGAGTGTAAGAATATA
>JAFTPU010000008.1 GCA_017463105.1 Clostridia bacterium
GAAAGAGAATATAACAAAAGGAGTATGCGCCAAGGTCGAGGCGTGGGTAAACAACGACGTGGCAAATTTAGACGTCGTAAGGTTGTTGGGCAGCGACTCGAAAGATTTGGAGTATTACCGCAATTACGGCGTTATTAACGACGGACGGCGTTTCTTTTTAGAAGGCAGAACGCCCGAAGAAATCACCTATCAATGCGGATACAGTTTTGACGAATGGAAACGGGATACGGAGCTTTTGTCTTATCTTCGCAATCCGTCTGCATTTATCGAAAAAGAAGCGCAAGAATATTTTGCGAAGCATCAAGAACGGATATTGCTTGCGCTGAATAAAAACGAAGTGTTGAAAGCGGAATTACAAGGGATTGAGAACTTAAAAGATACGTCTTTGCGCCGACTTCGTGAGGTTATGACGGCGGCGAGAAGTACGGACGCGAAAACCTTGTCGGTGACGGCGCATAAGGAAGGGCAAACGCTGACGTTCAAAATGGAAGCGAACGAGTTAAGACGGGACCCGTCAACGTATTATTCCGATTGGGCTATGCCCGCGAAAGATAGGCGCGAGTTTGAACGTACCTTTGGGGAGCGAAACCATTTGTATCCCGAAGATATCGTGGACATTTCCTATTGCGGAAAATCTATCTATTCCGCCGAACCTTACGAAGAACCCGTAGAAACGGAAGATATTGGACAAACGATGTAGGAGAGAGAAAATGAACGATAAAACGATTAAAATAGAACTCTGCACCGAAAAGAAGAATAGTACGGAGCATTTTTATTCGTCGGTGTGGTTGCCTGCGAAAGATTACGAGATTATGGACGCATACCATAAAGCTCGTATTACCACCGAGCCTGACGTAAATATGGACGTACGGATAGAAAGCTGTCCGTTGCTTCCCGAATTAGTCGGAACAAGGCTGGACAGCCCTACCATGGAAGAGTTGAACTTCCTTGCAAGGCGTTTGGGCGAATTAAACGAAGATGAACTTACGGTATTAAAAGCGGTAAAATCCAAGGTGCTAACGGGCGATGAAGACGAGCTTGTAAGTATGAAAGATTTAATCAATCTCACGTACGGTTTGGATAAGGTTTCAATCATCTCGGCGGTAAAAAACGATACGGAGCTTGGGCAGTTTGTCATAGAAAACGAGTTGCACCCCGATATCTCGGCAATCCCCGACCAGTCGTTGTATTTAATCAACAAAGAAACGATAGGGAAACTGCACAGGGAAAACGAAGGCGGCGTATTCGCAGACGGGAAATACGTCCTTGCAAGCGAATACGAACTCCCCGAAATTTATGACGGGAAAAGGTTACTTGAAGAAGATAAGGGGTTGGAGTTTTGGTATGCGTTCCGTTTGGAACTTGTGAAAGAGCCGAAAGGGAATGAAGAAGTACAACCGACAAACGATTGGCTGTCTTTGCCTGCGGAACTTGGGGACCTTGAAGCGTATGCGAAAAAGTACGGTAAAAAGGATATCAAAGACTGTGTATATTTAGGCTTTGAGAGCGCAATTCCGCAAATTCAAGAATATCATTTCGGGGATATGCGCAAAATCCATGACCTAAATGTTTTAGCCAAAATGTATATGGAAATGTCGCCTACGGATAAGATGAAATTCAAGGCGATATTAGAGGCAGAGGATGTAAGCAATCTTGAAAAGAGTTTAAGAATCGCTTTTCGTATTGATAAATACGAGTTGGACGCTCAAATAGATAATCCAACGGAGTATTTCAAAGAGTATAGCTACTGTAAAATCAAAGTTTATAAATTTATATAAAACAGAATATCCCACAAGAGATACGATTAGGCAGGCATGGGCTCAAATGGGCTTTTCTATTGAAAAAGAAGAAAAAATCAATCGAGTAGAAGCGGAGGCGATTTTATATTGGGCTTATGGGGCATTAAAAGAAAAACAAGAAAGGATCGAAGAAACCTTACGCTTATTTGGGCAAATAAAAGAGTTAAGTTCGATTGAGTATAATATTGTACACAATGATGGTATTTTTTACAATGAACTGAAAATAGAAATAAAGCCTATTATATCTATAGCGTCTTTTAATTCTACAATTCCGAGTTATAGAAGTAGCGATAAAGTATTGTTTTATCGTGGACACGCAGATGTGAATTATATTTTGCAACCTTCTATTTATCGAAAAATCAATTGGAAAAAGAAAGAAAGTGAAATGTATCAAGAGGTGCTTATAACTTGTCCGGATGATTTTTATAATTTGCGTTCGCATTTGGAAAAATTGGTGGAAATGCAACACTATGGTTTGCCGACAAGGTTGTTAGATATTACCTCAAATCCTTTGGTTGCTTTATATTTTGCTTGTGAAAATCATTTTGACAGAGATGGGGAAGTTGTTCTTATAGAGTCGGAGAAAAACACAATAAGATATCCTCAAAGTGATACGGCTACCATTTTGGCGAGTTTGCCTGTATTTAGTGAAACGATACAGAATATGTTTAAACTTAATGCAGAAGATATTACATTATCGCAAAAAGATTTCAACGATAAGGTGGGAAAATTGTTGCATGAAATAAGATTTGAAAGAGAAAGACGGCAAACCAAACGATTGATAATCGTTTGTCGGGGCGCGCCGCCAAAGGCGCGACTCTCGTCACCTGCTCCTTTTTTCATCGCCTGTCACGCCCTTGAAAAATTTCACGTAATAACCCCGTTATCTTGTTGACTTTACAACAAGGAATATGTTATAATGCACTTGTTCTAATCGCGGCGGGGACGAAAATAAAATAAAATACGTTATAGTTATAACGCCGCGCGAAAGGAGAACGTTTCAAAATGAATATTTTCAAGAAAGTATATTGCAGAATTTTCCAAACGGCATTCCGCTTGGCGTTGCCGTTTTTGCCGTATCGGGAGCCGAAAATTTACGATAGTATAAACCGATTGCCGAAACGGTTTAAGGATTCGAATATTACGTCCGTTATGCTTATAACCGACGCGGGGATCAGGAACGCGGGAATATCTCGGCAACTCGAAAATTTATTGGAGGAAAACGAAATCAAATGCACGGTCTACGATAAAACCCGTGCAAATCCGACCGTCCAAAACGTAGAGGATGCGCGTTCGTTGTATTTGCGGGAGAAATGCGAATGTCTGATCGCGTTTGGCGGGGGATCTTCAATGGATTGCGCCAAGGCGGTCGGAGCAAGGATCGCCTATCCCAAAAAGAGCTTATATCAATTAAAAGGCGTTTTGCGCGTTCTTCGGAAGATTCCTCCGCTTATCGCCATTCCGACAACGGCGGGGACGGGTAGCGAAGTAACGCTTGCGGCGGTCGTTACCGACAGCGAAAAACAGCATAAATACACTTTGATGGATTTTACGCTCATTCCCCGGTATGCGGTTCTCGATCCGAGAGTCACGTTTTCTCTTCCGCCGCATTTGACGGCAACGACGGGAATGGACGCGTTGACGCACGCCGTAGAGGCGTATATCGGGCGTTCGACGACGCGTGAAACGAGGCGGAAAGCGTTGGAGGCAACGTCGCTTATATTCGGAAATATCGAAAAGGCGTATGCAAACGGGCAAGATTACGAAGCAAGAGCAAATATGCTCCGAGCGGCGTATCTTGCGGGAATTTCTTTTTCCAAGTCTTACGTCGGATATATCCATGCGGTAGCCCATTCGCTCGGCGGAAAGTATAACGTGCCGCACGGACTCGCCAATTCGGTGTTGATGCCTATCGTATTGGAGGCTTATGGCGAAACCGTCTATAAGAAACTGCATAAGCTGGGCATAGCGGCGGGCGTTTCCTCCGAAAACGATACGCACGAGGTCGGCGCGAAAAAGTTTATAAACGCGATCAAAGAATTGAACAAGAGAATGGGGATTCCCGAAAAACTTACGGGGATCGAGAAAAAGGACGTACCGCAAATGGCGAAACACGCCGATAAGGAAGCGAATCCGCTGTACCCCGTACCCAAATTGATGAACGCGAAAGAATTGGAAGAATTTTACGATCGGGTAGCCGATCGGAGTCGGAGGTAGGACGATGAAAGATATAGACCAAATTCTGCAAAAGCAACGCAAATATTTTCAAAGCGGGAAAACGCTTTCGCTCGATTTCCGTATCGGAGCGTTGAAAAAATTGCGCGATACGGTTAAAAAATACGAAAAAGAGATCGGAGAAGCGCTCGCCTCCGATTTGGGTAAAAGCGATTTCGAGAGCTTTATGTGCGAAACGGGGCTGGTGCTTTCCGAGCTCGGCTATATGATAAAGCATACCCGCAAATTCGCAAAAGAAAAGAGAGTCCGCACGCCGCTTGCGCAGTTTGCGGCGAAAAGCTATAAAAAACCCTCCCCTTACGGAAACGTACTGATCATGAGCCCGTGGAACTATCCTTTTCTGTTGACGATAGACCCGCTTGTCGACGCGATCGCGGCGGGAAATACCGCCGTGGTAAAGCCGAGCGCATATTCGCCCGCGACGAGCGCGATCGTCGAAAAAATCGTTGCGGAATGTTTTCCGCCCGAATACGTCGCCGTGATCACGGGCGGGCGCAAGGAGAACGCGGCGTTGTTGGAGAAAAAATTCGATCTCGTCTTTTTTACGGGCAGCAAGGAGGTCGGGAAAGAGGTTTTGCGCCGTGCGGCGGAACACTTAACGCCCGCCGTATTGGAGCTGGGCGGGAAAAGCCCCTGTATCGTGGACGACAGCGCGAAGCTCGGGCTCGCCGCGAAACGTATCGTTTTCGGAAAATATCTCAATTGCGGACAGACCTGCGTCGCGCCCGATTATATCCTTTGCGCGCGTTCGGTCAAGGACGAACTCGTGAAAGAGATCGTGAAGCAGATCGGGGCGCAATACGGCGAAAAGCCGCTTGAAGATCCTGAGTACGGAAAGATCGTAAACGCGAAGCATTTCGAGCGCATATGCGGCTTGATCGATCCCGAAAAAGTCGTGTTCGGCGGGGGCAGGGACGCGACGAGTTTAAAAATCGAGCCGACGGTCATGGATAACGTCGCTTGGAACGACGCCGTTATGCAGGAGGAAATTTTCGGTCCGATCCTGCCGATCCTGACCTTTGAAAAATTCGACGAAATATACGAGATATTGAAGGAGAAACCGAAGCCGCTGGCGTTGTATCTTTTTTCGGAAAACAAAAAACGTATCCGCGAGGTCACGGAAAGATGTTCGTACGGCGGCGGGTGTATCAACGATACCGTTATCCATCTTGCGACGAGCGAAACGGGTTTCGGCGGCGTAGGGGAAAGCGGTATGGGCGCGTATCACGGAAAGGACGGGTTCGACGTGTTTTCGCACACGAAAAGTATCGTCGACAAAAAGACGTGGATGGATCTGCCCATACGTTATCGACCCTATAAAAAAGGTTTTTTCGAAAAACTGTTGCATTTGTTTTTGAAGTAAACGTTCCCACGGCAAAAACCGTTGACTTTCCCGTTACCTTATGTTATAATACGCGCATATAGTAAACAGAGGATAAAAAAATGTCGGTTGAAATCATTCTGCTCGTTTTGGAGATCGTCGGTACGGTCGCGTTCGCCGTGTCGGGCGCGTTCGTCGCCGTTAAAGCGCGGTTCGATATTTTCGGCGTGATCGTGATCGGCTGTATCACGGCGGTCGGCGGAGGGATCACCCGCGATTTGCTCATCGGCGCGTTTCCGCCCGCGATCTTTTCGAGATCGTATATCGTCGGTATCGCCGCTCTGACCTCGACGCTCGCCTTTCTCTTTGCGTATTTTCACCGAAAGAAATTCGACGAAACGCTTGAAAAGATAGAACGTATCAACAACGTATTCGACGCGATCGGCTTGGCGGCGTTTACCGTAATGGGCACGGAGCTCGCCTTCGTGAAAGGCTTTTCCGACAACGTGTTTTTATCGATAACGCTGGGCGTGCTCACGGGCGTGGGCGGCGGCGTGCTCCGCGATATCCTCACCGAGACCCCGCCTTACATATTCAAAAAGCATATCTACGCGATCGCCTCCATCGGCGGCGGAGCTCTGTATTATATCCTGCGCCTGTTTACGGACGGTACGCTGATCCCCTCCGCCGTGGCGACCTTCTTTATCATTCTCGTTAGAATGTTGGCGACCAAATACCGTTGGAGCTTGCCCAAGGTCCGTTTGGAGGAGGAACGGAAGGCGTTGCCCTTGCAAACGGAGAGAAAGGACGAGGAGAGAAAAGCCTCTTGAAAAACGAAAACGCACTCAACCGAGTGCGTTTTTTCTCGCGCTTTTGCGCAGAATATCCTTATGGAGACTTTATTGAAACAAGCAAAGGCTTTGCAAAAAGAACTCGTTTCCTACCGCCGCTTTTTACACGCGCACGCCGAAGTCGGGTTCGATTTGCCCGTCACGAAAAATTTTATCAAAGAAAAATTGTCCGAAATCGGGTATACGCCGACCGACTGCGGGCGCGCCGTCGTGGCGACGGCGGGAAACGCGCCCGAAAAAGGCGTTATCCTGCTCCGCGCGGATATGGACGCGTTGCCGATCGGGGAAAGATCGGGCTTGCCGTTCGCCTGTAAAACGGGCAATATGCACGCTTGCGGACACGATCTGCACGCGGCGATGCTGCTCGGCGCGGCAAAGCTTTTGAAACTGCGGGAGAGCGCGCTTTCCCGCGGCGTGAAATTTCTTTTCCAGCCCGCGGAGGAGATACTGCAAGGCGCGAAAGACGCGATCGAAAACGGCGTGCTGAAAGCCCCGCCCGTATCGGCGGCGGCAATGCTCCACGCGATCCCCGATCTGCCGATACAAAGCGGGACCTTGATCGTATCGGCGGCGGGCGTTACCGCACCCGCGGCGGATTATTTCAAGACCGAAATAAAAGGCAAAGCCTGTCACGGATCCTCGCCGCAAAACGGAGTCGACGCCCTGACGGCGGCGGCGCACGCCGTGCTGGCGTTACAGGAACTCCCCGCGCGCGAGATCGCCGCGGGTTCCGCCGTGCTTACGGTCGGCAGACTGCAAGCGGGCGACGCGGGCAACGCGATCGCCGACGTCGCCGTATTCGAAGGCACGCTCCGCGCGTTCGACGAGGAGACGCGCGCGTTTGTCAAAAAGCGGTTGCAAGAGATCGTTTCGGGCGTTGCAAAGACCTTTCGGGCAAAAGCAAAAGTCACGTTCGGGGGAGGCTGTCCCTCCCTTTTCAACGATAAAAAAACGACCGCTTTCGCTATGAACGCGTTGTGGGAAGCGGTTGGGGAAAGGGGCGTGCTGTCGGCGGAGGACCTCGGCAAGGCGGCGGGGAGAAACGGCGGGTCGGAGGATTTCGCTTATATCAGCCGCGAGACGCCGTCCGTGATGATCGCGCTTGCCGCGGGACGGGCGGAGGACGGATATAAATATCCGCTCCATCATCCCAAAGCCGTGTTCGACGAAAATACGCTTTGCTACGGTGCGGCGGCGTACGCCGCGCTCGGGCTTGCGTTCAACGAGAACGGATAAAAAGCGGTTTTCGACGAAATCGCGTTTTTTCTTTGTGTAAAAACGGTGAACGTTTGTTAAATATTTGAATTTTGCTTTGGAAACGCTTGAAAAAGATTTTTCGTTATGGTAAAATAAAGTGAACGTAAGCGGGAAAAGCAAAAAATCGCGCGCGAGTCGTTTATTCGCCGCATTTGCGGGGTATAAATAGGTATTGCGAAAGGCGTTTTCACGCAAACTGATTTTTAAAGAGAAAAAAGCTCGGAAGCAAAAGGAGAATAACTTTGAATAAAAGATCGAAAACAATCGTATGGATCGTCGTTACGGTCGTCCTCGTGGCGCTCGTCGGCGTGCTGATAAGCGAGATCCTCGGCGCGGCGACGCAGGTGTCGTTTACCAAGTTCGAGTCGCTTCTTTTCGAGGAGGGAAAAATTCAGGAACTCTATCTCGACGGCTTTAATTGGACGGGATATACGCTCGACGCGAACGGGAACGTGATCGCCAAATACGCGGCGGTCGGTCCCGAAATGTATTCGATGGCGGACTATCTTGCCTATATCGGGCAGTTCGAAAATCTGCCCGCGATAAGCGTCAATATCGAATTTGCCGACCCCAACGCGGGCAGCGTGTGGTCGAGTCTGACGCCGATCTTGGGCGTGGTGCTCGTGTCCGTTATGTTCTGGCTGATCATGCGCAGCGCGGCAGGCGGCGGCAACGCTTCGATGAGCATCAACAAGCAGAAAGCGCACGTACAGAATAACCTCAAGGTCCGCTTCTCCGACGTGGCGGGCGCGGAAGAGGAAAAGGAAGAGCTGGCGGAGGTCGTCGAGTTCCTCAAGAGTCCCAAAAAATTTGCGGCGCTTGGCGCGCGTATCCCCTCGGGCGTATTGCTCGTAGGTCCTCCGGGCACGGGTAAGACGTTGTTTGCCAAAGCGGTAGCGGGCGAAGCGGGCGTGCCCTTCTTCTCGGTGTCGGGCTCCGATTTCGTGGAGATGTACGTGGGCGTGGGCGCGAAGCGCGTGCGCGACCTCTTCGATATGGCAAAGAAAAATCAGCCCTGTATCATTTTCATCGACGAGATCGACGCAGTGGGGCGTCGCCGCGGCGCGGGGCTCGGCGGCGGTCACGACGAGCGTGAACAAACGCTTAACCAGATCCTCGTGCAAATGGACGGCTTCGAGGCGAACGAGGGCATTATCGTCATGGCGGCGACCAATCGCGAGGATATTCTCGATCCCGCGCTTCTCCGTCCCGGTAGATTCGACAGACGTATCAACGTAAACCTGCCCGACGTAAAGGGGCGCGAGCAGATCTTGAAGGTGCACGCGAGAAACAAACCGATGTCGCCCGACGTCAATTTCAAGACGGTGGCGCGTATCACGGCGGGGTTCTCGGGCGCGGAGCTTGCCAACCTTTTGAACGAAGCGGCGATTCTTGCGGCGCGCGCGGGTAAAAAGACGATCGGCAACCTCGAGCTGTACGACGGTATCAATAAAGTATTGATGGGACCGCAGAAAAAGAGCCGCGTCGTTACCGAATCGGACAAACGCTGTACGGCGTACCACGAAGCGGGTCACGCGGTGCTCGCATGCCTGTGTAAGCATTGCGACCCCGTACACGAAGTTTCGATCATTCCGAGAGGCAGGGCGGCGGGCTATACGATGACTCGTCCCGAAACGGACGACAACGACGTTTCGTATAATAAGCTGATCGATAATATCTGTATGTCGCTCGGTGGCAGAGTCGCGGAGGAGCTCGTCATTCAAGATATCACGACGGGCGCGAGCGCGGACCTGCAGCACGTTTCCGACATTGCGAGACGAATGGTCACGCAATGGGGTATGAGCGAGAAGCTCGGACTTGTCGCCTACGATTCCGATCAGCCCGTGTTTATGGGTATGGAATACGGCAATCAGAGCCGCGGCGGATATTCGCAGGAAACGGCGGCGGCGATCGACTCGGAGATCAGACGGCTCGTATCCGAAGCGCATACGCGTGCAACGAAGCTGCTGAAAGCAAACCGTTCGATCATGGACAATATGTCGCGCGTGCTTGTAGAGAAGGAAACCATTTACACGGAAGAAGTGGCGATGCTGATGAAGGGCGCGGATTACAAGGAAGTGATCGCGTTCATGGAAGAGAAGGAAGGCACGCACAGGGATAACCCGTTTGCGACGATGACGACGCCGAGTAAAGAGCACGTCGTCGAGGAAGAAAAGCCGACGGAAACGGAAAATAAAGACGAGTAAACGAAAGATGAACGGGACGGAGAAATCGTCCCGTTTGTTATAAATGCAAAATTCAGAATGCAGAATGCAAAATGATTGAATAAAAATATTTACCGCAATTTTGCACTTTGCATTTTGCATTATCATAAAAGGAGTTTATCATGAAACGAGCCAAAAAACGCAAGTCGTTCGACGTCGAATACGAAACGCGAAAAGTACCCTTGTCGCTCATCGATTCGGAGGCGGAAATAAACGATTTCGATAAAAAAGAGATCAAAACGCGCGCGGCGTATTTTATGCTCAACGGCGCGCCGACGCTCGCCGTCAACGAAAAGGAGGACGGACGTTTCCGCTTGCTTGCTGCCGACGCGGATTTTTATGCGGTGAAACTCTCGGGCGCAAGAGAAACGGAAGTGCGGGTCTACCGCTTCACCGAGAAAAACGCCGAGATATTTTCCCTTATCGAAAAACTGAAAACGGAAAGCTTGAGTGCCATGGACGAGGCGTATTTGATGAAACGGCTCGTTTCCGAGTTCTCGCTCACGCAGGACGACGTCGCCGCGCTCATCGGCAAATCCCGTCCCGCCGTAGCGAATACTTTGCGGCTTTTAACGTTAGAGCCGTCCGTGGTGGGGCTGGTGGAAAGCGGGAAGCTGTCGGCGGGACACGCCAGAACGCTGGTGCGCGTACCCAAGGAAAAACAGCTCGCGTTTGCGGAGGAAGCGATAAGGCGAGAGTTGACCGTGCGGGAAATGGAACGCACGGTAAAGGCGTATTTAACGCCTCCCGAGGTGTTGCAGAAAGAAAACGAGGCGAAATCGGCGGCAAAGAGCGAGGAGCTGAAAGCGTTCGTCGAGCGTATGCGCGGGGTGTTTAGAACGAAGGTTTCGTTGATCGGCAACGACAAAAAGGGCAGGATATACATAGACTATTATTCGCCCGAGGATTTATACCGTTTCGAGGAATTTTTGGACATGATCGAAAGCTACGAGAGATAAAAAATATTTGGAAAATTTTTCCAAAGGTATTGACAATCGTTTTTAAATGTAATACACTTACAGCGAAAGAAGAAAGAATGAATGAACAAGGAGAATTATATAGACTAGTTTAATTTTTAAAATAGGAAGCTTTTAGCTTTTTAAAATATTATTTGCGGGAGGTGTTTGCAATGTTTATATTTTTAAAGTAACTTTTATAAGCATTGTACCCTCTTTTTGTTTTGCAAAAAATTATTTGATTGGAGGAAAAATATGAAAAAAATTAAAAGTTTTCTTTTGGCTTGTGCCTTAACGTTGAGTTGCTGCGCCTTTTCTGTAAGAAGTATATCAACAAAAGCCGAAGTGTTTGTTAATCCCCCCCACTCTTACATATGATAATATTACGTATAATTATGTATGGATATCCTTGTCAATATGTATCTGTTGGTCAATTAGATTACGGCGGGGCAGGATATTTCCCTACGAGCTACTATGAAGACAACTTTCTTTGGTCTCACCAATCAGGTAATGGACATACGATAAAGGGTACTATTGAATATCAAGGCGCGTGTAGCGATATTGAAGTTTCTATCCCTTGGATAGGTTGGAGGTCTACGTCTGTAACGCTTAACGGAGTAACTTTTTCTTTGAGAACGGGACCGAATAAGTGCTCTATAAGATGTGAACAGTTCGGAATCTCTGTGGGCGATGCACATTTTGCTTTTGGAGTTGATTGAAATGATAAAAAAGTTTTTTCGAAATAGTGAGTTGTGGAAAATATGGGTTGCTTTATGTGCCGTTTTCTTTTATTGTGTAATGTTCGCTTCTTGCAAAGAAAAGGACAAAGCAAATGCGCAAGAAGAAGTGCGAATTGTAAAAATAGGAGAAACCGTTTTTGATTATAAATTTTGTTGTTCGCCATAGCGATTGACCGCTTGCGCGATGGTAAGCGCAACCTACGGTTGCTTTATGAAAAGCTGTAACGCCCTTTGGGCGCGACTGCCGTCGAGGCGTAAAGGCTCTGCCTTTACAATCCGCAAGGGACAATGCCCCTTGACCCCTTATCGGGAACGATACCGTTTATCCCAAGATTCGAGGAAAGATAGAAAGGTTCCGCCGCGGGTCGCACCCGCCGATTTACAAAACTTTAACAAAACCTTTACCGCACGTTTAAAAAATTTTGTTTTTTCTTTAATATTTGTACCGTATAATTAGGGTACAAAATCCAAGGAGGAACAAAATTATGGCAAACTTTTTCAAGAAAGCGTTTCACGATATGAAGGAAAGTGCAAAGGCTCAGCACGAGGTAGACAAGGCGAACTTCGAGGCGGTAAAAGCGGAATCGAAAGCAAATTGGGAGGAAGCGAAGATGTCGCCGAAAGCCCGTCAGGAGAAAATGCAGGCGGAGCGCGAAGCGCAGATCGCGGAAGCGAAGGCACGTACGGAAGCGGCAAACGCGCGTATCGATGCGGCGAAAAATTCCAAATAATCGCATAACGGAAACGTAAGGGGCGGAGCACGCCCCTTTTTCCGCTTTGGCAAGGAGGAAAAAGCAAATGAAGAAAACAATGCGGTATAACGTAAACGGCAAATGGATCGAGCGGGAGATCGATTATATCCCCGTGCGCTATATTTTCGCCGTGCTGATCACGCTTTTCGAAACGTTGGCGATCCTTGCGGCAATGGTGGCGCTCTGCTATTTCGTGCCGTACTTTTATATCGCCGTATGGATAACGCAGATCGCGTGCGTGATACGCATCGTGTCCTCCGACGACAACCCCGATTATAAGATACCGTGGCTGTTGTTCGTGCTCATTGTGCCCATCGCGGGCTTTATGCTCTATTTCCTTTTCTATTCCCGCAAGTTACAGAAAAAGTATATCCGCCGAATGGAGAAACTGAAAAACGAAAGCTATAAAAAAGACGATACGGCTTTGCTGGAGCGTCTCAAAAAGGAGGACCCCGTCGCGCATTCTCAGGCGAAAATGCTGTGCAATATCGCCGAAACGCACCTCTTCACCGATACGAAACAGACCTATTTCCCGCTCGGCGAGGATATGTTTGCGGCTTTGCTTTCCGATTTAAAAAAAGCGGAGAAATTCGTTTATATGGAGTATTTCATCATCGAGGCGGGAAAATTCTGGAACCCGATCTTCGAGATACTCAAAGAGAAAGCTGCGGCGGGCGTGGAGGTAAAGGTGGTTTACGACGACGTGGGCTGTATGGCGACGCTCCCGGGGAATTACGCGAAAATATTGGCGCAGTCGGGAATAAAAGCCACGCCGTTTTCTCGTTTGAAGGGCAATGCGGACAGCGAATTCAACAACCGTTCGCACCGTAAAATTACCGTGATAGACGGTTTCATCGCGTACACGGGTGGGGTAAATATCGCCGACGAGTATATCAACGAGGTCGAGCGGTTCGGACATTGGAAGGACACGGGCGTGCGGCTGGAGGGAGAAGCGGCGTACGAGCTGACGAAGCTGTTTTTGTTCGATTACGGGATCAACGTGAAGGAAACGGACGCCCCGCGCGCCGATCTTTATCCGAAAAGCGAGATCGAGGAGGAGGGGTATCTGATCCCGTTCGGCGACGGTCCGCGTCCCATTTACGAGCGGCGGGTAGGCAAGAGCGTGATCGAAAATCTTTTGACGAACGCGACGGAGTACGCGTATATCACCACGCCGTATCTGATCATCGACAACGAGCTTTGTCAAATCATCGAAAACACCGCGCTTCGGGGCGTGAAGGTGAAGATCGTCACGCCGCATATTCCCGATAAAAAGCTGGTGTTTTCCATGACGAGGAGCTTTTATCCGCGCTTGATGGCGGCGGGTGTGGAAATTTACGAATACGAATCGGGATTTATCCACGCGAAGAGCTATCTTGCCGACGGCAAATACGCGATGATCGGCACGATCAATCTCGATTATCGGAGCCTCGTGCATCATTTCGAAAACGGGGTATGGATGTATAAATGCGCGTGTATCGCCGATCTGAAACGGGATATCGAGGACACGCTCGGAAAATGTATCCCGATCACGCCCGATAAGATAAAGGTCAATCTTTTGCAAAAATTCCTCCGTGCGCTGATCCGTATTTTCGCGCCGTTGTTGTAAAAAGCTATCATAAAAAAGCACCCTTCGGGGTGCTTTCGTTTATAAGTTTTTCGCGATATTGCGGGCGACGAAAACGCCGCTTGCCGACGCGTGCGAAAGGGAGTGCGTGATCCCGCTCCCGTCGCCGATGATATACAAGCCCTTGTGACGGGATTGCAGACTTTTGTCGACTTCGACCTCCACGTTGTAGAATTTGACCTCCACGCCGTAGAGGAGGGTATCGTAGCTCGCGGTGCCCGGTGCGATCTTGTCGAGGGCGTAGATCATTTCGATGATCCCGTCCAAAATACGCTTGGGCAAGACCAAACTAAGATCTCCGGGCGTGGCGTTTAACGTGGGGGTCGTGAACGATTCCTCTATCCTTTCGGGCGTGCTGCGCTTGCCGTTGATGAGGTCTCCGAAGCGTTGCACGATGATTCCGCCGCCCAGCATATTGCTCAGCCGTGCAATCGATTCCCCGTACCCGTTCGAATCGCGGAAGGGCTCGGAGAAATGCTTCGCGACGAGGAGGGCGAAATTCGTGTTCTGTGTCTGCTTTTGCGGGTCCTCGTAGCTGTGCCCGTTGACGGTTACGATCCCGTTCGTGTTTTCGCTCACCACCGCGCCTTTGGGGTTCATGCAAAACGTACGCACGCGGTCGCCGTATTTTTGCGTGCGGTAGACGATCTTGCTTTCGTATAATTCGTCGGTGAGATGGGAGAAGATCTCCGCGGGGAGCTCCACGCGCACGCCGATATCGACGCGGTTCGATTTGGTGGGAATATCGAGTTCGCCGCATACATGCTCCATCCATTTGCTCCCGCTCCTGCCTACGGATACGATACAATTTTTACATTCGTACGCCTTATTTTCGGCGCGGACGAGATATCCGCCGTCTAAAACGGCGATCGTTTCCACGGGCGTATCGAAATAAAAATCGATCTTGTCCTTCAATGCGGCATACAGATTTTTCAGTACGATATAATTGATATCGGTGCCGAGATGGCGCACGGACGCGTCGAGCAGATGAAGGGAGTTCTGCATACAGAGCTTTTTGAATTTCGAGCCCGCCGTCGAGTACAGCTTCGTGCCTTCGCCGCCGTAGCGCATATCGATCTCGTCCACGTAACGCATGAGCTCGAGCGCTTTGTTTTTGCCGAGATATTCGTACAGCGTACCGCCGAAATCGTTGGTGATGTTATACTTCCCGTCGGAAAACGCGCCCGCGCCGCCGAAGCCGCTCATGATCGAACAGCTTTTGCATTTGATACAGTTTTTCACCTTGTCGCCGTCGATGGGACAGCGCCTGTTTTCGAGGGCGTGCCCGCCTTCGAATACCGCGATCTTCAGATCGGGACGCTTATTTAAGAGCTCGTACGCGGAAAATATTCCCCCGGGACCCGCGCCGATCACGATAACGTCGTATTTTTTCATATATTTTCCTCCTTGATCGAAAGTAAGACAGGACTCGGTCTTAACACGCGAAGGCTATTATAGCACAAAAAAGGACGGATTGCAATACCCTTTTGTAAAAATTTTTCCTGTTTTTTGACAAATTTTTTCGAAAAGAGTATTGATTTTTGCCTACGCTTGCGATATAATATACGGACAAGGAGAAAACGTATGAAAGGAAAATACCGCTTGTCAACGGCGCTTGATATCGACGACCTGTTGATGGAATGTACCTCGTACGCCATTCGTTTGGCGAACGAAAAATATAAATTCGATCCCCCGCTGAGCATTTACGAGGTCAACAGCTGGGGCAAAACGGGCAGACGCACGGACGTGATCTTCGAGTATTTTTCCGATCCCGAATTTTACCGTACGCAGCCCGTGTATAAAGGCGCGAAGGAATTCGTCGACAAGCTTTCGCAGATGACGGAGGTGTTCGTGTCGACGGCGATCCCGCCCGAATTCATGGGGATACGGGCGAGGCGGATCATGGAGGAATTTCCGCAGATCCCGCCCGACCACATTTATATGGGCTCGCGGAAGGATAAAATCAGTACCGATATTCTTTTCGACGACGGCATGCACAACGTGGTGCGTTCCAACGCGCGCTATCCCATTCTGATGCGCAGACCTTGGAATCAGGACGCGACGGGCATGCTGGCGGTGAATAATTACAACGAATTTCTGCGGGTGGTCGAGGTGATCGCGGACAGCTACAGCGTGCGGCCCGAACGGTATTCGTTGCAGGAAGCGAGCATCGTGGTTTTGGTGGGACCTTCGGGAA
The DNA here is from genome assembly GCA_017463105.1 of Clostridia bacterium. GTDB lineage: Bacteria > Bacillota > Clostridia > Christensenellales > Borkfalkiaceae > Scatosoma. The sequence goes on from JAFTPU010000008.1 coordinate 15,961, forward strand.
GCGGTAAATCGAAGATCGCGAGACAGGTTTTGGAAAAGACCGACCGATTCGAAAAATTGGTGAGCTACACGACGAAGGACCCGACGGCGGAGACGGAGAACGAGTGGTATAATTACGTGTCGTTAAACGAATTCCGTAAGATGTGCGAAAGCGGGGAGATGTTCCAATCGACGATGTATGCGGGGCACGCATACGGCTCGCGGAAATCGGACGTAGAGGCGATATTGGCGACGGGCAAGCACGTTATGACGACGATGGATATATGCGGAGCGATGTCGTTAAAGACGAATTTCCGTAACGTGATCACGATCTATATCAAGCGGGAGAAGAGGGCGTTGTTGTCGTCGATTCTGCGTAAAAATTCGTCGATTGAGGATAAGGTGCGGCGCATTATCGCGATCGACCCAGAGGAGCAGAATGCGGAGATCTGCGATTACGTAGTGGAATTCGACCGTTACGACGACGCGATTGCGCAGATCTGCGAAATTCTGCATATCGAGAACCGAAGCTGATAAAAGGAAAACGAAAAACGGGGTTACGGCAAACGCCGCCCTCGTTTTTTATTTAGAGGAATGAAAAAGTGGGACGAAAAGAAGGAAAACGGGAAAAAGGAAGAAAAAAGTCAAGAAAAAAGCAAGAAAAGCGAGGGTTTTTTCCGAGAGGGGTTGACAAGCGCAGGGAGAAGTGTTATAATATATAAAGGCGTATTATATAATGTAAATAATAAGCGCGGAAAAAGAGAAGTATGTACAAACATTTTTTTAAAAGATTGATAGACTTGATTTTGTCCTTACTCGGGATAATTATTTTGGCGTTACCGATGTTGATCATCGCAGTGGCGATTAAGATCGATTCGAAAGGTCCCGTTTTGTTTAAGCAAAAGCGAGTGGGGATACGTAAAAAGACTTTCATGATCCTCAAATTCCGCACTATGCGTACGGATACGCCGCACGACGCGCCGACGCACGAGCTTTCCGATCCTAAGAAATGGATCACGAAAGTAGGCGGTTTTTTGAGAAAAACCTCGTTGGACGAACTTCCGCAGATCTTTAATATTTTTGTCGGTCATATGTCCGTCATCGGACCTCGTCCCGCGCTTTGGAATCAAGACGATCTGATAGCCGAACGGGATAAATACGGCGCAAACGACGTAAAACCCGGTTTGACGGGTTGGGCGCAGATCAACGGGCGCGATGAATTGGAAATTCCCGTCAAAGCAAAGCTTGACGGGGAGTACGTAAAAAAAATGGGATTTTTCTTCGATTGCAAATGTTTTTTCGGTACGATCTTTTCGGTGTTGAAAAGCGACGGCGTTGTGGAAGGCGGAACGGGTGAAATGAAAAAGCAGGAAGAAGCGGCGGCAGAGGTTGCCGCGGCGGAAGAAAAGGAAGCGTAAGGGCGGTTATGGCGTTAAAACTGATGTATATCACCAACAATCCGACGATTGCCGCCGTGGCGCAGGAATGTGGCGTAGATCGGATCTTTCTCGATATGGAATATATCGGTAAAGAAGAAAGACAATACGGGATGAATACGGTTAAATCTCATCACACCGTTGAGGACGTGCGAAAGATCGGAGGATTATTGCATGATTCCGAATTGCTGGTCCGCGTTAATCCCATACACGAGAAAACTCGGGATTATCGTTCTTCGGAGGAGGAGATTGAAGAAGTATTGCGGGCGGGCGCAGACATTTTGATGCTTCCGATGGTAAAGACGGTAAAAGAGGCGGAAAGGTTTGTGCATACCGTAGATGGACGGGCGAAAACGATGCTGTTGATCGAAACGGCGGAGGCGAACGAGACGATCGACGATTTGTTGCAAGTGGACGGTTTGGATGAAATACATATCGGTTTGAACGATATGCATCTCGCTTATCGCAAAAGGTTTATGTTTGAACTTCTTATCGACGGTACGGTAGATCGGCTTTGCGAGAAGATAAGTAAAAAAGGTCTGCCTTATGGGTTCGGCGGGATCGCAAGATTGGGGTACGGTATGATCCCTGCCGAAAAGATTATTACGGAACATTATCGTTTGGGTTCGACCCGAGCGATTTTGTCTCGTAGTTTTTGTAACGCCGAGGATATCAAGAACATGGACGAGCTTAAGGCATTGTTCCGTTTTGAAACTTCGCGTATCAGGGATTTTGAAAGAACAGTAGCCACGTTAAACCAAGAGAAGCTGAGAGAAAATCACGAAGAAGTGGCGCGGTTGGTCGCAAAAATAGTAAACGGATAAGGCTTGAAAAATGGAAGAAAAGAAAATAAAAATTTGCGCTTTGACGACGATTTCGAAAACGATGGATTGGTTTATCGTCGATTCTATGCGCAACCTTGCGAAGAACGGATATGACGTGACGCTGATTTGCAATATGGATGAGGCGTTCATAAAAGGCAACAGCGATTTTGCGAAATGTATTCCTTTGGAAATGTCGCGCGGTGCGAGCGTGAAGGATCTGTTTAAAAGTACGAAAGCATTAAAACAGATCTTTAAAAGAGAAAAATTTGACGTGCTGTACTATACTTCTCCCAACGCTTCGATGTATGCGGCATTGGCGGGTAAAAAAGCGAAAATAAAAACGCGGGTGTACAGTCAGTGCGGTTTGCGTTACGTTTCCTTTTCGGGTATAAAGCGTTTCATTTTCAAAACGGTGGAGAAGATTACTTGCTCGAATTCAACGCATATTCGCGCGCAAAGTCCTATGAATATGCAGTTTGCGATCGACGAGAAACTTTGCAAAAAGGATAAAATATCCGTAGTGGGGATCGGCGGCACGACGGGCGTTGATTTAAAGGCGTGCGACGCGATCGAGGCAAAAAAAGCGCGTGAGGAATTACGGGACAAGTATGGGATTCCGCAGGACGCGTTTGTGTACGGATACGTAGGGCGGATCAATAAAGATAAAGGGATCAACGAACTGATCGAAGCATTCGCAAAAATAGAAGACGATCAAAAAAATGTATATTTGATGTTGGTCGGTATGAAGGACGACGGAAATCCGATTACCGACGAGAATATGGCGAAAGCGGAAGAGGACGCGCGTATCGTTTTAACAGGCAACGTGCCAAAGGAAGAGGTATATCGCCATATGTCGGTTTTTGACGTATTGGTGCATCCCACTTATCGCGAGGGGTTCGGTAAGGTGCTGCAAGAAGGAATGGGTATGCGTTTACCGATCATTACGACGAACGTGCCCGGACCATCCGAGGTTGTCGGTCAGGGGGAATACGGGATATTGGTAGAAGCGAAAAACGTGGAGGATCTTGCCGCGAAGATGTCGCAAATTTCCTTTGATGAAGAACGGAGAAGAGAGCTTTCCGAAAAAGGAAGAGCGCGCGCCGAACAATATTTCGATCGTCCGATCATGTTAAATAATATTTTGGAAGACATGAACTTGATTGTTAAGGGAGAATAAGTAAAGTATTATCTGAAAACAGAGGGAAAGCATATTGAAAATTTTGGTTTTTTCCGTATCTTCTTGGAACGGTAAAGTTGGGTCGAATACATGGGCAACTTTATTGGAACAGTATGATAGCGCAGACATTGCAAATATTTGTATAAGGGACGAGATTCCCGACAGTTCTGTTTGTTCCAAATATTTTTGTGTTTCCGAAAGCAGAATTTTGAAAAGTATTTTTAATCGTAAAATCAAAACGGGGCGCGAGATTTCTTCTGTAACACAAAAACAGGCGGAAGAGGAACTTATTGAACACAATCAACGTTATTCGAAATACAGAAAAAAGAGGCGTTATTCCATATTGATGTTGCGGGAGGTAGCTTGGAAACTTGGAAAATGGAAAACAAAAGAATTAAACGATTTTTTGGATGATTTTCAACCCGATATTATTCTTCATTCGATGGAGGGATATATCCATCTAAACAGAATTATCGAGTACTCCATAAAACGTACGGGGGCAAAAGCGATCGGCTATATTTGGGACGATAATTTTACGTATAAGCAGTCGAAAACAATCGGTTATAAAATATATCGCTTGTTTCAACGTAGGTCTTTAAAAAAGCTTGCAAAAATAACAGATGATTTTTTGGCGATAACTCAAAAAACGAAAAGGGAAGCCGACGCTTTTTTCGGGATCGATTGTACGGTTTTATCCAAGCCGTTAAATTCTATACCAAGCGCAGAAAAATATGAAAACTTGATTTATCCTATTAAATTTCTTTATACGGGGAATTTATTGATTGGACGTGATAAAACTTTATTGAAAATCGTAGAAGTATTGAAAGAAATCACCGCGATCAATCAAAAAGTGCGAATTTCCGTATATACGCAAACGCAATTAAACGAAGATGCGTTGAGTCGATTAAATTGTGATTTTTGCAACATACATTCCGCTATTCCTCAACAAGAGGTTTTGGAAAAGCAAAAAGAGGCAGACGTATTGCTTTTTTTGGAAGATATGGATGGAAAAGATGCCAAAACGGCAAGATTATCTTTTTCCACAAAGCTTACGGATTACTTGTCTTGCGGAAAATGCATCTTTGCGGTTGGGAACAGTGATTTGGCGCCTATGGAATATTTAAGGGAGAACGGTGCTGCAATTGTTGCGTGCAATAAAGAAGAAATAAAATCAAAGCTTATACCGATGTTAAGCAATCGGGAGGTTTTGTCGGAATGTGTAGAAAAAGCCGTTTGTTGTGGAATAAAAAATCATAATCCCGACATAATTCCAAAAAAATTTAACGAGATACTTACAAATGTTTACGAGCTGAAGGATCGGAGAAAAGGTTAAGACAAATATTATTAAACGGTAAAGCGATAGAAAAAACGTAAATAAAGGAAATAAGATGGCGTTTGATTTTCAAGAACGAAAAAAAGCGGTTGAGGCGGAATTAACGGCGCGTGGAGTTTCGGCGGAACAAGCGGAAACGGTCGCCGATTGTTTCGTTACGGCGGACGCATACGGAGTAACGACGCACGGTACGGCGGTGTTATCGGCGCATCTTTCTCGTATTCAAAATAACGGTTATAATTTGACGCCCGCATTTAAGATCTTACGTGAAACGGCGGCGTTTGCCGTAATTGACGGCGACAATGCAATGGGACCCGTTTCCGCAACGTACTGCATGAAGTATGCGATGGAAAGATGTAAAAAATCGGGGATTTTTACGGTATTTAGCCGAAACAATAACACCTTCGGTCCGGCTTTTTATTATCCGCTTTTAGCCGCTCGGGAGGGGTTGATAGGAATCGCGTATTCTAATAGTCCCGCGCAAATGGCACCCATAGGCGGAAAGGAAAAGTTGCTTGGGACCAATCCGTTTTCGATCGTTGTTCCAAACGGCGACGAGCCGATTATTTTGGATATGGCGACGAGCGTTGTAGCGAAGTCGAAATTTAAGGAATATAAGGCGGCGGGGAAACCGTTGCCCGAGGGTTGGGCGTTAGATAAAGACGGAAAACCGACGACCGATCCCGACGAGGCGATGCAGGGTTTGGTGTTGCCGATGGCAGGGTTTAAAGGTTACGGGATCGCGATGATGATCGATATTTTATCGGGCGTGTTATCCGGTGCGGCGTATTTAAATAAAGTGGGGAGATTTTATACGGAAGACGGTACGTGTATGAACGTGGGGTTTAATTTTATTGCGATAGACCCCAAACAGATATTGGGCGAAGCGTATGACGAAGTTATCAAGGATTTTGTAAAAACGATCAGGGAGTCGGAAGCGGTGGAGTGCGGAAAAATCTGTTTGCCCGGGGATGACAGAAGAGAGTATTTTAAGAAACAGGGACGGAAAAAATGAGAGTATTGCAGGTAAATGCAGTATATGGAGTGGGTAGCACAGGGACGATCGTGAAAGATATTTCCGATATGCTTATTCAAAACGGGGCGGAATCCTACGTGGCATATCAGACGGCTTTGACCACGCCGCAAAACGGTTTTCGGATCGGAAATAAATTGGATTGGAAGCTGCACGCTTTATTAAGCCGTGTGTTTGGAAAACAAGCGTATTTTTCCAAACGCGCGACGAAGAAATTTTTGAAATGGGTAGAGAAAATCAAACCCGACGTTGTTCATTTGCATAATTTACATAGCAACTATATCAATCTCAATATGTTACTTGCATATTTGGCAAAGGAAGATATTCCAACGGTGATCACGTTGCATGATTGTTGGTATTTTACGGGAAAATGTTTTCATTATATCGACGTAAATTGCGAGAGATTTAAAAACGGTTGCGGAAAGTGTCCCAAGAAAAAAGAAGCGCCTTGCAGTTTTTTCAGAGATGCCTCGGCGTCTGTTTTAAAAGATAGGGAAAACTTATTTTCGAAAATTCGTAGGTTGAAAATCGTTGGTTGCAGTCAATGGATTTGCGATGAAGCAAAAAAAGGTATTTTTAAGGATTTTGATATTTGGCGTATCTATAATGGCGTTGATACGGAGATCTTTAAACCGAAAGACGTTGACGTGCTTCGTAATAATTACGATTTTAAAGATGCTTTTGTTGTTCTCGGTATGGCAAATAAATGGCTTTTGCCTGCAAATCGGGATTTATTGAAAGCAATATCTAAAACGCTTGATAAAAAAAATAAATTGTTACTGATAGGTTGTAGCGAAAAAGAAAAAAAATTTTTAAAAACGCTCAATGAAAACATTATTCCCATTGGGTATATCCAAAACAGAAAAATTTTGGCGGGACATTATAATTTGGCAGACGTTTTCGTGAACGTAACGCATGCGGATACCTCTCCAACGGTAAACATGGAAAGCATTTGTTGTGGGACACAGGTGATTACGTATGCAAGCTGTGGCAGTCCGGAACTTGTTTTAGAAGGGTGTGGTATCGTCGTACAAGAGGGCGACGTTGAAGGGGTTATCAGGGCAATAGAACGTGTTCGCACAGGCGGGACGGTGGATTGTTCGTCGAAAGGAAAAGAGGCGTTTAACAAAAAAGAAAACTATAAAAAATATCTGAACGTATATCGAACGATATAAGGGTGGTAACAGATGTTGGTCTATGTAGCTGTCGCGTTGTTTCCGTTTCTCATTGGGGAAATGTACAAAAGTGACTTAAAGAAAAATGAAAAATACGTGCGAGCAAAGCGGTGGATATATATTCTGCTCGCCGCTTTGCCCATGTTCGTTTTGATCGGATTCAGAAATCAAAATCTCGGCGCCGATACGGGCGTTTATTTAAGACATTTTTCACAAATAAGAAAAACCTCGTGGTCAAACTTATTTGATGATACGAGAATGGAATACGGATATCTGATTTTTGTAAAAATTGTCGGTATTTTTACAAAGAGTCAATTGATGTTTCAAGTCATTTGTGCTACGATTTATTTGATCGGTATTCTCGGCTTTTGTAATCAGTTGGAAAATTCCCCCTTCTTGTTTTTATTCTTTTTCTGTACGTTAGGTACGTTTACGTTCATGTTTACGGGAATCAGACAGTGTTTGGCAATGAGCATTTGTCTGTTATCTTATCGATATGTAAAACGGAAGAAATTTTGGAAATTCCTCTTTTGTGTCGCATTGGCGTTCTTTTTCCATAAAAGCTCGATTTTATTTGTTGCCGTATATATAATTTATCGTAGAAAGTTCAATCTTGCCAATCTTATTTTGTACGGTATCATTTGCATCGTGTCGATTTTATTTTTGGATAGAATACAGGAATGGCTTAATTCTGCGTTGGATTATGATTATGAGATAGAATCGACTGGAAGCGGAATAGTATATTTTCTGTTTTTAACGCTATTAACGGCTTTTTCCGTGTTTTTAATTATTATAAACAAAAAGATGACAAAGGAAGCGCAGGGGCTGATAAACGTCAGCATCATTACCGTTTTCTTCTGGGCTCTGCGATTGTTTACGCGCGTTGCCGAGCGTCCGAGCTATTATTTTCTGTTTTTTTCGTTTGCAATGTTTGTATATGCGATTCAGAGTATAAAAGACGCAAGAGAACGCGATATTGTCAAGATATTCTTGATTTTATTATGTATGGCGTTATATATATATAGATTTATGGGGAATTTTGCCTCGTTGGTTCCGTATAGCTTTTTCTCGTAAGGTGTAAAATATGTCGAAGAAAATCAGTGTTATTGTTCCCGTTTATAATACAGAAAAATATTTGCGCAGATGTGTGGATAGCATTTTGAAACAGACTTATTCCGATCTTGAAATTATTCTTGTGGACGACGGTTCAACGGATAGTAGTGGAAAAATTTGCGACGAGTATGCTTTAAAGGATGAAAGGATCAAGGTCATACATAAACCAAACGGTGGATTGAGTTCGGCGAGAAATGCGGGATTGGACGCTGCCACAGGCGACTATATCGGGTTCGTGGATAGCGACGATCATATTGCTTCGGATATGTATATGCAGCTAATACAAAACATCGGTGAAGAAAAGGGGAATATTTCCAATATAATGTACGTTCGCGAGGACGAAGAGGGGAAAACTTTTGCTTCGCGAGTTCCTCATAATAAAACGGAAACGATAAAAACCTTTGATTATATTGAAGAATTGTTGTTGCACATGGGCGACGTAAGTGTTTGCACGAAACTTTTTGCCAAAGAGCTGATCGGTAAATTGCGTTTTAACGAAAACGTTCTTAACGAAGATTTGCTTTTTATGATGCAGTTGAGCGAGGATATTAACGAAATTCGTTTTGTGGGTGAGATCGGATATTATTATTTCGTGCGGAACGGAAGCACAAGTTCCGGATACGGAAAAGCCGTGATAGATATGCAAAAGAATTCCGTTTGGGTCTTAGATTATATTTTGCGAAAATATCCGCAATTAAAAAACCAGGCGCGACGCTTTGCGCTTTATCAAAATATGGCATACGTATTGCTTGTTCCTTGTGAAAGTGCAAAGAAGGAGAACGAGACATATGTAAGCGCACTGAAATTCATAAGAAAAAATACGTTAAAAAATCTTTGCAATAAATATCTTGCGTTCAAAAACAAACTGATTTTACTTGGATTGATGATCATGCCGAAAATTTTGGCGAAGCGGTATCAAAGAAAACATAGAGGATAATTATGAGAATTGCTTTTTTCTCCAATTTTTTAAATCATCATCAACTTCCGCTTTGTCAAGCATTTTTAAAACATGCAGGAGAGGATTTTATATTTGTTGCAACGGAGCGGATTCCCGAGGATAGATTAAAAATGGGGTACGAAGATATGAATACGTATCCGTTTGTTTTGCGTTCGTATGAAAATGAAGAGTCGGGGAAAAAGGCGTACGAAGTGGCGGAAAACTACGACGTGGTTATTTTCGGTGCGTCCCCCGTAAAATTTTTGCAAAAACGGATGCAGGATAATAAATTGACCTTCCGTTTCTGCGAACGATCGTTAAAAAAGGGGACTTGGCGAAGATTTATTCCCAGGACTCGAAAGAAGATATACGAAGGATATACACGATATAAAAACGATAAGCTGTACGTATTGGGCGCAAGCGCATATGCTTCCTATGACCTGTCGCTTTGCGGCTTTCAAGAAGATAAATGCTTGCGTTGGGGCTATTTCCCTCGGATTAAGCAAAACGATATCGACGCCTTGATGGTAGGAAAGAAAAATAATGCAAAGGTGGAAATTTTATACGCTGGAAGACTTTTGAAATTAAAAAAAGTAATGGATACGGTACAAGCCGTTCGCTGTTTGATAAAGAAAAATATTTTCAATTTACAATTTACCATTATCGGGGACGGTCCGGAAAAAGCAAAAATCGAACAATATATCCAAAAACACCGTTTGGAAAAATATATAAAAATATTACCGTTTATGAAACCGGAAGAAGTGCGTATATATATGGATAAAGCGGATATATACGTATTTGGAAGCAATTATTACGAGGGCTGGGGCGCAGTTATGAATGAGGCGATGAACAGCGCTTGTGCGATGTTGGTAAGCCATGCGGTCGGCTCGGCGGCGTATTTGATTGAACAGGATAAAAACGGTTTTATATATCCTTGCGGAAATATAAAGCGGCTTACCGAACTTTTACGGTTGCTTATTATGAATCCCGAAAAACGGGAGCAAATAGGAAGAAAAGCCTACGAAACAATAACGCAGACGTGGACGGCAGAGGTTGCCGCGGAAAGATTTTTACAATTATGCGAAGCGATAGAAAACGATCGGGACTATAAGAATTTATTTAAAGACGGACCGTGTAGTTTGGCGGGCGTGCTGAAAAAAGCTTTAAAAGAGGTTTGATGGGCAACATGTTAAACGTTCATAAAGAAAGAGATTCCGCCATTACGGTACTGCATGTACTGGGAATGTTAATGATTTTGCTGTGTCATTTTTTTCAAACAGCGGGTCTTTATCTTCTCGGAGAAATATTTATAATAGGCGTTCCGTTATTTTTATTTGTTTCGGGGTATTTGTCGGGCTTGAAAGAGATTAAAAAAGCAAGAAAGTAGCTTTTAACAAAGGCATCTCGGATTTTGATTCCGTATTACGTATTCATAATTATACTTTTTACCGTCTACGAAATTACCGGTCTTGCAGAGGTTTCTTTATTTCAATGGTTGTTCTGTCTTTTTAATTTACAGGGATTGAATTATACGTATTGGAAGTTTGAAGCTTATGGGGCTGTTGCGGGGATTGGACCTTTGTGGTTTATCACTACGATTATGCTGTGTTACCTGTTGACGCCTATTGCCAACAAGTTCAGAAATATCCGAATAAAAAAGGGTTGGATATTGTTGCTTGTCGTGCTTGTGTTTGTTGGTCAGGCAGGCGCAATGTATTGTGGATTTCAATTACATTATTTGATAGTATATTTTTTGGGCTATTTTACAGGTGCCAACAAAGTAAGGACAGATAAAAAATATTATCTAATAATATCCGCCTTAATGATAATTATTACAGGATTGCGTTTTTATTTGCGTTCTGTTATTGACGGTACCGATTTTTATGATCTATATTTTGCTCTTATTTCCGCAGGCATCATAGGCGTTTGGATTTTTTACACTGTTTATTTTATTAAAGATCGATTTCCTTATATATTCGATAAAACGGCGGGTAAATTTCTGACTTTTATGGAGATGATTTCTTATTACGTATATATTACGCATTATTTATGGATAAAAAGTCCTTTTGCGCCGTCAAGATATTTACACAACAAAATACTGTCAAATTTTTTGGCTGTCGTAGGCATTTTTATATTGGCAGTAGCTTTATGGGCGTTAACCGAAAAAATAATTATTAAATCGCTGTTTTCGCGTAAAACGAAAAAGGAAAAGGAAAATGAAAATTCTGTTATCGGTAACGGATAGTAAAATGGGCGGGGTAACTTCTGCGGCAGTCAATTTCTGCAATGAAATGGCGCGTAGAGGGCATGAAATCTGTTTTTTGGATATGTCCGCTGAAAATTTATGTAAAGACGAGCTGCATCAAAACGTTCGCTTGGGGTGCTTGCGAGGCAGGTCCGTACATTGGAATTTAAGTGCGGAGCGATTAAAAAAATCAAAAGGCTTAAAGAAATTAGGCTTGTATATATTAGGCACAATAAAAAAAATAACGATCCGAAGTGGATTGTGGTTCAGATTTATTTTCGGGAAATATAAAGAATTCGGGAAATTCGACGTTGCAATAGCCTTTCGCCAATGCGCTCCTTGTTATTCGTTTGTTTTGCATAAAGTAAAAGCAAAAAAGAAGATGGGCTTTGTGCATGGTGAACTTAAATATATGGGGAATATCCAATCGTGGCAGAAATATATGAGAAAATTTGATAAGATTGCTTATGTTTCCAATGCTGTAAGAGAGGAATTTGTTACCGTCTATCCCGAATTAAAAACAAATGCTTGCACCATTTATAATATGTTTGATATTGAAAAAATCAAACGAATGTCGGAAGAGAAAAATCCCTGTAATTTTGATAAAAGCAAGAAAAATATCGTTACCGTTGCGCGGCTTGATAATGAATTCAAACAGATTGATTGGATTCCCCGTATTTGCAAAAAGTTGAAAGAAAATGAAGCCCCTCTTTTCCATTGGTATGTGGTCGGAGACGGGTCGGATTATGATAAAGTGCAGGCGTTAATTCAAGACACGCACACGGAGGACGTACTGACGCTAGTTGGGGTAAAGAAGAACCCTTATTGTATATTAAAAGACGCAGATTTGAGCGTTCTAACATCAAAATCCGAAGCGTACCCCATGGTGGTTATAGAAACTTTTATATTAAAAGTGCCGTTGGTAACAACGGAATTCGGTTCCATAAGAGAAATGATGCGAGAGGGGAGAGAAGGATTCGTTGCGCGGCAGAATGAAAATGATCTTGTACGGTATATTTTTCATATGCTTCGAGACGAAGATTCTTGTTATAGCAATTGTCAGAAGCATCTTTCTGAATTGGAGATTTCAAACGAACATTCAGTTGGACAATTTTTTCAATCCTTAAGTTAAGAGGTTAAAAATGTTTTCTGTAATTATGCCAACGTATAATTGTGAAAAATATATACAAGACGCAATACAAAGTGTTTTAGCACAGACATATACAGATTTTGAATTGATCATTGTAGATGATGGATCTATAGACAGTACTTATAATATTTGTCTTAAAAATGCGCAAAAATATTCAAAAATATCAGTATATCAAATTTCCCATACAGGAGTTTCGGCGGCTCGAAATTTTGGATTATCAAAAGCAAAAGGTAAGTATATTTTATTTATTGACGGCGATGATACGTGGGATGTAAGACTTTTGGAGCTTTGCGCAAAAGAACAAAACGAAAATGAGCTTTTGGTATTTGGAATCCGGACGGATTTTTATTCCTCAGAAGGAGAATTGAAAGAGAGTCAAAGTATATTAGAGGAGGGGACAACTTCTCTTTCATTTACTTTAAATGAATGTGCAACTTGGATTTTTTCTCATTATAATATGAGTTCTCCTTGTAATAAAGTCTATAGCCGTTCTGTTTTGCAACAGTATCAAATTTCTTTTTGTGGGGAATGTGTTTATTTAGAAGATTTAAAATTCAATTTGGATTATTTTGAACATATCGAAAAAATAAAAATCTTAAATTGTAATTTATATTATTATCGGGTCTTTCTTGATAAAAAACAAATATTAAAAAGGAAATTTAAACAATTATTTGTCAATGCGGATAAATTATTTATTTCCGTAAAACAGTTTTTGACACAAAAACAAGCGGCTTTGCAGGATTCTTCCGTATTGGTTAATGTGGTTTTAAGAGTCTATTTCGAAGAACTTTTAGTTAGAAGCCAAGGACAAGACAACAGGATTCAAAAGCAATATTTAGAAACATTGAATCAAAATTCCAATTTTAAAAAGGTTTTAAATGCAGCGTCGGGAAAATTCTTTTTCATTTTCAAGATTTTAAAAAGATTGGGATTTAGGCGATTGCAAATGTGGATAATTAAGCGGAGATATTGGTGATGGCACAAACGGCTTTAAAAAAAGTCAAATTGAATTTTATATTCGGGGTAATCGGTCAAATTATAACTTTGATCATCGGCGTTTTATTGCCGCGACTGTTCATTATGAGCTTTGGCTCGGAAGTGAACGGTTTTATCAATTCAATTAACCAAGTGTTCGTTTACGTTTCTTTGTTGGAAGCGGGAGTGGGTACTGCATCGTTACAAGCATTGTATATTCCTGTTGGTAAAGGGGATAAAAATAAAATAAACGGGATTTTGTCGGCGACGCATAGATTTTATACCAAAACGGCGATCGGTTATCTTTTAATAATCGTTGTTCTTGCATTTTTATATCCTTTATTGATCAAAACCACGTTGTCCTATTGACTGATGGTCGGTATTGTTTTGTTGACGGGCGGAAGCGGCGCTATTGCCTATTTTTGTCACGCAAAATATAAATTATTTTTAAGTGCCGACGGAAAAGGATACGTTTCTTCCATTGTTGTTACAGCATATCAAATTATGTTGTCGTTGGGAAAAGCTATTTTTCTATTGATCGGTTTTGATGTATTGACGGTACAAAGTCTTTATTTGATACTTAATGCGGGGCAGGCTTTGATCTTTACGATTTACGTTAGAAAGAAATATAAATGGGTCGATTTAAAAACAGAGCCGGATTTCGAGGCTATTTCGCAAAGGAAATCCGTTATTGTGCACCAAATTTCCACATTGATATTTAATAATACAGACGTGTTATTATTAACTTTTTTTTGCGACTTAAAAGCGGTTAGCATATATGCATTATATAAAAATTTGATTAATATGATCGGCACACTGGTGAATCATTTCTCCGAAAGCTTAAACTTTAAGTTGGGGCAAACTTTTGACGATCGTAAAAAATTTTTAAGGCTACATGATGTTTATGAAACTTTTCACGTTGCGCTTACGTTTTCTTTATGTACGATAGCATATGTTTTTTTCTTGCCGTTTTTGACATTATACACAAAAGGAATGGATGCAAATTATTTATTGACGTATATGCCGCTTTTGATGTGTTCGGCAGAAATTCTTAATTATGCAAGAATTCCCTCGCAAAACGTAATTACCTATGCTGGACACTTTAAACAAACACAATGGAGGTCTCTGCTGGAATCTATAATAAATTTAACGGTTTCCATCGCGTTTGTATTTATTTGGGGAATATACGGGGTGGTACTTGGTACTGTAATTGCATTATTATATAGAACGAACGATATTATTATTTATACAAATCATAAAATATTACGAAGAAGCGTATGGGGGGTCTATAGACTTTGGATAGTAAATATCCTTTTTTCTGCTTTGACGGTATTATTGCTTAATGTCATTCCTTTTCGATTTGATAACTATTTTTCTTTAATATTAAGTGCTGTTATTGTCTGTGTAGTGGTTGTTCCCATTCAAATTACGACTAATTTTTTGATCAATAAGGAATCGGGGCGGGAATTGATTTGTTTTATCAAAAAGAAAGTGAAGAAGTCTAATTGATTTTAGTTATAAGATAATAATTTTCAAAGTAAAGAATTAAAAAACAAACCTATGTACAAACTCGAATTGACAAAAGAACAAAAAATATTATTAAATCTGACGGCGCGAAGCATTTCCGATACCCCGTCCGATCTCGTTCTGCCCGAAACCGAACTCCAAGACGCGGATTGGAAAGCGATCGTGAAAGAATCTGTCGCGCAAACGGTCCCGCTCGCCACTTTCGATCGGGCTACCGTTTATAAAAATCATATCCCCGAGGACGTTTACGCGCAATGGAAAAATATCGCCATGGGCGTGCTCCGTTCCGATTTCGGCGTCGTGCAATCGCAAGCCGATCTCGTGGAACTCCTCGGCGATAAATATCCTTATCTCATCATCAAGGGCACGGCGGCGGGCGCATATTATCCCGATCCCGAGCTTCGCGCGCTCGGCGACGTTGACTTTCTCATCGATCCCGCCGAGCAAGACGAGCTGGAAGCGTTACTCGTCAAAGAGGGTTACGCCAAAAGCAACGGCGATCATCCCAACCATATCGTGTTTAAAAAACCAGGCGCACACCTCGAAATGCACTTCGAAGTGGCGGGCGTACCCTACGGATGGCAGGGCGAAGAGGTCCGCGCGTTCCTCAAAAACGCCGTGTTCGAGCCCGTGCAACGCACGCAGGACGTTTCCACGTTCCATATGCCGAACGACACGTATCACGGTCTGATTTTGCTTTTACACATGCAACACCATATGCTGGGCGAGGGCTTCGGACTCCGTCACCTTTCCGATTGGGCGGCGTATGTGGCGCGAACGTACGAGAAGCCGTTCTGGACGGAGACGCTTGTACCTTTCCTCAAAAAGATCGGACTGTTCACGTATACTGCGGTCATGACGAAAACGAGCGCGAAATACCTTTGCGTTCCTTGCCCCGATTGGGCGAAAGACGCGGACGAGGAGACCTGCGACGAAATCATGCACGATATTTTAACGGGCGGGAATTTCGGCAGAAAGGACGAAAACCGCGCCAAGAGCGGCATGCTCATTTCCGAACGCGGCAAGGGCGGAACGAAGCACGGTGCGCTGTACAACCTCGCACACTCTCTGCACAAAGCGGTTTTGCGGCAATATCCGATCGTGAAAAAGGTGTGGATATTTTATCCGTTTGTGTATGCGTATAAAGCGTTGCGCTTTTTGTTCTTGAGTATGATCGGCAAGCGTCCGTCGCTCGTAAAAATGGCGCCCGAGGCGGAGAAGCGTAAGTCCGTATACGACAAGCTCGCCGTATTCGAGGCAGACGAGCCGCCCGTACAATAAAACGAAAAAAGAGAAGGACCGAGGGGTCCTTCTCTTGCGTTTTTTCAACGTTTACATCACTACGATGTTTTTCTCTTTGAATTGCTCCTTTAATCCCTCGGGGAAATCGTCGTCGGTGATCAACACGTTGATGTCCTCCGTACGCGCGAACGTGTAAGGCTTGATCTTGCCGATCTTCGAGCTGTCCAGCATCATGTACGTGAATTTTGCTTTCTTACAGATGAACTTGAACAGGTCCGCCTCCATTTGCGAGGCGCACGAAAACCCGTTTTCGGGCGTAAACGCCGCCGCCGAAATGATCGCGATCTCGAAATTCATGTCCGTAAAATACGCCGAAGCCAAGGACGACGCCGTCGACAGGTTCTCCTTGATAAGCGATCCGCCCAAAAGATTCACCGAAACGTTCTTTTTCTTCGAAAGCTCGGTGGCGACCGCCAGCCCGTTCGTGAACACGCTGCACGTAACGTCGGGCATTTCCTTGGCAAGATACAGCGCCGTCGAGCCCGCGTCCAAAAATACCGACGCGTTCAGATCGATCAGCCGCGCCGCCTTTTGCGCAATAAGGATCTTCTCGTCCGTATGCATAGTCGTTTTTTTCGTGTACGGCACGCCCGAGGTCTTTTGCACGTCCTTTACGGACATCGCGCCGCCGCGTACGCGGATCACCTTGCCCTCTTGCTCCAAAAGCAACAGGTCGCGCCGAAGGGTCATTTGCGAAACGTGGGGGAAATATTCTTCCAATTGTCTCAACGACAGCTTGCCGCGCTTATCGAGCAGATCGGCAATTTCCGTAATACGGTCTCTTTTCATAAATAACACCTCCTGATTCCTATATCAAATTTATCATAAATTTCACAAAAAAGCAAGCGTATGAACGTGAAAAACCGCGTTTTTCTGACAATTTTCACAAAAAATTGCAAAAACTTATCATTGCGGCATTTAAATTTCACGCGCCGTTCACAGGTACGAATCGGAAGCGCCGCAAAAAACGTTTGCCTTTTTGCGCGGGATATGCTATAATAACAAAAAAGTCAACAAGCGGAGAAAAATTATGTTCGATTTCATTACCGATCTCGACGCGTATTTCTGCGAAAAATACGCCAATTACGACAAGCTTTGCGTGCTTCCCGGCTACCGTATGCCGAAAATGCAGACCTCCGAGGTGCGCGAGGACGGCAGAACGTACGCTTATACGCTTCCCGCAAACACCATGCGCTTGGCAAATCAGGAGGACAAAGCCGAACTTTTAAAGGAACTGAAAAAACGCATGTCGGACAAGACCTTCTCGTTCTCTTTCCGTACGGTCGGCATATTTACGCGCATTAAAAACGTGTTTTCCAAATATGCGCCGCACAAATGGCTGAAGGATATCTTCGCCAAATGCGGCACGACGTCGGAGGAGGCGGGCGCGCTTCTGTCGATCGACAAGACGATTTGGAAAGGGATATGCAAGGGTAAATATCTGCCCACGAAAAACCTTCTTTTTTCGTTGGCGCTCACCTCGCAGATCGGCGTCGACTATACGAAAGATCTGTTTGCGGTATGCGGCTACGAATTCGATTTCACGTTCGAAAAGGACGTCGTCGTCTCGTATCTGCTCGAGCAGAAAGTGTACAACCGCCCGATGATCGACGCGGCGCTTGCCGAATACAAGGTGACCAATCTGTTCCTTGCTTAAAAAATTCCGCGAAAGCGGCGTGAAAATCGTTGCATTTTGCGCTTGGGAATGGTATAATAAGGACAATCGAATATCCGAGCGAAAAAAGAGTAGCTTGTTTTTCAGGACAAAGACAGAGAGTCGCGCCGTAGGCTGAAAGCGCGCCGCCGTTTTGAAAAAAGGCGAAAGTGCGTTTTCGCGTTTGAGGACGGAGTAATTCCCGCGGCTGCCTCCGATATCGGGCGAAAGAGAAAAAATTCCGAATGGGATTTTTTGAAGTAAAGTGGAACAGCGGATAAAAGCGCCTTTATATAATATATAAGGGCGTTTTTTGTTTATACAAAACGAAGAATACGCTACGCAACACAGCGTTGCACTACGTTTTTCTCACTCGCGTGCCTCGTGTACGTCTCCTTTCGAAAAGCCTCGTGCGCCTTGTTTTGCTTGCGTCTTGCTTCGTTGTCGGTGTTCGTTAGGTTGCGTATACATACAGGAGGTAAAGCGTATGTGGTTTAAAAACCTTCGGGAAGATATCAAAGCGGCGAAACGCAACGACCCCGCCGCTCGCAATTCGTTTGAGATATTGCTCACCTATTCGGGCGTGCACGCGCTGTCGTGGCACAGAGTCGCCTATTTCTTTCACAAGATCAAATTGAAATTATTGGCGCGTATCGTCAGTCAGATGGCGCGGTTTTTTACGGGGATCGAGATTCATCCCGCGGCGAAGATCGAGGGCGGCGTGTTCATCGACCACGGCTCGGGCGTGGTGATCGGCGAAACGGCGGAGGTGCATAAGGGCACAGTCATTTATCAGGGCGTGACCTTGGGGGGTACGGGCAAGGAGCGCGGTAAACGTCACCCGACGATCATGGAGAACGTAACGCTTTCCGCGGGCGCGAAAGTGCTGGGCGGATTCACGGTAGGCAAGGGCGCGAAGATCGGCGCGGGCGCGGTGGTATTGAAGGAAGTCCCCCCGTATGCCACGGTCGTGGGCGTACCCGGACGTATCGTGCGGATACGGACGCCCGAAACGGAGGACGCGACGCACGCGGGGATCATTGCCGTTGCGGCGCTCAACGCCGAGATCAACGCGGAGGAAGCGGAGAGACGGGAAGAGCAAGCCAAGGAAGCCGCCCGCATCGCGGAAGCGGAAAGAAACAAGAAAAAATAAAAAAGGAAAACGGATATGAAAATCTACAATTCACTCACCAAACGCAAGGAAGAGTTTATCCCCCTCGAGGCGCACAAAGTAAAAATGTACGCTTGCGGTATCACCGTATCGGGCGAAGCGCATATCGGGCACGGTTATCAGGCGCTCATTTACGATATCATGCGTAAATATCTCAAAAAATCGGGCTACGACGTTACGTACGCGAGAAATTACACCGACGTGGACGATAAGATCATCGCAAAATCGCACGAGACGGGTATTCCCGCCGACGAATACGCGGCGAAAATGATCGACAATATCAACGCGATCATGACGAAATTCCGCGTGGACGACCCCGACGTTTGGCTGAAAGCCACCGAAAATATCGAAAACATCATCGATTTCGTGTCCACGCTCATTGAAAAAGGGCACGCATACCCCACCAAAAACGGCGACGTCTATTTCGACGTAGCGACCTTCCCCGGCTACGGCAAGCTTTCCAACCGTAACGTGGAGGACGCCCTCGACGGCGTGCGCGTGGATAACGACGACGAGAAAAAGAACGCGTACGATTTCGCCCTTTGGAAGAGCGCGAAAGAGGGCGAGATTTGCTGGGATTCCCCTTGGGGCAAGGGCAGACCGGGCTGGCATATCGAGTGCTCCGCAATGAACCGCGCCGCGTTCGGCGAACAGATCGACATTCACGGCGGCGGCAGAGATCTTATTTTCCCGCACCACGAAAACGAGATCGCGCAGACGGAAGCGCTTACGGGCAAGCCGTTCGTCAAATATTGGACGCATAACGGGCTTATCAAGGTCAACGGTCAGAAAATGAGCAAATCGCTCGGCAACAGTCTGCTCCTTGCGGACCTTCTCGAAAAATACTCGGACGAGGCGATCAAGTTCGCGCTGTTGCAGACGAACTACCGCAACGATATCAATATCACCGACGATCTGTTCCCCGAAGCGGAGAAGCATTTGTACGATTTCTATTCCGTCCTTGCCGTCGTGGATAAAGTCATGGATAAGCTCAGAGGCATGGAGCTGACGCTCGAAAACGAGGACGCGATCCGCGCGGCGGAGGTTTCCGAAAAGGTGGACAAAGAATTCAACGAATGTATGGACGACGACTTCAATACGGCGCTCGCGCTTTCGAACCTTTTCGGATATTTCAAGGAAATGAAAAAATTGCTTGCCACGGGCAGCTCGGGCGACCTGTTCGTCGCGCTTTCCTATAGCGTGCAGATCAAAAAGACGTATTCTCTCCTCGGTTTGTTCAAAAAGAGTCCGAAAGAATATACGGCTTGGTACGGCGAAAAGAACGCGGAGGATATCCCCGCCGAGGTAAAAGCGGTGGCGGAGGAACGTTGGCTTGCAAGAACGGCGAAGGACTGGGCAAAGAGCGACGAATTGCGCGCAAAGCTTGCCGAAATGGGCTATGCGGTGAAGGATAGTAAAACGGGCTACGAGCTCATCAAAAATTAAAGAAAATAATTATATTGCTTGACAAAATCGTTCGGTAAATATATAATGTAAAAGAAAATAAATCCAAAAGGATAACGATTATGAAAACGTATACAGGACAAACACTCAGAGAAATGTATCTCGGTTTCTTCAAGGACCGCGGTCACAAAGTAATTCCCTCCGCGTCGCTGATCCCCGAAAACGATCCCACCGTTTTGTTCACGACGGCGGGCATGCATCCGCTCGTGCCGTATCTTCTCGGCGAAAAACACCCCGCGGGCAAACGCCTTACCGACGTACAGAAATGCGTACGTACGGGCGATATCGACGACGTCGGCGACGAACGCCATTGCACCTTCTTCGAAATGCTCGGCAATTGGTCGCTCGGCGACTATTTCAAGGCGGAGATGATCCCTTGGAGCTATGAATTTTTAACGGGCGAAAACTACCTCGGTATTCCCTCGGACAAGCTTGCCGTCACCGTTTTCGGCGGCGACGATACGCTCCCTCGCGACGACGAGGCGGCGGCGCTTTGGGAAAAGGCGGGTATCAAGAAAGAAAATATCTATTTTATGCCCCGCGAAAACAATTGGTGGGGACCCGCGGGCTTGACGGGACCCTGCGGTACGGATACGGAAATGTTCGTTATCCGCAAGCCCAAATGCTCGCCCGAGTGCAATCCCGACTGTAATTGCGGCGCGTTTCTCGAAATTTGGAACGACGTGTTCATGCGCTTCAACAAACAGGCGGACGGTTCTTACGTCGAGCTTTCGCAGAAAAACGTCGATACGGGCATGGGCTTGGAACGCGCGCTCTGCGTTTTGAACGGCAAATCGAGCGTTTACGAAACGGATATCTTCGAGGGCGCGATCGCGAAGATCTCGGAGCTCACGGGCAAAAATTACGGCGACGACGAGGAAACGACGAAGTCCTTCCGCGTCCTGCTCGACCATACGCGTACGGCGACCTTTATGCTCGGCGACGAAAAGGGTATCGTGCCCTCCAACACCGATCAGGGCTATATCCTGCGCCGTATCATTCGCCGCGCGGTGCGCTACGGCAGAAAGATCGACCTGCCCGAAGGCAGTCTTGCCAAAATTTCGGAGGCGTTCATCGAATATTATAAAGAAGTATATCCCGAACTGAATATCAACCGCGAAAAGATCGCGGACGAGCTGAACAAGGAAGAGGCGAAATTTACCAAGACCTTACAACAGGGCTTGAAAGAATTCGAAAAATGCCTTAGCGGTATCGAACGCAAAAATGCGTTCATGTCGCAAAAGGATCCCGCGTACGTGCCCGAAAAGACGATCGGCGGCAAGCAGGCGTTCCATTTGTACGACACCTACGGATTCCCCGTGGAGATCACGGCGGAAATGGCGAAGGAGCGCGGCTTTAACGTGGACATGGACGGCTATAAGGCGGCGTTCGAGGAACACCAAAGCAAGAGTAAAGCGGGCAGCGAACAGAAATTCGCTTGCGGTCTTGCCGATCATAAGGAAGCGACGACGGCGTTGCACACGGCGACCCATCTTCTGCACGCGGCGCTCAAAAAGGTATGCTCGCCCGACGTCAATCAAAAGGGCTCGAACATTACGGAGGAAAGACTCCGTTTCGATTTCAACCTGCCCCAACCCATGACGGCGGAGCAGATCAAAACGGTCGAGGATATGGTGAACGAGGTCATCAAAGCGGATATCCCCGTCGTGATGAAGGAAATTTCGCTGGACGAAGCGAAGGCGGAGGGTTTCACGGGGCTTTTCGAAAGCAAGTACGGCGAAGTGGTCAAAACGTACACGATCGGCGATTTCTCCAAAGAAATTTGCGGCGGTCCGCACGTGGAATCGACGGGCAAGCTCGGTAAATTCAAAATTCAGAAAGAACAGAGCTGCGGCTCGGGCTTGCGCCGTATCAAGGCGGTGCTCGAATAATGAACGAGGTGCAATCGGCGGAAACGATCAAAAAGCTGACCGCGCCGTTTCTCGAACGTGGTTTTTCCTTCGAATATTTCTACCAAAAGGGCGGGGACAGCAGTTGCGTGTATATCTGCCGTTATAAAAAGGGGAAGAGCTATTTCGATTGGCGGGAGGTTTCGGGCGGCAACGAGATCAATATCGTCGTGTGCGTGGACGGGGAATACCGTTTTCCTTCGCTGAAAACGCTGTACCCGAAAGAGTATAAAGCGTTTAAATTAAAGCACCTGTTCAAAAAAGCGGGCGTCGACGAACGTCGCGCGTTCGTGGCAAGCTTATTAAACGCCGAGCTTGCAAACGGTAAACCCGACTTTTTCGGAATAACTTTATAAAAACGTAAGCCCGCCGAGGGATTCGGCGGGCGTTGTTTTTACGTAAAAGGCGAGCCTTTCGGAGGGGGGTTCCGAAAGGCTCCTGTGAAGCAGGGAACGAACCGAAAAACTCAGTCGTTCCGCGCGTCTGCCACGATTTTATCCACGAGATTGAAAGGCACTTCCTCGTACGCAAGGAATTCGGAAACGAACTTACCGCTGCCGCGGGTAAGCGAACGCAATTCCATCGTGTATTCTTTGATCTCCGCGAGGGGAACCTCCGCCGTAATGATCGACCCGTCGCCCTCGGTGTCCGTGCCCATGATGCGCCCGCGCCGCTTGTTGATATCGCCCATGACGTCGCCCAGATAATCGGACGGAACGGCGATTTTCAAACGGTGTACGGGTTCGAGTAAAACGGGCTTCGCGTTCTTCAAGCCCTCCTTGTAAGCGATCGACGCCGCCATCTTGAACGAAAGCTCGTTCGAGTCCACGTCGTGATAGCTTCCGTCGTAAAGCACGGCTTTCACGCCTACGACGGGATAGCCCGCCAAAGGTCCGTGCTCCATACATTCGCGCAAGCCCTTTTCCACCGCGGGGAAATAATTCTTCGGCACCGCGCCGCCGACCACTTCTTCGTCGAACACGAAATCCTCCTCGCAAGGGGAGAAGCGGATCTTGACGTGACCGTACTGACCGTGTCCGCCCGATTGCTTCTTGTGCTTGCCCTCCGCGTCCGCATTGCCGCGGATCGTTTCACGGTACGCCACCTTCGGCTCGGACAGCTTCACGTCCACGCCGTACCGCGCTTTTACTTTCTTCACCAGCATTTCCAGCTGAATATCGCCCTGACCGCCGAGCAGTATCTCGCCCGTTTCCACGTTCTTCTCCACGGAGAAAGTATAGTCCTCCTCTCGCAGCTTCGCAAGTCCCGAGAATACTTTGTCCTCCTCGCCCTTCTTTTCGGCGGAGACCGCCATAAACAGCGTGGGCTTCGGGAAGTGGATAGGGGTGAAGCGCACTTTTGCGTTTCCGTCGCAAAGCGTGTCGCCCGTGTTCGTGTTGCTCAATTTGTTCACCGCGCCGATATCGCCCGCGCCCAGCTCGTCGACGGGCTCCATCTTCTTGCCGCGAAGCAAGTATACCTGCCCGATGCGTTCTTCACATTCCGTATTCGCGTTCCAAACGGTGGAGCCGCTCTTCAATACGCCGCGGAAACTCTTGATATACGACAGCTTGCCCGAATAGGGATCGATCACCGTCTTGAACACCTGCGCGGCAAACGGCGCGTTCTCGTCCGTACGGAGGGAGACCACCTTGTCGTTTTGCAGATCTTCCGCCATCGTGTTGAGCCGTTCGCGCGCCTGCGGCATATAGGTCACGATCTCGTTTAAAAGATTGATGACGCCGCGGTTTTGAAGCGCCGAGCCCGCCATGACGGGAATGGTGTTGACGGAAGCGATACCGAGGCGTATGCCGTGTATCGTTTCTTCCCGCGTAAGATCGCCCGTTTCGAAATATTTATCGAGCAGGAACTCGTCGTTCTCCGCCGCCGTTTCCATCAGGCTCGCTTTCATTTCCTCGACCTGATCCTTGAGGTTTTCGGGAATGGGAATTTCCTGCGGTCCGTTCTCCTTGAACAGATACGCGCGCTCCTGCAAAGCGTTGATACAGCCCTGCATCTTGCCGTTTTCCATGATCGGGATCTGAATGGGCGCCAGCTTACCCGCGTATTTCGCGCGGAGCGCTTGCACCGTGCCCAGATAATCGGCGTTTTCTTTGTCCATACCGTTGATGAAGATGATGAGGGGTTTGCCCAGCTTCAAGCAATAATCGACCACCGATTCCGCGCCGATCGGCAAAACGCCGTTCGCGCCGATCACGAGCAGAGCTCCGCCCGCCGCGCGTAAACCTTCGCTTCTTTCGCCCTCGAAATCGTAGTAACCGGGCAGGTCCAAAAGATTTACCTTTACGTCCTTCCATACAAGATACGAACAGGAAGTGTAAACAGACATCTTTTTCGCTTTTTCCAGCTCGTCGAAATCGGAAACGGTCGTGCCGTCGAGCACCTTACCCTGCCGATCGATCGCGCCGCCGTTGAAAAGCATCGCTTCGCAAAGCGTGGTTTTACCCTCGCCGCTGTGACCTACCACCGCAATGTTGCGGATATTTTCTCCTTGAAACTTCATAATAAAATCCCCCTATGTAGTTATTTGGAAAAGGCTTTCCGCCGCGGCGTTTCAAGAGTCCCCGACGGGAAGTTTGTATTATTATAATATAAAACGGAACAAAATTCAAGTGTTTTATGAAAAAAAATTCCAAAAAATGCAAAAATTTTTCTAAGTCTGTTCCGAAGCCCCGTAAAAACAGACCTGCCCGACCGAAACGTGCGGGGAGAACTTTGTTGCAAACAAAAAGCGAAAAGCGATATATACCGTATTATAAGATATAAAAGTAGGCTTGTGTTGTTTTCCGCAAAAATGTTGAAAGTTTTTAAAAATCGGCGCGGGGGAATTTCTTTGAAAGATTGACATTCCCTTTATAAAAGTGTATAATGAAAGCTATGAAACAAACGATTTATTTCGACCATGCGGCGACGACTCCGCTCGATAGACGGGTGCTTGAAAAAATGTTGCCGTATTTTATGGAAAATTTCGGCAACGCCGATTCCCCGCACGCGTTCGGCAGAAAAGCCATGAGCGCGGTCGATTCCGCACGCGATAAAATCGCCGAGCTTATCAACGCAAGGAAAAACGAGGTCTATTTCACCTCGGGCGGCACGGAAAGCGATAATTGGGCGCTCCTCGGCGGCGCGTACGCCAAACGCAGAGAGGGGAAAACGCATATCGTCGTTTCCGCGATCGAACACCACGCCGTCCTTTCCGCTGCGGAAAGATTGGAAAAAGAGGGCTTCACCGTGACCTATCTCCCCGTAAACGAGGGGGGCAGGGTCGAGACGAACGCGCTTGAAAACGCGATTACGCCGAACACCGCGCTCGTTTGCCTGATGGCGGCGAACAACGAAACGGGCGTTTTGCAACCCGTCGGGGAGGCGGAAAGGCTCGCGCACGCAGTCGGCGCGCTGTTCTTCACCGACGCCGTCCAGCTCGCTCCGTATGCGCCCGTCGACGTAAAAAAACTCAATGCGGACATGCTCGCCTTTTCCGCACATAAATTCTACGGTCCCAAAGGCGTCGGCGTTCTGTATATCAAAAACGGCGTGAAAATAGAAAAGCTCGTCGGCGGCGGCGAACAGGAACGCGGACTTCGCGGCGGCACGGTCAACGTGCCCGCAGTCGTGGGGCTTGCCGAGGCGTACGCGCTTGCGCGCGCGGAAACGGAGGAAACGAACGCGAAGCTGCGTCGCCGAAAAGAGCTGTTTTTGAAAGAAATATCCGCGCTCGACGGCGTGCAT
This sequence comes from Clostridia bacterium, assembly GCA_017463105.1. Taxonomy (GTDB): domain Bacteria; phylum Bacillota; class Clostridia; order Christensenellales; family Borkfalkiaceae; genus Scatosoma. The sequence goes on from JAFTPU010000008.1 coordinate 42,115, forward strand.
ATCAACGGGGATAGTGAAAACGCCTTGCCGTCCGTGCTCAACCTCCGCTTCGACGGCGTAGAGAATACGGCGTTTTTATACGCAATGGATCTGAAGGGCGTATGCCTTGCGGCGGGTTCGGCTTGCGCAAGCGCGTCCGTAAAACCCAGCCACGTTTTAACGGCAATGGGGCTGACGGAACAACAGGCGAAAAACAGCGTCCGCTTCAGCTTCGGCAAAAACAATACGGAGGCGGAGATCTTGCGGGGCGCGGAACTGACGAAAGAAACGGTCGAACGCTTGCGCGGCTTCGCGCGGTGAAATCGATTGGAAAAAATTCGCGAAAAAACCGCAAAAACAACCCCGTCAATCTGTTTACTAATCCAAAAAAATATGATATAATATAAATGGCTCTGTCCCAACATTCAACTGAATTCTGCCTATAAAATACGTCGCAATACTTCGCATGATCACTCGGTTTCATACGAGGTCAAGTATGCGCCCTCGCGACATGCTCGTCTTGCTTGTATTTTCCGACGGCAGATCGCTGAAGCTATTCAGTCGCACATTGCGACATAGCCATAAAGAAAAAAACATCGGAGGTAATAAAACAATGGCACACGTTATTTCTGACGAATGCGTAGCATGCGGCGCTTGCGCGGATACCTGCCCCGTAGGAGCGATCTCGCTCGGTGATAAAGGTATCTACGTGATCAACGACGAATGTGTTGATTGCGGTGCTTGCGAGGACGGATGCCCCGTTAGCGCGATCAACGCGGAATAATCAAATAACAAACAAGAGAAAAGGTGCTGACTTTCGTCAACACCTTTTCTTTTAGCCTTAATGCGATTTTCGAAATCATTCGTCGCAGAGCGATTGCAATCGGTCGAGGAAGCCGCGGGCGAACTCCGCGATCGCCGTCAGCTTCTTGATCAGCCCGAGCGCAAGTTTTTCGACGAGCCCCAAAAAGAGCACGTCTACACCGGTAAGACGCAATAACTTTAATACGGTTTTCATAGAAACTCTCCTTTTCCGAAGTTATGAAAAGTCGTGAGCGGTTATCGCGCCGTTTTGGGGGAGGAAAAAGACGAAAGCGTCTTTTGTCCGTCGCGAGGGTATTATACCACAAAAATTTCCTTTGTCAAGGGGGTACTGTCAACTTTTTCGAAAAATTTTTTAAGAGGATAAGAGACTTGACATTTTCCCGCGCTTGCGCTATAATAGAGAATAAGAGAATACGAAGGGTGAAAAAATGATCATTTTGGGTATCGACCCCGGGCTGGCGACGCTCGGCTACGGCGTAATTGAAAAGGACGAACGCGGAAATTGCCGCGCCGTCGATTGCGGCGTCGTGCTCACGCCCAAGGAGGAGGGCTTGCCCGTCCGCCTTGCCATTCTCGAAGAGGGCTTGCAGAAAATTTTGCAGAAGTTCGATCCCGACGAGATCGCGATAGAGGAGCTGTTCTTTTCCAAAAACATCACGACGGGTATCGCGGTGGCGCACGCCCGCGGCGTCGCGCTGTTGGCTTGCGTAAAGCATTGCGGGAAGCTGTACGAATACACGCCCATGCAGATCAAACAGGCTCTGACGGGCTACGGAAAAGCGGATAAAAAACAGATACAGACGACGGTCGCGGCGCAGTTGCGCTTAAAGACCGTACCCAAGCCCGACGACGCGGCGGACGCCTTGGCGGTCGCTTTGTGCCACGCCTCGACGAGTCGGTTCGGCGAGCTGTTCGCCGTAGGGAACATGACGAGGACAAAGGGCAAAAACAGCGCGACGGACGAGGCGGCGAGATTGATCGCGGAATCGGAGCGGCGGCGCGCGGCGCGTATCGCCAAAGCGAAAACGAAGAAAAGCGAGGAATAAAAAATGATAGCGTATTTACGGGGACGGGTGCTCGATATCACGGCGGAAACGGCGATCTTGGAGGTCAACGGCGTCGGGTACGAGATTTATTGCTCGGGCGGTGCGTTCCGAAAGCTGAACGTGGGGGAGACGGCGGAGCTGTACACCTATTTGCAGGTAAAAGAGGACGGCGTCACGCTGTTCGGGTTTGCTTCCGTCAAGGAGAAAGAGCTGTTTTTGAAGGTGACTTCCGTATCGGGCGTGGGACCCAAGCTGGGTATTTCGATCCTCACGTGCTTAACGGCGGACGAGGTAACGCAGGCGATCGCTACGGCGGACGTAAAGCGTCTGAGCGCGGCGAAGGGCTTAGGCAAAAAGACGGCGGAGAAGATCGTGCTGGAATTGCATGGCAAGATCAGCGCGGCGGAGGTCATGAACGCGAGCGGCGACCCGATCTCCTATGCGGAGCAAAGCGGCGTAGCGAGCGTGAGTGCCGAGGACGAGGAAGCGGTGTCGGCGTTGATGGGCTTGGGCTTTACGAAGAGCGAAAGCGCGCAAGCGGTGAAACGCGCCCGCGACAACGGCGCGACGACCGTCGAGGACGTGATAAGGAAAGCGCTTACGGGCTTTTAAGGTAAGAGGAAAAAACAATGTTTGAAAACGAAGATTACGCGGATGAAAGTCTGGTCGTAAGCACGAAAACGGAATACGACGCGGAGGAGAACGTGCTCCGTCCCAAAACCATGGCGGACTACGTCGGTCAGCAGAAGGTGAAGGAAAATCTGGGCGTGTATATCGAAGCGGCGAAAGCCCGCGGCGAAGCGCTCGATCACGTGCTTTTGTACGGTCCTCCGGGGCTGGGCAAGACCACCCTTTCGCATATCATCGCCAATTCGATGGGCGTGTCCATCAAAATGACGAGCGGTCCCGCCATCGAACGTTCGGGCGATCTCGCCGCCATACTTACCAATCTCAACGAGGGCGACGTGCTGTTCATCGACGAGATTCACCGCTTGAACCGCAGCGTCGAGGAGATTTTATATTCGGCAATGGAGGACTACGCGCTCGATATCATCGTCGGCAAGGGTCCGTCCGCCCGCAATATCCGTTTCTCGCTCAACCGCTTTACGCTGATCGGCGCGACGACCCGTATCGGCATGCTCGCGCCCCCGTTGCGCGACCGTTTCGGTATCATCAACCGTTTGGAAATGTACACGGCCGCCGAGCTCAAAGAGATCGTCACCCGTTCGGCGCGCGCGCTCGATATCTCGATCGAGGACGGCGCGGCGGCGGAGATCGCGCGCCGCAGTCGCGGTACGCCCCGTATCGCCAACCGTTTATTGAAACGCGTGCGCGATTTCTCGGCGGTGAAAGGAAATACGACGATCACTCTTGCGGACGCGCGGTTTGCCCTCGCAAGGTTGGAGATAGACGACTTGGGGCTGGACCAGACGGACAGGAACCTGCTCGGTGCGCTGATCGGGAAATTCGGCGGCGGACCCGCGGGCTTGGAAACGCTGGCGGCGGCGACGGGGGAGGACGCGAACACGATCGAGGACGTGTACGAGCCCTACCTTTTGCAGCTCGGATTTATCGCCCGCACCCCGCGGGGCAGGATCTGTCTCAAAGACGGCTACGCGCACATGGGCGTCGAGCCGAGCATGAAGGCAAGAAAACAAATGTCGATCTTCGAAGATGAGTAAGCGCATGGAAGAGAAAGTGCAATACACGAAAAAAGATTTTTATTACGATCTGCCCGAGGAGCGGATCGCGCAAACGCCCGCCGAGCCCCGCGATTCGTCGCGGCTTTTGGTGTACGATCGCGCGGAAAAGCGCATTACGGACAAGGTGTTTTCGGATATTTACGACGAGTTGCGGGCGGGCGATCTGTTGGTCGTGAACAATACGAAAGTTATTCCCGCGCGTATGTACGCGAAAACCCCGCACGGGGGCGTGGTCGAGGTGTTGCTGTTGAAACGGCACGAGTTGGACACGTGGGAAGTGCTGATGCGCCCGGGAAAAAAGGGCAAGATCGGCGTGACGATGACCGTGAGCGACGAGCTGTCGTTTACGGTGAAGGACGTCACGGAAACGGGGGAACGTATCGTCGAATTCTCGTACGTAGGCGCGTTCGAGGACGTGCTTTCGCGCGTAGGCACGATGCCGTTGCCGCCGTATATCAAGACGAAGCTGGAAAATCAGGCGCGGTATAACACCGTGTACAGTAAGATCGACGGAAGCGCGGCGGCGCCCACGGCGGGATTGCATTTTACACAGGGACTTTTGGAAAAGCTCAAAGCGAAGGGAGTCGAAGTGGCGGAGGTGCTGTTGCACGTGGGGCTGGGCACGTTCCGTCCCGTCAGCGAGGAGATCATCACCGATCATAAAATGCACTCGGAATTTTACCGTATCGACGAGGAAGCGGCGACGAAGATCAACGCGGCGAAACGGGAAGGACGGCGGGTGATCGCGGTCGGTACGACGTCGGTGCGTACGTTGGAGAGCGTAGCGGACGAAAGCGGGTTTGTGCGCGCGTGTAGCGGGAACACGGAGATATTTTTATATCCGCCGTACAAAATGAAATGCGTCGACGGCTTGATCACGAATTTTCATTTACCCGAAAGCACGCTGATCATGCTGGTGGCGTGTTTAACGGGCAGAGAGGAAATTTTAAACGTTTACAAATACGCCGTGGAACGGAAATACAGGTTTTTCAGCTTCGGCGACGCGATGTTTATAAAGTGAAATTTTCACTGTGTGAAAGTGAAGTTTTATCTTGGATAAAGTGAATTTTTTGCTACGCAAAATTGATGTTTTTTGCCGTTGGCAAAAAGTTACGGCTGTATTTATAAATTTACAATAACTGCAACCGCAGGTTGCAACTTCACTTGCCCATAGGGCAAACTTCACTTCAATAAGGGGATTTTTATGAACGTAAAATACAACCAATCGGAACAGGATTACCTCGAAAGTATTTTAAATCTTTCCAAAACACAAACGGTGGTGCACCGTATCGACGTGGCGAAAAAACTCAACGTTTCCCAAGCCGCCGTCAATAAAGCGATGAAGCACCTCTCCGAAAAAGGCTATATCTACGAGGACGGCAAACACCTCTACCTCACCGAGTCGGGAAAAAAATACGCCGAAGAAGTTTACGAAAAACACTGTATCATTCGCGACTTCCTCCACAAACTCGGCGTTTCACCCGCCCGCGCGGAGGAGGACGCCTGCCATATGGAACACATCGTCTCCGACGAAACGTTCGCCGCAATGAAAACATACCTTAATAAATAAGGTCGCAAGACGGGGAATTTGTCCCCGTCCGATTTTTTTATTTTTTGGAAAAAATTTTTAACCAAGGTTTATTTTTGCTTGACAGGCGCATACAATAGTGATATAATACAAAAGCAATACGGTGAAACGCCGTTTTTTCCGTAGGTTAAAACTTAACCGAGGTTAAGTTATTTAAGAGAGAAAAAATAGGTAAAGAGGTAAAAGGTATGCCAATCAGACTTGCGCCGATAGGCGAAGAGCTGGAGATCAAGAGAGTTTCGGCGGATGAGAAGGTAAAGAGGCACTTGGAAAATCTGGGGCTTGCGATCGGACAGAAGGTCGAGGTCGTCTCCACGCAGGGCGGGGCGGTGATCTTGAAAGTAAAGGAAGGTCGTATTGCATTGGACGGCAAAATGGCGGCGGGGATCTTCGTCGCGTAATAAAAAATAAAAGGAGAAGAAACATGAGTAAACTGTTGACCGATCTGAAAGTGGGCGAAAGCGGCAAGATCGTGAAAGTAAACGGTGAAGGCGCGATTAGAAGGCGTCTGTTCGATATGGGCGTAACGCCGGGCGCGGAGGTATTTTTCCGCAAGAAAGCGCCGCTGGGCGATCCGATCGAGATCACGCTTCGCGGGTACGAGCTGACGCTTCGTAAAGCGGAAGCCGCATGCGTGGAGATCGTAGCCGAATAATCAATAAAGAAAATCAAAGAGCAAGCATAAAGGAGAAATTATATGGAAAATCTTAGATTTGCGCTTGCGGGAAACCCCAATTCGGGCAAAACGACGCTGTTTAACGCGCTCACGGGCAGTACGGCGCACGTGGGAAATTGGCCCGGGGTCACCGTAGACAAGAAAGAGGGCGTTTATAAAAAAGGAAAATACCCCGTCGATATCATCGACCTTCCCGGTATCTACTCCCTGTCGCCCTACACCCCCGAAGAGGTGATCGCAAGAAATTACATACTTGACGAACGCCCCGATTGTATCATCAACATCGTGGACGCGACCAACCTCGAACGAAACCTGTATTTGACGACGCAGCTTCTCGAAGTGGATATTCCCATGGTCGTCGCACTGAACATGACCGACGTTCTCGAAAAGAACGGCGACGACATCGACGAGAAAATGCTGGAAGAACGCATCGGCGTGCCCGTTGTCGAAATTTCCGCGCTCCGCGAAAAGAACGTGGGACTCTTGATGCAACGCGCCGTGACGGCGGCGGAGAAAAAACGCGCGGCGACGAGCGTGCTTAAAAAGTCCTCGCTTTACGGCGCGATCGAAAACGCGGAGATCGCGTTCAAGCTCAACGGCGTTACCTCGCCTTTGTTCCATGCGGTGAAGCTGGTAGAAAAAGACGAGATCGAAGTGAAAAATCATCCCGCGGAGGCAAAAGCGGCGGAGGACTTCCTCGCGAAAAACGGCGCGGGCAACGCCGACTTCGGCGGCGACACGGAGGCGGAGATCGCCGACGCGAGATATAAATACATCGCCGAAAATTTCTCGGGCACGCTTAAGAGAGCGAAAACCGTACAAAAAGGCGAGCTGACGAAATCGGATAAAGTGGATAAAGTGCTTACTCACAAATGGGCGGGTATTCCCATCTTCCTCGTGATCCTGTTCGCCGTATTCCATCTCACCTTCTCGGAAAACTTCCTCTACCTCGGCAGTATCATTCCCGCATTCGGCGGCTGGTGCGAAGGGCTTGCGGAGCTTGAAAATCCTTGGCTCGCGATCGTATTCTCGGGCGAAGGTCTCAATTCCCCCGGCGCCATGCTGTTCTATCTGATGGACGCCGTGACAAGTACGATCGGCGGCGGTATCGACGCCGTCATGGCGAGCGCGGGTGCAAGCGGTTGGGTAGTCAACCTCGTCAACGACGGTATCTGGGGCGGTATCGCGGCAGTGCTTTCCTTCGTGCCGCAGATCCTCACCCTCTTCCTGTGCTTCTCCATTTTGGAGGATACGGGCTACATGGCGCGCGTAGCGTTCATTTTGGACAGAATTTTCCGTCGTTTCGGCGTTTCGGGCAGGGCGTTCATGCCTATGATCATGGGCTTCGGTTGCTCGATTCCCGCAATGGCGAACACGAGAACGTTGGCGGACGAAAAGGAAAGAACGGCGACCGTTCGCGTGATCCCCTTCTTCTCCTGCGGCGCAAAATTGCCTATCCTTACGGCGATCGCGGGCGCGATCATCGCGAACGCGGGCGTGGGGAACGAGGACCTTATCGTATATTCGATGTACATTCTCGGTATGGTGGCGGCGATCGTATCCCTGCTTGTGATGCGCTCGACGACGATGAGAGGGGAAACGCCTCCGTTCATCATGGAGCTTCCCGCTTACCATATGCCCCGCTTTAAAAATCTTATGTTCCACCTTTGGGACAAATTGAAGCATTACGTTAAGAAAGCGTTCACCATCATCTTCGTTTCGTGCGTTGCGATTTGGCTCCTTTCCAATATTTCGTGGAGCTGGGAGTTCCTTATGGAAGAGATCGAAGTGGAAGGCGAAATGATGTGGGTGAACCTCCGCACGAACGAAAGTATCCTCGGCTCGATCGGTATGCTCGTAACGCCTATCTTCACCCCGCTCGGCTTCGGTAGCCAGCTCGGTCAGTGGGCTTGGGTATTCGTGGTGGCGGCAGTCACGGGTCTTATCGCGAAGGAAAACGTTATCGCAACGTTCGGCGTGCTGGCAAGCTGTATTGCAGGGGCTTATTTCCCCGGTACGGAAGAGGGCGTCGCGGAAGTGCAGCAGATGATCTCGGCAACGGGCATCACCGTCGCGGGTCTGATCTCCTTCATCGCGTTCAACATGACGACGATCCCTTGCTTCGCGGCAGTCGCTACGGCAAAGGGCGAGCTCGGCAAAGGCAAATTCAAATGGACGCTCGCGTTCTGGCTGGTCGCTTCCTATCTTGTCAGCGTGATCGTATACTCGTTCGGCACGATGTTCGCTTCGTGGTCGCTTTGGTCGATCCTCGTAAGCGTGGGTCTTGCGATCGTTGCGGCGCTGGCAGTCGTGGGTATCGTCCTGTATAACAAAAAAGCAAATCGAAAAACGATGCTGAATAACAGAGTATAAAGTAAATTCAACGCATACCTGCCCCCTGCGTGTGCCAAAATCAAGCGGGCAGGTACGCGATGAAAAGGAAAAGGAAATGAAACCTATCGATATCGTCATTATCGTTGTCGCCGCGCTCGCCGTGATCGGCGTGGTCGCATGGCAGATTTGGAAAAAGAAAACGGGTAAAGGCGGAGGCGGCTGCGGTTGCGGCTGCGAAGGCTGTACCAACGGAAGCTGTCCGTCGGCAAGACCCAAAAACGATAATACTCAAAATTGATTACACAATATAACCTATTTACTCTCTAAATAAAAAAGCCCGTCTACGACAACGTAACGGGCTTTTTTATGTTCGGTCTTTCAAAATACGTACAACAGCATATATATCCCTTCCAACAACGCAAGGTGCAGAGGATAGAAAATATAGAAGAAATATTTCGTTTTCAGCTTGCCCTTTTCGCCGTTGTACAAAAGCAAGATCGGCAACGAAAGCAACGCCCAAAAAGGAAGCGTGGAGGGCAACTGATCGAGCGCGATCAGCAATAATCCGAGCCCCAAGCAAAGCACCCGCAAAGGCAGACGGTCGAGTTTTTTTACCGCTTCGGGCGCGTCGACGTTTTTAAAATCGAACGCGCTTGCCAGCACGGGCGTCATACAGCCCCAAAATCCGTAATCGATCGTGATCGGCGCGCAGAAATTGCAAAATACGTACGTCGCCGCCACCGTCCCGACGAATAATGCGGCGGAGCCGACCTGCAACAGGGCGGACGAGCCGTCGAATAGCCGTTTTTTGAAATTCTGCATTGCGTAAATATTGAGTACGGCAAGCGAGAAGGTGACGAGGATACACATATACAGACTGCCGTTATCGAAAAAGTAATAAACGATCTGACAGAGGAGCGCGAGAGCAAACAGCAATCCGAAATGCCTTGCCTTGTTCCTCGTGTAACGGCACCCCTCGGAAAGGGCGAGCGCGAACATGGGCATCGACAGTCTGCCGACGATGCGGAGGAGAAGTATATCGGGAAAAAACAAAAACCCGATATGGTCGACGACCATCAATGCCGCCGCCGTAAATTTCAGCGAATTGCCGTTGAGTATGCGTAAGCTTTTCATTCGTTTGATTTTTAGGTTTCCTTTTTCTCTTTTTTCGCTTGCTTTTTAGCCGATTTTCGGTCTTTTTTCGCTTGTTTTTTGTCTGCTTTCGCTTGTATTTTGTTTTCCTTCTTTTCCTGTTTTTCTTTCAGCTTTTGTTCGGCGCGGTCTGCGCGCACAGCCTCCACCTGTTCGTCCAGCCAAAGGCGGGTCTTGGTAGGGGCTTTTTCTTCCTCGGGCTCGGGGCTCTTTTTGAAGAAACTCGTTACGGCGCGCACGGGACGGGTAATTTCTTCCACGTCGGCGGAAACGCCCTCGCGCACGAGCGCGGCGTATTTATCGAACAGATACAACACGATCTGCAATACGAGCTGTAATACCCAGCTTATCACGGTGAACGCCGTCAAAAGCACGGAGATCGCGTCGGGGGAGGACCCTGTTGCGGCGATCGCATACACGGCGATGATCACGGGGCAAAGCCGAACGGCTAAGGATATCCACTTGAAATACCGCTTAAAGCGTTTGAGCCGTTTTTTTGCGGTCTTTTTGATATCTGCGCCCATCGGGAAATGCAGGGCGAGACAGAACGCGGACAACACGAGCACCGCGATATTTACCCACAGTATTCCCGTACCCGCGCAAATGACGTAGATAAGATATACGATGGAAAACGCTTGCGAGATCACCCCGAAAGTGAATGCGATTTTATCCAGATCCCGACGGATCTTTTTAAGAACGATTTGCGTATAATCGAACATAATTTACCTCCGTTTGCCGTCCGTTTTGGGCGGTTTGCCGAAATAGGCGTACAGCCCGCACAACAGATTGGCGTTGTAAAGCTTTTTCTTTTTGTCCGCGCTTTTCCCGAAATACCGTTCGAACTCGGGCAGGGAAGTGAGGATATACGCGTTCCAATCGGGAAGGGCACGGAAGGTCTTGCCCAGCTCCCGCATTAAGGACCGCACCTGCGTCTCGTCCGACAGCCGTTCGCCGTACGGGGGATTGGAGATCAGCACGCCGTACTTGTTTTCGCTCGTAAATTTCCGCGCGTCCGCCACCTCGAAGCGAATATACTTTTCCACGCCCGCGCGTTTGGCGTGGTATTTGGCGATAGAGATCGCCTCGGGGTTGATATCTCCGCCGTAAATATCGGGCTTGACGCCCCGCAAGACGCTGTCCTTCGCCTCCTCGCGGGCTTGCGCGATCGCGGCTTTCGGCGCGCACGCCCAATGCTCGAAATCGAACGTGCGGTTCACGCCCGGCGCGATATGCAAAGCCTTCATCGCCGCTTCGATAGGGAGCGTGCCGCTACCGCAAAATAAGTCGGCAAACGGCTTTTCCCCGTCGCGGTCGGGATTGTAAAACGATTCGTCGATCAGCCCCGCCGCAAGCGTTTCTTTCAACGGCGCGCTGTACGCGAGCGAGCGATACCCCCGCTTGTGCAACCCGTCGCCCGAGGCGTCGAGCGTGACGGTGACCTCGTCTTTGAAGATCGACACGCCGACGATCGACCTCGCGCCCGTTTCCGCAAAGGTCTTTCTGCCCGTTCGGAGCTTGTCCGAAAGACGGCGAATGATCGCCTTTTTCGCCACGCCGCCCGCCGCTTTGACCGCCGCGAGCGTGCTCTGCACGCTCTTGCCGTCCATGAGTATTTTCGACTCCATCGTCAGATAATTTTCCCACTCGATCGCGTATACGCCCTCGTACAGCTCGTCGAAGGTGCGGGCGGGGAATTTGGCAAGGCGGATAAGCACCCGTTCGCCGCTGCGTAAAAAAAGATTGAGCTTGGCGACGGCGTTCCAATCGCCGTCCAGCTCGATACGTCCGTTCTCGGCGGGGGCTCTGTCGAAGCCGAGGGAAAAAAGTTGTCGTTTCGTCGTCTGTTCCAAACCGAACGCGACGGGAATAAGTAGTTTCATGATCATCTTACATTATAAGGATTTTTGCGGATTTGTCAAGACGATAGAGGGAATTTTTTCGAAAAAGAACGCCCCTGCGCACCGACAAAGATTGACAAGCGCGGCGGGCGGGGGTATAATATAAGTATGAAACGCAATTACGAAAACGAAATGCTGGCGTTGACGGAAACGCTGAAAAGGGGCGCGAAGCTGTTGCTCCATAGCTGTTGCGCGCCCTGTTCGTCGGCGTGTCTCGAACGGTTGAAGGATACGTTCGATATCACCGTATTGTATTATAATCCGAATATCGACGAGGAAACGGAATACGAGAAGCGCAAGGCGGAGCAGATCCGCTTTTTAAAGGAAACGGGCTGGGCGAAGATACTCGATTGCGATCACGACAAGCAAGCGTTCGAGGCTATGGCGCATGGCTTGGAAAGCGAACCCGAGCGGGGCGCGCGCTGTTATAAATGCTATGCGTTGCGCTTGGAAAAGACGGCGCAAACGGCGAAGGAGAACGGGTTCGAATGGTTTTGCACCACGCTGTCGTTGAGCCCGCACAAGAACGCCGAATGGCTGAACGAGCTGGGCGAGAAAGCGGGGGAGAAATACGGCGTACGGTTTTTGCCCTCCGATTTCAAGAAAAAGGGGGGATATCCGCGCTCGATCGAACTGTCGAAGAAATACGGGTTATACAGGCAGGATTTTTGCGGTTGTAGGTTTTCCAAACGATAGTTTACCGCCATTCCGCATTAAAAAAGGTCGAAGCCGTTAGCGTGATACTCCAAGCGGAGTATCACGCTAAATTATGATTGCCCTTACGGGCAAGTTATGAGTTATGAGATGCTTCGCATCGTTATGATTGGGCAACGCCCAAGTTATAGGTTACAAAGGCAATCATATCATAACGCTTGCTGGGCAAGCTCTTAACGGTGAGCCAAGCGAACCTTATAACTCTAAACTGAAAAACAAGGAAAAGAGAGAACATTTCGGAATTGAAACCGATTTGTTCTCTCTTTCTGTTTGTAATATGGGTTTGTGCTTAGCCCATAACCCGTTACGCTTCGACCTTTTTTGTCGTTTCACCGTCGTTTACGCCCACCACGCTGTCTACGGGCAGAGAAAACGCAATGCCTTGCCCCGCAGTGTTCAAGCCCACTTCCTCGTATAACGCGCGGAGAATGTTCTCCTTTTTATCCTGCGGTACGAGTATCATCACGATCTCCTTTTCCTGTTGCACCGTGATCCCGAAAAATTTCTCGGCGTCCTTGCCCGCCGTACCGCGGGCGTTGATCACCGTGCCCCCGCGCGCGCCGAATTTCTTCGCCGCGTCCATTACCGCCTCGCTGAAACCGCTGTTCACGATACAAAAGATCGCCTCGTGCGTATATTTAAGCTCGCTCATTTATTTGTCCTCCTTTACGGTCGTTCTGTTATTGCTTAAAAACCGATAGATCGCTACCCCGATCACACTCGATAGGGGAGTGGTAAACGCGATACCCTTGCCGTTTCGCACCGTTTGGAATTTATCCTCCAACGCGTGTAAAATTTCCTCCGTTTTATCCTCGCGTATCACGCTGAAGATCACGCCTTTGTCCGAGTCCTCCAACCCCAAAAGGTGCAAGGTTTCCGATTTCGCCGTGCCTTGCCCCAAAACGCTCGTTTGAAAGTTCACCTCGAAGCCGCTTAAAAAATCCATGTAAAATTCCGCTTTGTTCCGATTGACTACGGTGACGAGCAACTTGAGTTTTTTGAAGTCCGACGAAACGGACTTTTCTTTTTTCGGTTTCTTTAAAATTTTGGTTAATCCCATACCTGCTCCCTCCGATTACAGAAAATCGATGATCTGTTCGTCGTCCGCGCCGAGTATCCGTTTCATCGCCAGCTTCTCGCGCATGCGCTTCGTTATTACCGCTTTGAAGCCGAGCGTCTGTATCGAGATGAGCGGCGTCATGGCGACCATCGCCACCAAACCGAACGCGTCGACAAGCACGTGGCTTTCGCCCTGCAATACGGCGCAAACCCCGATCACGAACGGCAGGATAAAGGTCGAGGTCAGAGGTCCGCTCGCCACGCCGCCCGAGTCGAACGCGATCGCCGTGTACAGCTTCGGCACGAAGAACGAGAGTCCCAGCGAGATGAAATAGCCGGGGATAAGATAGTATAAAACGCTGAAATCGAAAATTACGCGAATAACGGAAAGCGCGATCGCCGCGCCCACGCCCGCGGAAAGCGCGATCAGCATCGAACGCTTACTCACCGCGCCGCCCGTCACCGATTCGACTTGTTTGTTCAAAACGTGAATGGCGGGTTCGGCAAGCACGACCGTCAAGCCCAAAAGGAAGGCGAACAGCACCAAAAGCACGGGGCTTTGCGCCGCCAGTTGCGTACCCATTTTATACCCGACGGGCATAAACCCGATCTCGACGGCGGCAAGGAAGATCACCAAGCCGAAGAAGGTGTAGAAAACGCCGACGACGATCTGTAAAATACGCGCCTTCGGGAGCTTTAAACACAGGAATTGCAACAGGAAGAAAAACGCCACGATGGGCAGGAGTGCGATCAGAACGTTTTTGCCCGTTGCGCCGAGCGCGTGGAATATCCCGCTTGCGGAGGATTGCATCGAATAATCGGGCAGGGAATAGTTTACTTCGCCCGTGGAGAGCAGACCCAAAATCAGAACGGCGAGGATAGGACCTATGGAGCAAAGCGCGATAAAGCCGAAGCTGCTTTCTCTGTCCCGTTTATCGCCGAGCGCGGCGGCGACGCCCACGCCGAGGGACATGATGAAGGGCACGGTGATCGGTCCCGTCGTTACGCCGCCCGAGTCGAACGCGAGGGGGAGGAAGCTTCCGCTGCCCTGCTCCACCATCAGCGCGGCAAGCGCAAAGAGGAGCAGATAGAAAAAGGTCATAAGATGAGACAAACTCAAACGGAACACGACGCGAAGCACGCCCAAAACGAGGAACGCGCCCACGCCCACGCCGATCGTAACGGTGAGCGCCGTACCGTCGATCACGCCCGCCACCTGCGAGGCGAGCACGGACAAATCGGGCTCGGCAATCGTGACGAATACGCCCATGGCAAAGCATACGAGGAGCAAGGTCTTGAACTTGCCCGAGCGGGGGAGACCCGCGCCCACCTGTTCGCCCATAGGGGTCATCGCCATGTCCGCGCCGAGATTGAACAGCGCCATGCCCACGATCAACGCCAAACCGCACAGCGCAAACGTGACCGTCTCCGTTCCCGAAAAATCGACGAGCGGCGTAAAGTTGAGTAGCAGTACGATCAGAACGACGGGGATGACCGACACCGCCGATTCTTTTAATTTATGAAATAAAGCCTTGAGCATTTTCGGATCCTCGGGGAATTTTTATTTTACGACGGAAAATTTATACACCGTCGTTTCGCCGTATTTCTCGCCCGCCTTTAAAACGGTCGAGGGATACTCGGGACAATTGGGGGAATTGGGATAGCCCTGCGTTTCCAAACACAAAGCGCAATGGTTTACGTAATCCTTTTTGCCCTTGAACCCGCCCGTTGCGCAAGCGGTGTAAAGCTGTACGCCCGGAAGAGTGGTATAGCAGTCCATTCTGCGTCCGCTTTCCTTATCGTATACGTACGCGAAATGCTGCAACCCCTCGCCGTCGCGCTCCAAACAATAGTTGAAATCGTAGCCGTTGCAATGCTTGATAAGCTCCGCGTCCGAAAACATATCCTCGCCCAAAAGCTTGGGTTTGTAAAAGCTGTACGGCGTACCGTCGATCTCCGCATATTCGCCGTGGGGGATAAGCTCCTTGTCGACGGGAGTCATTCTGCGGGCTTTGATCATCAGCTCGTGGGAAAGCACGGTGTCCTGCCCGCCGAGATTGAAGTACGAATGGTTGGTGAGGTTGCAAAGAGTGTCCTTATCGCTCACCGCGCCGTATTCGATCACGAGCGCGTTTTCCTCCGTGAGGGTAAAGAATACCTTTACGGACAGCTCCCCGGGGAAGCCGCCCTCGCCGTCGGGGGAGACGTGGGACAAAACGAGCGTGTTGCCCGCGATCTCCGCTTGCCATACCTTGCGGGAAAAATCGCCGCTCGTCCCGCCGTGCAGCGTGTTTTTGCCGTTGTTTGCCTCGAGGACGTATTCCTTGCCGTTAAGCGAAAATTTCGCCCCGCCGATACGGTTGCCGTATCTGCCGATCGTCGCGCCGAAGTAGGGATTTTTTTCGTAATAATCCTCGGGCGTTTTGCAACCGACGATCACGTCGGAAAAGACGCCGTTTTTATCGGGTACGGAAATGCGTACGATGCGCGCGCCGTAGGTTAAGATATCCACCTCCGTGCCTTGGGCGTTGGAAAGCGTGTACACGTCGTTTATATTTTCGCCTTTTGTAAAGGTATACGTTTTTCTGATCATAAATATGCCTCTTGAAAGATGATAGGTAAAAGTATTATATCATTTTCCATAAGGAAAATCCAGCGTTTTGTGAAATTTTTTTGTGAAATGTACGAAAAATTATTTGACAAAGCGGGAAAGCCTGTGTTATTATTTATGCAACTTCATAAAAGCAAGCTAAAGGAAGATCGCAGAAGACGGGCGGGATCGCCCGACCGAAGGAGGGAAACTCTCAGGTGATCGCAAGATTGAGAACTGCAATCGGATAGCACTCCGGAGAATCCCGACAAACGGGTGCCGAAGGGGCAAAGCGGGAACGTATTCCCGCCAATCTCTCAGGCAAAAGGACAGAGAATCGCTTTGAAACTTTCCCTATCGTAACAGGGGGGGATTTTCGGTTTTTTTCGTATTTTCAAACGGAGTGTCGGCAAAGACGCTCCGCTTTTTTTGTTTTGCATTTATTTTTACACAGGAGGGTTCATTTTATGGACAAGATTTTGGAAGTGATCGCGACGGTAAACAGCGCGATCAACGGCGTCGTGTGGGGCTGGCCCATGATCATCTTGATCTTGGGTACAGGTATTTTGCTCACCGTCCGCACGAAGGCGTTGCAGGTGCGTAAATTCGGTACCTCGTGGGGCGAAACGATCGTTCCCACCGTCAAGAGTATCGGCAAAAAGCAACAGGGACTTTCGAAAAAGGAAAACTCCATTTCCCAATTCGAAGCGTTTGCCACCGCCATTTCGGGCACGGTCGGCACGGGGAATATCGTCGGCGTTACCTCCGCCATTATGACGGGCGGTCCCGGCGCGGTGTTCTGGATGTGGATATCCGCTTTCTTCGGTATGGTGACGAACTACGCGGAAAACGTGCTCGGGCTCTATTTCCGTAAAAAGGAAAACAACGGCGATTTCTCGGGTGGTCCCGCGTACTATCTCTCCGAGGGGCTTATGGGCAACACGAAGGGCAAAACGCGCACGTTCCTCAAAACGTTGGGTAAGATCCTCGGCGTTATGGCGGCGGTGTTCTGTACTTTTGCGGCGATCGGTATGAGCGGCGTGCAGACGAATAAAATTTCCTCCACTTTCCAGGCAGCGCTTCCCGGTAACCCCGATACGATCGCGCTCGTGGTCGGTATCGTCGTTGCGGTCGTGCTTGCGCTGATCGTGCTCGGCGGCATCAAGAGTATCGGTAAAGTGGCTGCGATCCTCGTGCCCTTTATGTCCTTGCTGTTTATCTTAATGGCGCTCGTGATCATCTTCGCGAACGCGTCCATGATCGGCACGGCGCTTGCGCTCATCTTCAAAAATATCGCGACGCTTCCCGCAGTTGCGGGCGGTATCGGCGGCTTTGCGATCGCAGAGTTTTCGAGGGTCATTCAAAAGGGGCTTGCGCGCGGCGTATTCTCCAACGAGGCGGGCTTGGGCTCGTCCGTTATCGCGCACAGCGCGTCGGAGACCCGCGAACCCGTAAAACAGGGCTTTTGGGGTATCTTCGAGGTATTCTTCGATACCTTTATCATCTGTACCTTGATCGCGCTCGTGATCCTCGTCAGCTTCGGCGACGAGGCGAGCCTTAAGAATATCGTATACGCGGAGGGCGCGGTGGACACCACCGTTTCCATGATGGCGTTCGAGAATCTGTTCGGCGTGTTCGGTACGGTCGTTTATTCGACGATCCTGCCGCTGTTCGCCTTTACCACCATTTTGGCTTGGTCGTACTACGGCGAAAAGTCGGTCGACTTCCTCTTCCGTAAGACGGGCGAAAAGGGCAGAAAGATCGCGACGACCGTGTTCAAGGTGCTGTACGTGCTTCTCGTGATCGTGTCCGCGCTCATCGACGGCGAGCTTGCGTGGGCGATCTCGGATACTTTCAACGGGCTTATGGCGCTTCCCAACCTGATCGGACTCGTGATCATGAGCGGACTCGTTGCGAGGATCACGAAGAACTATCTCGACCGTAAAAAGGGCAAGGACGTCGCGCCCATGCTTTCGGCGTATCCCGAGCAGAACGAGGCGTTTATCGCCGATCTTGCGGTGGAGAATGCGGCGGCGGAAACGGCGGCGCCCGCCTCCGAAAACGCGGAAGCGTAAATCTTTTTAAAAAAACTTCATAAAAAAACGCAAAAACCGTTGACTAAACTTTTTCGGTGTGCTATTATATTGTATAATTATTTAATTCAATGCAATTTATAGTTTCAATTCGTTTTTCGAATGGAAACGGGGAGGTTGATTTATGGAAATCAAGATCACGAAAACGACGACTCCCAGCAAGATGCCGCCGGAAGAGAAATTGGGGTTCGGTAAGGTATTCACCGATCACATGTTCATTATGGACTATGAGGAGGGGAAGGGTTGGCACGACGCGCGCATCGTGCCCTTCGGAAGGATATCCTTGCACCCCGCGTCGACGGTTTTGCATTACGGCGCGGAAATTTTCGAGGGCTTGAAAGCCTATCGCCGCGCGGACGGCGGCGTGCAGTTGTTCCGTCCGACGGAAAACGTCAAAAGAATGAACAATTCCGCAGAGCGCATGAGTCTGCCTCTTTTGGACGAAAAGGACGCGCTTGAAATTTTGGAAACGTTCGTAAAGCTGGAGGAGCGGTTCGTACCGAAATCGTTCGGTACTTCGCTGTATCTGCGACCCTTTATGTTCGGTAACGACGAGGCGTTGGGCGTACACGCGGTGAAGAACGCGACGTTTATGCTGATCGCTTCGCCGAGCGGAAGCTATTACGCCGAAGGGATCAACCCCGTGAAGATCATGATCGAGAGCGAGGACGTAAGAACGGTGCGCGGCGGCACGGGCTATGCAAAGTGCGGCGGCAACTACGCGGCGAGCACGCGTGCGGGCGAAAGAGCGGCGAAGAAGGGCTATTCGCAGGTACTGTGGCTGGACGGCGTGGAGAGAAAGTATATCGAAGAAGTGGGCGCGATGAACGTTATGTTCAAGATCGACGGCGAGATCGTAACGCCGATGCTCACGGGTTCGATCTTGCCCGGTATTACCAGAAAAAGCTGTATCGAGGTGCTGAGATCGCTCGGCTATAAGGTGAACGAAAGGTTGCTTTCGGTGGACGAGCTGGTGGAGGCGATGAAGAGCGGAAAGCTGGAAGAAGCTTGGGGTTGCGGAACGGCGGCGGTGGTTTCGCCCATCGGCAAGCTTGCCTACGGCGACGACGAATACGAGATCAACGGCGGCAAAATCGGCGAAGTCACGCAAAAGCTATACGATATTTTAACGGGTATCCAGTGGGGCAAGATAGAGGATACGTTCGGCTGGGTGCACAAGATTTAAATGCAAAATTCAGAATGCAGAATGCAAAATGATGGAATCATTTATAAATTTACCGCAATTTTGCATTTTGCACTTTACATTTTGCATTTATGCAGTATTTTCCACGAAAATATTGCAAAAATTTAAAAAAAGTTGACAGTACTTTCTTGACAAAATAAAGAAAGTAGTATAAAATAGATGTAATCATTATTTATAAAGGCATTGACGGGAAAAAAATCCTTGAATACCGCAAAACGCAGAGAGTCGGCGGCTGGTGTAAGCCGACGCGGATCACGGAATATAGCTCCTCCCCGAGCCGCCGAGAGAAAAGCCGTTTCGGCTTAGTAGATTCGGACGGGTCTCCCCCGTTACAGGGAAAGTCTTTTAAAGGACACGAGTGGGCGAACGGCGTTCGCCAAGCAGAGTGGTACCGCGGAGAATAACAAAAAGCTTCGTCTCTTTCCATAGCGTTTTATCGGCGCGCGGAAAAGGGGCGATTTTGTTTCCGTAGATCAAGCAACGAGGAAGAAAATGAAAAACAGTCAAAAATACGTAAAACAATATTTCACACCGCAAGGGGTCACGATGGATTGGGTGAAAAAATCCGCGATCGAGAAGCCGCCCGTATGGTGCAGCGTCGATCTTCGCGACGGCAATCAGGCGCTCATTATCCCGATGAGTCTTGAAGAAAAGCTCGAATTCTTCACGCTTCTTTGCAAGATCGGATTTAAGGAGATCGAGGTGGGGTTCCCTGCGGCGAGCGAAACGGAATACGAATTCTGCCGCGCGCTGATCGAAAGAAATCTGATCCCCGACGACGTGACGATACAGGTTTTAACGCAGTCGCGCGAGCATATCATCGCGAAAACGTTCGAGGCGTTGAAGGGCGCGAAGAACGCGATCGTGCATTTGTATAATTCGACCTCCGTCGCACAGCGCGAACAGGTGTTCAAGCGTTCGAAAGAAGAAATTATCGACATCGCCGTGTTCGGCGCGAAGCTTTGTAAGGAATATCAGAAAAAAGCGGAGGGAAATATCCGTTTGGAATATTCGCCCGAAAGCTTCACGGGTACGGAGCCCGAGTTTGCGGCGCAGATCTGTAACGCAGTGCTGGATATTTGGCAGCCGACGGCGGACAAAAAGGCGATCGTCAACCTGCCCGTGACGGTGGAAAATTCGATGCCGCACGTGTACGCAAGTCAGGTCGAGTATATGTGCAAAAATCTGCACGGCAGAGAAAACGTGGTGATCTCCCTGCATCCGCACAACGACCGCGGCTGCGCGGTAGCGGACAGCGAAATGGGTCTGCTTGCGGGCGGCGACAGGATAGAGGGCACGCTTTTCGGCAACGGCGAACGCACCGGAAACGTCGATATCGTCACTTTGGCGTTGAACATGTATTCGCAGGGGGTCGACCCGAAGCTGGATTTCTCCGATCTGCCTTCGATCACCGAGGTGTACGAGAGAGTGACGAGAATGAAGGTGAGCGAGAGACAGCCGTACAGCGGACAGCTGGTGTTTGCGGCGTTCTCGGGTTCGCATCAGGACGCGATCGCGAAAGGTATGAAATATCGGGTGGAAAGGAACACGGGAACGTGGACGGTGCCTTATCTCCCGCTCGACCCTGCCGACGTAGGCAGAGTGTACGAGGCGGACGTTATCCGCATCAATTCGCAATCGGGTAAAGGCGGGATCGGGTACATTCTCGAAACGCAGTTCAAGCTGGTGCTTCCGCCGAAGATGCGCGAGCAGTTCGGTTATCACGTGAAGAGCATTTCCGACCACGAGCACAGAGAGCTTGCCCCGAAAGAGGTGTACGACATATTCCTCCGCGATTTCGTCAATCTGACGGAGAAGCTGAACGTATTGGAAGCGGGCTACGACGACGTATCCGCCGAACACGTGAGGGGTAAGATCGTGATCGAATATAACGGCAAAGCGGAGACGGTCGAGGTGGAAGGCAACGGCAGACTCGATTGCGTGAATATGGCGATCAAGCAGGTGACGGGCAAGGACTACGTGCTGGAAAACTACGTCGAGCACGCATTGGAGGAGAAGTCGACCTCGCAGGCGGCGTCGTACGTATGTATCGTATCGGAAGGCAAACCCTATTGGGGCGTGGGCATCCACACCGACATCATGACTTCGTCGGTAAAGGCATTAGTGTCCGCCGTCAACCGTATGCTGTAAAACGTCGTATTTGCGGCGAAATACGGCGTCAGACTTGCGTTTTGCCTCGCTCGTTTACTATCTGTAAACGTCCCGTCGGCAAAGCCGCGTCTTCCTTGTCTTTCTTGCAACTACGACGTTTTATTTCGTTGGAAACGACAAGGAGAAACATTACTTCAAACAATCAAGGAGAAATATCTTATGAAATTAACAGGTGCGCAGATTTTAATAAAGACCCTCATCGAACAGGGCGTGACCGACGTTTTCGGCTACCCCGGCGGGCAGGTCATCAATATTTACGACGCGCTGTATCAGTATAAAGACGAGATCAATCACGTATTGACGGCGCACGAACAGGGCGCGGCGCATGCCGCGGACGGGTATTCCCGCGCGACGGGCAAGGTCGGCGTTTGTATCGCGACCAGCGGTCCGGGGGCGACCAACCTCGTAACGGGTATCGCGACGGCGATGCTCGATTCCATACCCATGGTCGCGATCACGGGCAACGTGCCTTGCTCGCTCATCGGTAAGGACAGCTTCCAAGAGATCGACATTACGGGCATTACCCTGCCGATCACCAAGCATAATTTCTTCGTCAACAAGATCGAGGACTTGGCGGACACGATCCGCGAGGCGTTCTCGATCGCGAAATCGGGCAGACCGGGACCCGTGCTCGTCGATATCCCCAAGGACGTGCAGGTGGGTTCGTTCGAATACGAGCCGCAACCGATCGCGGAGAAGCTCCCGTTGCCCAAGGTGGGCGAAAGTCTGATCGAACAAGCGGCGAAGCTCGTCAACGAAGCGGAACGCCCGTATATCTATATCGGCGGCGGCGCGGCGGGGCTCGGCATGGGCAACGACGTGGTGGCGCTTGCGGAGAAGATCGACGCGGTGATCGGCTGTTCGTTCATGGGGCTTTCCGCAGTACCGCAGGAGAGCGAGCGTTTCCTCGGCATGCAGGGCATGCACGGGCATTACGCGTCCTCGGTGGCGCAGGACGAAGCCGACCTTATCCTTGCCGTCGGCGTGCGTTTCTCCGACCGTGCGACGGGTAACGTCGCCAAGTTTGCAAAGCGCAGTAAGATCGTACAGCTCGACCCCGATTGCGCGGAGATCAATAAAAACGTGCGCGTCGATCTGGGGCTTGTGGGCGACGTATACGATTCGTTTACGCGGATCGCGGCGAAGTGCAAGAAGAAGAGCAGTCCCGAATGGATATCCCGCGTGCGGCAACTGAAAGCGGACGAGCTTGCGTTCGAGGAAGAGATTGCGCAGGCGGACAAATCGCCTCTTACGCCCAAACAGGTATTCGAGATCATCAACGCGGAGAAGCCCGCGGGTACGATCATTACCACGGACGTGGGACAGCATCAGATGTGGACGGCGCAATACGTGACGTTCGACCGTCCCCGTCGGTTCGTTTCGAGCGGCGGCTTGGGCACGATGGGCTTCGGTTTGGGCGCGGCGATGGGTGCGTACGTAGCGACCAAAGACCCCACGATCCTGATCACGGGCGACGGAAGCTTCGGTATGAACCTCAACGAGTTGGCGACTGCGGTTACGTACAAGATCCCCGTCGTGATCGTATTGATGAACAACGGCGTGCTGGGCATGGTGCGGCAATGGCAGACGCTGTTCTTCGGCAAGCGGTATTCGAACACGGTGCTGGAAAGAAAGACGGATTTCGTAGCGCTTGCAAAGGCGTTCGGCGCGGACGCATATTTGGCGGAAACGCCCGTTGATTTCCGCAAAGCGTTCAAAGCGGCGATGGGTGCGGGCAAGCCCGTCGTGATCGACGTACGTATCGACAAGGACGAGATGGTGTTGCCTATGTTGCCCCCCGGAGGCGCTATTAGTGACATTATTACCAAAGTATAAGCGAATTGAAAATGCAAAATACAGAATGCAAAATGACGGTAAAATAATAAATTATTCCAACATTCCGCACTTCGCATTTAACACAATGGCTTAACGGTTATTAAATTAAGGTAGGGTTACAGTATGGAAAACAATAAATTCGTAATTGCAGTATACGTAGAAAACAAAGCGGGCGTGCTGACGCGCGTAACGGGTATGTTCACCCGCCGCGGCTTCAACATCGACGCGCTGACCGTGGGCGAGACCGAACGCCCCGAATATTCCCGTATCACCATTTGTATGAGCGGGGACGATTACGCCAAGGCGCAGATGATCAATCAATTGAAAAAGCTCCTCGTCGTGAAAAAGGTCGAGGTGCTCGACGACGAGCCCATCAAGCGGGAGTTGATGTTGATCAAAGTCAAGAACGAATCGGAGAACAGAAGCGAGATCATGACGGCGGTGGACGTGTTCCGCGCAAGCGTGATCGACTATTCGACGGAGGGTATGTGTATCGAAGTGACGGGAAATCCTTCGAAGATCGACGCGTTCGTGAAGCTGATGCAGCCCTTCGGGATCCTCGAAATGTGCCGTACGGGTATCGTCGCGCTCGATAGAGGTACTTCCACTCTTTTTTCCAAATAAGCAAAATAAAAAATAAAAATAAATCTATAAAAGGACAGGAACAAAATTATGGCAAACAGAATTTTCTATCAACAGGATTGCGATCTTAACAAACTCAGCGGTAAAACGGTGGCGATCATCGGTTACGGCTCGCAGGGCCACGCGCACGCGCTCAACCTCAAGGATTCGGGCGTGAAGGTTATCGTCGGTCTTTACAAGGGCAGCAAGAGCTGGGAAAAAGCGGAAAAGCAGGGCTTGACCGTTATGACGGCGGCGGAGGCTGCGAAGGCGGCGGATCTGATCATGATCCTCATCAACGACGAAAAGCAAGCGAAGCTTTATAAAGAAAGCATCGAGCCCAATCTCACCGAGGGCAAGACCTTGGCGTTTGCGCACGGCTTCAATATTCACTTCGGCTGTATCAAGCCCCCGAAGAACGTCAACGTTATCATGGTTGCGCCCAAGGGGCCCGGTCATACGGTGCGCAGCGAGTATCAGGTAGGCAAGGGCGTGCCCTGTCTTATCGCGGTGGAGCAGGACGCGACGGGCGACGCGCTCGATATCGGTCTTGCGTATGCGCTCGGTATCGGCGGCGCGAGAGCGGGCGTTTTGGAAACGAATTTCAGAACGGAAACGGAGACCGACCTCTTCGGCGAACAGGCAGTGCTTTGCGGCGGCGTTTGCGCATTGATGCAGGCGGGCTTCGAAACGCTTGTGGAAGCGGGCTACGATCCCCGTAACGCATACTTCGAATGTATCCACGAAATGAAGCTGATCGTCGATCTGATCTATCAGAGCGGTTTCGAGGGTATGCGTTATTCCATTTCCAACACGGCGGAATACGGCGACTATATCACGGGTCCGAAGATCATCACCGAAGAAACGAAGAAGGCGATGAAGAAAGTTTTGAAAGATATCCAAGACGGTACGTTCGCGAAAGACTTCTTGCTTGATATGTCCGACGCGGGTTCGCAGGTACACTTCAACGCGATGAGAAAGATTGCGGCGGAGCACCCCTCCGAAGTGGTCGGCAAGGAGATCAGAAAGCTGTATAGCTGGGCGGACGAAGAGAAGTTTATCAACAACTGATTTAAAACGCGTATAGCACGACATTTTAAAGTAAAAGTGAAGTTTTTGGCTCAAGCAAAAGCGATGTTTTTTGCTAACGCAAAAAGTTGTGGCTGTTGTGGCTCCCTCTTTGAGGGAGCTGTCACGAAGTGACTGAGGGAGTTTCCGCAATTGCAAGCTTTGCTTGCAACTTCACTTGCGTTAAAAGCGCAAAATTCACTTTTCCAATAAGGTAAACGACAATGATCAAAGAACAAATTGTAGACGGATTTCACAATGCGCCCCATCGCTCGCTTTATCACGCGCTGGGGCTTACCGACGAGGAACAGGCGCGCCCGCTCATCGGCGTCGTTTGCTCGTATAACGAGATCGTTCCGGGACATATCAACCTCGACAAGATCGCCCAAGCCGTAAAGCTGGGCGTGGCGATGGCGGGCGGTACGCCCATCATGTTCCCCGCGATCACCGTTTGCGACGGTATCGCTATGGGGCATACGGGTATGAAATACTCCCTCGTCACCCGCGATCTGATCGCGGATTCCACCGAGGCGATGACGCTTGCGCACGGCTTCGACGGGCTCGTTATGATCCCCAATTGCGACAAGAACGTTCCCGGGCTTCTGATGGCGGCGGCGAGACTCAATATCCCCACCGTATTCGTGAGCGGCGGACCGATGCTCGCGGGCAGAGTGGGCGGCAAAAAGCGTTCGCTTTCGAGTATGTTCGAGGCGGTCGGCGCGTACAAAGCGGGCAAGATCGACGACGAACAGCTTTGCGAATTCGAAAAGAAGGTATGTCCTACCTGCGGTTCTTGCTCGGGTATGTATACGGCGAACTCGATGAACTGTCTCACCGAGGTGCTCGGTATGGGCTTGCGCGGTAACGGGACGATCCCCGCCGTGTATTCCTCGCGTATCGAGCTTGCGAAGCATGCGGGTATGCAGATCATGGAGCTTGTGAAAAAGAATATCCGTCCCCGCGATATCATGACCGCTTCCGCGATCAGAAACGCGATCACTGCGGATATGGCGCTCGGCTGTTCGACGAACAGTATGTTGCACCTGCCCGCGATTGCCAACGAATGCGGTGTGAAATTCGACCTCGACGAAGTGAACGAGATCA
Organism: Clostridia bacterium; assembly: GCA_017463105.1. Taxonomy (GTDB): domain Bacteria; phylum Bacillota; class Clostridia; order Christensenellales; family Borkfalkiaceae; genus Scatosoma. The sequence continues at coordinate 67,777 of JAFTPU010000008.1, forward strand.
GCGAAAAAACGCCCAATCTTTGTCACCTTGCGCCTGCGGGACCTACCTATATGGAGGACCTCAACGAGGCGGGCGGGGTGTACGCGGTGCTCAAGGAGCTGGAGGCGTTGAACCTTATCGATACGAGTGTGATGACCTGTACGGGCAAAACGATGAAAGAGAACCTCGAAGGGGTGGTGAACCTCGACGCGGAGGTGATCAGAAAGCCCGAAAATGCGTTCGGCAAAACGGGCGGTATTGCCGTGTTGAAGGGCAACCTTGCGCCCGACGGGTGCGTGGTGAAGCGTGCGGCTGTGGCGAGCGAGATGCTTGTGCACGAAGGTCCTGCGAAGGTGTTCGAGAGCGAGGAAGAATGTATCGCGGCGATTTACGGCGGGAAGATCGTGAAGGGCGACGTGGTGGTGATCCGCTACGAAGGTCCTGCGGGCGGTCCCGGCATGCGCGAAATGCTTTCGCCTACCTCCGCGATTGCGGGCATGGGCTTGGATAAGGACGTGGCGCTCATCACCGACGGCAGATTCTCGGGCGCGACGCGCGGGGCTTCGATCGGGCACGTGTCCCCCGAAGCGGTTTCGGGCGGACCGATCGCCTACGTGAAGGACGGCGATATCATTGCGATCGATATTCCCAATTACAAGATCGAGCTGAGGGTTTCCGACGAGGAGCTTGCGAAGCGCAAGAAAGAAACGGTTTTGAAAAAGAAAGAAGTTTCGGGATACTTGAAGAGGTATGCGGCGCAGGTGAGTTCTGCCGATAAAGGGGCTATTATTAACAAGATATAACATTTAAAACGCGTATAGCACGGCGTCTTATCCGCAAAATCGGAACGTGCCCTTGGTCACGTACGTCTATGTACGCTCCCTGCGGGCACAACCCGAGTTTTGCGGCAATACGCCGCCCTCTCCGCGTTTTAACGGAAATACGGTTGAGTAACAAACAAAAACACCCTTTAAGGGAATGAGGAAACGCATTATGGCAATGACAATGACGCAGAAAATTCTCGCGGCGCACGCGGGATTGGATAAGGTAGAGGCGGGGCAGCTCGTACTCGTGAACGTCGATCGCGTGTTGGGAAACGACATCACTTCTCCCGTGGCGATCAAGGAGTTCGAACGTATCGGGGCGAAGGACGTGTTCGACAAGGACAAGGTGACGATGGTCATGGACCACTTTGCGCCGAACAAGGATATCAAGGCGGCGGTGCAGTGTAAAATGTGCCGTGACTTTTGCAACGAGCACGAGGTGACGCATTTTTACGACGTGGGCAGAATGGGTATCGAGCACGCGTTGCTTCCCGAAAAGGGCTTGGTCGTGCCCGGGGACGTGGTGATCGGGGCGGACTCGCACACCTGCACGTACGGTGCGATCGGCGCGTTTTCGACGGGCGTGGGCTCGACGGATATGGCGTGCGGCATGGCGACGGGCAAGGCGTGGTTCAAAGTGCCCTCCGCGATCAAATTCGTACTCAAAGGCAAGCTGAACAAATACGTATCGGGCAAGGACGTCATTTTGCATATCATCGGCAAGATCGGCGTGGACGGCGCGCTGTATAAGTCGATGGAGTTCGTCGGCGAGGGTGTGAAAGCGCTCACCGTTTACGACCGTCTTACCATTTCGAATATGGCAATCGAGGCGGGCGCGAAGAACGGTATTTTCGAGGTGGACGAGCAGACGGAGGCGTACGTAAAAGCGCGTTCGGACAGAGCGTTTACGGCGTACAAGGCGGACGAGGACGCGGCCTACGACGAAACGTACGAGATCGATCTGTCGCAAATCAAATCGACGGTGGCGTTCCCGCACCTGCCCGAAAATACCAAGACTTTCGACGAGATCGGCGACGTGGCGATCGATCAGGTGGTGATCGGTTCGTGTACGAACGGGCATTATAAAGACCTCGAAGAGGCGGCGGAAATTTTGAAGGGCAGAAAGGTGGCGAAGCGCGTGCGCGCGATCGTGATTCCCGCGACGCAGGATATTTATCTGAAAGCGATCGAAAACGGGCTGGTGAAAACGTTTATCGAAGCGGGCTGCGTGGTTTCGACGCCCACTTGCGGACCCTGCCTCGGCGGATATATGGGTATTCTCGCGGCGGGCGAAAGAGCGGTGGCGACGACGAACCGTAATTTCGTCGGGCGTATGGGACACGTGGAGAGCGAGGTGTACTTGGCTTCGCCCGCGGTGGCGGCGGCTTCCGCGATCGCAGGTAAGATCGCCGATCCTATGGAGGTATAAAAAATGAAATTCAACGGCAAAGCAATCAAATACGGCGACAACGTCGATACGGACGTAATTATTCCCGCTCGCTATCTTAACACGAGCGATCATAAAGAATTGGCAAGCCATTGTATGGAAGATATCGACAAGGATTTCACGAAGAAAGTGGAAGCGGGCGACGTGATGGTGGCGGGGTACAACTTCGGTTGCGGTTCCTCGCGCGAGCATGCGCCCATCGCCATCAAGACAAGCGGGATATCGCTGGTGATCGCGAGAAGCTTCGCGCGTATCTTTTACCGCAATTCGATCAATATCGGGCTTGCGATCGTCGAATGCGACGAGGCGGTGGACGGGATCTCCGAAGGGGACAAAGTGGAAGCCGATCTCGACAACGGCGTGATCTACAACCGCACGACGGGCAAGAGCTTCAAAACGCAGCCCTTCCCCGAGTTTATCCAAAAGATCATTGCGAACGGCGGTTTGGTGCAGTCGATACGGAAAGGAGAGATCGTATGAAAAATTATAAGATCGGTTTATTGCGTGGGGACGGTATCGGTCCCGAGATCGTGGACAGTGCGGTGCGCGTGCTGGAGGCGGTCGGTAAAAAATATAATATCGGGTTTACCTTTACGCCTTACCTTATCGGCGGGGCGGCGATCGACGCGTGCGGCGAGCCGTTGCCCAAAGAAACGGTAGAGGGGTGTCTTGCCTCCGATTCCGTGCTGCTCGGCGCGGTGGGCGGACCGAAATGGGATAATCTCGCGGGCAACGTGCGCCCCGAAAAGGCGCTTCTCGGAATCCGTGCGGCGATGGGATTGTTTACGAATCTCCGTCCCGCAAAGCTGTATCCCGCGCTCAAGGACGAGTGTCCGCTCCGTAGCGATATCGTGGCGAACGGGTTCGATATTATGATCGTGCGCGAGCTGACGGGCGGTATTTATTTCGGCGAAAGAGGATATCGCGAGGGCAAGTACGGCGAAGAGGCGTACGACACCGAGGCGTACAGCCGTATGGAAATAGAGCGTATTGCGCGCGTGGCGTTCGAAACGGCGAGAAAGCGCAATAAAAAATTGACGAGTATCGACAAGGCGAACGTTTTGGAGACCTCGCGCTTATGGCGCAAGATCGTGCACGAAATAGCGGCGGAGTACCCCGACGTTACGGTAAGCGATATGCTGGTCGACAATGCGGCGATGCAGCTCGTGAGAAACCCGTCGCAGTTCGACGTGATCGTGACGAGCAACATGTTCGGGGATATTCTGTCCGACGAGGCGTCGCAGATCACGGGTTCGATCGGTATGCTTCCCTCCGCGTCGCTCGGCGAGAGCACGCGCGGGTTGTACGAGCCCATTCACGGCTCTGCGCCCGATATCGCGGGGCTCAATAAGGCGAACCCGATCGCGACGATCCTTTCGGCGGCGATGATGCTCCTGTACGCGTTCGACGAAAAGGAGGCGAGCGAGGCGATCGTTGCGGCGGTGGATAAGGTATTGAACGAGGGCTTACGTACGGCAGATCTTGCGCGCGGGGAAACGAAAGCGCTTTCCACGAGCGAGATGACGGACGAGATCGTCAAGAGATTATAATTCTTTCGGAAGTAAGAAAAATGAACCAAAGCAAATTAACGGCAATATACGACGGGCTGTGCTTGACGAGCGTCTTTTTCAAGGTAACGGAAAAGCCGCTCTTTAAAGCGTTTGCGGCGTATATAAAAGCGGAGGCGGAGGAAAAACGGAAGGCTTACGCGGCGTTCGTTTCCTGCGTATACGAGAGCGGCGGCTCGCTGACCGAGCTGGTGAAAAAGGATATCTCCGAGGACGAAAACGTATACGTAAAGGCGGCGGCGCACGGGAAAAAGCTCCCCGCCTGTATCGAAAGGTCGGCGAAGCGGGAGCTTGCGGGCTTTGCTGAGTTCGCGGCGTTGAAAGCGGCGGATTTTGCGGCGGATATGGATATAAACGAGGCGGAGATACCCGCGTTCGACAGCGTGAACGCGGACATGGGTGCCTTCTATCGCAAGAGATTGAAGGGCTTGAGCAAGTACGGCTACGGGATATTTTCCTCGCACGGCATGTTCCGACTTTCCGACAACAAGGAGATCGAGCCGATCGTCAGTGCGGACAGGATCGGAATGGACAGCTTCGTGGGCTACGAGGCGGAGAGAGAAAAGGTGGTGGCGAACACGCGGGCGTTCGTGGAGAGCAGACCTGCCGCGAACACGTTGCTTTGCGGGGACGCGGGTACGGGAAAATCGTCCACGGTGAAAGCGGTGGCGAACGCCTTTTTCGACGAGGGCGTAAGGCTTATCGAGCTTCGGAAAGACCAGCTTGCCTTGCTTCCGTACGTGATGGGCAAGATCAGCGGGAATCCGCTCAAATTCATCGTGTTTATCGACGATCTTTCGTTTAATCAGAACGACGACAATTTCAGTATGCTGAAAGCGGCGTTGGAGGGCTCGGCGAGCGCGAAAGCGGAAAACGCGGTCATTTACGCGACGAGTAACCGTCGGCACATTATCAAGGAAAGCTTCGGCGATCGCGACGGCGACGACGTGCACAGGAACGATACGTTGCAGGAAACGCTGTCGCTTTCCGAACGGTTCGGACTCGTGGTGCTGTTCTCCAAGCCCGACAAAAAGCTGTATTTGGAGATCGTGCGCGAGCTTGCGGAGAAGTACGGCGTTACGATGCCCAAAGAACAGCTCGAGATACAGGCAGAAGCGTTTGCGCTGAAGAAGGGTTCGCGTTCGGCGCGTTGCGCAGAACAGTTTATTGACAGTTTATTATAAGCGAAACGCGTATAAGGGCGCGCCTTTGCACCTCAACGGCATTCGCCTTGCTCGTTTACTTTTTGTAAAGTCGCGGCGGCGAAGCTTCCGCATTCGGCGCAAATTCGCAACCCTTCTCCGCGTTTTAACGGTGACAAGACAGTAAATAAAAAAGAGGTAAAAAATGCTTACGATCGATAACGTATACAGAGCGAGTAACGCGCTCAAGGGCGTGATCAGAAAGACGGACGTGATCTACGCGCCCAAGCTTTGCGAGGGCGTAGACCTGTATTTGAAAACGGAAAATTTGCAGGTGACGGGTTCGTTCAAGGTGCGTGGGGCATATTATAAAATGACCCGACTTTCCGACGAGGAAAAACAGCGGGGCGTGATCGCGTGTTCGGCGGGCAATCACGCGCAGGGTGTGGCGCTTGCGGCACAGAAAAACGGCATCAAAGCGGTGATCTGTCTGCCCGACGGCGCACCCATTTCCAAGGTGGAGGCAACCAAGAGCTACGGCGCGGAGGTTTGTCTTGTCGAGGGGGTTTACGACGACGCGTACAACAAGGCGTTACAGCTCCGCGACGAAATGGGATACACGTTTATCCATCCGTTCAACGACGAGGACGTTATCGCAGGACAGGGCACGATCGCTTTGGAGCTTGCCGAGCAGATCCCCGATCTGGACGCGGTGCTGGTGCCGATCGGCGGCGGCGGACTGATCTCGGGTATTGCCTATACCATTAAAACGCTGAACCCGAAAGTGAAGGTATACGGGGTGCAAGCGGCGGGCGCGCCGTCGATGAAGAATGCCGTGGAGCACGGTAAGATCGAAACGCTGACGGGCGTTTCGACCATCGCGGACGGCATTGCCGTGAAAACGCCCGGGGAGCACACGTACGAGATCTGCAGTAAGTACGTAGACGAGATCGTGACGGTGACGGACGACGAAATTTCCGCGGCGATCTTGGCACTGATGGAACGGCACAAGCTCGTGACGGAAGGCGCGGGCGCGGTACCCGTGGCGGCGGCGATGTTCAATAAGGTCGATTTGAAAGGCAAAAAAGCGGTGTGCGTTTTGTCGGGCGGGAACATTGACGTGACGATCCTCTCGCGTGTGATTAAGCGCGGACTTTTGATGTCGGGCAGAAGCTGTCAGCTGATGATCGAGCTGATGGACAAACCCGGACAGCTCAAGAACGTATCGCGTATCATTGCCGATCTCGGCGGGAACGTGACCTCGGTGCACCATGAGCGTGCGAACGAGGGCTCGGACGTCAACGGCTGTTATTTGCGTATCGTTTTGGAAACGAGGAATTACGAGCATATCGCGCAGATACGGCAAGCGTTGACGGAGTACGGGTTTAAGCTTTTGTAAATGCAAAATGCAAAATTGTGGTAAAATTAAAAAATAAAGCCATAACTTTTTGCGTTAGCAAAAAACATCACTTTTGCGAAGCAAAAACTTCACTGTTTTTAGCGATAGTGAAAAATAAAAAAGAGGTATAAAAAAATGGAATTAAAAAAAGTAGCGACGGAAAAAGCGCCTGCGGCGATCGGACCGTATTCGCAGGCGATCGTGTGCGGAGAAATGATATTCACTTCGGGACAAATTCCCATCAACCCCGCGAGCGGGAACGTGGAAGCACAAACGATCGAAGCGCAGACGGAGCAGGTAATGCAGAACCTCGGCGCGGTATTATCGGCGGCGGGGAGCTCGTTTGAAAAAGCGGTGAAGACCACCTGTTTCCTTGCGGATATCGCGGATTTCGCGGCGTTCAACGCCGTGTACGCGAAATACTTCACCACGAAGCCCGCGAGAAGCTGTGTGGCGGTAAAAGACCTGCCCAAGGGCGTAAAGGTCGAAGTGGAAGTGATCGCAACGCTGTAAAAATATGTAAATAAAACGCTCGGCGAAAGCCGAGCGTTTTATTATGCCTTGTTATTTATTCTTTATTATCCGTGTTGGCGGGGATCTTCATCGATACGATAAATAACACCAAGCCGATGGCGAATAATATCGGAAGCGGGATAAGGTTGATGTTTATCCAAGTCGCTTCGGAGAGAGGATAGAACAGCCCCAAAAGGCTGGTCAAGCCAAGACCGAGGATAGCGGCACTCTTGCCGAAGATGTCGTAAATACCAAAGAATTCCCCCGTTTTATTCGCAGGGATAAGCTTGGTGAAGTAGGAACGGGACATAGCTTGCACGCCGCCTTGGAACATGCCAACCGAGATAACGAGAATCCAGCACTGCCATTCTTGTCTTAAAAATACGGTAAACACACCGATAGCGGTGTATGCCGAAATGGCAACGAGAAGTAGCTTTTCGCAAGGCACTTTGGAAGCGAGCTTACCAAAAATAAGCGCGCATGGGAAGGCAACGAACTGCGTCGCAAACAGCATAATAACCAACTTTACTTGGTCAAAGCCTAAGTCCGTGCCGAGTGCAGTTGCCATTTTGATAATGGTATGTACGCCGTCGATATAGAAGAAGAACGCAACAAGGAAAACGAGCGCTTTTTTATTCTTTTTGAATTCTGCGAAAATAGAGCCGAGCCGTTTAAAAGTTTCCCGAATGGGTTTTTCGGGACGGGGCATAAAGTTTTTCTGTTCGTAGTTTTTGAGCAAGGGCAGTGTAAAGAACAGCCACCATACCGCCGTAATTAAGCAACCGATAGAGAAAGCGTAGCCTTCAAACCATTCCAATCCGGGTACCATCGTACCGAGCACGTATGCGATCAAGCAGAAAGCGAAGGGGATACAGCTGCAAATATACCCCCAAGCAAAACCGTTTGCCGAAACTCTGTGCATATTCTCGTCCGTGGTGATATCGTTGAGCATCGAATCGTAAAATACGTTTGCCGAAGCAAAGCCCACTTCCGTAATAATATACATAATCAAGAACAGGATACCTGCAATCGTGAATTTAGAAATAAACGAAAAGAGGGAAAGTGCGCCGCAACTGATAATGCCGATTAAGGCAAAGCTCATAAAGACGGCTTTCTTTTTACTGAAATCGGCATACGTACCGAGTATGGGACAAAGGAATACGGCAATCACCGTAACGATGACGTTGGTAAAGCCCCAAACGGACGAAAGGTTATCCGACGGCGAAAGATACTTGAAGTACAAGGACAAAAGTGCCGTTGCCAGCATAACGTAGGCGGAGTTTGCCACGTCGTAGAGTATCCAGCTCTTTTCTTTCTTGGTAAAACGTGCCTGTTTTACTTTTTCCATATTAGAATTCCTCCGTAGGTTTGTTGCCGCTGAAATCGTAGCGGAAATATTTTTCGAAAACGGGGTCGGAAAGCGTCGGCTTGCCGTCCGCGTTTACTTCGTTGAAATACGCCGTGATGAGCTCGCGCGCAGGCGCGATCGCGTTTCCGAATTTTTCTTCAAGCACTCTATTCGGCGTTTCGCACAAGGAGTCGTCCTTTTTATGCAGGAACATATCTCCGAATTTGCGTTCCATGTTCGCGAGGCGCAAAAGCGCGTGGACGAACGTGTGGAAGAGCTCGCATTTTTTGGAAAACCAGCCGTTGATTTTTTTCATCGTTTTGATGGCGACGGCGATATTCTCTTGCGGTACGCCCAAAAGCAAAGCCGCCGCTTCCCGCGTGCCGTTTTCATCCTTGATCGGCGTTGCCGTGTTATAGCCGCGAATGGGCTTGCCGTCCTTGCGGAGCAGGAATTTATCGAATTCCGATTCGATTTTCCCGTGCGTGACCTTATCGTTCATTGTTTGGTCGATATAAGGGTGGCAAAACAAATCGAGGGTGAAGTGGCACAAAAAGCCGCAAAGATAGGCGTTATAAGCCGAGGGCTCGTCCGTACGTTTTTCGCCTGCCGCCGAAAAGACCTCGAAAGCGGTTTTTTCGTGGAGTTCGGTGCCGTATTTTCTGATCTCGTTCTTTTTCAACGGGTGATGATAGAACAGGATATCGGGACCCTGTGTGCCCAAGGCGAACGCTTCGGGGTATTTTTTTACAAGATCTTGCAAGGGGGCGGGGAGGGTTTTGGAAACTTCCTCGCCGAAGCGCAGGTGCGCGTACAGTGCGGGCATAGAATTCTCCTCAAGGGCGGTTTTTACGTACCCGCCTATCTTATTATAACACATCTTTTTCAAAAAAGATAGCGTTCGCGGGAAAAAGAGTGACGGAAAGTACAAAAAAAGAGAAAATGTGTAAATTACACGGCGGGGCGCGACCGCATTTTTCCACGAATGACGGCGTGGGAAAAGGGGAATACTATGATAAGAAGAATACTGTTGAAAGAGAAAACGTGCGGGGCAGGTACGAGACGAAAGGAGGAAAACGATGTTAAGCAGACGGGAGAGCGAGGTGATGAGCGCGGTGTATACGCTATGCCGCGACGGAGGCGTGTGTCTGATCTCGCCCGCAGAGCTTTTGTCCCTTTTGCCGCCGAAAAAGAAATATACCGAGGAGCAGGTGGAAAAGATACTCGGGGAGCTTGCGCTCGACGATTATTTTCAGCTTTTGTCCTCCGAGCGGAAGGGCGAAAAGATGTACGTAATTTCCTTGCATGCGAGCGGGTATGCCTTTCAACGTTGTAACGTACAGCAAAAGCGCGATCTCGTTTTAAAGCTCGGTTGGGCGATCGCTTCGGCGGTGATCGCCTTCCTCGTCGGCGTGATACTCAAATCCATATTTTAAAAAACCGCGTTCAAGCAGTTTACTTTTGGTATTAAAAGTGGTATAATATAAACAAATGTTTGTTGAAACGAAGTATATACGTCGTAATACGGCGTCGGATTTGCGTTTTGCCTTGCTGGTTTACGACGCAGTAAACTCCCGTCGGCAAATACGCATCTTCCTTGTCTTACTCGTATCTACTTGGTTTTAATGAAGGACGGGCGAAAGGAAAAATTTCCATGGAATTTAAATTACATTCGGCGTACGAGCCTACGGGGGACCAGCCGCAGGCGATCGAAAAATTGACGGAGGGCGTTCTGGACGGCATGCGCGCGCAGGTGCTTGTCGGCGTTACGGGCAGCGGTAAAACGTTTACGATGGCGAACGTTATCAAAAACGTCAACCGTCCCACGCTTGTGATCGCGCACAACAAAACGCTCGCGGCGCAGCTTTGTAACGAGTTCCGTGAATTTTTCCCCGAAAACCGCGTGGAGTATTTCGTTTCTTATTACGATTATTATCAACCCGAAAGCTATATCCCCTCGACGGATACCTATATCGAAAAAGACCTGAGCATGAACGACGAGATCGACAAGCTCAGAAACAGCGCGACGGGGGCTTTGATGGAGCGAAAGGACGTGATCGTGGTCGCGTCCGTGTCGTGTATTTACGGACTCGGCGCGCCCGAGGAATATTTCCGTTTGTCGATATCCCTCCGACCCGGCATGGAGTGGGAGCGGAACGAGCTGATACGCAAGCTGATCGAGCTGCAATATGCGAGAAACGACGTCGATTTCAAGCGTTCGACCTTTCGTGTGCGCGGGGACGCGTTGGAGATATTTCCCGCCTCCAATTCGGAAGTGGCGATACGGGTCGAGTTTTTCGGGGACGAGATCGAGAAAATTTACGAGGTCGAGGCGTTGACGGGGAAAAAGCTGAACGAGCTTTCGCACGTGGCGATCTTTCCCGCGAGTCAATACGCCGTGGGAACGGAGAAGCTGAGAAGCGCCCTTTCCATGATCGAAGAGGACTTGCGCGGCGAGGTGCAAGCGTTCGAGGAAGCGGGCAAGATATTGGAGGCGCAACGTCTGAAACAGCGTACCGAGCACGATCTCGAAATGATGCGGGAGATCGGGTATTGCAGCGGTATAGAAAATTACAGCCGCTATTTCGACGGGCGGCAACCGGGCGAGCCGTCGTTTACGTTGCTCGATTATTTCCCTGCGGGGGAGTTTTTGGTGTTTATCGACGAGAGTCACATGACCGTACCGCAAATACGCGCGATGTACAACGGGGACCTTTCCAGAAAGAAAAATCTCGTGGAATACGGGTTCCGTATGCAATCGGCGTACGATAACAGACCGCTTACTTTTCCCGAGTTCGACGCGCGCGTACCGCAGGTGGTATTCGTGTCCGCGACGCCCGCGCAGTACGAGCTGGGGGAGGCGGGGCAGACCGTCGAACAGATCATAAGACCAACGGGCTTGCTCGATCCCGAGATCACGTTGAAGCCCACGCGCGGGCAGATCGACGACCTGCTTTCGGAGATACACACGGTGGTAAACGAGGGGGGCAGGGTCTTGATCACCACGCTGACGAAGAAGATGGCGGAGGAGCTGACCGACTATTTAAAAGAACATTCGGTGAAGGTGAAATATATGCACAGCGATATCGACACGCTGGAGCGTATCGACATCGTGAACGGTTTGCGATCGGGCGAGTTCGACGTTTTGTGCGGTATCAATCTTTTGCGCGAGGGGCTTGACCTGCCCGAGGTGAAGCTGGTGGCGATACTCGACGCGGACAAGGAAGGGTTCCTTAGAAGCGACACTTCGCTGATACAGACGATCGGGCGCGCGGCGCGTAATAGCGAGGGGCGCGTGATCATGTACGCGGATACGGTCACGGACAGTATGAAGCGGGCGATCGGGGAGACGAACCGAAGAAGGAAGGCGCAGGACGAATATAACAAGGCGCACGGGATCGTGCCGAAAACGATCGTCAAGGAAGTGAAGTCGACCCTGAACATCACGAAGAAAAAGACGGACGACGATATCAAGACGCAGGATATTCCCGACGAGATCGAGAAGCTGAAGGAGTTGATGAAGGTAGCGAGCGGGCAGCTCGATTTCGAACGGGCGATCGAGATAAGAGAGAAGATCGCGGAGCTGAAAATGCGGCTCAGAAAAGCGGGGAAGTGAGAAAAGTGAAATTTTTGTTTTCGCAAAAGCGAGGTTCTCGCTAACGCGAGAGTGAAGTTTTTTGCTAACGCAAAAAGTTAAGGCTATACTTTATAAATTTTACAATAACCGCAAGCTTTGCTTGCAACTTCACTTGCCCACAGGGCAAACTTCACTTAAAAAGGTGTGATCATGCAAGAAGAAATTATCATTAAAGGTGCAAAGGAAAACAATTTAAAAAATATCGACGTGAGAATACCCCGCAATAAGCTGACGGTGTTTACGGGGCTTTCGGGGAGCGGAAAATCCACGCTCGCGTTCGACACCATTTTCGCCGAGGGGCAAAGACGGTACGTCGAGAGCTTGTCCTCGTACGCGAGACAGTTTTTGGGACAGATGGAAAAACCCGATGTCGAGAGTATCGACGGGCTTTCGCCCGCGATTTCGATCGATCAGAAAACCACCTCGCGAAATCCCCGTTCGACGGTGGGGACCGTAACGGAAATATACGATTATTTCCGTCTTTTGTTCGCGCGTATCGGCGTGCCGCACTGTCCGAAATGCGGGCGGGAGATCCGCCGTCAGACCGTCGACGAGATCTGCGATCGCGTGATGGCGATGCCCGAGGGGAGCAAGATACTCGTCAACGCGCCAGTCGTGCGCGGGAGAAAGGGCGAGTACGTAAAAGAGCTCGCGGGTTTTAAAAAGAGCGGTTACGGCAGGGTGAAGATAGACGGGATCGTGTACGATCTGCAGGAAGAGATCAAGCTGGAAAAGAATATCAAGCACAATATCTCCGTCGTGGTGGACAGACTCGTTATCAAGCCTACCGTGCAAAAGCGACTTACGGACAGTCTCGAAACGGCGTTGAAGCTTGCCGAAGGGTTGGTCGTGATCGATTGCGAGGGGAACGAGGCGCTGTATTCGGTCAATTACGCCTGTCCCGATTGCGGGATCTCGATCGAGGAGATCGAGCCGAGAATGTTTTCGTTCAACACCGTTTACGGCGCGTGTCCGACCTGCTCGGGCTTGGGCTTTAAGCAATTCGTCGATCCCGATCTGGTATGTCCCGATAAGAACAAGACCTTGCGGCAAGGGGCGATGAAGGTCACGGGTTGGAATTTGGGCTCTAATTCGATGGCGCTTATGGAGCTTTCCGCGCTTGCCAAAGCGTTTGGTTTTTCGTTGGACGTGCCCGTGAAGGACTTGCCCAAAGAGGTGTACGATATTTTGATGTACGGCAGCGACGAGCGGGTGGACATGGCGTATCAGACGCGTTCGTTTTCGGGTAGCTTCAAAAAGACGTGGGAGGGGTACGTGAACAACCTCCAACGCCGTTACGCGAACTCTACTTCCGACGGCGTGAAAGCGGATATCGAGCGGTTGATGCGCAACGCGCCCTGCGACGGGTGCGGGGGGAAGCGGTTGAAAAAGGAAGCGCTCGCCGTATACGTGGGCGGGAAAAATATATGGGAAGTGTGCGAGATGTCCGTAGACGACCTCTGCGCGTTTATGGACGGGCTCAAAGAAACGCTGACGCCCACCGAGCACCTGATCGCCGACGCGATCATCAAAGAGATCAACAACCGTTTGGGCTTTCTGCATAACGTGGGGTTGAACTATCTCACGCTTACGCGGACGGCGGTCACGCTGTCGGGCGGGGAGAGCCAACGTATCCGACTTGCCACGCAGATCGGCAGCGCGCTCACGGGCGTTTTGTATATTTTGGACGAGCCGAGTATCGGTCTCCACCAAAGGGATAATGAAAAATTGCTCGCTTCGTTGAAGGGATTGCGCGATTTGGGGAACACGCTGATCGTCGTCGAGCACGACGAGGACACGATGCGGGCGGCGGACTATATCGTGGATATCGGACCGAGAGCGGGCGTGCACGGCGGCGAGGTGGTGGCGTGCGGTACGCCCGAGGAGATACAAAAAGAATCGCGCTCGATCACGGGCGATTATTTGGCGGGCAGAAGAAAGATAGAAGTACCCGCGGTGCGCGCCACGCCAAGCGATAAATGGTTGCGTGTGTGCGGTTGCAGGCAGAATAATTTAAAGAATGTCGAAGCGAAAATTCCCGTGGGGCTGATCACTGCCGTGACGGGCGTTTCGGGGAGCGGAAAATCGAGTTTTGTAAACGAGATCGTATACCCGACTCTGGCGAACGAGCTGAACGGGGCGAAGCACGCGCTCGGGAAATACGATAAAATGGAAGGGATCGAGTATTTCGATAAGGTGATCGCGATCGACCAATCGCCGATCGGCAGAACGCCGAGGAGCAATCCCGCGACGTACACGGGCGTGTTCAACGCGATACGGGATCTGTTTTCGATGACGCCCGACGCGAAGGAGCGGGGGTATAAAGCGGGGCGGTTTTCGTTCAATATTTCGGGCGGCAGGTGCGAGCACTGTTTCGGCGACGGTATCATCAAGATCGAAATGCATTTCCTGCCCGACATTTTCGTGCCGTGCGAGGTTTGCGGCGGGAAGCGGTATAACCGTGAAACGTTGGAGGTGCGTTATAAAGGCAAGAGTATTGCCGACGTGCTGGATATGACGGTCGAGGAGGCGTGCGAGTTCTTCCAGCCGATACCGAATATCTACAATAAAATAAAGACCCTCAACGACGTGGGGTTGGGGTATATCAAATTGGGACAGAGCTCGACGACGCTTTCGGGGGGCGAGGCGCAACGCGTGAAGCTGGCGACGGAGCTTTCCAAGCGATCGACAGGCAAGACGTTTTATATCCTCGACGAGCCGACGACGGGCTTGCACAGCTACGACGTGGACAAGCTGATCAAGATACTCTTGAAATTGCGCGAGGGCGGGAACACGGTGCTTGTGATCGAGCACAACCTCGACGTTATTAAAACCGCGGACTATATTATCGATTTGGGACCCGAAGGGGGAAACGGCGGGGGCGAGATCGTATGCGAAGGCACGCCCGAAGAAGTCGCGAAGCACCCGACGAGCTATACGGGCAGGTTTTTGAAAAACGTGTTGCCACAGTAAAAACAGCCTTGGCAACGGTTTTTAAATGCAAAATGCAGAATGCAGAATGCAAAATGGCGGTGTAATTTTAAAAAACAGTTTTGCGCCGAATACGGCGTAAGCGGTCAGTCGCCTATGGGCGAAAAATAAAAATAAAACGCGCTTTTTCAAAGCGCGTTTTAATCTTCTGAACCTAATAGATAACCGACGGAAACCTCGTAATATTTTGCGATTGCGATAAGAGTATCCAAATCGGGGTCGTGTACGCCCGTTTCCCAAGTACTTACCGTTTGGTTGGATACGTTAAATAGCTCGCCAAACCTCCGTTGGGAGATACCTTTTTCTATTCGAAATTCTCTTAGTTTTTTACCTAAAAAATTATCTTTCATTTATTCAAAATCAAAAAGCTCGTTAGGGGTAATTTCTAATCTTTCGCAAAGATAAACGATTTTTTCGTAATCCAATTGTATTTTTCCCGTTTCGTAATCGCTGTAATCGGATTGATATTTGTTTAATTCCTTGGCAATTTGCGCTTGGGTCAGCCCTTTTAGCTTCCGCGCGTTTTTTAAATTTTCTCCGACGATTTTTGCAATATCCACCATAAGTACTCCTTATCTATATAATTATAGAAAAAATACCGATAAATTCCTTGACTTATAGGGAAAAATCCTATAAAATATTATGCGTAGAATCAAGGAGTAAAAAAATGAAAATATGTGTTAGGATTATAATTATAGTAATATTATTATTTGGGGGAATATCCGATAAAACAAAAATGAAATCGGGTTGGCGACGGCGGAAATGCGAAACGTGGAAGCAGGAGAAATAGGGGGGTTTTGTGCCGTTTTGGAGGGAAATCCGCCCACGAAGCCTGCAACGTTTGAGTTGAAAGAAGTGACAATCAGTGATAGTTTTATATCCGACAAACGCTAACGAAGTGTTCTTTTGAACGAATAATAAACGAAAAAAGGAAGTCCTTGCGACTTCCTTTTATGTTGGGTCATATGCGCTTGATCTTTACGTTCCCGCAAAGTACGTCCGAATAGGAGTACGCGGTTTTGCCGAGGAAATCTTTGTCGTCCGGCTTCACCGTGAACAGCGCGGGGTATACCCCCGATAAAACGCCCGAGTAGCTCACGCTTTTGTTTCTGCCTAAATTTACGTGCACGGCGACCCGTTGCGCCGAGCAGTCTTTTACCATTCGTTTGACGTCGGAAATTTTTTTGGTTGGCTTGATCATAACGAAAGTATGGGCTTTTTTTCGCCTTTTTATGCCGAAAACGCCAAAATTTCCCAAAAAATTCTTTTTCGACGCTCCGTCCGACGTTCTATATCCGTATGGAAAAGCATACGATAAATAGGCAATAAAAACGCAAAGGGAGTGAATAAAATGTCTATCAAACCGCAATATGAAACTTATCGTTATACGGGGGAGATCACCCGTTTACAAAGTCAGTCTATCGTAGAATGTCGGCTGCCGGGGAGCGAGATCGGGACGATCCTTGCCGTACAGGCGAACGCCGTGCCCGTCGAGTGTACGTGTGCGGACGGGGAGGTGCGTTACGGCGGTAAGCTTCTTTTATGTATCGTATACGAGGATATCGAGCGGCGTATTTGCCGTGCGGAGCGGGGTGCGGAATTTTTCCACAAGGCGGACGGCGCGCTCGTCAGCCCTGCGTGCTTTGCCAAGACCGCGTTTTCCATTGAAAACGTTTCCCACCGCCGCGAGGGGTCGGGACTGTATATTTCCGTGATCGTCGGCGCGGACGTGAACGTCTACGGCGGCAAGCAGATCGAATATCTCGTCGGGGGCGAGGGGCTCGTGGTGCAAAAGCAACCGATCGTGCTGAGCAAGACTATCTGCGTTTCGGGGGAAACGGAAGCGGAGGACGAATTCGATACCGATTACGTGGGCGATATCCTCTTGCACGGCGAAAACGCCGTCGTTACCTCCTGTCGCGTGGGGGCGGGACAGCTCGAGCTCGAAGGGGAGATCGACTTGAACGTATGCGTTCTGAAAAGCGACGAAACGCTTTGCTCGTACGAACGAGTGCTTCCGTTTACGATGCAGATCCCCTGCGAGGAGGCGTTCGGGCGGGTATCCGCAAGCGCGCGCGTTTGCGTGAAGTCCACCACGCTTACGGCGAGCGTCGACGAGGAGAAGGGCAAGAGCAAGATCCTTTTCGCATATTGTCTCTCCGCCGACTGTTTTATCTCGGGCAGGGAGGAGCTCGAAGCGGTGAGCGACGCCTTTTCACCCGAGGTCGAAATCGAGCTTTCCGAGAAAAACGACGGGGGCAGGTATTTGACGAATCAGACCCGACGCGTGGAACGGGTGAGCGGCGTTGCGGCGCTTTCGCCCGCACCGGAGGGCGAGTACGCTTTGGAGGCGGCGGTGCTTCCGAAAGCGGAGGCGGTGATCAGAAAGGGAGAACGCGGATACGAAGCGGAGGGCGTCGTCGGTGCGGAGGTATTGCTTCGCGGCGCGGACGGAAGCAGACGGGCGTGCAGTCTTTCGTTGCCGTTTGCGTTCCCGATCGACGCGGAGGGGGAAGAAACGGAAGCGGATTGTCTGGTCTGCGGATTGAATCTCAGAAGAAAGAAGGACGGCGAGACGGAAGCGGAAGCGACGGTGAAGATGTGTTTGCGCTCGTATAACAGAGCCGAATGGGCGTACGTCGGGGAAGCGGTCGAAGGGGAAAAGCGGGAGGAGAGCGACGCGGCGGTTTCGGTGTACGTACCGCGCGCGGGCGAGGATCTGTGGCAGGTGGCGAAGCGACTTTCGCGCGATCCCGAGGAGCTGAAAAAGAGCAATCCCGAGCTGGAATTTCCCGTGCGCGAGGGAGAGAGGATATTCGTTTATCGGCAAATTAAGTAAATTTCAGAAAATTTTTGCGATAAAGCATTGAATTTTCGGGAAGAATATGTTACAATGATATAAAGGGACCGTGCGGCGGGGAGAGAAACCTCGCCGCAACGATCGGATACGGACGAACGGAAGAGATGAACACGGCAAGGATAAAGGCATACGCAAAGATCAATTTAACTTTGGAGCTCGTGGGGAACGAGGGCGGCTTTCATATGCTCGATTCTCTCGCGGCGAGTATCGATTTGTTCGATCTGATCGTTTTGAAAAAACGGAAGGACAAGCTTTCGTCCGTGACGATGCACGGCATGGGAAGCGAAAATATCCCGCCCGAAAAGAACAACGCGCTCAAAGCCGCGGAGGCGTTTTCGGAAAGATTCGGCGTAAACGGCGCGGAGATCACCGTGTATAAAAATATTCCCATGGGCGCAGGACTCGGCGGCTCGTCCGCAGACGTCGCGGGCGTGCTCAACGGCATGGCGAAGCTGTACGGCGTAACGGACGAAAACGCGCTCGGCGAGATCGCCGATTCGCTCGGCAGCGATACGAAATATATGCTTCGCGGCGGATTTGTGCGTATGCGCGGGCGCGGGGAAAAGCTTACCCCCACAGGGATCGCGGAAAAGCTGCATATGCTCCTTATCTGTCCGCAATCGGACGTGTCGACGGCGGCGTGTTACGGAAAATACGACGAGCTGCCGAAAACGCTCGAATGGCGGGAAAATCGGACGGAAGGCTGTATTGCCGCGCTGAAGAAAAAGGATATAAACGGGGCGGGCAGGTATTTAACGAACGATCTTTTCGTGCCCGCGTTGCACCTCAATCCCGACGTGCAAAAGGCGTTTGAAGAGGCGCAGTCGTTCTCGCCGATCGCGGCGTGCATGACGGGCTCGGGTAGCTGTGTGTTCGCGCTGTTCGAAACGAAAGAGCTGTGCGAATGGGCGAAGAGCCGATATAAGGGGAAATTCCGTACGATCGTAGCGTCGACGGTGCTTCCCGAGGCGGAGAAAAACGGGAAGCGTTGGCGCAATCCGTTCGTGTTGTCGGACGGGGAAGCGCGGCTCGAGGATAATTAAGAAAAACGGAGAAAACGAAATGGAAGAAAGGATCATCGACGACGAATACGGAAGAGGGATTCGCCTGAAAAAGACGAAAGACGGATACGTGGACGTAACGGACGAGCTTGCGGAAAACGGCGAGGCGGAGGTCTACGAGGAGGACGCGCAGGACGAGATCGCCTTCGAATTTCCGATGTCGGACGCGGACGAGGACGACGAGGACCTTGTGGGACTGTCGCCCGAGGAAGCGGCGCGGGTGCGCCGTGAAAAGGAGGAAGCGGCGGCGAAGCGCAAAGCCGATTACGAGCAGGCGTGCAAAGAGGGTGAGCAGCTTTTGGCTTCGGGTAGTTTTAAAGCGGCGGAGCTCAAATACGAAAAGGCGTTGCAGCTGGACGACGAGGCGACGGACGCTTCCGTGGGATATTGGCGGGCAAAGACCGCCGATTTTACCGAGCCCGACGCGTTGATCGGGGAATACGCCGACGCGGGGATCGAAAGTCTCGAATACGACCTCGGCGCGGACGCCGTGGACAAGCTCAGAGTGCGGTATGCGGAGGTGTTCCGAAGACGGGTGCGGGAGCTGGAGACGGAGGAAGCGCCGCTTGCCGAAGCGCTCGAGGGCAAACGGCAAAAGCGCAGAGGGATCCTTTCCGAACGGCTTAAAAAGGCGGCGATCGGGTTCGGAGTGCTTGCCGTGCCGACGATCGTACTGCTTGTGTTGACGATCGTGCTAGGAATGAAGAATTTCACGACGAGCAAAAACACGTATATCGTGCCGACGGTGATCTGCGGCGTGGCGTTCTTCGCGTGCTTTATCGTCTTTGTACTCGCTTCGAACAGACTGATCAACGTGCTCCGTCTGCGGTCGAGCAACGAACGGACGGAATCGACGGAGGAGGGCGCGCGGCTGGTGAAGATACGCGATTATAAGGAGTTGTACGAATGTCTGCTTTTGCCGACGGAGGAGAGCGTCGGCGCGGGCGAATAAAGGCAAAAAACGGAATTTGCGGGAGCGGAGCGGAAAACTTCGTTCCCTTTATTTTATAAGGAAGCGAAATTCGTTTGCGTTTCCGTCGCTTTCGTGTTATAATAAGGTCGGTATGAAAAAGCTTTTTTCCTATTTCAAACGTTATAAATGGCAGAGCTTGCTGGGTCCTTTCTTTAAATTGTTGGAGGCGACCTTCGAGCTTTTGGTGCCTTTCGTGGTCGGTTTGATCGTCGACAGGGGGCTCGGCGCGTACGTGGACGGCGGTTATCCCAATGCCGATATCGGGTATATCGTGGGCATGTGTCTGCTTCTTGCCGCGTTCGGACTTGCGGGCTTGGCGTTTTCCGTAACGGCGCAGTATTTCGCGGCGCGCACGGCGACGGGCGTGGCGGCGGATATAAGGCGGGACCTGTTCAAAAAGATACAGTCACTGTCGTATAAGGATATCGACGAGATGGGCGCGTCGACGATGCTCACGCGTATGACGAGCGACGTCGACAGGTTTCAATCGGGCGTGAATCTGGCGTTGCGCCTGTTTTTGCGTTCGCCGTTTATCGTGTTCGGCGCGATGATCACGGCGTATATCATCGATCCCGAATCGCTCGGCGTGTTCGCGGTGACGATCGTCGCTTTGGCGGTCGTCGTATACGCGGTGATGTTCCTCTGTATGCCCTTGTACAAAAAGACGCAGAATAAGTTGGATAAGGTGCTCCTTTCCACCCGCGAAAATCTTACGGGGGCAAGGGTGCTTCGCGCGTTTTGCCGCGAGGACGGGGAAAAGAAGCTGTTCGATACCCGTAACGAGGAGCTCAACAAGGGCAGAAAATTCGTGGGCGGTATCGCCGCGATCACCAATCCGCTGACGTACGTGCTCGTGAATTTCGCGACGATCGTATTGATCTGGACGGGCGCGCTCCGCGTGGACGCGGGCGGACTGACGCAAGGCAACGTGATCGCCCTGTACAATCTGATGGGGCAGATACTCGTCGAGTTGATCAAGCTGGCGAATCTGATCGTTACCGTCACCAAGGCGGCGGCGTGCGGCGGGCGTATTTCCGCCGTTTTGCAAGCGCAACCTTCGCTTTTGCTCGAGGAGGAAACGGAGGCGAAGGGAAGCGGCGCGTTTATCGAATTCGATAACGTGACGATGCGCTATATCGAGGGCGCGGACGTCGCGCTGGAAAACGTTTCGTTTACGGTCGCACGCGGCGAAACGGTAGGCGTGATCGGCGGCACGGGCAGCGGAAAGACCACGCTCGTCAACCTCATTCCCCATTTTTACGATACGACGGAGGGCGAGGTGCGCGTGGACGGGAAAAGCGTGCGGGACAAGGCTTTGCAGACGCGGCTTCGGGAAAATATAGGCGTCGTGCCGCAGAAGGCGGTCCTGTTCAAGGGTACGCTTCGCGAGAACCTGTTGTGGGGGAAAGCGGACGCGACGGACGGGGAGCTTTGGAGAGCGCTCGAGATCGCCCGTGCGGACGAGTTCGTCAAGGAAAAGGGCGGGTTGGATATTCCCGTCGAGCAGGGAGGCAAAAACTTCTCGGGCGGACAGAAGCAACGGCTGACGATCGCCCGCGCTTTGGTGCGGGAGCCCGAGATCCTGATACTCGACGATTCGTCGTCCGCGCTCGATTATGCGACGGACGCGGAACTGAGAAAAGCGATACGTAAGCTGGATTTTACGACCTTTATCGTGTCCCAGCGGGCTTCGTCCGTGATGAATGCGGACAAGATCGTCGTGCTCGACGACGGCGTTGCGGTGGGTATGGGTACGCACGAGGAGCTTATGCGTTCGTGCGAAGTGTATCGTGAAATTTATTTCTCTCAATACGAGACGGAAGGAGGACAAGCGGTATGAAAAACTCCCGTTCCGTTCCGAAAAAAGGAGGCGTGCTGAAACGCGTGCTGGGCTACGTAGGCAGATATCCCGCGTCGCTCGTCGGCTCGTTCGTCTTTGCGCTTTTGTCCGTGGCGGCTACCCTCTGCGTGCCCGTATTCTTCGGGGACGCGATCGACTGTATCATCAAAGCGGGCAAGGTCGATCTCGTCGCGCTGAAAAGCGTGTTCGTCAAGACCGCCGTCGCCGTCTTGATTGCCGCGCTTTCGCAATGGCTTGCCGGCATTTGCAACAACCGTATTTCCTGTAACGTGGTGCGTGATCTCCGCAAGGACGCGTTCGGCAAACTCGGGAAATTGCCGCTTAAATATATCGACACCCATTCGCACGGGGATACGGTGAGCCGCGTGATCGCGGACGCCGATCAGTTCTCCGACGGATTGCTGATGGGCTTCACGCAGTTTTTTACGGGTGCGCTGACCATACTCGGTACGATCGCGTTTATGCTTCTGACGAATTGGAAGATCGGACTGATCGTCGTATTGCTTACGCCCGTTTCGCTGTTCGTCGCGCGGTTCGTGGCGACCCATACGCATAAATTTTTCGTGGAGCAGACCTCCGCGCGCGGGGAGCAGACGGCGTTTGCGGAAGAGGCGATCGCGGGGCTCAAGACCACGCAAGCGTTTGCGCACGAGGATGAGAACGAGGCGAAGTTCGATAAGATCAACGCGCGATTGGAAAAGGCTTCGCTCAAGGCGACCTTCTATTCCTCGCTCACCAATCCCTCGACGCGGTTTATCAATAATCTCGTATACGCCGTCGTAGCGCTCGTGGGGGCGATCGACGTGGCAAACGGCACGATCGTCGCGGGCGCGGCGTTTACCGTCGGGGGCTTGACGAAATTCCTGTCCTATGCCAATCAATATACCAAGCCGTTCAACGAAATTTCGGGCGTGGTGACCGAGCTGAAAAGCGCGTTTACCTGCGCGGCGCGGATATTCGAGCTGATCGACGAGACGGAGGAGGTTTCCGACGGCGGGAACGAAGAGCTGCCCCGCGCGGAGGGTATCGTCGAGCTGGAAAACGTGAGCTTTTCGTACACGGAGGAGCGCAAACTGATCGAGGCGCTTTCTTTGCGCGTGCCGCAGGGTAGGCGGGTCGCGATCGTCGGACGGACGGGGAGCGGAAAGACGACGCTCATCAATCTTCTGATGCGGTTTTACGACGTCGACAAGGGGGCGGTGAAGATCGACGGCAGGGACGTGCGGAAGCTTACGCGCAGGTCGCTTCGGAAGAGCTACGGCATGGTATTGCAGGAGACGTGGCTCAAATGCGGTACGGTGCGGGAGAATATCCGCATGGGTAAGCCCGACGCGACGGACGAGGAGATCATCGAGGCGGCGAAAAAGACGAGGGCGCACTCGTTTATCAAGCGTATGGAAAGGGGATACGACACGTTGCTTTCCGAGGACGGCGGGAATTTGTCCGAGGGACAAAAACAGCTTCTTTGCATTACCCGTGTGATGCTGGCGTTGCCGCCGATGCTGATCCTCGACGAGGCGACGTCCTCGATCGATACGCGCACGGAGAAGAAGATAAGCGAGGCGTTCGATCGCTTGATGGAGGGCAGAACGACCTTTATCGTCGCGCACAGACTTTCGACGATCGTACACGCGGACGCCATTCTCGTAATGGAAGCGGGGCACGTGGTGGAGCAGGGTACGCACGCGGAGCTGTTGGCGCGCAACGGCGCGTATGCCAAGCTTTACAACAGTCAATTCGCTTGAAAAACGAAGGGACCGCCCGAATTTCTTTTTCGGGCTTTGGATAAATTTTAACGGGTTTGATTGCATATGAGAAAAACCATACAAAAAAAACACGAGAAGAAGCATGCGAGCGTTTACAAAAACGCCTTACAACTGATCGTTGTCGGGTCGGTGACGGGGATATTTGCGGGCGCGGTCGTGACCTTCTTCAATATTCTTGCCGCGAGGGCGGAGGAGATCGCGTACGACGGGTATGAATTTTTGCGGAACAATCCCGCGTTCATTCCCCTGCTTTTCGTCGTGCTGGCGTTGGGCGCGTTTTTGCTCGGCGTGGCGGTGCAGGTCTCGTCGGTGGCGCGCGGTTGCGGTATTCCGCAGGCGGAGGGCGGCACACGCGGCGCGGTGCGCTTCCGTTGGCTGCGCGACGCGACGACGATGTTTGCGGCGTGCATTTTGAGTACGTTTATGGGACTTTCGATCGGCGCGGAGGGACCGAGCGTTCTGATCGGCGCGTGTATGGGCGACGGCGTGGCTTCGTCTACGCACCGTAACGAGATGATCAAGCGTTATCAGATCACGGGCGGCGCGTGTACGGGTCTTGCCGTGGCGAGCAACGCCCCGCTTACGGGTATGATCTTCGCGTTCGAGGAGGCGCATAAACGCTTTACGCCCGAGGTTTTTGTCTGCGCCTTTTCCTCCGTGATCTTCGGCGTGCTCACGCGCTCGGCGATCTATAATCTTTTAGGCATGGAGATGCAAAGCGCTTTCCATTCGTACGTGTTCAACCAATTGCCCGTAGAATATTACGTATGGGTGATTTTGGCGGGGATACTGTGCGGCGCGTTGGGCGTGCTTTTCCACAAGCTCTGCTTCACAATGCGCGCGTTGTTCAAAAAGATCAAAACGAAAGATCCCAAGATACGGTACGGCTTGCGTATTCTGATCGCCGTTATGCTGGGCGGCGCGTTTTCATTGGCGACGACGGGCGCGCTGGGCGGCGGACACGGCTTGATCGAGGCGCTGGGCACCTACGGCGGGACGAAACTCTCGACGGTGGAAAGTATCCTCGGCGAGCTGGGCGTTTCGGTGCTTTGGACGTTGCTTTTCGTTTTGTTGTTAAAGGCGTTGATCACGACGGTGAACGTCGGGTCGGGGATCCCCTGCGGGATCTTTATTCCGATCATTGCCATCGGCGCGTGTATCGGCGGCGTGCTCAGCCGCTCGTGCGTGGCGCTCGGCGGGATGGACGGAAAATATTGCGATATCATGGTGATGATCTGTATGGCGGCGTTCTTTACGACGATCGTTCGCGCGCCGTTGACGGCGATCATTATGATCTGCGAATTTACGGGCAGCTTCGCGCCGCTTTTACCCGCGATCATCGCCGTTTCGATCGGATATACGATCGGCGAAATGTCGAGGACGGAGGGCATTTACGAGGAGCTTTTGGAGGCGTACGAAAGGGAGAACGGTATACACGAGAACGCCGTGCGCGAGGTGTATATTTTAAGCGTTGCCCACGGCGCGCTGGCGGACAGGCGCGAGGTGCGCGACGTGCTTTGGCCCTCGGGGGCGAGAGTGACGGAAATACGCCGCGGAGAGGAGGTCATTTTGCCCGACGGCGACACGGTGCTCCATCACGGCGATACGCTTACGATCGTGTGTAAGACGGACGATCCGCAAAAGGTCAAGGACGAGCTGGTGCATATCCTCGAATAAAAGCGCGCGCCGCGTTAAGGCATATCTTTTCCGTAACCGTCATATACTGAATAAAGACGGCGAAAGGCGGGGTGAAAGGGTATGCGCTTATACGAAGAGATCTTCAAAAATCCGGAGGGTATGGCGTTGTCGAGGTTTACCGTCGCCGTGGGCGGCGGGGGATATTTCGAGGGCGTGAAAGCGGTGGGGGATTTTTCCCCGCAGAAGATCGTACTGTATTTTCCCCGCGGGAGCGTCGATATCGAGGGTGCGGATCTGTTTATCCGCAAATATTGCGACGGCGATTTGGAGCTTGCGGGCAGGATATGTTCGGTGAAGATCGGGCAGGAAACGCCGCAGAAGGGAGCGTAAGCGTATGGCAGTGTGGACGGTACGCGAGAAGCTTTTGGTGGAGGGCTTGATGCCCGAACGGGCGTTGCTTCGGCTCAGACGGGCGGGGATCGACGTCTATAACGTAAAAAAAACGCAAAAAAATCAAATACTTTTAAGCGTAAAGAAAAAAGACGTCGAAAAAGTTTTTGCAATTTACCCGAAGGTATGCTATAATATAAACGCGTACAGTCCGTATACCGTGCGTCGCGCGGGCACGGAGGGCGCGGGCAAATTGCTCCGATTTTTGAAAAAACGCGGGTTTTTCGTCGCGGGCGCGCTGCTCTTTTGCGCGTGTACTCTGTTTGCCGACTCCTTCGTGTTCGACGTGGAATTCGTCGGCTCGTCCGTGTATAAGCGGGAGGCGTACGCCGCGCTCGAGGAATACGGCATAGCGCCCTTCCGAAAGTACGACGGCAGTCGGGTCGATCTGATCTGTTCGAAGCTGTTGTCTCTCGACGGCGTGGAATTTTGTTCGGTAAAAAAATCGGGCGCGTACGTGCGCGTGGAGATGCGGCTGGACAACACTCCGACGAGGACGTTCGTCAAAGGGGATATGGTCGCCGCGCATACGGGCGAGATCGTGGCGATCACGACGCTTCGCGGCACGCCCCTGAAACGGAAAGGGGAGAAAGTGCAGGCGGGCGAAATGCTGGTCGGGGGTTGGTTTACGCCCGCAGAGGGGGGGCAGGTACGCGTCGAACCGATCGCGCGGGCGAGTATCGCGTGCGTGTACGAGGCGGAGATCGCGGCGGAGGACGAGGAGAGCGCCTTTGCGGCGGCGTATCTTGCGCTGGGGCTTTCGGAAAGCGATACGCTGACGAAGCGCGAGGTCGTAAAAAAGGACGAGAGCTACGCCGTACGGATAGAGTATACGGCAATCGAGCGAATGAATTTGTGAAAACGGGCGGCGGCGAGCCGCGAAAGAGGGAGGACGCATTGACGAAGGGCGTACGGAAAACGGAAACGGTGGACACGAAGTCTGTGGACAGGCTTTCGCGCGTATTGGGCGCGTTCGACGAGAATTTAAACGCGCTTACCCGCGCGCTCGGCTTGGTAGCTTACGTAGAGGGAATGAAGATCCGTCTGGAGGGCGAAGCGGAGTCGGTGGCGTTGGGCGTGAAAACGCTGAACGCGCTTTTGAAGCTTGCCGCGGGCGAGGAGATCGACGCGGGCAGGATTGCGTATTGTATCGAGCTTGCCAAAGAGGATAAAGCGGACGAGATCGCTTCTCTTTCCTCGGGCACGGTCGCCGTGACGGCGAAGGGCAAGCAGATCAAGTGTAAGACGGTGGGACAGAAGGCGTACGTGGATTCGATCAAAAAGAACACGGTGGTGTTCGGAGTCGGTCC
Source organism: Clostridia bacterium (assembly GCA_017463105.1). Taxonomy (GTDB): domain Bacteria; phylum Bacillota; class Clostridia; order Christensenellales; family Borkfalkiaceae; genus Scatosoma. Next base: position 94,544 of record JAFTPU010000008.1, read on the forward strand.
CGCCGGTACGGGAAAAACGTATCTTGCCGTATGTATGGCGGTATCCGCGTTCAAGAGCAAACAGATCGAGAGGATCATTCTCACCCGTCCCGCCGTGGAAGCGGGGGAGAAGCTCGGGTTTTTGCCGGGCGATCTGCAAACGAAGGTCGACCCGTATCTGCGACCTTTGTACGACGCGTTGCAGGAGCTTTTGGGTTTGGAAACGTACGGAAAGTTGATGGAAAGGGGCGCGATAGAGGTCGCTCCGCTCGCGTACATGCGCGGGAGAACGTTATCGAATGCGTTTATCATTTTGGACGAGGCGCAGAACACGACGCGCGAGCAGATGAAGATGTTTCTTACCCGAATGGGCGAGGGGAGCAAAATGGTGGTGACGGGCGACGTTACGCAGATCGATCTCGACGGCAAGGAGAGCGGATTGGTGCACGCGACGCAGATACTCGACGGCGTGGAGGGGATCGGCGTTTGCAAACTGACGGCGAAGGACGTCGTGCGGCATCCGTTGGTGATGCGCATTATCCGCGCATACGAAAAGGACGGAGAAACGCGGGAGAGCGAACGGAAGAAAAAAGAAAATCGGCGGAAGGAGGGTTCCGCGAACGACCGCGGTAAGGACGCGGAAGGAGATTAACGAAAGATGACGGAAAAAATGTTGGGAAAGGAATGGACGAGATCGCACACGCTGAAAAGCGCGTTGTGGTTTTTGTTGCATTTCGCGATCTTCTTGCTGATCGGGGCGGTGCTGTTGCTGAGCAACAAGTTTTCGCAACTCGGCGAGTTTATGAGCGCGCAGGGGGCGAATTATCTATACGCGATCTTCTGCGTGTTCCTGTTGTTGATGATCACGTATTTCTATTTCTTTTTCGAGGACAGAGAGATGATCTCGGGCGGGAAAAACATCGCGCTATTGTTCATGGTGCTCGATCTGCATTTGGTCTTGTCCTGCCTGATCGGTTATAACATCGCCATTTACGCCCGTCCCGTGGCGTTGGTGGCGCTACTTATCTGCATACTCGTCGGACGCAAGGACGCGATCTTTATGAACATCATCGCGGCGCTTCTGATCTTCGTGATCGATACCTTCGCGGTGCCCGACGTGTCGAACAAGGAATGTTATTCCTCGCTGATCATTTCTTTCTCGGCGGGCATGATCGCGATCTTCCTTGCCAGCAAGGCGCGTACCCGTTTCAGTATCGTGGCGATCGGACTTCTGATCGTGATTCCGATGGATATCATTATATTCCTGCTGGAGGTGACGGGGCTGATCGGTCCCGAAACGGGCGCGATAACGGTCGAGCCGTCCTTTCAAAGGATCGTCACGCAGATGGGTTACGGGCTGTTCGGCGGCGTCGCTTCGACGATACTTTTCCTGTTCGTGTTGCCCGTATTCGAAAGCATATTCAATCGCTTGACGGTGTTCCGTCTGCGGGAGCTGACGAGCTCGGACGCGAAGATATTGAAGAAGCTGAAAGCGGAAGCGCCGGGAACGTATAACCATTCGGTAATGGTGGCGCAGCTGGCGGAGGCGAGCGCGGCGGCGATCGGCGAAAACGTCGATTACGCGCGTGCGGCGGCTTTGTATCACGACGTGGGAAAACTGCATTATCCCGAGCATTTCACGGAAAACCAAGGGGATTACAACCTGCACGACGAGTTAACGCCCGAGCTGTCCGCGGACATTATCCGTTCGCACGCGAAGGACGGATATACGCTGATCCGCGCGCAGCATTTGCCCGAATTTTTGGCGGATATCGCGCTCGAGCACCACGGCACGATGCCTATCCGCTATTTCTACGCGAAGGCTTTGAAGATGACGGACGGGGAGCTGAATATCGAGGATTTCTCGTATATGGGACCCAAACCGCAGAGTAAGCTGGCGGCGATCATTATGATCTGCGACGCGTCGGAGGCGGCGGTGCGTGCGGTGAACGCGCGTTCGCCCGAGGAAGCGGAAAAGGCGATCCGCGCCGTTATCGAGGAAAGAATGGATCTCGAGCAGTTTTCCGAATGCGATATCACGATGGCGGACCTTACGAAGATACGGTTGGCGCTCGTTAACGCGCTTACGGGCGTATATCATCACAGGATCAAATATCCGAGCATCAAATACCGCCGTACGGAAAACGGCACGAAGGGTGAAAATCAATGAGCTTTCATATTTACGGCGAGGAAGAGGAGCTGGCGGGGCTGAACGTTGCGGCGATCGAGAAGGCGGTGGCGGCGGACGTCGATACGGACGTCGGACTTGCGATCGAATTTTTGTCGGTATCGGGGGAAGAGATACGCGATCTCAATTCGAGGACGCGCGGTATCGACAAGGTAACGGACGTATTGAGCTATCCGACGTTGGACGGTATCAAGGGTAAACCGCTGAAAAGGGCGGAGCACGCGTGCGAGATCGACGAGGAGGGGCGGCTTTTGATCGGTTCCGTGGTCGTCTGCAAGGACAAGGCGAAGGAACAGGCGGAGGAGTACGGACACTCGTACGAGCGGGAATTGCATTATTTGCTCGTGCACGGCATTATGCACTGTCTCGGGTACGATCATATGACGGACGGGGAAAAGGCGGAAATGCGCGAGCGGGAAGAACGGGTGCTTGCGAGGCTCGGTATCGTAAGATAAAAACCGACGAGAATTTTTGCGGACGCAACAAAGACGCGATCGATACGTACGTCGTCGTGAACGGATGCCGATACGCGATCCCTGCAGGGGAAACGGTGAAGATCGGCGAATTATCAAAAGGAAAGGAGCTGTTTAAATATATGAGAAGCGGATATATCGCCGTAATAGGCAGGGCGAATGCGGGCAAAAGCACGCTTATAAACGTGATGGTCGGGGAGAAGGTTTCTATCGTTTCACCCAAACCCCAAACCACGCGCGACCGTATTTTGGGCGTGCTGACGGAGGACGAGTATCAGATCGTGTTCGTCGATACTCCGGGGATATACAAGGCGCGAAACGCCCTCACCGATATGATGATGAAAACGACGGAGACGAGCGCGAAATCGGTCGATTTCATTTTGTACGTGGTGGACGGTCACGACGGCATTACCGAGGAGGACTTTTCTCTGATGAGAAAGTATAAAGACCTCGGTATCCCCATGGCGGTGGCGTATACCAAGATCGATATCATGCCGAAGGAAAATATTCCGCTCGATATGGCGAAATTCGCCGATTCGGGTTTGGACGTGGACGTGTTCCCCGTGTCCGCGCGCAAGGGCAGAAACGTGAAAAACCTGAAAGAGTTTCTCGTGAAACAAATGCCCGAGGGTGAAAAGGCGTTCGAGCAGGATATCGTATCGGACAAGAGCGAAAAGTTTATGATATCCGAGATCATGCGCGAAAAGATCCTTTTGAAATTCGATAAGGAGATCCCGCACGGGGTGGCGATCGTCGTGAACACGTTCGAGCAAAACGAGCGGGGCGTGTACGAGATCAGTCTCGATATCGTATGCGAAAGAGCGAATCACAAGGCGATCCTGATCGGCAAGCAGGGCAGAGCGATCAAGGAGGTTTCTTCTTTCGCCCGTCAGGACATGGAGAAGTTTTTAGGCGCAAAGGTCTTTCTTACCACGTACGTGAAGGTGAAGGAGGATTGGCGGGAAAGACCGAACCTTATCCGCGAGTACGGGTACGAGGAAACGGAGTAAATGCAAAATTCAGAATGCAGAATGCAAAATGATTGAATTATTTATAATTTTACCGCAATTTTGCATTTTACATTTTGCATTAAAACGCACCCGTTTTCCCAAACTGTTACGGGAGGGAGAAACTATGCGGGATAAGAACGGGGAAAACGAAGCGGCGAAAATGGCTTGGCAAATGTTCGAAAAAACGGGCAGCGTCAGCTATTATATGCTGTATTACGATCTGATGCGGAAAAGGTAGGTTAAAATAACCAAAGAGGAACGGCATGGAAGTCAAGACGGAAGCAATCGTATTGCAAGCGATCGATTACAAAGATAACGACAAGCTGCTCACGCTGTTTTCGCCTACGCTCGGCAAGATCACCGCGGGCATACGCGGGGTCAAAAAACCGAAAGCCAAACTCTCTTTCGCCGCCCAGCCCTTTTGTTTTGCGGAGTATATCCTCGCCGAAAAAGGGGGCAGGTACACGGTAACGAACGCGTATCTGCACGAGAGCTTTTTCTCGCTCCGATCGGATATCACGCGTTTCTACGCCGCGTGCGCGGCGGCGGAGATCTGCCGTGAGATCTCTATGGAAAACGAGGACCACGAAGCGCTGTTTATCGGATTCGTCGAGTGTTTGAAATCGCTTTGCCTCACGGGGGAGGACGAAGCGGAGGCGCTCGTATCGTTTGCGATCGTTGCGCTTCACGAAAGCGGATACCCCCTCGATTTAAGCTATTACGAGGAATGCGGCGGGGATATCGGCGACAAGCTGTGGTTCGATTTTTCGGACGGTCGGTTTACGACCTTCGAGCGTTGCGCGCAAGGGGAGCGCGCCAGCGTTTCGACCTATTTCACCCTGCGCAAATGCGCGGGACTCACCTACGAGGAGGACAAGCTGGCGGGGGGGAACAAACGCGCCCTTCGGCTCGTCAAAGCCTTTCTTACCGAAAAGACGGAGCTTCGCTTCGACGGCGTAGGTGATTTTATCCGCATGTACGGAGAATGACGCGTACGGCGGACGGGGCATACAAAAATTAAGAGTAAAAAGGAACAGAAAACGGAAGAAACGCCCCGCCGTGAAAAGAAAAAAGTATGGCGAAGGAACAAGAAAACAAAACGGTAACGACCCGCGCGGAAAAGAAAGACGCGGCGAAAAAGATCATTCTCGAATTGCTCGGGAAATCGGAGCTTAAAAGCAACGCGCTGATCGACGAGGCGGCGAAGCAATATGCCGTGAAGCTCGGCGGCGGGGAGAACGAAAATCCCAACGACGTCAAAGGCAGGATCGGTTCCGTGCTCGACGTAATGAAAAAAGACGGCGAGGTGTCTTTCGAGGGGGGTATGTATGCGTTGAAACGGGAAACGCCGCCCGAAAACGCAGAGGAAAAGCCTAAGAAAACCACCCGCGCGAAAGCGAAGAAGAAAACGGAAGAAGTAAAGGAAGAAGTCGCCGCGGAAACGGCGGAGGAAAAGCCCGTCAAGGCGAAGCGTACGAGAAAGACGAAGGCAAAGGAAGAATCGCCCGCGGAGGAGAAACGGGAGGACGGGGAAGAACGTCTGCCGTTGCCCGCTTCGCCCCTGCAACCGATCGCGCCCGTCGTGCCCGTAACGCCCGAGGTCGCGCCCGAGCCCATGCCCGAGGATAAGCCCAAAAAGCGAGCCACGAGAAAGGCGAAAACGTCGGTAAAGTCGGAAGAAATAAAAATGGAGACGGCGGAGGAAAAGCCGAAGGCGGAACCCGCGCCCGCGGAAATAAAGGCGGAGGAAAAGCCCGTCGAGGCGTCCTTGCCCGAACCCGAACCTGCGCCCGCGCCTGCGGAAACGAAAACGGAGCCCGTCAAGGGGGAGGAGAAAAAGGAAGAGGGCCCGAAGGGCACGCTGATGGATATGAGTTTCCTGTTCGGCGATATCAAACCCGTTAAACGGGAGGAACCGAAAAAGCTCGAGGCGAAGAAAGAACCCGTCGGGGAAGTGAAAACGGAGCCCGTTTCCAAGACGGAAGCGAAACCTGTACCGAAAGCGGCGCAAAAACCCGAACCGAAAGCGGAAGAAAAGCCCGTAACCAAGGCGGAGCAAAAGCCCAAGCAGACGAGAAACGAAAAGAGAACGGAGCGGAGCACAAGCGTGAAAAAGTCCCGTGCGCTGACGGCGGACGAGAAATTGCAGGAAGCGTTTTTGAAAAAGTTGCACCGTTTGGGCGGAGACTATTTTGAATATTATTCGGTGTATTTGCTCGAACGGTATTCGAGAATGAACGGCAGAAGATTGGAGGCGTTGAAGATCACGGGCGGCGACCGCGACGGCGGGATCGACGGCGAAATCGAGCTGACGGACGGACTCGGTTTCCGTGAAACGATCTACATACAGGCGAAGAATTGGGATCCCGACAAGGGAGACGAGAAGCTGTGGGTCGTAGGGGAGACGCTGTTGCAACAGTTCATCGGCGCGTGCGTATGCCGTCAGGCGAAGGACGGCAAACAGCATTGTCGGGGTATCTTTATCACCACGTCGCGTTTCACGCCCGAAGCGAAACGTCTGCTCGACGACACTGCGGACAAATTCGTGGGGTACGACGCGAACGATCTGTTCGAAGCGGCGAAAGAATGTCAGTTCGGTATCGTGAAAAAGAACGGCGAATGGGTGCTCGACGACGAGCTTCTCTCGGGCGAAAAAGCGTTTTTTAAAATGTTTTAAGCGGGCATACCCGTAAAAGTACACTCCGAAAGCGTGAAGTTTTCGGAGTGTTTTTGCTTTTTAAAGCGGAAGAATGTTAAGTTTCTTTACAATAAGGTATCGCGGACGTAAAAAAAGCACAAAAAGCAAAAAAACATAAAAACACTTGTTTTTTAAAATGTAAGTAGTATAATAAAGTAACAAAAACAAAGGTAATTTGGGAAACGGATTACAGGAGGTATTTTTATGAAGAAAATGAGCATTTTGGCGGGTTTGGCGCTTTGCGTAACGATCGGCGGGCGTATATGCTTCGTGGGCGTTTGCGGAAGAGTCCGCCAATTCTCTTAACATGGGAGTCGGTATGGGTGTAAACGCTTTCATTTATACGCCCGAAGAAATGCCCGACGAGGAAGTTACCGTTGTACAAAGACTTTCGGACATATTAAATAAACGGTATACGACGGATACCGTGGACAACTCGTTGGAGTTTTTGTTGGAGGAAACGATACAGGTCTATTGGAACAACGATAAGAGCCAAGACCCGTTCGTGGGAAGTATGGGCGAAACGTATGCCGATGAAATAGCAGAGCTGTTCGGCGACGTTTTGACGGAGGAGTCGAACGTTTCGTTTATCTTGAAAAATCAAGACTTGAACGGCGACGGATATAACGAGATCGCAATGTATTCCACGTCGGACACGCTGGATAATTCGTCGAGTAGCTATGAGGGCGTGGTGTGCGTATACGTTACCGTATTTACGCCGACGGTCAATTCTTTGGGGCAAGTCATCGGATACGAGCAGGTGTGCGAGTCTTTGCGCGGATATTGCTACGAAATTTATTATTCGCCGAGCTATAAAGTGCCGTCGTTTTCCACTGATACGTGGCTGGATAGCGTGGGCTACACGAGAAACAACCAAAACACCGAATTGCCCGAGGACGCGCAGTTGGATTACGATCAATATAATCTCTCGTACAGACCTTCGGGGAGTTGGCGTAGCTATACCACGAAGCCTATGGGGGACAGCTTGTCCGTTCTCTTGCAGGATCGATTATAATATAGTATATAAAGGGGCGCGCCGTATTTGCAAAAGCGGATACGGCGCGTTTTTGGTAAGCGGATCGGGCGTAAAAGCAAAATTTTTTGCAAATTTTTTGAAAAAATCTCAAAAAGGCGCGCGAAAGGCTTGATATTTCTTTTAATTTATATTAAAATGGAATATGCTAAAAACGTAAAGAAAAGATTCGCGCATCGAAAAAAAGAGAGAGGCGTGAGCGTTTTTGCGGTTAAAACGAAACGAAAAAAATCAACTTGGAGGAAATAAACACTATGGCAAAAAAATATTGCTATCTCTTCACCGAAGGCAACGCGAAGATGCGTGAGATCCTCGGCGGTAAAGGCGCAAATCTTGCGGAAATGACCAACATCGGGCTTCCCGTACCTCAGGGTTTCACCATTTCTACGGAGGCTTGTACCCAATATTACGAAGACGGCAGACAGATCAACCCCGACATTCAGGCGGAGATCATGGAATACATCGACAAGATGGAAAAGATCTGCGGTAAAAAGTTCGGCGACAAGGAAAACCCTCTGCTCGTTTCCGTGCGTTCGGGCGCTCGCGCTTCGATGCCCGGCATGATGGACACGATCCTCAACCTCGGTCTCAACGAAGAAGTGGTAAACACCCTTGCGACGAAATCGGGCAACCCCCGTTGGGCATGGGACTGCTACCGCCGTTTTATTCAGATGTTCTCGGACGTCGTTATGGAAGTCGGTAAGAAATATTTCGAAAAGCTCATCGACGAGATGAAGGAAAAGAAGGGCGTTACGCAGGACGTAGAGCTCGACGCGAACGACCTCAAAGAGCTTGCGAACCAATTCAAGGCAGAATATAAGAAACAGCTCGGTAAGGATTTCCCCACCGATCCCAAAGAACAGCTTTTCGAGGCTGTAAAAGCGGTGTTCCGTTCTTGGGACAACCCCCGTGCGAACATCTACCGTATGGACCACGATATCCCTTATAGCTGGGGTACCGCAGTCAACGTACAGATGATGGCGTTCGGTAACATGGGCGAGACCTCCGGTACGGGCGTTGCGTTCACGCGTAATCCCGCGACGGGCGAAAAGGGTCTTATGGGCGAGTTCCTCACCAACGCACAGGGCGAGGACGTCGTTGCGGGCGTTCGTACCCCGATGCCTATCGCACAGATGAAGGAAGTGTTCCCCGAAGTGTACGAGCAATTCCTCAAGGTTTGCGATATCCTCGAAAATCACTATCGCGATATGCAGGATATGGAGTTCACCATTCAGGACAGAAAACTCTATATGTTGCAGACGCGTAACGGTAAGAGAACGGCTGCGGCGGCTATCAAGATTGCTTGCGACCTCATCGACGAAGGCATGATCACCGAGAAAGAAGCGCTTATGCAGATCGACGCGAAGAGCCTCGACATGTTGCTTCACCCCACGTTCGACGCGAAAGCGCTCAAAGACGCGGACAAGAACAACGTAGTGGGCAAAGGTATCGCGGCTTCCCCCGGCGCGGCGGCAGGTAAGATCGTATTCACGGCTGAGGACGCGGTCGTGGAAGGCAAGAAGGGCGAAAAGGTTATCCTCGTACGTTTGGAAACCTCTCCCGAAGATATCGAAGGTATGAAGTACGCGCAGGGTATCCTTACCGTTCGCGGCGGTCAGACCTCGCACGCGGCGGTCGTTGCCCGCGGTATGGGTACGTGCTGCGTATCCGGTTGCGGCGATATCAAAATGCACGAAGAAGAAAAATGGTTCGAGCTTGCGGGTAAGATCTTCAAAGAAGGCGACGTGCTTTCCCTCGACGGCTCGACGGGTAACATTTACGATTGCATCATCAAGACCGTTCCCGCAGACCCCAACTCCGGTTATTTCGGACGCATTATGGAACTCGCGGACAAATATAAAGCGCTCGGCGTAAGAACGAACGCGGATACGCCTTCCGACGCGAAACAGGCGGCGGCGTTCGGCGCGCAGGGTATCGGTCTTTGCCGTACCGAACACATGTTCTTCGATCCCGCAAGGATCGGCGCGTTCCGCGAAATGATCTGTTCGGATACCGTAGAAGAAAGAGAAGCGGCGCTCGCAAAGATCGAGCCTATGCAACAGGCGGACTTCGAGGGCTTGTTCGAAGCGCTCGGCGGTTATCCCGTAACGATCCGTTTCCTCGATCCTCCCCTTCACGAGTTCGTTCCTACGGCGGACGAGGATATCGCGGCGCTTGCGAAAGCACAGAATAAGACGGTTGCGCAGATCAAAGATATCATTTCGAGCTTGCACGAGTTCAACCCGATGATGGGTCACCGTGGTTGCCGTTTGACCGTAACCTATCCCGAAATTGCTGTCATGCAGACGAAAGCCGTTATCAAAGCGGCGATCAACGTTGTGAAAAAGCACCCCGATTGGACGCTTGTTCCCGAAATCATGATCCCTCTTACGGGCGAAACGAAAGAGTTGAAGTTCGTGAAAGATATCGTCGTTAAGACGGCGGAAGAAGTGATCGCGGCAAGCGGCGTGGCGCTTAAATACGAAGTCGGTACGATGATCGAGATCCCCAGAGCGTGCTTGACGGCTGAAGAGATCGCGAAAGAAGCGGAATTCTTCTGCTTCGGTACGAACGACCTGACGCAGATGACGTTCGGCTTCTCGCGTGACGACGCAGGCAAATTCCTGCCCGCATACTATGCGAACAAGATCTACGAATCCGATCCGTTCGCAAGACTCGATACGACGGGCGTCGGCAAGCTGATGAAGATGGCGGTTGAAGACGGCAGAAAGGCGCGTCCCGAAATGCACTGCGGTATCTGCGGTGAGCACGGCGGCGATCCTTCCTCGATCGAATTCTGTCACGAGATCGGTCTGTCCTACGTTTCCTGCTCGCCTTACCGTGTGCCCATCGCACGCTTGAGCGCAGCACAGGCGAATATACGACATCCGAGGGCGACAAAATAAACCAAAAATGCTATAAAAACACTCAAAAACGGGCAGTTTGCGAAAGCGAGCTGTCCGTTGATTTTTACTAAAAATGAGAATTTGACAAAAAATGCGTTTTTTCGAAGGTTAAAAAGCACGTTTTTTATATTCATAATGTAGAATAATTATGAGAAAATGATATTGTGAAATGTAAGCAGTTTTTTCTTGATACAATAGGGATAATATAAGCATAGTATAACGGAAAAGTATAATAAAAATAACCGCGCCGAATACGACACGGTTAGGGGGAAAAGTAAAACTCAAATATCAGTTATGGAAAGAGTTAATCCTAACGGTTCAAGTATTTTTAAGAAAGTAGTTAATTGTGGATCGGTTATGCCAGTTTCCATTCTTGCGATACAAGGTTGTGCAACACCTGAAAGAATTTCAAGTTGTTTTTGCGAGAGTTTAGCGCTTTTGCGCGCGGCGACAAACTTTTCAATAAGTTCTTGCTTATAGCTTTCGATATTTTGGGGCGGTTGGCAAGGTTGACCTTGTTCATATAAACCGTCAGCGGAAAGATCGAGTTCATCATTCCATACAAGACCGTATCCACCTATATCAATTTTAACTTGTTCGTATAAGCCGTTGATTTGGGTTAAGGCTTTGAACGGAGGATATTTCGCAATAAGCGGTTTAATATCGAATTGCTTAAATTCTCCCGTAGAAAAGCCGACGAGTAAGATATAGTCTGGCAATGCTGCCACAGAAGTAATTTTTACAAACATAGTAATCTCCTTTTGAATTAGTCGATAGGGGGCAAGGGTTTAATGTCTTGCGTTTCCCACATTTCAAGCAATGCTTTTTGGTGGATTTGCGTCCATTCCTGCACGATTTTCAAGGCTTTATTGGGAAGATCGCCTTGTATCATTTGTAAGGTGCGAATATCAATCACGCCGACATATTCCCCGTAAACGACGTGAATATGAGGGGGATTGTGTTCGGAAGCAAGGAAGAACATTTTGATAATCATTCCGTAGAATCTTGATATAACAGGCATTTGGTTGTAATCTCCTTATCTTTATTTACAACTTAATTATAACATATAATTTATTATATGTCAATAACTTGAAAGTTATTATTTTGAAAAATGTATTATTCTAATCACGATTATTATAATCCAAATTAGAATAATTGAAACTTTGGGGGTAAAAATGTCGGAAAAAATACGAGTAATAAAGAAAGAAATAGGCAAAAGTGCGGAAATTGTTGAGTTAGACGACGTGGAAAAGGAAATCGAAACGTTTGTAAAAGATAATATATGTTATTATTGAATTCAAAAATAAACAATTTTAGTTTGAGATAATAACATTATCGCCCCTCAAAGTCTATCAGCGGTATCCCAAGCGAATATACGACATCCGAGGGCGACAAAATAAGCCAAAATTGATATAAAAACACTCAAAAACGGGCAGTTTGCGAAAGCAAGCTGTCCGTTAGTTTTTACTAAAAATAATTATTTGATAAAAAATACGTTTTTTTCGGCAATCAAAAAGCCGATTTTTTTGTATTCATATGAAGTTCTTTCCGATTTGAAGTTGTTCGACTTCGACGTGACGGAAATTCCCGAATTCGATTCTCGTCGAGTGGGCGTAAAGAATTTAACGGAAAATTTGGAATACCAACGGTATATGCGCACGGAAATTATTACGGAAAGCCGTTTGGATTATTCGGGACATAGTCATTTTGAGGTACTCCCGATTTCGGAATATGAGGCTGTGCATCCCGAATGGTATGTTTGGGAAAAAGGCTACGATGCAAATTCTGTAAACGCCGAGAAACACGGACAGCTTTGTTTGACGAACGAAGAAATGACGCAAGAGTTTATCAAACAAGTTGCGGCGGATTTTAAAGCCAAGCCCGAGGCGGATTTTGCGCATTTGGGTCAACAAGATAATTCTATTAGTTGTCATTGTGAAAATTGCGAAGCGACGAAGGCACAATATAATACGAACGACTCTGGATTGATGGTAATGTTCACGAACAAAGTGGCGCGTGGAGTAACGAAAATTATTCAAGAGGACGAACCCGATAGACAATTGCAGTTTGAAATGTTTGCATATTTGGGGTCTATCGTACCGCCCACGCACAAGGAGGGGAATACTTACGTGGCGGATTGTAACGAAGTTGTTCCCGACTCGAACGTAATTGTGCAGTTTACACCGCTTGGTTCGAACGCAAGTGAAACGATGGACAGCCAAGAGAACGCAAAGTATTATAGCTATTTGCAGGGCTGGCGTGCAATATGCGATAATATCAGCGTTTGGACGTATAATACAAATTTCCGTTGGCTTGTATTCAATCATAAGAATTGGGACACGATGTTGGCGGATATGCGTATGTACTCTGAAATGGGAGTTCGCCGTTTTTACAATCAAGGCTCCGTTCACTATACGGTTGCTCAAATGACGGAAATGCGTATTTTCATTGAATCTTCGCTGATGTGGAATAGTTCGTTGAACTTTCAATCCCTTGTGGAAGAATTTATAGCGCAATACTATGGCCCAGCCGCACCGTATATTCAGCAAGCATACGATGCGATGACAACATATTACGAGCATATAAATACGGATTTGGAATTGTCGGGTACGGTCTATATTTCATTGAATGACAAAAAATATTGGTCGTTTGGCTACGTGGAAAGCGTTCGTCGGCTTATGGAAAAGGCATACGAAGCCATAGAGTATTTGAAGGAAACGGATAGAGTTACTTACGAAAAGTATTATTGGCGAGTTGGCGGTGCGTATATGGAAAATTTGTTTATGCAAATGGAGTACCATAAAGCAAATTACGGCAAAGCATACTCTTTGAAAGCGATTGATTTGTTTGAGGCTATTTCGCAGCGACTTAATGTTTCAGCGATGGATGAATCGAACGCAAACAAGCTTTCAAGCTACATTTCCAAATGGAGGGCTGCCTATGTATAAGAAAAAGCTTTTAAGCATCGTTGCGGCGTTGGTATTATCGTTATTTATTGTTTGTTTTGGCGCTTGTAAAACTTCAAATGGGCAACAATCCTCGGAAGAACCTAAATTGTATGCGCTCAACGAATTGTCGCTTTCGCTTGACGTGGACGAAACTTTTCAGTTAGAATTACTCGGAATTGACGAAAACGAAGAGGTTAAGTGGACGACAGATAATTCAAGCGTGGCGAAAGTAGCAAACGGCGCAGTAACGGGCGTTGGTCCGGGAAAAGCAAATATTCGGGCTTCGATAGACGGAAAAAGCTTTACTTGTCAAGTAACGGTTTCTTTTGCTTATGATAACGCAGTATATCTGACATTGGAAAACGAAATAGCCGTCAATGGGAGTTATTATCTTACTTTGTTGAAAGGCGAAAAGTATTTTCTTTCTCCTGCGTTAATCGATGGGGAAAAGGTAAAGGGGATGAGTTTCCTTTTGGACAGTGAAAATGCTGCGTTGCAAATTTCAGGAAAGGAAATACAAGGCGTTTCGGTTGTGGAAAATGCAAAATTGATTGTTTCTTGCAACTATGAACAGCAAGAATACAAGATTAACGTATTCGTGACGGTAAAGGAGGGGTAAGATGAAAAAGATATGGACGTGGATAAGCGTTGTCGTATTGTTTTCTACTTGTTTCTTTTCTTTGATGTCGTGCAAGCAAACGGGTGGTACTCAAAATGACGAAAATACGTCTGCTGAAGAATACTATTTGACGCTCAATGCGTATGAGATTACACTCGGGATAGAGGATACCTTTTCTTTGGACGTTAAAAAATTCAGTAAGGAAGGCGACGAGAAAGAAGTAAAGCAAATTTCTTATACTTCGGATGCACCTAAAATAGCCACAATCGAAAACGGTGTTATCAAAGGCTTACAAAAAGGGGAAACTTACGTTCACGTAACTGCAGATGAGCAAAGCGTTTCTTGCTTTGTAACGGTAGATTCGTTGTCGGAAACTAAAAGCGGGCTTGTTATTGGGTTTGCGTCTAACAACCTGTATTGTGGTATTGTCTCGCAAGCTTATGCGACGATTTTGCAAGACGGTAGAGAGATCTCTGTATCTGATGTGGAATGGTCGGTGGAAGACGATGCGATTCTTTCGATTTCTCAAACGGGCGAAGTAACGCCAAAGCAAGTGGTTGGCGCAACCAAGATATTTGCTGCCTGCGAATATGCAGGCGAAAGCTATTCTGCCGAATTGCAGGTTTCTATATTAGAGCCTTGCTATTACGCTTTTTCCAGTCCGTCCATTAAGCTTGCGACGGCAACCACCCTTTCGGGAAAGGTCAATTCGTCTTATACCGCAACGAAAATGACGGTGGTAGGCGTAAATATCTTAACTGGGGCAGTTACCAAGTATACGGCGGCGGAATTTACGATTTCCGATTATGACGAAACGGTGGCGAATTTTACGACGAGCGCAAATGGTGAGATAACTGTTTCTTCCGTTGCCGTCGGGGAAACCTATTTAACCGCGCATCTTACGGATTTGGGGCAAACCATACAAGGCAAGGTGGAAGTGGTTACGGCAATTTCTGGGATTGCGGATATGGATATTCTGGCGTTGGCTTGTCATAGCGATAAACCGTTGCTTGGCGAAAGCTATATGCTGGTGAACGACATTGATTATGAAAACGACGTAATCTATCCTATCGCGCCGTTTACGGATAATTTAAACGCAAGAACCCCTGGGATACAATGGAAATACCGTTTAAAAAAGACGTCGGGCGGATACGCTTTTGAAGAAAGAGAAAACTTTGGAAAGGCGGGCTACGGTTTAACAGACGAAGAGTTTAAAACGTTTGCGCAAAACGGCGGACTTAATCCCAAAAACGGACTGAGCTTTTCTGGAAATTTTGACGGCAACGGACATTCGATAAAAAATGCAAAACTCTTTTACGGTATCACTACGCTGAACGTTGCAGGCTCTTACAATGCGGCTTATTCAAATATTTTCGGGCAATGCACGGGAACGATAAAAAACGTGTCCTTTGAAAATATTTCCTTGCAAGACCCCAAAGACGTCGTGATAGAGGGGAGCGATTACGGCTTGGACAGAATGTACGTGAACGCAAGTACCCCTATTATTGACGGCGGATTGAGAAAGACCGCGGACGGAGAATATTATTACCGCGGTGCGTCTTTAATCGGGCGCGGGAACGGCTGCGTTGTCAAAAACGTATATTTTGAATTGACCTGCAATCTCAAAAGCGACGCGTTTGCGCCCGGTGCGTTGATATGCTGGGGTTCAAACAGCGTAAACGTAAGCAACTGCGTAGTCAGCGTTAACGATCCCGAATACCGAACGAAGGCATTAAACGGCGCAGGCGCGAAAACGGCTGGTACGTTTATGAACAACTTGGCAATCGGCGTTTTGTACATAGAAGAAGAAATCAGGGATTCTCAATATGGGCAGAACGGCAACTGGTGGACGAAAACCCTTGCGTGGCAAGATATTTTCTGGCAAGAGGCAGGGGGAGAGGCAGTAAATCTTTGTTCGTTGGAGCAAACGTTGAGCACCTTTGATGCTAACGTTTGGGATATGAGTGAGTTTGCCTCTACGAAAGAAGGACGGCCTATTCTTATTAAGGGTTGTTCTGTTGGATAATCAAGATATTTTTGAATGCTAAAATAAAAAAATCAAGGAGGATTAAAAAATGAAAGCATTTAAAAGAAAAATTGTCGCAATGACAATTTTGGCAGGTATTGGCGCGATGGCTACCGGCTTTGGGCTTTATGCCTCAGGTTCTTCCGTAAAGGCGGAAGAGGTGAGCGGTCCTATTTACGTAAATATTGAAGATATCGTAAATGAGGGGAAAGATATCTACGCGGTAAGCGGTTATAGCGCGCTTGGCGTACTTTACAACGGAAACGCGAATACGACGGCGAAGCTTAATCAAGTGAATCAGAGCAGTAGCAACACAGATTTAGAGTATGCGATTTACGATCGGGCAAGCCAAGCTACCGATACGCACGATTTCACCTATTATGCGAAAGGAACTGTGGCTACTTCGGTTACTGGCGTAAACGTTAACGCAAACGCTTACGACGGCAATTACAGCTATTGGATGAACAATAGCACGGGGGCTGTTGGGGCAAACGGCGGTATGTATATCCCTAATGCGACGGATAAAAATACCATTTTATCCTTTAAGACGAACTGGACGGGGGATTATATTTGGTTGGTTGCACGCCGTTGTAGTGCGGCTGGGGCGCAATATATCAACGATGGAAGTTATTATAACTTTATGTTAAATTTCAGCACAAGTTGGTTTATCAATGCAAAATATAAGAACTCAACGGGCGTAGGAACGTTATCCCCCTCAAATGCTGTCAAAGAATTTAACAGCGCAAACGGAACGTCGTATACTTCGTTTAATCAAATTTTATCCAAGGGAGATATCGTTAATATTTCCTACGGTGTATATGATACGGCGGATAAAAGCGTTATGTACATCAAAATTTATAACGATACAAAGGGCTGGCTTGTAACGGAAAAATCCTTTGAAACAACGTTAGACACTACTGATTATAGTGTAAACGGAAGTAAAATGTATATTGCAACCAAAATGAACGATGGTTGGAAAAACGATATTGTTTACGACCGTAGCCCTAATACGATTGCAGGCGTTACCGAGCCTTTGATTTGCGACGGTTACGATTATACGGTAGAGGGCACGTATCAAGAAGGGGATGCAATTTCGTCTGTAACCTTGCCTACGGGTTACGCTTGGAAAGATTCGTCCGCTACGCTTACCGAAGGGGTAAACGAAATTGAGGCGACCTATACTTACGATTATTATAACGGCACGTACACCAAGGACTGCAAAGTTACCGTAACGGTAACCGAAGCTCCGAAATATACAATTTCGGTGAAAGATTCGACGGGCTTGGAAGTGTTTAACGATGCGGTGAAACAGGGCGCGCAATATACTTTCGTTACGGCAGAGAATAGAGATAAGAAATTTATCGGCTACGTATATGACGGCGAACTATACAACGTAGGGGATACGGTTACGCCCACGGAAAACGTGGAAGTGACTCTTTTGGAAACGAGTCTTACTTTGCAAGAGAAAGTTTCCGTTAGAATGTCGGACAACGAAAACGGTTACGGCGGTATTCGTTTTAAAGCGGAAATTCCTGCGGTAGAATGGAACGCAATAAAAGCAAGTGTTCGTTTGTATTCGCTTTTGATTCCTACCGATTTAATTGTCGGGGAATTGGAATACAACGAAACGGATGCGGCAATTAAAGAACTCACGCAATCGGATTTGGTGATGGTAAACGACGCTTATTGCGGAGCATTTTCGCTTACCGATATTCGTCATTATAACTATAATAGAACTTATACGGGTATGGCATATTTGGCGGTAACGTATGCGGACGGCGACGTTGCCTATGTGAAAACGGAGGCGAGAAATGCGTCCGTTTACGAGCTTGCCGTACAAGCGTATGCTGCGCACATTCAACAAAAAGCTTTAGATAGCGTAGGTTTATACAGTTCCTCGAACGTGGATATGCTTGAACGCTATATTAACGGTGTTCTTGACGTGAAATATACGGTGAATAGCGGAACTGCTACCGTAGAAATTGCGAAAGACGAAAACGGGTTATTGCTCGAAAAGGGATATGCGTTAAATGCGCAGAGTGAAACTTCTTTTGAAGAAACAGATGGCAAATACGTCGTTACTTTAAAAATTGACGTAAACGAGGATTCTGCACTTGCTTTTTTAGCATCCGAGGGAAATATCAATGTGCCTGTTATCATACGTTCTGCGGCGAATTATGAAACCTATGAGGCTGTAAAAGTATTGTCGCGCGCTTATGATAATGGAGTGTTGACCATTTCTTTTGAAATTCTTGCATAATAGAGGTGAAGAAGATGAAAGCATATAAAAAAGTGACGATAGAAATTAAGTTGTTTGACAAGCAGGACGTGATTACTTCGTCTGATGAAGGTGTGCACGTTAGGGACGGTTGGGATGAACGTTCCTTCTTTGATTAACGAATAGAGAGCAATTTTACGCACGGCGACAGATTGTTGCCGTGCGTGAGAAAGCTTTTAAGGAGAATTAAGAATGAAAAAAAGAATTATAGGTTTTATTTTGGCTATATCGTCTGTTTTATGCGTGGGGTGTAATGGGAACGATACGTCATATACGATTACGTTTATTCAAGAAGGACACGCCGAGATAGTCAAAACCGTAAAAAGCGGGGAATCGCTTGCGGATATACCTTTACCGCAAGAGAAAGAAGGGTATGACGTGGCTTGGGATAGAGAGAATTTTGACAACGTTACAAGTGATCTGCAAGTCACGGCAGTATTGACGCCGAAAAACTACACAATTACCTATACTTATGATGAATTGCTTATTAACGGTGGATATACCGTTGTGTTGGAAAAACAATCTCAAACGGTAAGTTTTAATTCCGAGTACGCATTAGCTACGGCAAGCTGTGAGGGTTTGAGCTTTTTGGGTTGGAAAAATATTGAAACGAACGAAATGGTGGTTTCTGGTACATATACGCAAGCCAAGGATATTACTTTGATTGCGCAATTTGAACCGGAAGATCAAGAATGGTCTTAAAAACGAAAAGGAATAAATAGGATAATATTGCAAGAGGTATGATATGGCTATAGAAATTAAAGGCGAGCTTTGCCATCAACAGTTAATAAAAAAGCATAAGCCGCTTCTTTCATATGATGAAACAAAGAATTATGCGGAGTGGAAAAAGTCGATTCGTGAAAAACTTATCGAGCTTGCAGGTATCAATCAAATACGTGAAAACGCTTGCCCGTTGAACATTCAAATCGAAAGCGAAGAACAAAAAGACGGCTATAAGCAAATTCGGTTTGTTTTTGAAAGCGAAGTGGGTGCATTCGTACCTTGTTATTTGTTGATTCCCGATACGGGAAAAGATAAGTATCCCGTTGCGATTACATTGCAAGGACATTCTTCGGGATTTCATCATTCAGTATCCGTCGCCGAAGGTCGGCGTCGGCGAAATTTCGTTTCCGTCGCCAAAACGCAAAACGTTTTCGGGCTTTGCAGACACTATTTTTTATTTTTATATCAAATCTTGTTGACAAACAGGAAAAAATATGTTATCATATGAATGTTGATAAATCAACAAGTATGCAAATAGGGAGAACGTATGGCAATAAAATTGATTATAGATTCCGCTTCGGATATCAACAAAGAGGAAGCGGCGACGCTGGGCGTAACGCTCGTATCGATGGAAATACGGTTCGGGGAGGAGGTTTATCTCGACGGGGTCGATCTGTACCCCAAACGGTTTTACGAAAAACTGATCGAGAGCGACGAGCTGCCCAAAACGAGTCAGATCAACCCTTTCCGTTTCGGGGAAGCGTTTGAAGAGGCGACGAAAAACGGCGACGAGGCGGTGGTGATCACCATTTCGTCCAAGCTTTCGGGAACGTACGAGAGCGCGAAACAGGCGGCGGGGAAATTCGCGGGCAAGGTGTTCGTTGTGGACAGTATGAACGCTTGCGTGGGCGAAAGGTTGCTTTGTCAATATGCGCTTCGCCTGATCTCGGAGGGATTTTCCGCCCAATCAATCGCGGAGAAGCTGGAAGAGAAAAAGAATAAGATCAACGTAATGGCGGTGTTGGGTACTTTGGAGTACTTGAAAAAAGGCGGGCGCATTTCCGCGGCGGTGGCGTTTGCGGGAAATCTGCTTTCCATCAAACCCGTCATAGCGGTGGAAGAGGGCGAAGTCCGTCTTGTCGGCAAAGCTATGGGCTCGAAGAAGGGGAACAACCTTTTGACGCAGCTTGTGGAGAAGAAGGGCGGGATCGATTTCTCGATGCCGTACGGCGTCGTATGGTCGGGCGCAGACAGATCGACGCTCGACAAATACGTGCAGGATAGCGCGAAGCTTTGGGAAGGGCAAACCGAGGATCTGCCCGCGTATATGATCGGTTGTACGATCGGAACGCACGTGGGTCCCGGCGCGATCGGCGTCGCGTTCTTTGAAAAATAGTTGATCCCGCCGACGGGCACCTGTCGACGTGTGATAATACCTCCCGTACCTCGCTACGCCAACAGCGAGGTACTCCTTTTTATATAAAAAAGAGTTTACAAATCCGCGCGCGCGTGGTATAATGATATGGAAAATAAAACGACGGGGGTCGCTGTTATGTTGAATGAAAGAATGTACGGGCTTGGCAGTAAACGCTCGACGATCCGTGAGCTGTTCGAATACGCAAAGGTGCGCTCGGCGGAGATCGGCGCGGAAAACGTTTTCGATTTTTCAATCGGGAATCCGTCCGTACCCGCGCCCGACGCGGTGAACGAAACGATAAAAAGGCTGGTGGCGGAAACGCCGTCCGTGGCGTTGCACGGCTACACTTCCGCGCAGGGGGATAAGACCGTCCGCGACAAGATCGCGGAAAATTACGCCCGCCGTTTCGGGGCGGCGATCTCGGGCGACGATCTGTATATGACCTGCGGCGCGGCGGCGTCCCTGACGATCACGCTCAACGCATTGTACGAGACGGGCGACGAGGTGATCGTGTTCGCGCCGTATTTTGCCGAATACCGCGTGTTCGTAGAGGGCGCGGGAGCGAAGCTGGTCGTCGTGCGTTCGGACGAAAAAACCATGCTTCCCGACTTCGAAACGCTTAAAAAAGCGATCAATCCGCATACGAAAGCGGTGTTGATCAATTCCCCGAACAACCCCTCGGGCGTGGTGTACGGCGAGGACGTGATGCGAAAGCTGTGCGATTTGTTGAAAGCGAAATCGGGGGAATACGGCAAGCCCGTGTTCCTGATCTCCGACGAGCCGTATCGCGAGCTGGTGTACGATAAAAAGACGGCGGTGCCCTGCCCGATGAAATATTATAAGGATAGCGTGGTGTGTTATTCGTATTCGAAATCGCTTTCCCTTCCCGGGGAACGCGTGGGCTATATCGCGGTCAACCCGCAAGCGACGAACGCAAAGGCGATATACGCGGCGGTGTGCGGGGCGGGCAGATCGCTCGGCTTCGTGTGCGCGCCCGCTCTTTTTCAAAGGGTGGCGGCGGAATGCGACGGCATGACGGCGGATCTGAGCGTGTACAAGCGCAACCGCGATCTTTTGTATAACGGGCTGACGGCGTGCGGCTTCACGTGCATATACCCCGACGGCGCGTTCTATCTGTTTATGAAAGCGGCGGAGGCGGACACGCAAGCGTTTTGCGAGCGAGCGAAGAAATACGAATTGTTGCTTGTTGCGGGCGACGATTTTGGGTATGCAGGCTGGGTGCGTATCGCGTACTGCGTGAACACCGACCGTATCGAAAAAGCCCTGCCGCTGTTTAGAAAACTGGCGGAAGAATACAACCTGTGCAAGTGAATGCAAAATGCAGAATGCAGAATGGCTCCCTCAGTCACTTCGTGACAGCTCCCTCGGGGAGGGAGCCTTGCAATCCCTCAGTCCGCTTTGCGGACAGCTCCCTTTGCACAAGGGAGCCTAAGCCTCCCTCTTGGAGGGAGGGGGGGACCGCGGTAGCGGTGGAAGGAGTCTCTTTGCTTTTTATATTTACGTCGTTTGTGACAAAAAATAAAAAATTAAAAAAAATTCGAAAAATCTTTCAAAAAAGATTGACAAGCCCTTCAAAGTGTGGTAAACTCTATATACGCGCCTGACGAAGGGTGTAATTTTTTTGTATGGAGTTTTGATTATGGCAACCAAAACGGCAAGAGCCAAAATTACTTTCGAATGCACCGAATGCAAGCATAGAAACTATGACAGCATCAAGAACAAGAAGAACGATCCCGACAGACTTACGCTGAGCAAGTACTGCCCGTTCTGCAAAAAGCATACGGAACACAAAGAATCCAAATAATTTCTGAAATCAAACGCGCGCTTCCTTAGCTTATATACAGGGGGGCGAGCATATTTGAGGTACGCGATGGCAAACGCAACTAAATCGAAGAACAAGAAACCCAATTGGTTTCGTCGCGTAGGCGCCAAGTTCAAGGAAACCTTTTCCGAACTCAAAAGAGTAACGTGGCCTACGTTTACCACCGTTTTAAAGACGACGGGCGTCGTGCTCGTGATCGTCGCGGCTTTCCTTGCGGTCGTAACGGGCGTTGACGCTCTGTTCGGCTGGTTGCTTGGATTGCTGGCGGCGTAAATCGGAGGGAATAAGCATTATGCCTATGAACGAAGAACCCAAATGGTACATCCTTCACACCTATTCGGGGTATGAAGCGATGGTCAAAGACAGCTTGGAAAAATTGATCGAAAACAACAATCTGGGCGATTATATCGTGGATCTGAAGATCCCCATGGAACAGGTCATCGAGGAAAAGAACGGCAAGCGCAAGGTCGTGGAAAGAAAGCTGCTTCCCTGCTACGTTTTCATTAAGATGATCTATACCAACCAAATTTGGTATTACGTAACGAGTACGCGTGGCGTAACGGGTTTCTGCGGACCTCAGGGCAGACCCAAGCCCATGAATGCCGACGAGATCCGTAAGATGCGTTTAGAGGACGTATTGGTGGATCCCAATGCGTTCAAGCTCGGCGACACCGTTTCGGTGGAGGACGGTCCTTTGAAGGGCTTCCTCGGCAAGATCAAGGAACTCAACGCAAGCACGCAGAAAGCGAAGATATCGACGAGCATGTTCGGCAGAAACACGGACGTGGAGGTCGAATTCGTACAGATCAAAAAAGTGGACGCGGAACTTCCCGACGCTCCCGCCGAAGAGGAATAAGCTTCGGACAAGTCCTTTTATAAGGACGATTCATTTCGTTAAAAAGTGGGAGAGACGTCAAATCTTTCAGGGCGTCTTGCTAAAACCACTAAGGAGAAAATATTTATGGCTAAGAAAATCATGGCAGTCGTAAAATTGCAGCTTCCCGCAGGTAAAGCCACCCCGGCTCCTCCCGTAGGTTCTACGCTCGGTCCGTTCGGTATCAACCTTCCCGGCTTTACGAAGGAATTCAATGCAAAAACGGCAGACAAACCCGGTCTCATTATCCCCGTGGTCGTAACGATCTATCAGGATCGTTCCTTCACGTTCATTTTGAAGACGCCCCCCGCTCCCGTTCTGATCAAGAAAGCGCTTGGTTTGGATACGGCAAGCGCGAAACCCAACAGCGTTAAAGTCGGTAAGCTTACGAAAGCGCAGGTAGAAGAAATCGCAAAGACGAAGCTGCCCGACCTCAATTGCACCAGCTTGGAAAGCGCGATGAGCATGATCGCAGGTACCGCTCGCAGCATGGGCGTTACGGTCGAGGACTAATAAGGAGGCGCTGAAAGATGAAACACGGTAAGAAATATCAGGATAGCGTAAAAGCATTCGATTTGACGAAGCAGTATGAAGCGGCGGAGGCTGTTTCCGTTCTGCTCGAAACGGCAAAAGCAAACTTCGACGAAACGGTGGAAATGCACGTTCGTCTCGGCGTCGATCCCCGTCAGGCAGACCAGCAGGTTCGCGGCGTACTCGTTCTTCCCAACGGTACGGGTAAAACGAAGAGAGTGTTGGTTATCGCAAAGGGTGCGAAAGCGGACGCGGCGGCTGCGGCAGGCGCGGATTTCGTTGGCGCAGAAGAAATGATCGCGAAGATCCAAAACGAAAACTGGTTCGACTTCGACGTGATCATCACCACGCCCGACATGATGGGTATGGTCGGTCGTATCGGTCGTGTGCTCGGTCCCAAGGGCTTGATGCCTAACCCCAAGAGCGGTACGGTTACGATGGACGTTGAAAAGGCGATCAAGGAAGTGAAAGCAGGTAAGGTCGAATACAGACTCGACAAAACGGCTATCATTCACTGCCCGATCGGTAAAAAGAGCTTCGGCAAAGAGAAGCTTGTGGAGAACTTCACCGCGCTTATGGACGCGATTGTGAAGGCGAAACCCGCGGCGGCGAAAGGTCAGTACGTGAAGAGCGTTGTGATCGCTTCGACGATGGGTCCCGGCGTAAAAGTTCTGCCTAAGCTTTAATTTAAAACGCGTATATGCGTCGCGATACGTCGTTGCGCTACGTTTTCCTCGCTCGTTTACGTCAAGTAAACGTCCCCTCGGAAAGCCTCGCGCGCCTTGTCTTGCTCGCATCTCCGCATTTTAGATAGGCATACGCTTAAAAAATTAAAAATTTTCGTCAAAGGCAGTGAAAAAGAGTTGACTGCCTTTGACGGAGATGATATAATAGCATAGTAAAAAATAAATCGCCGTAGAAAACGAGTAGCGAAAGCTGTGAAGGGAAACCGCTCGTCGAGGTTTGAGGAAATAAGTTTGTAAAAACGCAGAGTCCTTATGCCGCACGGCGTAAGGGATTTTTTTATCGACAGGCGGAAACGCTTAAAGGAGGTAAATTATGTCGGCAAATGTAGAAGCTAAAAAGCAAATCGTAGAAGAAATCAAAGCGAAAATTCAGGCGAGCAAATCCATCGTTTTGGCAGATTACAACAAACTCACCGTTTTGGAAGTTACCGACCTTAGAAGAAAATTCAAGGAAGTAAACTGCGAATACAAGGTATACAAAAACACGCTCGTAAGAAAAGCGTTCAACGAACTCGGGATCACCGATTTCGACGCGGATCTGAACGGAACGACGGCGACGGTATTCTGCGCGGACGAAACGAGCGGCGCGGCGGTTTTCGCAAAGGAAACGAAAGCAAATCCCGCACTCGTGGAAAAGATCGTGCCTAAGTGCGCGTACGTGGAGAACAAGTATCTTGACAAGGACGGCGTGAAAGCGCTTTCCGCAATTCCTTCCAAGGAAGTGCTCATTGCGAAGATGCTCGGTTGCTTCCAGTCTTCGCTTTCCAAATTTGTTTACGTTTTGGACAGCATTGCAAAAGCAAAAGAAAGCAACTGATTTTTAAAGTAAACGAAAAAAATTCAAATTAAAAAATCATAAAAAATCGGAGGATAATTAAAATGGACGTACAGAAACTCATTGAAGAAGTAAAAGCTATGACCGTTCTCGAATTGAACGAACTTGTAAAAGCACTTGAAGCAGAATTCGGCGTAAGCGCAGCGGCTCCCGTAGCGGCAGGCGCGGCGGCTGGTGCGGCGGAAGCGGCTCCCGCAGCGGAAGAAAAGACGGAATTCGACGTTGTTCTTAAGGACATCGGCGCGAATAAGATCGCGATCATCAAAGTTGTTCGCGAGGCTACCGGTCTCGGTCTTGCAGACGCGAAGAAAGCGGTTGAAGCTATGGGCGTGCTGAAAGAAGCTATGCCTAAGGCAGACGCTGAAGCGTTCGTTGCGAAACTTAAAGAAAACGGCGCTACCGCTGAACTTAAATAAGTTTTACGACAAGAAAAGATCCCGTTCTTGGAACGGGATTTTTTATTTTGTGGGGAAAAGCGGAAGATTTTTTCGAAAAAAATCCGTTTTACGGGGCTCGGTTGTCGACACAATTCAGGATAATTTGCTTATATGTAGGTTTGTCAAACATATGAGACAAGATTTTAGAAAAAAATTTTAATTATGTAAAAGACCGTTGTGTAAGTAATCCAAGATATATTGTTTTGGCGATTTCCAGTGCAAAGGACGCATAGGGAAAGAATTGTACCAACGAAGATGAACGGAAAGCTGTTTTTTGAAATCTTCAAAGGAATAAAATTTATGAGTAGCATAAAAATATTCGTTATCCTTTCTGTGAGATCTTTCTACTTTACCATTATGTCTTGGAGTAAAAGGGCGAATAAGTTTATGTCTGATCCCCAACTCTTTGAGGTGCGCCTCAAAGAGTGAAACTTTTCCCTTTTTGCGCTCGTCAAAGGATTTAATAAACTCTAATCCGTTATCCGTTTGAATACACTCTATCTTGAAAGGGAAAGCCTTAATCATAGCATTGACAAACTGAACGGAAGAATAGGTGCTCTGTTCCTTAAAAGCCATAACGAAACGAAAACGAGAGTATTCGTCAATAGCCGTATATTGGTAATAGCGTTCCTGCAAGCCGTCTGCATCGGGAACAATACAGGATTTGGGAACAATTTTCACGTCAACCTGAACTCTTTGACCGGGATAAAGCATAGGCTCGTAGGGTTTTGGAATATATTTAGGATTCGGTGGTTTAACGGGTTGCAGGGATAGTTTTCTCAAAATGCGCCAAAGCGCAGGAATAGAACGTTTGTAGCCACGCTGCATAAGTTTAGTCCAAAAGAAAACCAAACCGTCGTTAGGATTACGTCTACGCATATCGGAGATAAGTTTAAGCTCTTCGGGTGTATGTTGATTGGGGTGGCTGTGTGGACGCCGAGAGTATTCTGCAAGGGATTGAGTAGTACCATTATACCGTTTACGCCAACGGTAGATGGTGGCTCGAGAGACACCAAAACGGCGAATGGTAGCAAAAATAGAATTTCTAAAAGAATAGAGTACAACTGATTGACGAAAGTTAGCTTTTTGTGATACAATGTTCATAGTAGCGAATAAATTTTCCTTTGTTAGTTTTTTGTGCTGATTAAACTTTAACATAAAGAAAATTTTTTCGCTACCTTTTTTATGCCTTTTGTCTCATATCTATTGTAATCCTACACACAATTCAGGATAATTTGCTTATACCTCTTGACAAACCGATACGAAAGTGATAAAATGTATAAAAGGACTCGTTGCAAAAATATATTAAGAGGAAATAAGCGGTCCGAAGGAATGGGGTGAACGTAGACCCGTTGTTCCGCGGTGAGTAAAATCACAGTATCCGTTGTTTAATATTTTGACGTACGTACAGGCGCGCGTATCGCCTTTCGTACGCGGTGCGCCGCCGGCGTAAGCTGACGACGGGCGAGCTCGTTTGCCGTAAAGCAGACAAAATATTATTGGGAAGAAGTGAAAACGAAAGATGAACGACGCAAAAAAAGAACAAAAACAGCAAGCGAAGCGCGATAAGAAAGAACGCAAAAGACGGCGGAAGTGTATCTTATCGGACGTGGAATTTAACTGTAATATAAAATATCCCGACGAATATTACGAAAATTTTATACGTAATTTTCAACCGAACAAGAAAAAGAGAGTGTTTTACCGTTTTTGCAAGCGTTCGTTCGATATGATCGTATCGCTTATCGCTTTGGCTGTACTTTCTCCGATCATGCTGATCATTGCGATCGCAATCAAGATTGATTCGAGGGGACCTATTTTTTTCAAGCAAAAGCGTATGGGGCGGCACGGCAAACCTTTTAATTGCTACAAATTCCGTTCGATGAAGATCGAGACGCCGCACGATATGGCGACTTCGGTGTTGCAAAATCCGGAACAGTATTATACGCGGGTAGGGAAATTTTTAAGGCGATTCAGTTTAGACGAGTTGCCGCAGCTTTGGTGCTGTTTTTGGGGAACGATGTCGATCATCGGGCCGCGTCCGTTGGTGATGAC
The DNA here is from genome assembly GCA_017463105.1 of Clostridia bacterium. Taxonomy (GTDB): domain Bacteria; phylum Bacillota; class Clostridia; order Christensenellales; family Borkfalkiaceae; genus Scatosoma. The sequence continues at coordinate 122,160 of JAFTPU010000008.1, forward strand.
GGAGGAAAACTGCAACGGAATGCGTTTGCGGCTTGGCGTTTATCAGATGCGACCGGGGCTCTCGGGATACGCGCAGGTAAGCGGCAGAGACGACGTATACTATAAAAATAAAGCGATCATGGACGCGGAATACGTGCGAAACGCTTCGTTGGGATTGGATATCAAACTGATATTCAGAACGGTGGCGGTCGTGGTGAATCGCGAAGGAAATGCGGCGGAGGAGAGCTGATTTCGTCGCACTTTTCCCTTTTCGGGGAAAAATCGGATGTTTGAAAACATATAAACCCGAAGCTGTGAGGCGGCGACGGGGCGTTGGACCAAAAAATAAAACGGATTGAACGGATTGGACATGTCTTTAACGAGAGAGGGAAAAATTTATAAGCTACCGCTGTTGCCTTTTGCCGAAAAGCTGAGCGCTTTTCTCGGTTCGGCGGGATTTATCGTTGTCGTTGCGGCGATCGTTTTAGTGGCGAATATTTTCGCCTTGGAGCTGATTGCGTACGGATTTTTTACGCTTGTAGCCGTATTCGTGAGCGTATTCGGGAAGGATTACCTTTCCTATACGCCCATGCTGTTAGGGTGCTACATAACGCCGAATTTCAAAAACAATCCGGGTCGCTACGGGGATTCGATTTTTTCTTTTACCAACGGCGGCGGAGCGATCCTTATTATGGCGGCGGTCATCGTTGCTGCGCTTATTTACCGTTTGATCGCCGATAGAGAGCTTGGCTCGAAAATGTTCAAAACCAAGCGTAAGTTGCTTTGGGGCATGTTGGCGCTCGGCACGGCGTACGTGCTTTCGGGCGTAGGCGTGAAAGGGTATACCACGGTCGCGGTAAAGAATATCCGTTTCGGGTTGATACAGTTTGCGGCGATCTTTGTGCCGTATTTCCTTTTGAGCGGCGGCGTGAAGTGGAAAGACGTCGACAAGCGTTACTGTGCGCACGTGGGGCTCGTTATGGGTTTGACGGTCGGGCTGGAGCTGGTCGGCGTTTATATCATGAACGGCGTATTTATAGACGGCGTATTGCACCGAGAGAATATTTTCGCGGGTTGGGGGATCAACAACAATATGGGCGTGCTGATCTCGATGGCGATCCCGTTTGCGTTCTATTTCGTCCATAAAAACGATCGCCCGATCCTATATAACGTTTTGGCGGTAATGCTTTGCGTGTTTTCGTTACTGACCTGTTCGAGGACGTGTATTCTTGCTTCGGCGGCGGTCTACGTCGGGTGTTTGATTTTTATTCTTTCGAAGTCGCCTTGCAAGCGGGTGAAGAAGATCACGATCGTGAACATTTTCGTGTTGATCGCAACGCTTGGAGTAATGAGCGTTTTGACGTATAAGGCGTTTTGGTCGGCGTTTTCGGCGGGATTAAAGTCAGACGCGAGATTACGCCTTTATAAATTAGGTTTACAGATCTTTTGGCATGATCCGATTTTCGGATCGTCGTTCTATACGCTCAACGATTTGGCGCATGGCGAGAATGCGAGCTGGATATGGTCGCAGATGGGCGGATTCAACGATATTATTCCCGGGCGTTGGCACAATACGATCGTTCAGATCGCGGCGGCGTGCGGGCTCGTGGGGCTTGCGGCGTATCTTTTGCACCGCGTGCAGACAGTCTTGCTGATCTTCAAAAAGCCGACGGCGGAGAAGGTCTTTATCGGGCTTTCGATCATGGTATTGCTCGTGATGAGTCTTTTGGATTGCCATTTCTTCAACATCGGACCGACGCTGTTTTATTCGGCGGCATTGGCGTTTATAGAGAGTTCCAGTTGCGGGGAGGAGATGGCATTAGATAAAAAATTATCTAAAAGTTCAAAATTAAGAGGTAAAAATGAAAAATAATGTGCAATTTTCCGTATTGATGAGCGTTTATAAGAAAGAGGAGGTAAAATATTTCATTGAAGCGTTGGATAGTGTGATAAATCAAACGGTTTCGCCCAGTCAGATTGTTTTAGTCCGAGATGGATTGGTACCGCAGGAGCTGCAAACAACCATTGATAAATATTTGGAAAAATATTCGGGACTTTTTACTTACGTGCCACTTGAAGAAAACGGGGGATTGGGAAAGGCTTTACGGTTAGGATTAACATATTGCAAGTATGATTTTGTAGCCAGAATGGATACAGATGATATTTGTGTTTCCGATCGTTTTGAGCAGCAACTTTCATTTTTACGTGATAATCCTGACGTGGATATCGTAGGAGGGGATATTTCCGAATTTAGTCTTTCGCCTGATCAAGTGGTAGATTTTCGTTTGGTTCCCAAAACACATGAAGAGATTGTAGCATGTTTAAAAAAGCGTTGCCCATTTAATCACATGACCGTGATGTTTAAAAAAGAGGCGATTGAAAGAGCAAATTCTTATGAAGATTTTTATTTGTTTGAAGATTGGTATTTATGGATAAGAATGTATTTACATAATGCTAAATTTGCAAATTTAAATAAGGTTCTTGTAAATGTGCGGATAGGCGATATGGCTAATCGTCGTGGTGGCATAAAATATTATAAAAGTTATGCGGCTTTGTTAAAATATATGAGAAAAAATAAAATGATAGGTGGTATAGCTGCATTAAAAATGAAAATTATTAGATTTACAGGCTATGTATTGTTACCCGCAAAATTGAGAAAAGCAGCATATAAGAAATTTTTGAGGAAAAGCAAGAATGTTCAATAATGAGATTTCTTCTGTCGACAAGGCGGCTCCGCTTGTCAGTTTGATTATTCCGATTTATAATGTAGAAAAATATTTAAGTCGTTGCTTGGATAGCGTAATTGGTCAAACATATAAAAATATTGAGATTCTTCTAATCAATGATGGGAGTACGGATACTTCCGCTGAAATTGCGGAAGATTATATGCATTTAGATGATCGTATAACTGTTTATCACAAGGAAAATGGTGGGTTGTCGTCTGCTCGCAATTATGGATTGGCATATGCAAAAGGCGCATATATATGCTTTGTTGATAGTGATGATTGGATTGCTTTGGACACAATAGAATATTCTGTAAATTTAATACTTAATTATAATGCGGATATCGTTCAATTTGGCGTGTATAAAACCAATGGTAAAAAAAATATAAAAGAAAGAAAGGAAAAAAGAATTATTCTTAGGGGGAAAGAAATAATCCATTTTTTAATGGTAAAATCTACAATAGACGATTCTTATTATGCAGCGTGGCGTTGCCTTTATACAAAAGAGGTTTTAAAAGATTTATTATTTCCTATTGGCAAAATTAATGAGGATATCGTATGGAAATATAAAGTTTTTAGTAACGCCGATTTAATAGTTGACACTTCAAAAGTTAAATATTTTTATTATAGTAATAATGGCAGTATTACAAAAAATGGATTGAAAAAGCGCGATTTTGATTTGTATGCCGCGGCAGAAGGAATTAAGGAATTAACTCAATCGGAAGAATATGGAAAAATTAAAGAATTGGGAGAAGTTAAATATGCGAGAACGAGTTTGTCGTTGCTTTGTAAAATAGCATTTTATGGTATTTCCGATACGTCCATAAATAAAAAAGATGTAGTATCTAAGTTAAAAAAGGATTTAAAAAAAGACTTGCGATTATTGTTGCATTCGCCAATGAAGAAGAGTAGAAAAATTTTAGCGTTAATGTTCTCTATTAGCTACAATATGACGGAATGTTGCATAAGAATTGCGAAGAAATGTATTGGGAGTTAAAATGAAGAAACTTTTAATAGTTGGATGTACAAGCACTGTTGGAGGCATCGAAACTTTATTTAAAGGGCTATTTGAAATTAAAAACGATTGTTTTGATATATCGTTTTTATGTTTTGACAATGAGTGTGCTTTTTCTGATATATATAAGAAAAATGATTATAAAATCATTGTATTACCATCTCGAAGAAAAAATCCGTTATTGTTTAATAAGAATATAAAAACGTTCTTTCGTACAAATACTGATTTTGATTATATATGGGTTAATACTTCGTCAACTAGTATGTATCAAATCCAATATTACGGCAAAAAGTTTACGCGCGCCAAAATAATAACCCATTCACACGGAACAAATTTTGACAGTAATTCTGGGAAATTATTATATTGTTTGAATCGGTTTTTAGGTGTTATAAACAGAAGAAAAGTAATAAAATCTACCGATTTATTTTTTGCATGTTCCTTAAAAGCAGGCATAGCATTGTTTGGCGAAGAGAACAAAGAAAAAATTCAGATTATTCGCAACGGCATCGACGCTGAAAAATTTCAATATAGCCAAGAAAACAGAGAAAAACTTAGGGAAGAACTTCATATCAAAAATGATACGTATGCTGTTGCAATGGTTGGGCGGTTATCTGAACAAAAAAACACAATCAGAGGGATAGATATCTTCAATTCGATCATTCAGGAATATAAGAACGCGCAATTACTAATTGTTGGAGAGGGGAAATTAAGGCAGACGGTTGAAAATCGAGTAAATACATTAAAATTGCAAGAGCATGTGCAATTTTTAGGTTTACGTAATGATGTTCACGAACTGTTTTCGGCAATAGATTTATTGCTTATGCCGTCATTATTTGAAGGGCTACCCTTAACGGCAATAGAAGCCCAGGCCGCGGGGTGTCCTTGTGTACTGTCTGATTCTATTACAAAGGAAGTCGATATTGGCGGGACGGTTCGTTTTATGGATTTGCGCGCGGACAATACAAAATGGGCAAGGCAAATATTGGAAGTTTTAAATAGTTATGAGCACGGAAATAGAAAGGAAGGGGTGCGAATTGTTCGTATAGGGAAATATGATAAGAAGGACACATTAAAATTTATCGAAACATTTCTTTGAGGCATTTTATGACAAAAAAACAAGATGATTTGCATATTTTAAAAACTAATAAGGATTCAATTTTATTTCCCTATTATTTTTTGTGCGCCTTCTTGATTTGTATGGTAACAAATAATCATCGGGCGTTATTTATTTCGGAATATGTTATTTTTTTATTATTATATATTGCAAGTTCATTTGCATATTGGATATACAAGAAGCCGTGTATTTCAGATAATAAATTATGCATTGCTTTAATAGGTTTATTTATTTTAATGTTGTTTGTGACCGCATTAAATGTAGAAACGTTTGATAGAGGAACATTTTTAAGTTATGTAGTATGGATTTTGACTTTGCTTTGTGTATTAATAGTTCCCCCCAATTTAAAAAGCGTCTATGCCTTGATAACTAGTTTAATTATGGGTGGAGTAATTATATCGTTGTTTGTTATAGTACAACAAAAGCATTATCATTATGAAAATACTTATAGATTTACTATTCAATTTATGAATAATTTAGATATCGATCCCAATTATTTGGCAAGTTTTTTATATATAGCATTGGGTTTTTCGTTATATGTTTTTCAAAAGAAATCCTTGAACCTTCTTGGCAAATTGGGCGCAGGTCTTTCAAGCATTGTTATTACATTGGCGATTATTATGACAGGGTCGCGTGCTGCTTATGTTTCAACCGCAATACTATTTATAGGAGTATTTTTACACCAAATCATGAAAAGGAATCCCCTTGGAGTGTTGTTTGTTGTAATGTGTTGCGTTCTTGTTTTTGCCATTATTTACGCCAAATTACCGCAAGAGCTTAAAAATCGTTTTAATATTGAACAGCTTAACGATCAAAGTAATCATACTAGGCTGTCACTTTGGGGAAATGCAATAGAAACATGGTTACAGCGTCCATTTTGGGGATATGGAGCTGGACATACTGAGGATTTAATATTCATTTATACAGGTTATAACGGAGACGCGCATAATACCTATTTGACGTTTTTACTCCATTTTGGTTTGTTTGGGTGTTTAATTTTGGTATACTGTTTTTGGAGTATCGTTAAACCTATATTGAAGAGTAAAAATATATTTTTAATCAGCTTTGTCATTGCTTTTCTATTTAACAATTTAATAATTGCGAATCATCTGGGCGCATCATTTTGGTTCCCGTTAATTATATGGTATTCTTTATTAAGAGCGAAAAACCGTATGGAAATATGAGATTATATGGAAATGTTTAGTATAATAGTACCGATATACAATACGGAAAAATATTTGGCTGAATGCGTAGAGTCTGTTTTAGCTCAGACTTATCCGAATTTTGAGCTAATATTGGTCGACGATGGCTCTAAGGATAAAAGCGGGACGATATGTGATGAGTACGCAAAAAAGGATGAGCGTATAAAAGTAATTCATAAAGAAAATTCGGGACAAATAGCTACGAGAGCATGTGGATTGAAAATTGCGACGGGAGAATATATTGTATTTGTTGATTCAGACGATATTATCTCTTTAAACGCGTTAGAAAGAATCAAAGAGAAATTTCAGGAACATCATTGCGATATGGTTGTTTTTGACTGGTGCAAATTTTCAAAGGCTCAGGAGGCGCAGTTTGTTTTAAAACCGCAATCGGAAGATCTTTGTATTAATACGGACAAAGAACTATATAAAACTTTATTAGACGGTGATAAATATAACTCGGTATGCCGTAAAGTTGTCAAAAGAAAATTTCTGTGTGATTCGGATTATAAACATGTTTCCGCTGTTCGTTATGGCGAAGATTTACTTCAAAGTCTTGATATTATTCAACAGAAGCCCAAAACCGTTGTAATTGATGACGTGCTTTACGGATATAGAGTGAATCCGTATTCAGTGACGCATAAAGTAGATATTGAGCGTTTTGTTGAAGACCGTTTGTTTGTGCGCAAAGAAGTCTATGAGCGGATATTGCAAGAACAACTTTACGACGAAGAGGATTGGACGTGGCATCGAACAAATGAAATTGTCATAATAACGGAGATCGCAGCGACGATTGCACTACAAAAAAATAAATATAAACAAAAAAAAGTCTTATTTAAAAAAATAAAAAACAGTGATTATTGGAAAAAGGTAATAATTTCGGGCAGCTATAAAAAGAATAATATGAACCTTTTAAGTAGAATAAAGTGGTTTTTATTTAAAAATAATTTTTATTTTCTTTTGTTTTTTTTGGTTAGATTAAAACATATATAAAAATTCCGTCCAATTTTAAGATGAGGTCATAAAAATGTCGGCTGAAATCACTCAATTAAAAAATAAAACGATGTCAGGTTTTATATGGAAATTTGGTGAGAGAATTATTGCACAACTTGTTTCTCTTGTCGTTTCCATCATTCTTGCTCGTTTGCTTACGCCTGAGGATTATAGCGTTGTCGGAATAGTGGCGATCTTTTTTGCTTTCGCCAACGTATTTATTTCCGGTGGATTTAATGCTGCGTTGATTCAAAAAAAAGACGCTGATATCGAAGATTATTCAAGTGTTTTATTTATTAGTCTGATCTCTGCGGCACTTATATATATTATTTTATTTTTTTGTGCGCCTTTTATTGCGAAAGCTTACGATCAGGATATTTTGATCGCGGTGTTTCGAGTAATGGGGCTGACTTTGTTTATTAATGCGTTTAAGTCTGTTTTATGTGCTTACGTTTCTCGGCATTTGCAGTTTAGAAAATTCTTTTTATCTACAATTGTGGGAACGATCATTTCCGCGATTGTTGGAATTACTATGGCGGCTAACGGCTTTGGACCATGGGCATTGGTTGCGCAACAAATGATAAATGCGACCATCGATACGATTATTCTGTTTTTTACTACACGCGTTCGATTTATTTTTAAAATTTCGAGAAACAGTACTAAGGCACTGTTCAAATACGGTTGGAAAATCTTAGTCGCTTCCAGCGTAAGTGTTTTGTATGATGAGATCAATCCTCTTATCATTGGGTTAAAATATACAGGGGCGGATTTGTCTTATTATACCAAAGGAAAAAGTTTTCCGCAGTTGGTCAACTCAACCGTGGGGTCAACTTTATCGGCGGTTCTCTTTCCTGTAATGAGTAAAATGCAAGACGATAAAAGCGCTATTTTAAACTATACTCGTCGTTTTATGCAATTATCATCTTATTTGATTTTTCCAATGATGATAGGATTCCTTGCTGTGGCAGATAAATTTATTTTAGTGTTGTTGACAGATAAATGGTTGTCGGCGACAATTTATATACAAATTTTTTGCATTGTTTATATGTTTGATATAATTCAAACGGGGAATTTACAAGTTATAAGGGCAATTGGACGGAGTGATTTAATTTTAATTTTAGAAGTCACAAAAAAAGTATTATATGCAATTGTTATTTTATGCTTTGTTTTATTTTCAAATAAACCCGAATATTTGGCCTTAGCAAGTATTATTAATACGGTTATTGCAACCATTATAAATACTGCGCCTAATCGTAAGTTGATAGGGTATCGATATCGTCTGCAAATAGTGGATCTGTTTCCTAACTTTTTAATGGCAATTGTTATGGGTATCGCCGTATATGCGATCGGTTTGTTAAAAATCAATATTTATCTATTATTGATTATACAAGTATTTACAGGCATTATTGTTTACTTTTTATTGAGTTTATTTTTAAAAAATCGCAATTTGAAATACATCTTAACATCCTTGAAAAATTTTTCAAGAAAAGATAAACAGGTTAAAAATGATTCGGAAAATTAAAAGAAAAATTAAAAACATTGTAAAAAGAGTTTTGTTTGGAGGCGGTGGTTTCAGTAAAACAATTTTATTTGAAAGTGCGCCCGATTTTTCCGATAATACCAAAGCTGTTTTCGACGAGATGATACGACGCGGCTTGAATAAACGGTATCAGATGATTTGGAAGACGTCTTCTCCCGAGGCTAAACTGGAACAATCCATAGAAAACGTTTTTTATATTGACACAAGCACAAAAAGAGGGCGTAGAACATTAACAAAAACCCTTTATCAGGCTAAATGTTTGATTTCCTGTAATATGTTTTTGGCAGGACAGAGAAAAGGACAAACCGCATTTTATTTATCGCATGGGATTCCAATAAAAAGCGTTCGTGGATATTATACTGTTCCCACGGGGATAGATTATTGTCTTGCCACGTCCCAAGATGCGGTTGATTTAATGGCATACGAGTTAAAATTTCCGAGAGAAAAGGTGCTTCCTTTGGGTTATCCCCGCAATGATGTTTTTTCACAAGAAAAAATAAACGTTCGCAAATATTTGAACGCGACGAGCGAAAAAGTGATTGTTTGGTATCCAACGTTCAGACAACACAAAGGCGGGGGGAATATCGCGAGCGGAAACGCATTACCTATCATACACGATATGGAAAAAGCGAAAAAATTAAATGAATGTGCAAAAGAGAATAACGTATTGCTTGTCTTAAAACCGCATTTTGCTCAAAATTTAAGTTATATTAAAAATTTGAATTTGAGCAATATCCGCTTTATCGACGATAATTTTTTCGTCGAGAATAAAATCAGTTCCTATCAGTTTGTTGGAGGATGTGACGCATTGATTACGGACTATTCTTCTATTTATTACGATTTTACGCTTTGCGATAAACCGATTGCCGCGATATGGGAAGATATTGAAGAGTATAAAGTTAATCCCGGTCTTATCAAAGATTATGAGTTTTATATGAAAGGGGCGGAGAAAATATATAATCTAGAAGAATTTATAGGCTTTATTTCGAATGTAGCGAAAGGAATCGACTTATTAAAAAAGGAAAGAAATGAGATAAAAAATCTTATAAATTGTTCCACAGATGGAAAGAATTCGGAACGAGTGGTAGATTTTATTATAGAAAAAGCGGGTTTATAGGTACTTAAATGATCGTATTATTCGTTGCTTTATTTTTACTGTGTGTTTGGGGGATAAAGTTCTCTCATTGTCATAAAGATTATATGTCAAGAGAGCAAACGGAAGCGGTAAAAGGTATATTTGCTATCATTATTCTGTTTTCGCACATGCGGGGTTATATCACGTTGTCCTCGTCTTTTGCAGATCGATCATATGGAATATTACTGAATATGATTGGTCAGCTTATGGTTGCAATATTTTTCTTTTATTCGGGATATGGCGTTATACAATCTTATAAAAATAAAGATAAGTATACGAAAACGTTTTTAAAAAATAGAATTTTAAAAACGTGGTTGCATTTTGCCGTTGCAGTAGCTTGTTATTTTATATTGTCTTTCATAATCGGAAAAACTTACTCTTGGCAAGATTATGCTTTTTGTTGGATTGGATGGACGTCTGTTGGTAATTCGAATTGGTTTATTTTTATCGCATTATCACTGTATATATTAACTTGGGCGGCGTTTCCTATCGCGGAGAAATTTTTTAAGGCAAGGAAAAGCATAGCCGTGAGTTTTATCGTATGCGGCTTCAGCATAGTGCTTTGGTTTGTCTTTTATGTGTTTGGCAAAGAAACATGGTGGTATGATACGTTACTTTGTTATCCTCTGGGAATGTTGTTTTCAACGGGAAAAGAAAAATTGGATTTTTACTTAGAGAAGAATAAAAGAAGTAATTATCTGATTGTTGCCGCTTCGTTCCTCTTGTTTATTGTTTCTTATTTTGGTTATCATAAAATCCCCTTTGAAAAAATAGCGATTTACAGCATTTGTGCGTGTGCTTTTTGTTTGGCAATAGTAATGTTTACGACAAAAATAAAAATCGATAATGTAGTTTTGCGCTGGTTGGGAAAAAACAGCTTCTTAATTTATATTTTACAACGCATTCCGATGATTATATTCTCGGAGGTTGGCTGGAATAGTTCAAGATATTTATTTGCGGGACTATCCATCATAGCGACGCTTTTGCTTGTAGTCGTGTTCAATAAAATCTATATGATAATAGATAAAGTATTTGAAAGAAAAAAAGGAAAACAAGAATGAAGAAAGCATTGGTAGTTGGCGGAAACAGCGGAATTGGTTTGGCTCTGGTATTTAATTTAATTGAAGAAAAATATGACCATATCTATGTAGTGGGTAAGGATTTTCCTCGCGAGAGTGATATTCCGCAAGATTATAGAGCGCAATATTTAGAAAAAACGTCGTTTACTCGTTTGAATTTGATTAATGAAGAATATGGTTTCTTTGGCGAAATTCAAGACATTGATACGTTAATTATAACAGCCGGATTTGGACGAGTGGCTCCATTTGAGGCATTACATGAAAAAGAGGTTGAAAATCTCATAAAATGCAATCAATTGGCGATTATTCAAATCATAAAGAAGTATTATTCCAAGTTACATTCTCATAATGATTTTTACACTTTGGTTATGGGAAGTATCGCAGGACACGTTTGTTCTCCCTTGTTTTCCGTATACGGTGCGGCGAAATCGGGGTTATGTGCTTTTATCGAAAATTTAAACGCGGAGTTGGCGGCGCAAGGATATTCAAACCGCATATTAGACGTGTCCCCCGGAAGTATTAAAAATACTAATTTTAACGGTGGACCTAATAATATAGAGGATCTCCTTGATATAACACGTGAAATGCTTCATAGAGCAAGAAGAAAAGAACGTTTATACATACCTCAATATAAAGAAATTTATCAAAACGTTATCGCAAGACATCAAAAAGACAGCTTGCAATATGGAGTGGAGAGTTACCATTACAAAATGCAGTCTGGTCGCTTAGATAAAAAACCGCAAGTTTGCGTTGGGTATTTGAGCGGAACGTTTGATTTATTTCATATCGGGCATTTAAATTTATTAAGAAGAGCGAAACAAGAATGCGATTACTTGATAGTCGGGGTTCATAAAGATGGGAGTTGGAAGGGCAAGGAAACCTTCATCCCTTTTGAAGAAAGAAAAGCCATTGTAAACAGTATTAAATATGTCGACCGAGTAATCGAATCTTTTACAGAAGATTCAGACGCATATGATGTATTGCACTACGATAAATTATTTGTTGGGAGCGATTATAAAGGCTCGGAACGCTTTCAACGATATGAGAAATATTTTGAGGATAAATCTGTTGAAATTGTTTATTTTGAATATACGCAAGGGACAAGCAGTACGCAATTAAGAAAAAAAATCAAGGAGAAATAAGCATGTCACTTTTTACAAATAAAACGTTGCTTATTACAGGCGGTACGGGTTCGTTCGGTAACGCCGTGCTCAACCGTTTCCTCAAAACCGATATCGGCGAGATCCGCATTTTCTCCCGCGATGAGAAAAAACAGGACGATATGCGTCACGAATTTCAGGCGAAAATGCCCGAGGTCGCCGAAAAAATCAAATTCTACATCGGCGACGTCCGCGATATCGCTAGCGTCAAAAACGCGATGCACGGCGTGGATTACATCTTCCATGCGGCGGCGCTTAAACAAGTACCGTCTTGCGAATTCTTCCCCGTCGAAGCGGTGAAAACCAACGTGCTCGGCACCGAAAACGTGCTCACGGCGGCAATCGAAGAGGGCGTGAAAACGGTCATCTGTCTTTCTACGGACAAAGCCGCGTATCCCGTCAACGCAATGGGCACGAGCAAGGCGATGATGGAAAAGGTCGTGGTGGCGAAATCCCGCACGGTCAACCCCGAAAAGACGAAGATCTGTTGCACTCGTTACGGCAACGTAATGTGCAGTCGCGGCAGCGTGATCCCGCTTTGGATCGATCAGATCAGAAACGGTAAGCCCATTACCCTCACCGACCCCAAAATGACCCGCTTCATTATGTCCTTGGACGAAGCCGTCGATCTCGTGCTTTTCGCCTTCGAAAACGGCGTCAGCGGCGATATCCTCGTACAGAAAGCGCCCGCGTGTACCATTCAGACGCAGGCGGAAGCGGTTTGCGAACTGTTCGGCGGCGATAAAAACGACATCAAAGTGATCGGTATCCGCCACGGCGAAAAAATGTACGAGACCCTCCTCACCAACGAGGAATGCGCCAATGCGATCGATATGGGCAATTTCTACCGCGTTCCCAGCGACAAGCGCGGCTTGAATTATGACAAATATTTCAAAGAGGGCGACGCAAAACGCAATCCCTTGACGGAATTCAACTCCAACAACACCCGCCTTTTGACGGTGGAGGAGACGAAGAAAAAGATCGCTTCCCTGCAATATATTCGGGACGAGCTTGCGAAGAAATAAGGACGAGTCATGAAAATTTTGGTTACGGGCGCAAAAGGCTTTGTCGGTAAAAACCTCTGCGCCGCTTTGAAAAACGTAAAGGACGGAAAGGACAAGACCCGTCCCGCCTTGTCCGTCGAGGAAATATACGAGTACGACGTCGACAACACGCCCGCCGAGCTTGACGGCTATTGCAAAGCCGCCGATTTCGTGTTCAATCTCGCAGGGGTAAACCGTCCCAAATCGCAGGAAGAATTCATGCAAGGCAATTTCGGTTTTGCGAGCGCCCTTTTGGACGCCCTCGAAAAACACGGAAACAAAGCCCCCGTCATGCTTTCGTCCTCCATTCAGGCGACTTTGATCGGTCGTTACGCGGAAGGGGAATACGGCAAAAGCAAAAAAGCGGGCGAGGAATTGTTTTTCGATTACGCCGTAAAACGAGGGGGGCAGGTATGCGTTTACCGCTTTCCCAACCTCTTCGGCAAGTGGTGCCGACCCAATTATAACAGCGCGGTGGCGACCTTTTGCAACAACGTCGCAAACGATTTGCCGATCACGGTAAACGACAGGGCGATCGGGCTGGAGCTTCTCTATATCGACGATCTTGTGTCGGAAATGCTCGACCTCCTCGAGGGCAAGGGGCACCGTTGCGATTACGACGGATTGATGCCTGTGGCGAGTGAAACGGGTCGGTATTATTACGTCCCGACGACGCATAAAGTCACGCTCGGCGAGATCGTGGATCTGTTGTATACGTTCCGTAGACAAAGCGAAACGCTCGTGATCCCCGAGATCCCGAACGGGAGCTTTGCGAAGAAATTGTATTCGACCTATCTTTCCTATCTGCCGAAGGAGAAGGCGGCGTTCGATCTCAAGATGAACGTCGACGCGCGGGGGAGCTTTACCGAGCTTTTAAAGACGGAAAAATGCGGACAGGTCTCGATCAATATTTCGAAGCCGGGAATTACCAAGGGACAGCATTGGCATCACACGAAATGGGAATTTTTCATTGTCGTCGCGGGTCACGGCTTGATCCAACAGCGCAAGATCGGTACGGACGAGGTGCTGGAGTTCGAGGTGAGCGGCGAGAAGATACAAGCCGTGCACATGTTGCCGGGGTACACGCATAATATCGTCAATCTTTCGAATACGGAAAATCTCGTCACGGTGATGTGGGCGAACGAAGCGTTCGATCCCGCCAAACCCGATACGTTTTTCGAGGTGGTAAAATAATTATGGAAATGAAGATCAGATTAGACTATTCAAACGTACGGTTCAAAAACAACGGCAAATTGAAGCTGCTTATCATCGTCGGCACCCGTCCCGAGATCATTCGTCTCGCGGCGGTCATCGATAAGTGCCGCCGATATTTCGACTGTATCCTCGCGCACACGGGGCAGAACTACGACTACAACTTAAACGGCGTATTTTTCAAGGACTTGAAATTGGATGCGCCCGAAGTATATATGGACGCGGTGGGCGACGATCTGGGCGCGACGGTCGGCAATATCATCAATTGCTCGTACAAGCTTATGACAGCTTGTCAGCCCGACGCGCTTCTGATTTTGGGCGACACGAACAGCTGTCTTTCCGCGATCGCGGCAAAGCGTCTGCACATTCCCATTTTCCACATGGAGGCGGGGAACAGGTGCAAGGACGAGTGTCTGCCCGAGGAAACGAACAGACGTATCGTCGATATTATTTCCGACGTCAACCTTGCCTATTCCGAGCACGCAAGACGCTATCTTGCCGATTGCGGTCTGCCCAAGGAGCGCACCTACGTAACGGGCTCGCCCATGGCGGAGGTGTTGCATAACAATCTCGCGGATATCGAAAAGAGCGACATTTTAAACCGTCTCGGTCTGCAACCCAAAAAATATATCCTGCTTTCGGCGCACAGAGAGGAAAATATCGATACGGAAAAGAATTTCCTGTCTCTGTTCACGGCAATCAATAAGATTGCGGAAAAATACGATATGCCCATTTTGTATTCCTGCCATCCCAGAAGCAAGAAGCGGCTGGAAACGAGTGGATTCGTGCTGGACAAACGGGTGATCCGCCACGAGCCGTTGGGCTTCCACGATTACAACAACCTGCAAATGAACGCGTTTGCGGTGGTGTCGGACAGCGGCACGCTGCCCGAGGAGAGCAGCTTCTTTACTTCGATCGGGAAGCCTTTCCCCGCGGTGTGTATCCGTACGAGCACCGAACGCCCCGAGGCGCTCGATAAGGCGTGCTTCGTGCTGGCGGGGATCGACGAGAAGTCGCTCGTACAGGCGATCGGAACGGCGGTCGAGCTCACGAAAGACGGGCATCACGGTATACCCGTACCCGATTACGTAGAGGAGAACGTTTCGACGAAAGTAGTCAAGCTGATCCAATCGTATACGGGCGTTGTGAATAAAATGGTTTGGAGAAAATACTGAGTATAGATACGAAGAAACGGCGGACATTCGAAACGGTCCGCCGTTTGCATGTTTTTTCGGAACGCCGCGGGAAAATAAACCCTTGACAATAGGGGAAAAGCGTGTTAAAATATAAACGAAAGAAAGCCTATAATTTACGACAGAGGAAAAAATATGGGAAAACGGTTACCGATCTTGAGCTTGTCGATATTCTTTGCGTTTGCGGGGTGCGGCGCGACGGGAAATACGTCGGGCTCGTCCGACGGACAAGTCGACGGCGTACACGTACACGCGGACGCGGATACCGATGGTTTATGCGACGGTTGCGGCGCGAGCATACGTGCGCAGATCGATTTCTACGCGATCAACGATCTGCACGGAAAATTCGACGATACGTACGCGAATATCGGCGTCGACGAAATGACCTCGTATCTTCGGAACGCACAGGCGACGAAGGGAAATACGGTCGTTTTATCCACGGGCGACATGTGGCAGGGCAGCGCGGAATCCAATTTCACCAAGGGTAGGATCATCACCGATTGGATGAACGATCTCGGCTTCGAATCGATGACGATGGGCAACCACGAATTCGATTGGGGCGAAGCGTACATCGAGGCGAACGAGTCGCTCGCCGAGTTCCCTTTCCTCGGTATCAACGTTTACGACAGAGCCACGAACGAGCGGGTCGATTATTGCGAACCCTCCGTGATGGTGGAACGGAGCGGCGTGAAGATCGGCATTATCGGCGCGATCGGCGATTGTTATTCCTCGATCGCCGAAGAACAGGTGGAGGATATTTGTTTTAAAGTGGGCGACGAGCTCACCGCGCTTGTAAAAGCGGAATCGGACAGACTTCGCGCGCTGGGCGCGGATATGATCGTATATTCCTTGCACGACGCGGAGGCTTCCAATATCCGACATTACGACCTCGGGCTTTCAAACGGCTACGTCGATCTCGTGTTCGAGGGACATTCCCACACGACCGTTTGCGAAAAGGACGCGTACGGCGTATGGCATTTGCAGGCGGGCGGCGACAACGCGAAAGGCATATCCTACGCGCAGGTGAGCGTAAACATTATTACGGACGAGGTGTCCGTGAACACGGCGAAGCTCGTTTACCACAGCGCTTACGCGGGAATGGAGGACGACCCGATCGTGGACGAGCTCCTAAACAAATACGGCGAAGAATTGACGCAGGTCAACGAGGTATTGGGACAAAATAGCGCTTACCGCAATTCGAAAGCTTTGGCGAATGCGACCGCGAAAGCGTTGTATCTCGCGGGCGAGGCGCGCTGGGGCGGCGACGAAAAATACAAGGGCAAGATCGTGTTGGGCGGCGGTTATATCAACGTACGCAGTCCGTACTATCTGCCGGTAGGGCAGGTCTCTTACGGGGATATTTATCCCTTGTTCCCGTTCGACAATCCCATCGTACTGTGCACAGTGACGGGGAGCAGATTGAAGAGCCAATTTATCGACAGCAATAATTATTACGTCTATTACGGCGAAGACGGGGAAGCGGTCAAAAACGATCTCGATTATAACGAGACTTATTACGTGGTCGTGGATACGTATTGCGCAAACTACAATTTCAGGGGCATGGGCTTTCTGCCGATCGCGGAATATTACGACGAGGCGCACGAAGTATTCACCCGCGACGCCCTTGCGGCGTATATCAGGAACGGCGGATTGGATTCGCTTGCGATATAACGCGCCGCCCGACGGACTTAAAAATAATAACGCGCAAAAAGCGGAGCGATCGTCTTTCTATGATCGCTCCGTAATTTTTCAATAAACCGTTAAAACGTTTGACTTTTCTCTCGCGCGGTGCTATAATGTCATAAAAATATATGACAAATCGTATGATATGCGATAAAAAAACAAATGCTTGATAGTACGAAGGAGAGTGAAAACGCATGACGATAGCGGTGGTATGCGACGTGCTCGGCGAGGAGAACAACGGCACGACGATCGCGGCGATGAATCTGATACGTTTTTTAAAGAAACGGGGGCATACCGTGCGCGTGCTTTGCTCCGATCAGGACAAAAAAGGCGAGAAGGATTATTTTGTGGTGCCCAATCTCGATTTGGGGATATTCAACGCGTACGTGAAAAAGGTGGGCGTTGCGCTTTCCAAACCGCAGGAGGACGTCGTACGGGCGGCGCTCGACGGGGCGGACCATATCCATTCGATGCTGCCGTTTGCCCTCGGTATGAAAGCGGCGAAGATCGCGAAAGAGAAGAATATACCGATCACCGCGGGCTTTCATATGCAAGCGGAAAATTTTACGAGCTACGTGAAGCTGAACAAGTGGAGACCGCTCAATAAGGCGGTTTACAGATTCATTTACGAGCATTTCTATAAGTACGTGGACGCGATTCATTATCCCACGGAGTTTATACGGAATACGTTCGAAAACAGTATTCGGGAGAAAACGAACGGGTACGTGATCTCCAACGGCGTACACGCCTACGTGCAAAAGCGGGCAAGCGAAAGACCGAAAGAGTTTGCGGACAAGATCGTGATCCTCACCACGGGCAGGTATGCCCGCGAAAAATCGCAGGATACGCTTATCAAGGCGGTGAAACTGTCCAAATATAAAGACAGGATACAGCTGATCTTGGGTGGGCAAGGCGTAAAGGAAAAGTATTACAGACGGCTCGCGCGGACGTTGCCCGTGCCGCCGATCTTCAAATTTTATTCCCGCACGGAGATCATCGACGTGCTCAATTACGCAGATATTTACGTGCACCCCGCGGAGGTGGAGCTCGAGGGGATATCCTGTCTCGAGGCGATCGCTTGCGGAAAGCTTACGATCGTATCCGATTCGAAGCTGTCCGCGACGGGAGAGTTTGCGATCGATCGAAGCTGTACGTTTAAAAACCGCGACCCGAAGAGCTTGGCGAACGTGCTCGATTATTGGATCGAACGCCCCGAGGAACGTAAACTGTACGAGGAAAAATATCTGAAAAGCGCGGTCGCGTTCGATCAGGACGAGTGTATGAAGCGCATGGAGGAGATGATCGTCGAGGTGGTAAATGCCAAGAAAGGTACCTGAAAAAACGGTATATTACCGCGACGAGCTGAACGACGATTTCGCGGGCACGAATATCCGAAGGAGAGAGGTGGACGAGCGGTTTACGTTCGTCCGTAAAAATCCGATCTGGCGGTGCGCTTCGTTCGTTTTGTATTACGTCGTCGCCATGCCGCTGATCTGGCTGTACGAACGGGTGTTTTTGGGAGCGAAGTTCGTCAATAAAAGGGCGGTAAAAAAAGCGAAAGGCAAGCCGTATTTTCTCTACGGCAACCACACGGGCTTTATCGACGCGTTTACACCGAATCTGATCTCGTTTCCGAGGCGTAACGATATCGTTGTCGCCGCCGACACCGTATCGATCAAGGGCTTAAAAAATATAACGCAGATGCTGGGCGCGTTGCCCGTGCCGACGCATCGTCGGGGAATGAAAAAATTCCTCGAGGCGATCGAATATTACGGCAAAAGGCGCAATATTACCGTATATCCCGAAGCGCATATTTGGCCCTATTATACGGGCGTGCGGCAATTCAAGGACGTGTCCTTTGCCTATCCGATCAGGTGCGGCGCGCCCACGTTCGCTTTCTTCACGGCGTATACGAGACCGAAGGGCTTGCTCGCGTTTCTGCGCAAGGCGAACGTGACCGTTTACGTAAGCGATCCCATTTATCCCGAAAACGGCTTGACGAAAAAGGAAGCGCAGAAAGATCTCAGAAACAAGGTGTACGCGTTTATGGCGGAAAAATCCGCTTTAAGCGATTATAACGTGATCGAATATATCAAGGAAAACGCGGCGAAGGGTATTTCCGATTCTCCGCCTTCGGGAGCGTGGCGGACGCGGCGAGAAGATTGAAAGCGAGCCACGTTTTCTTTATAAAACTTTCTCCGAAAAAAATTAACGCTTTTGTTATTCGAAATAGTTATACGCACTATAATAAATCCGTATAGAAAAAACGTTTGCGGAAAATTGACAGGAAAAAAGCGGAAGTGTTAAAATAATAAAGGCATTAAAAAAGGAGAAAGTATATGAACGACAGACAAAAGGTGCTCGTGCTCGATTTCGGCGGGCAATACAATCAATTGATCGCCCGCAGAGTCCGCGATCTGGGCGTATACTGCGAACTGAAAAACAGCGATATGCGCGTGGAGGAGATAGAGGCGTACGCCCCGATCGGCATCATTTTTACAGGCGGACCGAACAGCGTCTACGAGGAGGGCGCGCCGCGTGTGGACAAAGCGCTTTTCTCGCTCGGGATCCCCGTTTTGGGGATATGCTACGGCTGTCAGCTGATCGCGCATACGCTCGGGGGGAAAGTGCAACGTGCGGATACGAGCGAGTACGGGAAACGGGAAATACGCGTGCTGAAAGAAAGCCCGCTGTTTAAGGATATTCCCGAACGTTCCGTGTCGTGGATGAGCCATACCGATTACGTTTCGAGCGTGCCAACGGGGTTCGATATCCTCTCCGAAACGACGGAAAAGACCTGCCCCGTGGCGGCGTTCGGCGACGAAAAACGCAAAATTTACGGCGTGCAATTTCACCCCGAAGTGGTACATTCCGAGTATGGAAACCAAATCTTGAAAAACTTTCTTTACGGGGTCTGCGGCGCGGTCGGCGATTGGACGATGAAGGGCTTCGTCGAAAAACAGATCGGTGCGTTGAAAGCAAAGATCGGCGATAAAAAAGTGCTTTGCGCGATGAGCGGCGGCGTGGATTCCGCCGTGGCGGCAACGCTTATCCATAAGGCGGTGGGGAATCAACTTACCTGCGTGTTCGTCGATCACGGGCTTCTCCGCAAATACGAGGCGGAAGAGGTGATGCAGGTGTTCAAAGACGGGCTGGGCATGAACCTTGTCAAGGTGGACGCGGGAGAGGAGTTTTTGCGTAAGCTTACGGGCGTGAGCGACCCCGAAACGAAAAGGAAAATCATCGGCGAGGAATTTATCCGCGTGTTCGAACGCGCGGCGAAAAAGATCGGCGCGGTCGACTATCTCGTGCAGGGCACGATCTATCCCGACGTGATCGAGAGCGGGAAGGGCAAATCGGCGGTGATCAAAAGTCATCATAACGTAGGCGGATTGCCCTCCGTCGTCGATTTCAAGGAAATTATCGAGCCGCTCCGCGATCTGTTCAAGGACGAGGTGCGGAGGGTCGGGTTCGAGCTCGGCTTGCCCGACAAGGTCGTTTTGCGCCAGCCGTTCCCGGGACCCGGGTTGGCGATACGGATCATGGGCGAGGTGACGAAAGAAAAGCTGGAAACGGTAAAGGACGCCGACTATATTTTGCGAGACGAGATCGCAAAGGCAGGTTTGGAAAAAGAGATCTGGCAATATTTCGCCGTCGTTACCAATAGTAAAACGGTGGGCGTGCAAGGGGATTTCCGAACGTACGAAAACGTGATCGCTATTCGTGCGGTGACGAGCGTGGACGCCATGACGGCGGATTGGGCAAGAATACCCTTTGACGTTTTGGAAAAGGTCAGCACCCGTATCGTCAATGAAGTGAAACACGCAAACCGCGTGGTGTACGATATTACCTCGAAGCCCTCCGCAACGATCGAGTGGGAATAAAAAAGATATCCCTCGGGATATCTTTTTGTTAGTGAGATGCCCGTGGGAGCAATCTCACGGGTATACTGCATATAACTAAAAACAAATTTACTAAAAATGTTTTTAGTAAATTGTTGACAAGGGGATATAAAGTGTGATATAATTATCCTGTAAATCTGTACTTGCGAGGTACTGTTATGTTTATCGGTAGAGAAAAAGAACTATCAAAATTAACTCAGTTATACAATGCGGAAAACTTTCAATTTCCCGTTATATACGGACGGCGTCGTGTGGGAAAGACGGCTCTTATCAACGAATTCATAAAGGACAAGGACGCTATATCCTTTACGGGAATTGAAAGCACCGTTTCACAAAACCTTGAAAATTTGAGTAGAGCGATCCATTGTTATATGGGAACGGTAGGTGAAGCTCCTATCTACCCCTCATTTCAAGCCGCGCTGGAAACTGTTTTTCGACTTGCAGAAAATAAAAGAATCGTATTTGTAATTGACGAGTATCCTTATGTGGCTAAAGCATACAAAGCTTTTTCGTCAATCATTCAGACAATGATAGACAAATACAAGGATACTTCTAAGCTGTATTTAATATTGTGCGGTTCTTCCATGTCATTTAAGTGGGGCACATATAAAATTTCCGAATTGTTTAAACTTGTAAAGATATCAAATATGCTTTCAAAAGAAGATCTCAATGACAAATTCTTATATCCTGCATATTCATCTGATTCTACGAATAATGGAATTGTTGGTTATACTGATAAACCTGAGTTTATTTGTGATGATCAAACACCCGTATATGTGACATTTGGCGATCATACAAGATCAATGAACATTGCAAGAAAGAGTTTTTCGGTTCTTGATAATGTTATCATAACAATAGAAAGAAAAAATAATTGTTGATTTTATCAAGACTGGATTACTTAAAAACTCTCGCAACATTAATTGTGGTGAGAGTTTTATATTTTACTCCTAATTTATCAGCGATTCTCGTAAAAATAGGGATATTTTGTGAGAAAGAAAATAAAATTAACTTATTTTTCTCAAAACACTTGACTTTTTAAGAGAAATGGGTTAAAATAGTTAAAAGAGAAAATATAGGAGTGGCGAAATGGTGCGTTTTATACCATATACGTTTACCAAAAGCGACATTATCGGGGATTTCGATAACGAAAAGCAATATGAAAATTGGATAGCGAGCCAAGTAAAAGCGAAAAAGGTTTTGAAAGTTCGTAATGGGTTTTACGTTCAGATTGACGGCGCAGGGTATCCGTTGACGACGCGGTTTGAAATTGCCAGCAAAATCAAAGAAGATTCGTTCGTGGCGTATCATTCTGCGCTTGAATATTATGGCGTAGCTAACCAAGTGTTTAATACGGTTACGGTGGGGAGTGAAAAAAAGTTTAACACGTTTACGTTTGACGATATTGAATATGTTTTAAAGTTAGTAAAAAACAAAACGCAGGTTGTCTATATTCAAACGGCGGGTGTGCGCGTTACAACGCTGGAGCGAGCCGTTGTGGATTGTATCGACGATATAAATCTTGGCGGTGGCATCGAAGAGATTTTGAATGCGTTGGAACAAATTCGAGTATTGGACGAAAACAAGGTATTAGAGGTTTTGAAATCGTATAATAAAGTTCTGCTTTATCAAAAAGTCGGTTATATGTTGGAGCAATACAAAGAAAAGTTTTTGTTTTCGGATGAGTTTTTCAAAGAATGTCAAAGTCGTTTGACGAATCAGATCAAGTATTTTTTAGACGATGAGTACAAAGATATCGAATATAATTCAACGTGGCGATTGATGGCTCCGAAAAATTTGAAGTCGCGTATTAACGGGGGATATTGATGGAATTTTCAAGACAATATTTGGTTGCATTGGCAACGAAAACGAATTTCATAAGAGATACGCTTGAAAAGGTGTTAAGACTATCGGAAATTTTGAAGTTTTTGAATAGCGACGTGGTGTTCAAAGGGAAACTTGCGTTGAAAGGCGGAACGGCAATTAATTTGACGGCGGTAGAACTTCCGCGCCTTTCGGTGGACATCGATTTGGATTTTACCGAGAATATTCCAAGGGATGAATTATTGTTGGTCAAAGAACGTTTTTCAAAAAGATTGACCGATTATATGTGGCAAGAGGGGTATTCGGTAGCAGATATTAGAGATTCTTTTGCGTTGATGTCGTTTCTCTTTAACTATGTGAATAGTGCAGGGAATAGGGATAACATTAAAATTGAAATTAACTTTATGGATCGGTGTCATATCTTGCCGTTGGAAAACAAAATAATCTTGACGAAAGGTATTGTGGACGATTTTGAAGTTTTAACGTTGAATACGGTTGAATTGTATGCGAGTAAAATAAATGCTTTGTTGTCGAGAGCTACGCCGAGAGATTTATACGACGTGAACGCAATGATCGAGAATGGCGTGATAGCTGAAGAGGACAAAGAGATGTTACGAAACCGATGTGGTTTCATCGCAAGACGAAGACCTATCGTTATCGACAGAAAGGGCTATTAAACCAAGCGGCAATAAATACGTTGAAAATGGACACGGAAAGGTATTTTATGCAACCTGTGGAGAGCGTAAAGCGCGTTCGCAAGCTGTTGACGGACGAAGCGAAAACAACCGTAGCGTTAGGCGGTTCTTTCGCCTTAAAACGCTTGATTCGCAAACTCTACGAGGAAATACCCTACACGGGCAGAACGGCGTATGAAAGCGAAAATATGGACGGTTGTCGGGGGACGGTCAATGCGATCGTAACGCATATCTTGACGAACGGGGAAAACAAAATTGAATATGAAAATTTATCCAACGACTTGGCGAAACGAGATACGGAAATGCAAAAACTTTGTAAAGAACATAAAATCAAAAATGTAGAACCGTATTTGTACGCGGACAAGTTTCAGCGTGATCTCTATCGCAGAATGGGCAATGCCGTGATTAAGGAAGTGTTGAAGAAACGACGGGACGAGCTGATTCGAGCAAGAGAATTACGGCACGCAAAGGCGAGACAAAATCACCATATGAAAAGCCTTGCGGACTGTGTGTTGAAATCGGCGGAGATTGCCGCGTATGCCGACGAAGAAGCGGTGAGATGTTTTGAAGAATACCGCGAAAGGTTGGAGCAAATCGAGATTGAAAGAAAAATCAAGGAAATGGAAATGTAGGTTTTTCGAAACAGGATAAGGGAAATAATCAACGTTTGATTATTTCCGAAGTTTCGCAACGGGGATACCCCGTTCGATGATTACAGGCTTTTCGCTTTTAGTCGGGCTAAAGGCACGTTTGTCCAAAATATTTTTTCGTTGGGCGCTAAAAAAATTTCTGCAAACGGTTGACAAATGTCGTATGCATACGGTATAATATCGGTATGCAATAAATAATACAGGAGGAAAAAATGGAAAAGAAAACGACGAAACAAATTGTAAACAAGCGGTATGAAGACAGGCACAAGGCTGAACGGAAAGCCAAAAACATCTCTTGGGGGACAAGCTTGCCGAGAGAATACGGGGAAGAAATCAATGCGTTTCTCAAAAAAACGAATTACAGCAAGGTGGATTTGATAAAGGCGGGTTATGAAGCGTTAAAAGAAGAATACGGCTCATACGACACCACTTATGCGAAAATGATAGACGGCTACGACGATTTCTTC
>JAFTPU010000009.1 GCA_017463105.1 Clostridia bacterium
CCTTTGAGATAGTCCATTTCGTTGATACAACGGGTGTAAAGGTCGATTTTCGCCGTGGCGTAATCGTCGATATAATGTCCGTAATAATACGCGCCGTTTGCGTAATTCCACGTAACGTATTTTTCTTCCGTTTCGTGCTTTCCCAAAACGTATTCATCTTCACCGATAACTACGCTTTGAATGATAACGTAATGTGCGTTTTTTCTTTCGTTTTCAGTTGTTTTCATTTTGTATTCCTCCAAGTGTTTGAATTTGATTATAAAATAGCGTAAAAGTGAAATAATAAAAAAAGCCCGTTTACCAGAGCAAAAGCCCTGATAAACGGGTATCTTAAATATTTAGGTAGGGGAAGTGTTGTTTTCCGTAAAAGAAAGACAAAGCCGAAGCCATTTATCCGAAATTTGAATAATATGGTTCGACTTTGTCCGATTTGGTGCTCGTGGCCGGACTTGAACCGGCACGGTATCTCTACCGAAGGATTTTAAGTCCTTTGCGTCTGCCTATTCCACCACACGAGCATAGAAAATGTTAAGTTTTTTGTTAAAAAATCACAGAAGCGACTGAAATTTTTGACGTCAATGCTTTTAAGTCCTTTGCGTCTGCCTATTCCACCACAGCGGCATGATCATTTTTTGCTTTTAGGAAAAACCTCTGCACCCGTTTGGTGCAGAGGTTCCTTTGGAGGCGCCACCCGGATTTGAACCGGGGGATAAAGGTTTTGCAGACCTTGGCCTTACCACTTGGCTATAGCGCCTTCTCGCCTGCCCCGTAGGCAAAAATTTGAAAGAAAAAACAGCGCAGATCTTTTTGGAGCGGGAAACGAGATTCGAACCCGCGACATTCACCTTGGCAAGGTGACGCTCTACCACTGAGCTATTCCCGCATACATCATCCGCACTGTTTTCTTCTGGTGGAAGTTATAGGGTTCGAACCTATGACCCTCTGCTTGTAAGGCAGATGCTCTCCCAGCTGAGCTAAACTTCCGTCGAAAGCTTATATACTATACCACATCCGAAAAAGAAAGGCAAGCGTTTTTTTATGCTTTTTCAAAAAAATTTAAAAAAATTTTAAAAAACTTTTTTTGAGGGCATAAAAGCAAAGAGAAATAGGCAAGGCAACTTTGCGTTTTTTATTAATCGAGCATAGCAGAAAAAAAACAAAACGTATAAATAGAATTTTTTAAAATCGAACAAATCATGAAAAACAAAAAACAGAAAGATATTGCATTTTCTACAAGGATATGATATACTTTTTTATATAGAAGAAGGTTATACGGTTTTCTTGATAAAAACCGATTTTCGGTATTGCAGGGGCGAAAATCCCGTCGCTTTTTTAAACATTTCGGAAAAGCGTTGTATCGAAGAATATCCCGTCGAATAAGCGATCTCTTCTACCGTGCGCGTGGGATCGAGTAAAAATTCTTTTGCCTTTCCTATCCGTATTTTCGTCAGATAAGCGTACGGCGATTCGCCTGTTTTTTGTAAAAAAAGAGTGGAAAAATAAGAACGCGTAAATCCAAGTTGATAGGCAAGTTCGCCGATATCTACAGCTTGAAAATAATTGTATTCGAGATATTGCAAAGCCACGAAAATCGGGTCGACGCCGTCCTGTAAAGTCTGCTGCGTTTTGATCGAATCCAGCACCGTAAAAAGGGAATTCAGGCTGCCGATAGGGTCGGAAACCCCCTGTTCAAGCGCGTTTTGCAACGCCAAAAGTCCGCTTTTTCTATAAGGCATACAAAGCCGATCGGTGGTTTTTTTCACAAGCTCTTCGGCGAACGTTCCGTTGAAGCTGACCCAACGATAGACCCAAGGATCGGTTTTGTCGGCGCGATAGATCGTAACCTCGTCGGGGCAAATAAGAAAAGCCTCGCCGGCGGAAAGGGGCGTGACGACGCCTTCACGTTCGATCTCGCCTTTGCCCGATTCGATAAGATGTAACAGATAGTACGGTCGAGTGGCGGGACCGAATTCGTGCCCGCAAGGCGTTTTATGATAGCCGAAATCGCATACGTAAATAGGATCTTTCGGCTGGAAAACAATAGGCAAAGAAATTATTTCGTTGGATTGAAAGAGTAAGGTCGAAAAGGACATAAGACCTCCAAGATACGATTCTTGTTTGTACAATTATAACAGAAAAAAACGAAAAAATCAATAAAAATAAAAAAGTAAAGGAGTAAAATCATGAAAATTACTTTTATCGGCGCCGGCAGTACGGTGTTTGCAAAAAACGTCTTGGGCGATTGTCTGCTGACGGAGGGATTGCCGCAATTTACCATTGCGCTGTTGGACGTGAGCGAGGAGCGTTTGGAGGAATCCTATGCCCTTATTTGCGCAATGCGCGACAAATATAAACCTGCCGTTACGGTCGAAAAATACCTTGCCGACAATGCGGAGAAGGCGTTATCCGACGCAAATTATGTGATCAACGCCATTCAGGTCGGCGGCTACGACCCTTGTACGATCACCGATTTCGAGATTCCTAAAAAATACGGGCTTCGTCAGACCATTGCCGACACCCTCGGCATCGGCGGTATTTTTCGCGGACTTCGGACGATCCCCGTAATGAAAAAATACGCCGACGTCATGGAAAAGGTCTGTCCCGACGCGCTTTTCCTCAACTATACCAACCCCATGAGCATTCTTTCGGGGTATATGCAGAGGAATACGAAGATCAAAACGGTGGGGCTTTGCCATTCGTGCCAGGCGATCATGGAGAATTTTGCGACCAATCTCGAGATGCCCGAGATCAAAGAATGGCGCTATACGCTGGCGGGCATCAACCATATGAGTTGGCTTCTTACCGTTCGGGATAAAGACGGCAACGATATGTACCCGTATCTCAAAAAACTGCTCAACGAGAAGAAACCGAAGATCGATCTCGTGCGTATCGAGATAATGAACAGATTCGGCTATTACAACACCGAAAGCAGCGAGCACACGGCGGAATATCATCCGTACTTTATCAAGAAAGACCATCCCGAGCTCATCGAACGGTTCAATATCCCGCTCGACGAATATCCCCGCCGCTGTATCAACCAGATCAAGGAATGGAAGGAGCTGCGCGAAAAGATCATGCTTCCCGAAAACGTGAAGCACGAAAGAAGCCGCGAGTACACCGCGCGTATCATCGAGGCGTGCGAAACGGGCAAGCCGTATAAAATTTACGGTAACGTACAAAACACCGATCTTATCGACAATCTGCCCCAAAACGCGTGCGTAGAAGTACCGATCATGGTCGACGAAAACGGCTTGCATCCCTGCCACGTGGGCGATATCCCCGATCAGCTGGCGGGCTTGAACATGACCCATATCGCGGTACATAATATGGTCATCAAGGCGGCGGAGACTCTGAAGAAGAAATATATCTATATGGCGGCGTATCTCGACCCGCACACGCGCGACCAGCTTACTTTTGACGAGATCAGATCACTTTGCGACGATCTTATCGAGGCACACGGCGATTGGTTGCCGAAGTTCAATTGAATTTGTTGGCACTCGAAATGATACGAACGGAAAAATAAAAATAAATTTCGTTAAAAGCGTTTACAATCGGAAAAACGGGTTTATATATAAATATATCCGATTTTTGGATACGCGGTGGGAATCAGGGTCTTTCGGCGTTGACAAAAGGGGAAAAGCGTGGTATAATGATAGCGTGCATTATATAAACGCGAAAAATAAATGACAGAGGTGTTATATGAAATACGCATTGAGACAAATTCTCGCCGAAGAACTTACTTACACGATGAACCGTATCAAGATGGACAAGAATACGAAGTTCGAGATCAAACCCCAGTTTTCCCGTACCGTAAGAAGAGTACAGGAAAACGACAAGCTGTGGTTCTTGACCTTGGAAGTCAAGGTGGAATCCACGGAGGAATCCCCCAAGCCTTTCAACGTGAAAGCGCGTCTCGTGGGCATTTTTGAGGCGGAGGACGTCGAGACCGATCTCGATAAGCAGGATCTCGTCATCAATATGACGGAAGTGGTTTATCCTTATCTTCGCGCGGCGGTTTCCGCATTGACGGCAAACTCTTTCATCAATCCCTTGATGTTGCCCGTGATCCCCGCAGGAACGATGTTCCCCGAGGACAGAGG
Organism: Clostridia bacterium; assembly: GCA_017463105.1. Taxonomy (GTDB): domain Bacteria; phylum Bacillota; class Clostridia; order Christensenellales; family Borkfalkiaceae; genus Scatosoma. The sequence goes on from JAFTPU010000009.1 coordinate 4,101, forward strand.
CGAAGCTCCGCAGACGGAAAATCTTAACTAAGCTCGACCAATCGAAAAGCTCGGCTTCAAGCCGAGCTTTTTACTTTGGTTTTATCCGTTTTTAAGCGTTACGAAGGGGGCAGGTATGCGTTGAAACGATATATTTCAATATTCCGCGCTTTCGATCACGCCGCCGCCGAGACAGTCGATACCGTCGTAAAGCACGGCGTACTGTCCCTCCGTCACGGCGCGCTGTTTTTCCTTGAATTCGATATGCAGAGTGCCGTCCGAACGGATATGCACGAAAACGGGTTGATCGGGCTGACGGTAACGGAACTTCGCCATGCACTCGAAATCGTTTTTCTCGGGCTTTGCGGGGATCCAATTGAAGCCCGATACCTCGCATGATTTAGAGTAAAGGGGCGTCTCGTCGCCATGGGAAACGTAGAGGATATTGTTTTCGAGATCCTTTTTCACGACGAACCATCTTCCGCCCTCGTCGTCGCCCTTGATCCCGCCGAGGTCGAGCCCTCTGCGCTGACCGAGCGTGTAATACATAAGACCGTCGTGCTCGCCCACCTGCTTGCCCGAAAGGTCGAGTATTTTGCCCCGTTTGGCGGGGAGATAGGTCGAAAGGAACTTGCGGAAATTGCGTTCGCCGATAAAGCATATGCCCGTGCTGTCCTTCTTTTTTGCCGTGGCGAGCCCGCGTTCGAGCGCAATCTGGCGTACGCGGGGTTTATCCACGTCCTGTAAGGGGAATAATACGTCGGAAAGCTGCGCTTGGGAAAGCTGGTTTAAAAAGTAGGTTTGGTCCTTGTTTTGATCTTTGGCTTTCTGTAAGCGATGCACGCCGTTTTCGTGGGAAATTTTGCAGTAATGCCCCGTGGCGATATAGTCCGCGCCCAGCTTTTTCGCTTCCTCGAGGAAAGGACCGAACTTGATCTCGCGGTTGCACAAAACGTCGGGGTTGGGGGTGCGTCCCGCCTTGTATTCGGCGAGGAAATAGGAAAATACTCTGTCCATATATTCCTTGGCGAAATTGACGGTGTAGTAAGGGATATCGAGAAGGGCGGAAACGCGGCGCACGTCGGCGAAATCGTCCTCGGCGGTGCAGCAGCCGTTTTCGTCCGTTTCTTCCCAATTTTGCATAAACAGCCCGATCACGTCGTAGCCCTGTTCTTTCAACAGAAGCGCCGCGACGGAGCTGTCGACGCCGCCGCTCATACCGATCACGACCGTTTTCGACATACTCGACCTCCTTTTTGGAAAATTTAAAAAATTTTTCACGGAATTTGAAAATATTATACCATAAACGCTTGCAAAAAGGAAGTAAAAAATAGTAAAATATAAGTGCTTTTGAAAAAAATGCGTAAATAAGTACTCGTAGTGTAACTGGATAACATTACAGCCTCCGACGCTGTCGAGTCTGGGTTCGAGCCCCAGCGGGTACACCAAAACACCGCCTTTGCGCGGTGTTTTTTGTATCCCGTTGCAAGGCGAGAAGCCACGGTTCGCGCGAGGAGCGAAGCGACGACGCTTTGCCGAGGCTCCGCATGCGGAAACGGCAAAACCCCAGCGGGTACACCAAAACACCGCCTTTGCGCGGTGTTTTTTGTATCCCGTTGCAGGGCGAGAAGCCACGGTTCGCGCGAGGAGCTCGCTATCCGATGTAGCCGCGGGATCTAACAAAAAACCTCCGCTTTAATTGCAAAGTGAAAGTTTTTACTATATATTCTATATTAATAATGTATTGCCGAAGAATTGTACGATCGATGAGATCGAACGAACTCAACGCGAGATTGCTTCGGGGAGGCGTTCTTTGATTCGGTTGTTTTTCTTTTATTGCGGCGAGCGAGGGAAAACGGTTGCTCTTGATCGCATTTTCTTTTTCAATTCGTCACGGTTAAGAATTTACATAGGGGAAAAGAGTGCTTATCGACGAGCTCTCTTTTTGATTTGAAATACGTATGTTTTGATTTGTTTTTTAATAGCGTAAAAACGATCTTCATGCTATAATAATAAGAAAATAATAATCTTTGTTTCGATTTTACAAAAAATTTGAAATCAACAAACGGTAAAAAAAATTTGGAGGATAAAAATGAAGATAGGCGTAATTTTGGAAAGCTTCAAAAAGGATTTTTTCATCTCGCTCAAAGAGGCGAAAAAGGTGGGCGCAAACGGTATACAGGCGTATGCGGGCTCGGCGTTTTCCTTTGACGCGACGAGCGCGGAATTGGAGGAAATGAAATCCATCGTCAACGGCGAGGGACTCGTTTTTTCGGCGATTTGCGGGGATTTTGGCAACGCGATGTATTACGAACAGGACAGAAAGCTTATCGACAGAGAAAAACGTATCCTTGAAATGGCGAAAGTGCTCGGCACGAACATCGTTACGACGCATATCGGCGTCGTGCCCGAAACGGAGAATTGCGTGCAATACGAAAGTATGTACAAGGTCTGTAAGGAGCTTGCGGATTTCGCAAAGAGTATCGACGGACATTTTGCCGTGGAAACAGGTCCCGAAAAAGCCGTGGTATTGAAAAAATTTCTCGATAATCTCGGCAGCGACGGCGTAGCGGTCAATCTCGATCCCGCAAATCTCGTTATGTGTGCGGGCGACGACCCCGTGCAAGCCGTTTATACCCTTAAAGATTATATCGTGCATACGCACGCCAAAGACGGCGTTCAACTTAAAAAATTCGACACGAAAGCGCTCTATGCGTCCAAATATTACGGCGTTGAATTTTGCGGGTGGAGCGTGATCGAAGAACGCCCGCTCGGCAAAGGGGACGTGGACTGGAAAAATTATCTCAAAGCGCTCGGCGAAATCGGTTATAAAGGCTATTTGACGATTGAAAGAGAATGTGGCGACGACCCTTGCAAGGATATCGGCGACGCGGTGAAATTCTTGGACGCTTTTAACGTGAGGTAAAAAAATGAAAAAATTGAAAATTGCGGTGATCGGCGTGGGCGGAATTTCCGAACAGCATATTCAAGGCTATTTACATAACGAAAACACGGAAGTTTACGCGCTTTGCGACATAAACGCCGAGCTGCTTGCGAAAAAAGGCGAAAAATACGGCGTAACCCGCCTTTATACGGACGAAGCGACGATGCTCAAGGAACTTCCCGAAATCGACGCGGTGAGCGTTTGTACGTGGAATTGCGCGCACGCGCCCTGTTCGATTATGGCGTTGAACGCGGGAAAAGACGTGCTTTGCGAAAAACCGATGGCGATGAACGCAAAAGAGGCGGAAGAAATGATCGCGGCGGCGAAACGGAACGGAAAGAAGCTCATGGTCGGGTTCGTAAGGCGTTTTGGGAACGACGCGGCGATCGTGAAAGACTTTGTGGATAACGGTTCGCTTGGCGAAATTTATTACGCGAAGGCGTCCTATTTAAGACGGAACGGCAATCCCGGCGGCTGGTTTGGCGACAAAAAGCGTTCGGGCGGCGGTCCTTTGATCGATTTGGGCGTACACGTTATCGATCTCACCCGTTATTTGATGGGCAATCCCAAGCCCGTGTCCGTGTATGGCGCGACGTTCACCGTGCTCGGTAATCGGAAAGGGATAAAAGACAAAGTTGCGTCGCATACGTCCGCGGGAAAAACGGACGACGATATTTGCGACGTCGAGGACATGGCTACGGCGTTCGTGCGTTACGACAACGGCGCGGTGCTGTCCGTAGAGGCGAGTTTTAGCTTAAATATCAAGTCGGAAGTGGGGACGATCGAGCTTTTCGGCACGAACGGCGGCGTGAAGCTCGATCCCGAATTTGAGCTGTACACGCAAATCAACGGCTATCTTGCCGACGTGAATTTGAATATGCCCACGAGCCTTTCCTTTAACGGACTTTTCCAAAACGAAATCGACTATTTCGTAAACGCCGTCTTGACGGATAAGGACGTGTCGGATATCGCCGAGGACGGCTTGACGTTGATGAAAATTCTCGACGCGATTTACGAATCTGCCGAAACGTGCAAAGAAGTGGTGTTATAAAATAAAACTTGTGGAAATAACGAAAAAATCCGTTTGCTTTTTGCAAGCGGATTTTTACATGGCGGAAATTTGCAAGTTCGCTCGTTTTTTTGCAAGATGTACTTAAAAAAAGCGTTTATTCGACGGACTTTTACGTGTTTTTCAGAAAAAACAAAAGCTTTTTACCGCTAAAATAATGGTTTGAATTTTACATTTATATATTCGTTTTCTTATAGTGTAAACGGTAATTTAGTGATAAAATTAAAGTAGGCTAAAAATCAAAGGGGTGATTGTATGCAAATAATCAATTCGACAAAAGCTGCCTCGGAAATGACCGCCGCTCAAACGGGCGGAGATAATCAACCGCAAAAGTCAAAGGTGAAAAATCGGCAACGGATTTCCAAAAATGTTTTCGTAACGTTGATGGTCGCGTTGCCCGTGTTGCATTTTTGCGTGTTTTATCTCTATGCGAACTTTTCTTCGATAATGCTTGCCTTTCAGCGTTTGGATAAGTACGGGAATTATTATTTTTCGATGGAGAATTTCGGGCAGGTGTTCGACAGTTTTGCTTCCGACTCGGGTATGGTGCGCCAAGCCGTGAAAAACTCGCTGATCTTTTTCTGCTGGAACACCTTTGTCATTTTGCCGCTTTCGATGTTTTTCTCTTTCTTTTTCTATAAGAGGATAGCGTTGAAGAGCTTTTTCCGTTTTATGTTCTTCGTGCCGACGATTATTTCGGGCGTTGCCGTTACCACGATGTATAAATTCATGCTCGGCAACGAAGGTCCCGTCGGCGTGCTTTGGAAACTCGTATTTGATTTAAAAGTTGCGCCTCCCTTTTTCTCGACGGAAGAATATGCGATGGGCACGCTTTTGATTTATATGCTTTTGACGGGTTTTTCGGGCGATATTTTGATGATCGGCGGCGCGATGTCGCGAATTCCCGAAGAAACGGTGGAAGCGGCGATATTGGACGGCATCGGAATGTGGAAAGAACTGTTTTCGATAACGTTGCCGATGATTTGGCCCACGCTTTCGACGATCATCGTTACGACGGCGGCGAGCGTCCTTTGTTCGAGCGGACCCGTACTGCTTTTAACGGCGGGCGCGGGGAGTACTTACGATATCTCTTATTATATATACGACAAAGTGCAAATTCAAGGGCAATACGGCGTGCCCGCGGCGCTTGGTTTGGTGCTCACGGTAATCACCTTCCCCATCGTTATGTTTACCCGCTGGGGCGTTAACAAGATTTATAACGACGTTGAATTTTAAAGGGGGAGACGGGCGATGGAAAATTTTAAAAATTCGATACTCAATAAATGTAAGCGTCACGTCGCGCCCAAGGACAAACGCCGCGGTATAACCGAAAAAGCAACGTTTGCAATCGCGTTCCTCATCTTTACGATCTACGCGTTTATAATGATTTATATGATACTTTGGGTGGCGATGTCTTCCTTTAAAACCAACAGGGAATTTTACAGAGATCCGTTCGCGTTGCCTGCGGTATGGCAGTTTAAAAATTATATTTCGGCGTTTGAAGAATTGCGCTTCAACGGCGTCAATTTCATCGGAATGACCTTCAACAGCATTTGGTATTCGTTGGGGTTGACCGTCATTCATATTCTCGCTTGCTCGGCGACGGGCTACGTTTTCGCAAAATACGAATTCGGGGCAAAGAAAACGATGATGTCGATTGCGATTTTGGCAATGGTAATTCCCATCATCGGCAGCTTGCCCGCGCAATATAAGCTCATGCACGATTTGAATTTGGTGGATTCGCCTTTGGTACTCGTTACGGCGCTTGCGGGCTTCGGTATGCATTTCATTATTATGAAATCGTATTTTCAAAGCCTTTCTTGGAGCTATGCGGAGGCGGCGTTTATAGACGGCGCGACCCACTTTGGCGTATTCTTCAAAATTATGCTCCCGATGGCGAAAGGTCCTGCGTTGGCGCTCGGAATTCGCGCGTTTATCGGGTATTGGAACGATTATTATTCCCCGCTGTTGTATTTGGACGAAATGCCGACGTTATCGACGGGCTTGTATTTATACCGTTTGGAGCTCAACTACGCCTCCAACGAGCCCGTATATTTCGCGGGCGTCGTCATGAGTATGATCCCCGTGTTCGTCTTGTTCACGATATTCTCGGAGCAAATTATGAACAACGTCGTCGCCGGCGGCTTGAAAGGCTAAAAACAACATAGCGACGGTTCAGCCCACGCGGGCTATTTCGGGGGGCTGAACGCTCCCGAAATAAAACTCTGCGCGAAAAAAACTTTTCGGGAACGAAAAGGGAAAATGATAAATTATTTAAGGAGATAAAAATAATGAAGAAAACAAGCAAAATCGTAAGCGTGATGCTCGCGGCGCTCTCCTCTTTCTCGCTCGTAGCGTGCAATGAAGACAACTCCGACAAGCTCGTCATTTCCGTAGCAAACGTCGGGAACGGATACAGTTACGCGACGGAAATCGCAAAGAAATTTACGGAAGAAACGGGGATCGAATGCGACGTTCGACCCACGGCGGTGCAAACGCACATTTCGACGACGTTGCCTTCGGGTCCCAACAACAACGACATCGATATTTATTTTGCAAACGACACCTATTTCTCGGTGCTCCGCCAAGGCAAAAATTACGTTAAAGGATTCGATTACGAAAAGGCGATCGCGGACGTTTCCGACGTTTACGAAATGTCCGTTACGGGCTGGACCGATGAAAGCGGCAACGCGGTCGATTTGAAGGTGAAGGACGTAATTTCCCGATCCGTTATCGAATCGATGACTTACGACGTGGATAATAAGCAATATTTTATGCCTTACACGAGCAATATGACGGGTATCGTTTACAATAAGGGAGTATTTACGTCGAAGGGGTACGAAGTGCCCGTAACGACAAATCAACTCATCGATCTTTGCGCGCAAATCAAAGCGGATTACGGCGAGGATACCTACGCGTTCGTATATTGCGGCTTGAACGGTTATTCGAGATATATCACCAACGTTTGGTGGGGACAATACGAAGGAAAGGAAAATTACGAGAATTTCTGGACGGGTATTTACGACGGTAGCTATGAAGAGGGCTGGAAGAACTTTTCGCAAGCGGGCAGAAAATACGCGGCGTTGACTCTCGACGCGCTTTGGAAATACGACAACGGCTACGCAGATCCTACGAGTATTTCCAAGACCTTCACGCAAGGTCAGCTTGCTTTCTTGGAAGGCGACGGGCTTATGACCGTTTCGGGCGATTGGATCGAACGGGAAATGGACGGCAATTTCGAGCCGGGCGAAGTGGATATCGCCTTGATGCAAACGCCCGTTATCAGCGCTTTGAGCGAAAAGCTTTCTTATTGGAACGAAACGGTGACGTACGATAATTTGACGGACGAAACGAAGAAAGACGCATACGACGCCGCGCTTGTTGCGATCATCGAATACGTGGACAGTTTGACGACGGCAACGCCCAAGGAAAAGCCGACGAGCGTAAGCGGCTTGACGATTATAGACGAGGATATTGCGGCGGTAAAAACGGCGAGAACGACCAAACTCAGCGATTCGGGACAAGTGTTTATCCCTGCGTATTCGGATAAAATCGAAGAGGCAAAGCAGTTCCTTGCATATTTCTACAACAAGGAAAGCCAAAACATCATGCTCAAGGAAACGAACGGCACGACGGCTCCGCTCGTCAGCCAATACAATGTCGAATATTTCTCCAATTTCTCGACCTTGAGCCCGATGCAAAAGGAAAAGGTGAATATACTTAAATACGATTCCTACGTCGAACTTTTCAACGGTCGCAATCACGCGATGAGCTATGCGGCGGGGCTCGTTAACGAATGGTACACGGGTTCGGGCGCGAAAATCGGCGCGATCATCGGTATGGAAACGAATTATCAAGGCTATAAATCGGCGTTGACGATCTTCACGGAAACGGCGAGCCATTATAAGACGGAATGGCCGAATATGTTGAAGAACGCAGGTTTGCAATAATTTAAGGCTTATTTAAAAATCAAAAATTCGGACAGGGAAATGATATGTTAAAAAAAATCAATGCAATTTTGCTCGCCACGACTTTGCTTTTCGCGACCGCTTGCGATTCCGGCGCCGACGGTGGGAAAAAATCGACGTTGAAAGAGAGTGATTTCGAGGTATGGTGCGCCGATTCCACGGTGAGCGTAAAGCGCGAGGAATCGGTAGGCGCCGATCAAAAATCGGATACGCTTGCTTTCGACGGCGTGAAAAACGAATACGAAAGCGCACAGCTTTTTATCACGACGAAAGCGGATATTTTGGAATATTCGCTCTCGCTGTCCGATTTAAAATGCGGCAAACAGGTTGTTTCCAAGGAATGTTTCACCGCCTATCGCGAGCATTACGTCGAGGTGGAGGAAATAGACCAACGGGAAACGACGCCTTATTCGACGGGCTATTATCCCGACGGCTTGATCCCGCTCGATTTGGCGAAAAAGGCGGGCGAGCTCACCGTCGAGGCGGGCGATAATCAAGGGATTTGGATTACGGTGCAGATCCCCAAAGACGCCGAGGCGGGCAAATATACGGGCAATTTCGTTTTGATGGCGGACGGCTATCAACGAAACGTACCCGTCGAATTGACGGTTTACGACGCGACTCTTTCGGACGAATCGACGATGCAATCGCTTTTCCTCATGCGGAGCGATTACGTGATGACGTACGGCGAGCTCGACTGTACGCCCGAAATGATGCGGGAATATTACGATTTCCTGCTCGAGTATCGGATAAACGCCTATAACATTCCCGTCGCTTCTTACGACGACGTCGATTTGTTCGTGGAAGCGGTCAAAGAATATTACGACAATCCGAAAGTGACGACGTACGGGCTTCCCGCGTCCTCGAAGGGGAACGGCGGCGTGCCTTTCGAGCAAAAGGCGAAAGAGCAAGTGCTTGCGCTTGCAAAAGAAAGCGTACGGGGAAAAAATTATCTTTCCAAGCTCGTGATTAAAAACGGCGACGAGACGGACTACGTCGATTCGCTTACCCCCGGAACGTACGAAACGGATTTGAAAAACAATCGAAAGCTTCGCGCCGAACTCGAAGCGGCGGCGGAGATCGTGCGGGTGAACGTGGGAGGAGAATACGACGGATATATCGCAAATTTCGCGAACGTGGAAGAGGCGGCTACTGCGATTGAAAATATTGATATCGTCGATCCGCTTTGCTATCCCGAAACGTATATCGAGACGTACTTTGACAACGCGGAAAATCCGCAAACGAAAATGGGCGAATTGCTCTCTTTGATCAACGTTTGGTGCCCGAAAACAAACATTCTCGCCGACGAATATCGCGAACTCGTATTCGAGGCGGCGGAAAATTACGGCGCGAAAATGTGGTGGTACACCGCGAACAATCCCCGTTGGCCCACGCCGACGTATCATATCGATAACAACCCCTTCGGGGCGCAGGCGCTGAGCTGGATGCAACGGGATTACGGCGTGACGGGCAATCTCTATTGGGCGGTCACTTCGATCGCGGCGGGCGACGACGTATATAACGACGTGGATTTCCCCGCGGGCGACGGTTGCTTACTTTATCCGGGCGCGAAATACGGGCATTACGGACCTTTGCCGTCCATGCGCCTGATGCGTATCCGCGACGGTATCGAAGAATACGAATTGCTCGGTGATTTGGAAGAAAAATACGCGGCTTACGCTACCGAAAACGAAATCGAAGATTACGATCAAGACAGCGTTTTCGATTTGCTCTATTCGAGAATTTACAGCGGCGTGTCCGTTTACGACGACGCGGAAACGTTTGATGCGGTTGCGATCGAGCTTCGAGAATTGCTCGCGGAAGATTTAGACGAAACGGGATTTTTTATCTCCTCCGTCAGCAGGGAAGATTCCGTTTTATCCGTTAATTTTTACGCCAAGGATTCCTCCGTTTCGGGGAGCGGCGTAGAGAAAACCGACGGGGCAGGTACGCTTTCACGGTACGTTTATACGGCGAGCGACTTATTCTCCGCGCAATATTTGAACGTGACGGTCGGCGGGAAATCGTATAACCGTTTCGTCGGCGGCGCTTATAAAAATTTGTTTAATCCGAAAGCGGAGTTGGAAAAAGATACCGATTATTCCTTCTCCAAAGAGGACGAGGGATCCTCCGTTGTTTTGACGGCGGGCGGGCTCGAAATGAATATCGCGAGCAAAATCACGGGCGACACGACGACGGATCTGAATTACACGCCTTACGCGCAAATTAACGCCTCGGCGTTCGGCGCGGCGAATTTCAGTGCAAACGGTTGCGCGCTATTGCATTTGGAGCTGTATAACGCGGAAAGCGAGGACGTTGCGATTAAAATTTATCTCGTGAGCGGTACGAGCCGAAAGGCTTACGGCACGGTGACGTTGGCGCGCGGACGCACGACGAGCGTTTCCATTCGTCCCGACACGCTGAATTGGTCGGCGGAGAATTTGAACAATCTCACGGGGATTCGGTTTGAAATGGATAACACGGCAAATTCGGAAGGCGGGAGCAAAGTGAGAAAACTCGTCGTTAAGGATTGTTATTTGTCCGCATAGAGAGGTCGTTATGAAAAAGAACAAAATCAGCGTCGTATCTTCGGTCTTGAAGGTACGGCGCGAAGAAGGTTATTTTCCTTATAAGAAAAAAACGGCAAATTTTCTTTGCGCGAAAAACGGACACGAATCGGTGCAGATCATTCTCACCGCCGCGCAAAAAATCGGGCGTTTTTCGGTGACGATCGGCGATTTTATCGGCGAAAAGGGCAAGCTGGAAAAATCCTCTTTCGAGGTGTTTATCGAGCATTACGCCGAGGTTGATCGCCCGACCAGAAACAACCGTTATATTCATCCTATCGGGTTTTATCCCGACGCGCTTATCCCTTACGAAACCGCCGTTAAATACGGCGAAAACAACGTAAACGCGGGCGAAAATCAAGGCATTTGGATTTGTTTTTCGGCAAAAAACGCCGAAAGCGGCGTATATCGCGGCAGCGTCCAAATCGACGTGGACGGCGAGGTGACGGAAGTTCCCGCTACGGTAAAGGTGTTTGCTTGCGAGGTTTCGGCAAAAGTCCGTATGCAAACCTTGTTTATTATGCGCGAACGGTTTATCGAACTCGGCGAAGGGGAGATGAGCGAGGAGCTCATTTGGGAATATTTCCGTTTTTTCCTTTCGTATCGTTTGAATCCCTACACCTTCCCCGTTCGCACGTTAAACGTGAACGAATTTGCCGATTGCGTGGAGAAATATCACGATGACCCTGCGCTGGCAGGGTACGGCTTGCCCGGACAATGGGGCGGCGGCGCGGGCGTGTTCGATTTCGAGTTATTGAAAGCGCAAATCCGCGAGCTTGCAAAGCGTAGCAAAAAGGGAAAAAATCTCCTCGATAAAGCGTTTATCAAAAACGGGGACGAGCCGGAAGATAACAAACAAATCGAAAAGCTTATCGAATACGAAAGGGAAACGTCGAAAATATTATCCGAGCTTGCCGACGAGATCGGCGCGGACGAAAGCGGGGTTTACGACGACTTCAAAGCCAACGAAAATTGGCGGAAATCTATTGCGGAAATAGACGTAAACGTGCCTTTTTCGCAAATTTGGACGACGCTCGAGGGAATTATCGACGAGGACGGTACGCGCTCGAAAATGCTCCAAGCCGTCAATACGTGGTGTCCCAAGCCCAACGCGTTCGATTTCCCTTACGGTACGGCGTTGCACCGTTTGCACGATAAATTCCAGCCCGATAGGAAATTGTGGTGGTATATTTGCAACGACCCCGTATGGCCTTATCCGTCCTATCATATCGACGACGTACTCCTCGGCGCGCGGTTGCTTTCTTGGATGCAATATCAACACGACGTCGCGGGGAATTTGTATTGGTCGTCCGTGTGCTTTACGGATAACGTCCGTCCCGTCGGCAGAACGAAATACGACGTGCCTTACCGCCGCGGTGGCGTGGGTTGTCCGTCGGGCGAGGGCTTTTTGGTCTATCCCGGTAAACCTTACGGGCATTTCGGTCCGTTGCCGAGTATGCGGTTGATGGAAATTCGCGGCGGCATGGAAGATTACGAACTCCTCCTCGATTACGCCGCAAAGATCGACGGATTTTGCAAAGAGGTCGGCGCAACGGACGGCGACTCGAAAAGCGTTCTCAACACCTATCTCGATCGGATAATATGCGGCACGCAATTTTATGAAAACACCGACGTTTTCGACGAGATTCGGGGAAAGATCCTGCAAGATTTATCCGATTTCGATAATTCGGACGTGCGGGTGATAAACGTCGAACACACCGTTTCGGGCGGCAAAATCGTTTGCTATACCAGACGGGGCGCGATTCCTCAGGGCGACTTTGAAAAAACGAAAACGGCGGGGGCATGGTCGAGATTCGAGGGGTTTGTGCCCTACGATCAAAAGGAAAATTTCTTGACGGTAAAGACGGAAAAGGGACAATTTAAGCTCTATCTTTCCAAGAAACGCGCGATCATTACCGATTTTTCAAAGGAAATTCCCCAAGAATATCTCGACGTAACGAAAGACGGAAAAGTTTTTCTCGAAAAGGGCAAAACGACGGTGGAATGTATCGTCAAAAAGCCGATTTTGGACAGTCAAACGTTCGCGGGCGCGTATTTCGACGTAAAGGCGTTTGGGAACGAGCGTTTGGATTTGACGGGGACGAGATATTTAGTCCTTGAGATGGAAAATCCCATGCAACAAACCTATCATTTCGATTTGGTATTCTATGCCAGCGACGGGTATTACCTCGCGGGGGATATGTATTTGGAACGGGGCGAAAAGCAAAAACTTTACGTCCGTACCGACAGAATCGAATGGAGTAAATTGAACCGTATTACGGGTATCGGAGTGCAATTCGGTACGGTATTTTTGGACGACGGACAGAAAGTGAGGGCAATTTTGCACGAATTGTCCGTGATCGAATAAAAAAGGAGAAAAAGATGAAAAGAGGGAAGGCGTGGTTATTATTCGTTTTGGCGATAGCGGCTTGTATGGTGCCGACGTCTTGCGACGAGAAAGAAACGGGCGTTTTGATACACGGCTTTAACAGTTACGAAGCGGCGTGCGATTACACTTTCGAGGAATGGTTCGGTCGCGCGGAAATCAATACCGATAAGACGTACGTTACGGAGGGCGAAGGCTCTTTAAAAGTCTATCCGATGGCGGATTTCGATAAACCGACGGAGTATCCTTATATCGGCGTAAACGCGGTGGGGAAAGACGTCGCGACGGGAGATTTTTCAAGCTTTGAAAGCATCTCTCTCGACGTGTATAACCCCAACGCGGCGGGAGCGAATCTTGCCGTTTGTTTGCAGGTCAACGCCGAGGAGATCGTTTCCACTCGTTTACAGCATTATACGATCCCGTCGAATACGTGGACGAGGATTTACTACAAGCTGGATAACGGCGCGGCGAAATACGCCTTTAACGGGCTCAAAGACGTGGCGAGCGTTATGATCGCGTTTAAAGACAAACGCACGAGTTTGGAGGACGGATACAAGCCCGTGTACGTCGATAATCTCCGCGGCTACGAGGGAGAAACGGACAAATTTAGCGTCGCGACGGCAACGGACGGGGTATTCCTCGATTTTGAAAATCCCACCGAGGCGGATGTGTTCGATTACTTGTTTACGAAGAAATACAGTTGTTATATGACGGAAGGCACGGCGAATACGGACAAACGTTTTGCAACCCACGGTAATAACAGTTTGAAGCTCACGCTTCGCCCCGATTTCTTGGATTATCGCGATTACGTCGGCGTGAAATTATACGAGTCCTTCTTGTCGCCGATCGTCGCGGGTAAAAAATCCCTGTCGTTCGACGTATTCAACGCTTGCGTAACCGAGCAAACGTTGAATATCGAATTTAAAATCGGGAACGTAACGTTATATAGCGGCTACGAGGATAAGGACAGGGGGATAAAGATCCCGAAATGCGTCGTTCCCGCGAACGGTTGGACGACTTATACGATTTCGGCGGAGCTTCTCGAAAATTTCTCGGTGTCCAATCTCGACGCGCTTAAAAAGCTCGTGATCGAATTGCCGACGGAATTTACGCAAAGCAACGGGGGGCAAGACAAAGTTTTCTATCTCGACAATTTCAAGGTTGAGTGAAAAAAATAAAAAATCATTCGTTTAAAGGAGGAATGGTATGAAAGAAAAGAACACCTATGCAAGTCCATACGTCGGTTTTGTTTTGATTGACCAAGCGGACGTTTTGGCAACGTTTTCGGGAACGGAAACAAACGATAACTTCGGTAGCGACGGTTATAATGACGGTTGGGGGGATTAAGTTATGAAAAAACGTAATTTTTTAGTGGCATTGTGTTCGATCCTTGCGCTTTCTTGTGCTTCTTTGGGCGGGATCACGGCAAAAACAAACGCGTCGGCAACGACAACGACGACCTTTACGATGAAATACGGCGCGTCGGCAAGAACGGTGCAAGACGAATCGGGACTCCGTTTCCAAGCCATCGTCGATAAGGCGACGGCGGACGAAGTGGTGGCGGACACCGCCCGTTCGTTCGGTATGATCATCGTGCCTACCGATTATATCACGAGCGAAATTCTCGCGGCGGAAAATTTCGTGCCCGCTTTGGAGGAGGTTTGTACGGGGAAAGGTACGACGATTACGAAAATCGAAACGAATAGCGAGGGCGCCGAGATCGTTCCTTATCTCGACGAGGACGAGAATTATTATTACAACGGCATTATCGACGTCAGCTATGAAAACACCAACCGTGATTTCACGGGTATTGCGTATATCAAAACGACGGGCGATTCCGTTACCTACGAATACGCGGCGTTTGCTTGTGAGAGAAACGAAAACGGCGAGGCGATAGCGAACACCGAAAGCTATCTCAACAACTCCCGTTCGATTGCGGAAATCGCGTCTGCGGCACTCAATGAAACGCGCGAAAAATACGTTGTCACGGGGACGAGAAGAGAGGTTTGTGTATCTTACGTAAACGACGCTTTGACCAGAGCGGCGAAGTTGCCGCAAGACTCGGAGATCGACGGACTTTTTGCGATCAACGGCGACGGCGCGCTTGCTCCTAACGGGGAAGAGACTTTGTCGCTTGCGACGGCGGCGGATCTGCGCTTGAATTGGTCGAGCAGCGACGACGTAGTGGCGACGGTTGACGGCGGCAAAGTGACGGTGGGCGAATACGTCGGCAAAGCGACGATCACGGCGAGCATCGGCAATGGCGAAACGACGGATTTTGCGGCTACGAAAGACGTCACCTCGAAGGCGTCGACGGGTACGTTCAAATGGACGGAAAACAGCAAAAATACCGTAATGAGCGAATACAATGCACATCAGACGAATCGTGACGAGACAGAGTATTTGCCCGCAAATACAAGCGTAACAACCGTTGACGGCATAAACGTTTTAGCGGTTAAAGCTGGCTCTATGTATTCTTTGCCTGCAATTATTTTCAATCAAAATAACGCATTCTTTAATATGACCAAAAATAGCATTGTGAGCTTTAAAATAAAAGTTTCCGACGGTGCATATATGAGCGGTTTGGGTGGTGTATATTTCTCGAATTACGAAACGGAAGTTACCGGTACGAGCAATGGTAATGCAGACGCTACTAATACAGCTATTTATAACGAAATGATGAATATAAGTGCGAGTACGACGTTAGTATCTACGAGTGGAGCAAATAACGGTTTTGTACCGCGTACAATATATACGTCTGACGGCGCTAAGAGACAAGTAGTTTATGCTTTGTCTCCTATGGCAAGCTCTATATCAACGGAAACGCAAATTGGCGAAGATGAGAACGGTTGGACAGAGATTTCGATTGTATTTCCTAACGGAAACTATTTGAACAATTTTATGATTTCATTTGCCTCAACTAATGCGGCGATAGCTGATAAGGGAGTCAATAATTACTACTATATCAGTGATATTACGGTAACGGAAAAAGTTGATAAGACTAAATTAACGTATTTTGGCGCTTCGTTGCAAGGTATTGATGCTATTAACGGAACTTATCCTGCGGAACTCTCCATTGACGAAACTGAAAATGCACTTAAAGTTTCTGCAAGTGAACAATTCAAGCAAACGACAGGTGTATATTGCTTGCCCGGAGTGCAATTCGGAGATAACGATTATCAATTAACCGAAGCTTCCGAAATTTCGTTTAAGATTAGAATTTCTGATAATTTCGTTTCAAAAAGCAATAATGCAGGTATTATCATTACCTATGAGGGCGTTGGAGAAAATAGCACTATAGGAAATTATATTGCTTCCGCAACGAATGATTGTGCACTTATTACGTCGAAAACGCAAACTATAGATGCTGTTAATAGATTTAACGACGGTAGTAAAACGCCGCAATATGTATTAACGGTTAGCGAAGCGGAAAGTGCGACGACGAATGCTCGTCAATGGGTTACAATTACGTTAAAATTAGCTTCGGGTAATTTGAAGTTGAGTGGATTAAGAATTCTTTTCAATTCGGCACACAGTACTTCGACTTATATCGATAGTAACGGTAAAGATAACTACATTCTTATAAAAGATTTTACTGTTAAATAAATTTATAACAACGTAACAACAACGCGTACATGGGGCGGGGAAACCTGCCCTGTGTACGGACCTAAAAGGGAAGATTATGAAAACGAGAAACAAATGGATTGTCACGCTGGCTTTGCTTTGCGTAACCCTGTTTACCTTGGCTGGTTGCAAATTGGGCTTTTTAAATAAAATACAAATCAACGCTCCCGAAAGTTTGGCGGCGGATTTCGGCACGGTATATGAAATTCCCGACGTTACGGCAACGTACGGCGAAAAGACTACGTTTGCAACGCCGACCGTCGTTGACGGCAACGGCAACCCCGTTCTGCTTTCCGACGGCGCGTTTTTCGTTGCAGACGAAAAGGGTTATACGGTGAATTTCACGGCGACCTTCGGCGAAAAAAGCGAGAGGAGCGGAGATATAAAAATTTCCGTGAGTTTGGATAAAAACGCACCGCAAATCAATATGCCCCTGCAACGCGAATACAAGGTGAAAACGGGCGCTACGTTCACTTTGCCCGAGGTCACCGCGTACGATTCGTATGACGACGCGAAAGGCAAAGAATCGTCGCTTGGCGTTGCCGTTTATCGCGGCGAAACGGAGATCGCTTTGAATGAAGGCGGGTTCGTCGTGGAGAAAAAGGGACTTTATGAAGTCGTTTACACGGCGGAAAATTCGCTTGGAAAAAAGACGGAGCAATCCATTTTGGTTTACGGCGACGATCGCTACGATAATTTGTTCGCGAATTTCGAGGACGAATATGCAGGGATAGACGTTGCTTCGTTCACGACGGGGGATCGCGCGGCAATTTATACGCCCGCGACTCTCAACACGGACGTAAAATATACGCATAACGCAAGTGGCGGCTCGTTAAAGGTCGCAAAACAGACGGACGCAAGATACGTCACCCTTTATTATACGCCCAACCTTACGCACGAAAACGACGAGGCGCTGAAATTTACCTTTTGGATGTATCTCGATAAAATAAAAACGGATACGAATTTGCGATATTTGCGCTTAAAAGTGACGAGTCGAAACGCGGCGGATGAATTTAAAGCCGTCGACGTATATTCGCTCGGCTCGCTTGCGGGCAAGGGCGGAGAGTGGATTCCTTGCTCGTTTACGGTCGGCGCGGGTATGACGGGTCCGTTTGACGTTTCCTTGTTCCACGGCGGCGTGAACGACATCGGCGTGATCGATTTCGACGTATATTTTGACGATTTCGCGGTCGCGCCCGTCGCGCAAAATACGCTCAGCGCGTATAAGCTCAATCTCGAAGAAGGGCAAACGCAAGCGGAAATCGATTTGTCTTTCATTAAAAATTCCGTGACGATGAAGGGCGGCGAAGAATTCGAATTGAGCGCGTTTAACCTCAATACCGGGGCGGCGGTGGAGATTGCCGAAGATAAACTCGTGGTTGCAAAGGATTCGCCCGTGGCGTTGAAATATTTGAAAGAGGGCGTGCAAGCGCTGGAAACGAGCGTGGTTTACGCGACGTCGGCAAGCGGCGAAACGAGCGGCGCGAATACGATCGCTTGGGACGATCCGTCTATCCTTACGCTGACGAGCGGCGGCGAACGTATTTCGGCGGCAAATCTGCCCGACGGCGTTACCTTGCCGAGCGGCGTTACGAGCGTTTACAAATTGTATAAAGAAGCGGGAAATTCGGCGAAACCGAGCTTGAAATTTATCGGCAACGGGAATAACTTTATTTATCCTTTGACCAAACTCAAATTTTCCGTTTACGTTTCGGAGGATTTGTGGGTGCCCAATCTCGGCACCGACGACGCGCCCGATTATCAATCCTGCCCGTTCGGTTTCGACGGATTTGCGGCGGAAACGGGCAAAGGCTTGCCTGTCGTGAGTGCGCGTTGGCAAAGCACGGGGGCGGCTGTCGGACGGAAGTATCAATCGGGAACGTTTTATCTCAACACCAAAGACATGAAGGGGCAATGGGTGGACGTGGAAATCGATTTCTCGTCCGCGCTGTTCACCGATTTGGCGGGGCTTTCGGTATGGTTTAACAATTATCACTCTCCCGATCACGCAGCCGAGGCGGATCCCGCAGGGTACGATTCCTACGTATTGCTCACGGATATTTCGATGGAATACGACAATCAATCGCCCGTAATCGGAAACGCGGACGTCTCTTCGCTCGACGGTCAACTTCAGGCGTACGACTACTATTTGCCTGAAATTACGACGACGGATAACGTGAGCGCGGCAAACGGAATTTATCTGTATTCGTTTTTGACGTGTAACGGAAAGACGGTCGCGGTGGACGAAGAGGGCGGATTCGTCGCAAAATACGCGGGCGAATACGTTTGGAAAATCTTTGCGGTGGACGAATTCGGAAACTACGCTTTGCAAACGAAAGCCTTTACGATCGAGGCGAATAAAGCCATTCTTTCGGACGGGGATTGGAGCGCGCAAGAGATATTCGCGGGATACGAGTTCGAGGCGCTCGGCGCGGTGGCGTATAACGCCGAGGGCGAGAACGTCGCGGGTTCGATCGAATGGAAAATTTACGATGAGAACGATCAAGAACGGGCGAGCAGCGAAGCGGGTGAAAAAGTAACGCTTGCAAAAGCGGGAAAGTATACGATCGTTTACAACGGCGACGGGTTGGAGGAAAAAACGTACGAATTTACCGTCAAAACGGGCATCGTGTGGAAAAACGATAATCTTACGAATTTCGTCAAGGGGGTAGACGAATACGGCGCAAGCAATGATTCGCCTTTGCCCGCACAGCTTTCCGTGGAAACGATAGACGGACAAAACTCTTTGAAGGTGCAATACAATCAAGAGTTTTTCTCCGAGGAAAACGTAGCGGCGGCAAAGAGAAGCTTCCCCGGCATACAGTTCGTATCCGACGCGGGATATACGGTTACGCAAAACACCGTCGTGACCTTCCGCGTGAGATTGTCCGATAATTTCGCGTATAACACTTCGAATTGCGGCGTGTTCCTCATTTACGAGGGCGTATCGAGCACCTATGCGGCGGCGAATCAAAACGGCTTGCTGAAATACGCGAACGTATCTTCGCAAGGCGCGTTTGCCGACAGCGGCTCGACGGCTTCGGATTACGCTATCCGTTACGTGCAAGGTACGCGCGTAAAGGGGTACAATATCTTTGCGAACAATGGCGGACAAAATTGGGTTGACGTTTCCGTTAGCTTTGCGGGAATCGAAAATCCCACGCTTTCGGGGTTAAAGATTTTGTTTAATACCTCGCACGATACGACGAACGGATCTTCCGTCTACTCCAAATATACGAACGACAAAAATTCGTGGTTCTATATAAGCAACGTTACCATTACGGAAAACGCATAAAGCTATGAAAGATTTGAAAGTGAACGAAAAACTTAAAAATTTATTGAGCGAAAAGCGGGCGCTCGTCGCCTGTCATAGGGGAGCGCACGGCGGGAATATCATTCAAAATACCGCCGAGGCGTGCCTCGCCGCTTACGCCTTGGGTGCGGATATTGCCGAGTTTGACGTGGTGAGAAGTTCGGACGGCGGATATTACGTTTTTCACGATACGGAAGAGCCGTGTTCGATCGGGATTTTGAATAATCTCCGAAATTTGACGTCCGAGCAGATCGACCGTATTCGGCTCGTGAATAAATACGGGTGTTTGACTTCGCAGAAAATCCCCAAACTGTCGGAGGTTTTGAAAAAGCTCAAAGGAAAAGGGCTTATCAATATGGACAGATGTTGGGGGAAAGACTTCGAATACACGGTCGGCGCGCTCGAGATTATCGCCTCTGAAGGCATGACGGACAGCGTTATCGTAAAGAGCAATTTCGACGAGAATTTTATGCAGGGCTTGCAAGCTTACGGCAAAGACGTGATGTATATGGCGATCGTTTCCTCCGTGGAAGAGATTGAAAAAGTGGAAAAATTCCCCCTCAATACCGTTGGTTTTGAATTGCTTTTCAAAGAGGACGGTTGCGAATTGGTGAAATATATTCCACGGCTTCGCGAAAAGGGCTATCTCGTTTGGGGGAACTCGATTACTCTAAACGATACGGCGATTCTTTCGGGCGGGCACGACGATATCGGCGCTTTGCTTGAAAGCAAGGATAAGCATTGGGGCTGGCTCGTAGACGCGGGTTTTAACGTTTTACAGACGGATTTCCCGCAGGCTTTGAGCGACTATATCAAGCAAAAGATGTAAAAAATAAAAGCGCCGATTTTATTCGACGCTTTTTGCGTTTCTTGCAATATTTTTTTAAAAGAGAGCGTTATAGGCTTTGAGTTTGGCTTGTAAGGTTTTTATATCGACGTCGTTGCAACCGCAATTCGAGTCGAGCGCGACCGCCGCCGCGAGCCCCGCCGCCTCGCCTATACAGGAAGTGATCGGCATCACCCGAATGGAAGAATGTGCGACGTGCGTGGTGCAAATATTTCTCCCCGCGACGAGCAGATTTTTGCCGTTTACCGGTAGCATTGAGCGGTAAGGTATGGTATAATAATCGTGGTCGGGAATAAACTTGATGGTCGTTCCGCCGCCGCTCGGATTATGTATATCGATGTCGTACGTGCCGCGCGCGATACTGTCCTCAAATTTTTTCGTCTGCAAAATATCCTCTTCGGTGAGCTGATAAAGCCCTACGATTCGGCGGCTTTCGCGAATACCCACTTCGTCCGCAATGGCGATGAGTTCGCTGTTTTCAAAGCCTTCCACGTTTTTCCGCAAGAAATCGTACATTTCATATACTTGTTTTCTGCCGACAAATTCCGCGTCCGTTACGTCCTCGACGTCGCAAGGATTTTTCTTAATGATCCGCGTGGTGTTGAAGTGCATCAGATCTTCGATCGGGGAATCGAAAAGGAGGATATTTTCTCTCGGGTTTTCGATTTTACCCTCGCTTTGGAGCCGTTTATAAAGCTGATTCGCCTTATAGTGATCGAATTTGTCCCACTCGACGTTCGTGAGGTTAAAGCAAGTCGTCATCGGCTGACAAAGGTTATCCTCGTCGCGACCGAGATAATATTCAAAACCCGCGAAAGCGGCGAGATTCCCGTCGCCCGAAGCGTCGATGAAATATTTGCCTTTGATCTCAATATTTCCCGAAACGGTGCTGATAACGACGGACTTTATATGCCCGTCCGTTACGTTGACGCCGCTCATATACGCATGAAAAATCACTTTCACGCCCGCTTCCGTTACCATTCTGTCGAGTACGATTTTAAGAAGCTGTTCTTTAAAAGTTCTCGACGAGGGCGTTTTGATCGCGCCGATATCGTACATATTGTCGAGAAGGGTGCGGAAAAGCCCTGCGTTGGCAGGCGTAGTGCTTTTGCGTTCGCAGTAGTTCATAAACGGACTGATAAGCCCCGCGGTCGCCATGCCGCCGAGGAAGCCGTATTTTTCGATAAGCACCGTATTCTTGCCTTCGCGCGCGGCGGCGATCGCCGCCATAACCCCCGAAAGACCGCCGCCGACAACAACGACGTCGTATTGGGTATCTATTCTTTTGTTTGGTAAGGTAAAGATTTTACTCATACCTATATTTTAATATAAGTCGCGGCGATTTGCTGTTGTATAGTAAACTAAAATTTGCAAAAAACAAACCCTTCTCGAAAAAGCTATTGCAAAAAAAATTTTATAATGATAAAATGAGGTTATGCAAACGATGTTATTTTCCGAAATTTCCATAAATTGCTTATGCGTCTACGTTTTTCTCAACGCCGCAAAGGAAGATCGAGTGGCGGAAAAACACGCTATCACTTATCGGTTGATGTATTTAAAAAGCGGACGAATGAATTTTCAGGTGAAAAAAGAAAACTTCGCTTTATCGGTAGGCGACGTGTTGTTTATGCCCGCGGGAACGAAATATTCCACGGCTGCGTTCGGAAAACCCGTCGAGCTTTATAATATTTTATTCAACGTCACGGGCGGCGGACAAGGTCACGACAATCAATTGTCTCGTCCGTGTTTCTCGGCGCTCAATACGCGCGAACGAGTGGAATTTTCCGACGTCAAAGAGCTCAACGATTGCCGCGTCTTTAAGATACCCTTTATCGGGGACGCGTTCTTGGAAATCGCGGAAGAATATGCAAGATACGGCGAATTCAGCCAGCAGATCATCAACGCCGAGCTTACCTTACTCTTGCTGAAATTATTAAAAAACAATTCCCGTTCTTCGCGCGGTCAGCAAGTGGATATGATTATCAAATACATCAACGACAATATCAACACCGACATCTCCTGTGGCTCGGTGGCGGCGCATTTCAATTATCATCCCAATTATATCAATAAAATCATGCGGCTTACGACGGGGTCGAGCCTACATTCGTATATTATGACCTCCAAATGCAAAATGGCGGCGAATATGCTACTCGAAACGGACAAGTCGGTGACGGAGATCGCGCATGAGCTGTATTTTTGCGACAGTAGTCATTTCTCCAACGTATTCAGTCGGATTATGAAAAGCTCGCCGTCGAAATACAGAAAAAACTTTAATTAAATCAAGGCGGTAAAAAAATGGAAAGACCGAATGCTACCTACTCTATGAAAACGGAGCAATACGACGTCGATTACGAGTCGTACGTAAATTTTGAAAAGGTCTTCGGACATTTCGGGGAAGACGGAAAAAGCTACGTCGTTACCGATCGAAACACGCCCCGTCAATGGCTGAATTTTATGGTAAACGACAAATTCGGGTCGGTCGCGGGGAACGACGGATCGGGTTTTATTATGTATGAAATGGGCGGGATCCGAGTGACGAAATATCAATCGAACACCGATTATCTCGTGCGTACGTTGAACGGTAGGCGGCAGGTGGTGTTGACGGATACGGCGACGGGGGAAAGCTACGATCTTTTAAAGGATAGCAAGGATATGCGCTATACCGTGCGCCCGGGGAGCGTGGAATACGCGGGAAGCGTGGGCGGCGTTTGCTTTTCGATGACGGTATTCGTGCCCGAAACGGACGCCTGCGAGTGCTGGATATTGCGTTTGAAAAGCGCGACCGAACGGGAAATGGAATTGTCCGTTTCGGAGGATATTTCGCTTGGAAACACGACCGACAGCGTGAATTTTACGCCCGAAATCGAATATGCGGACGGCGGGATATACGTTTCGTCAAAGTTTGAAAAATACAAGAAACAACGCGAGCTCATCTGCGCCTTTTCGCTTTTAGGCAGCGTTGCAAAAACGCAAGAATACGTGGAAAATTACACCGAAACGTATCGTTTGAAATACGAAAAAACAACGCTGACGAAAAAAATTACTCTTTCTGAAACGGAGCGTGTGGAAACCGTCGTTTGCGCGGTGTCGCATAAGAGTCAAAGAAAGGAAGCGCAAGGCGTTGTCGAAAAATATTCCGCGCTTGAAAACGTATTAAAAGAAAAGGATTTAGTGGATAGCAAATGGCAGGAGCGTATCCAAGAGGATTATTGCGAATTGCCTGATAAGAATTTGCAGTATTTTTTAAACGTTTGGCTGAAAAATCAACTGTACGTGACGGCAAGATATAACCGTTTCGATTTGATGGGCTATCGCGACGTTTTACAGGACGCGTGGGGGCATTTGTACGTCGGGAAAGAAAAGAGCAAGGAGATGCTTTTGACGGCGCTTTCGAATATGTACGACGACGGTCGTTGTCCGCGTCAATACGATCTGTATTCGGACTATTTGGACGACAGAGATTTTATGGACAGTCCGCTGTGGGCGCCCATTCTACTCGTTCCCTATATTAAGGAAACGGGGGATTTCGGAATTTTGCGGGAAAAATTGCCCTACTTGCAATCGGAGAAATCGGACACGGTATTGGAGCATATTTTGCTTTCTCTCGATTATTTGTATCGTTCCCGCGGCAAAAACGGGCTTATTCTGATGCGGAAAGGGGATTGGCTCGACGGCTTGACGGGTATCGATCAGTACGGCGAGGCGACGACCGTTTGGGGAACGATCGCGACGTTCTACGCGCAAAACCTAACGGTGGAGCTGTTGGAAAGGATAGGCGAGCGACAAACGGCGGAGCTTTTGAAGGCGCGCTCGGCGGAATATAAAAAGATCGTCAACGAAGTGGGTTGGGACGGGAAATGGTACGTTTACGCGTTTGTCGACGATACGCCCATCGGCGGGCACGTTTGCCCCGAAGGGAAAATTTATCTCAACTCGCAAACCTGGGCGATCCTTTCGGGCGTCTACGACGACCCGAGGAAGTTGGAGCAAATGTATCTTTCCGTACATACGTATTTATCGAGCGTTCACGGACCGCATTTGATGTTCCCCGCTTATACGAAATACGGAGAGAAGTGCGGCAGGATCGCTCGGCATAGACCGGGTACGTTCTCAAACGGCGCGATTTATTTGCACGGCGCGGCTTTTAAAGTGGCGGCGGACTGTGCGTGCGGGAAATACGACGAGGCGTTGGATACGTTCTCTCGGATATTACCCAATCACCGAGACGGCTGCGATACGCGGCGCACGAGCGAGCCTTACTGCGTAGGGAACGTATATTACGGTGTGACCCACCCTTGCCACGGTTTGAATTTATACACGTGGTTTACGGCGACGCCCGCTTGGCTTATACACGATGGGTTTGAACTCTTGTTGGGCGTAAAAGCGGAATACGACGGCTTAAAGATCGAGCCGCGCGATATCGACGGTTGGGGTGCATATAAAGTAGAAAAAACCTATCGCGGCACGCATTATAAAATAACGTTCGAGCGTGGAAAAAACAAGGGCGTATTCGTGGACGGCAAAAAAACGGAGGGTTTGGTTATCTCGACGGAAAAGGAATGTACCGTTCGCGTCATCTATTAAAGCTGAGAACGTGGGTAGAAAAAGATGAAAAGACTGAAAATAGGAATTATCGGTTGCGGCAGAATATCGGTGATGCATCTCGTGTCGGCGCAAGCGCTTGAAACGGCAGAGCTTGTTTGCTGTTGCGATATAAAAAAAGACCGCGCGGACGCCGCGGCGGAAGCGTATGGAATAAAAGCATATTACGATTACTTGGAAATGCTGGATAATGAAAAGTTGGACGCCGTACATATCTGTTTGCCGCATTATTTACATTCCAAGGTCGCGATCGCGGCGTTTGAACGGGGTATACACGTACTGACGGAAAAGCCGATGGACGTCGACTTACAAAGCGCGGAGAAAGCCGTGCGGACAGCCAAAGAAAAAGGAGTTTTGTACGGTGTGATCATGCAATGCCGTTATAACAATTCCGCGCGGCTTGTCAAAAGGGCAGTGGACAGCGGCAAGCTCGGTAAGATAATTTCCGCACGTTCTACGCTCACTTGGGCGCGCTCGGACGCATATTATAATCAAAGCGATTGGAAAGGCACTTGGGATAAAGAGGGCGGCGGCGTGGTGATCGACCAAGCGATACACTCGATCGATCTCGTGAACTGGATTGTAAATAGCGAAGTGGAAAGCGTGAGCTGTTCGATGGCAAACCGCGGTCATAAACTCGTGGACGTAGAGGACAGCGCGGAAGGTCTTATCACCTATATAAACGGCACGAAATACGGCTTTTACTGTATGAACAATTACGGTTGCGACGAGCCGATCGAGATCAAGCTGTATTGCGAAAAGGGCAAGGTTACGTTTAACTACGACGACGCGTATATCGAATATAACGACGGAAGCAGGGAAGAAGCGCACCAAGACGAGAAGAAAGAGGAATATAAAGGCAGTAAGGGCTATTGGGGCTTTCAGCATATCCGACAGATCGAACAATTTTATAAAGCGTGCTTGGGCGAAGAACCGTTGGAAATTTCGGGCGAAGAAGCGTTGAAAACGCACCGTTTGGTGATGCGGCTTTATGCGATCGGCAAGAGCGGTATGGCGTATAAAAAACATAAAAATATTTAAACGGCTTTATATTTTTTCGACTTGAGGGAAAGTATTAACGCTTATAAATTGCAGTGTTAGACGTATTGGAATTTCCGAGGGTAGAGAAATAAATGGAAATCATTATATTGTCGTTTGTGGCACTCGCGGTGATGCGGGTCGTGCAAAAGGTATGTTCAAAAAAAGTAAGTAATGCGGTCGTGGGAAGAACGTTTTTCCATTACGGCGGTTATTACAATCTTTTATCGGCGTTGTTTGCTTTGATCACGCTTTGTATCGTCGGTTTCGACGGGTTTGACTTGCCGACCGTATTATGCGCGTTGGGTACTGCCGTTTTTATGGCGATAGAGTTATTTACGGGCATTGAGGCGTTGAAAGGCTGTTCGCTTATCGTCAGCCAAATGTTCGGGGTAGGGGCGCTGTTTATCCCTTGTATCGTCGGCATATTTTTATTCGACGAGCCGATGAGCCTTTGGCAATGGCTGGGCTTGGCACTGTTCGTGGTGGCGATGTATTTTATGATCGCGCCGAGCAAAGACAAAAAGATGGAAGAAAAACCTAAGCAAAAGATTGCGTTGAAAACGACGTTTATGCTTGTGATCGGATTGCTTGCAAGCGGCATGGTGATGGTGGTGCAAAAGGTGTTTGCGGTGCGCGTACCCGAGGGGAACGTGGCGACCTATTCCTTTTTGATGTTTGGGCTCAACGCTTTAATTTTGTACGTTTGTTATTTTATATCGGCTTTTATCAAGAAAGAGAAAAAGCCGAAAACGCTCGATAGGGAACAAGCGGCGCAGGGGGAGCGCATACAATCTCTTCCCAAGGTCTTGCTCGTTTGCGGCGCGTTTTTGGCTCTTGCCGTGTTTGCGATCAATCAGTTGGTAACGACGATGGGCAAAACGGTGTCCTCGGCGGTATTGTTTACCGTATCCAACGCGATCTCAATCGTGATCACGCTGCTTGTCGGTGCGTTGTATTATAAGGAAAAAATCACTTGGAAAAATATAATCGGTATCGTTTTGTGCGTCGGCGCGCTTTTGATCATCAATTTGTTATGATAAGGAGAAAATGCAATGCATAACGGTGAACGGTCGGTCTATGGCAAAAAGAATATTACGCAGCGATGAAAGCGATAAAAAACGCGAAAAATCAAATGCAGGACAATATAAAATTTAAGGGATAAAGAGTAGAAGATGGAAAAGTTAAAAATCGGATTTATCGGCTTGGGGCAACGCGGAGCGGCGTACGGTATGAAAGACGGTAGTATCGGTTTGTTAGGTAACGTATTGAAGAATTCGGACGACGTGGTGGTAACGGTGGTGTGCGATAAATACCGCGAACGGTTGGCGGCGGCGGCGGAAAAGATCGTGGCGCACGGCTACGATATGCCGATGCAAACGACGGATTATAAAGACGTAATGAACGCGGGCGTAGACGCGATCATCATCTCCACGAGTTGGGATATGCACGTGAAAGTGGCGATAGAGGGAATGAAAGCGGGAATACCCGTGGCAATGGAAGTGGGGGGCACGCATAACATAGAGGATTGTTGGAAACTCGTCGATTGCTACGAGGAAACGGGTACGCCTATCTTCTTTATGGAAAATTGTTGTTATAATAAGGACGAGGCGCTTGTGACGGCACTTGTTCGTAAAGGGTTGCTGGGCGAGGTAGTGTATTGTCAAGGCTATTACGCTCATGATTTACGCGAAGAAATCGCAGGTGGGATAGATACGCACCATTACCGATTAAAGGAATACACGGAAAACAACTGCGAAAATTATCCCACGCATCAATTGGGTCCGATTGCGAAGATATTGAATATCACGAGCGGGAACCGCTTTACGAAGCTGGTGTCGATGTCGTCGAAGTCGGCGGGCTTACACGAATACATAGTAAATAATCCTAAATATAAAGACAGGTTAGGGGATAGAGTATTCAAGCAAGGCGATATCACGACGACGATGATCGAGTGCGAAAACGGCGAAACGATTTTCTTAAAACTCGACACTACCCTGCCGAGATTGTATGAAAGAGGGGTCACGGTGAGCGGAACGAAAGGTTTTTACTGTCAGACAACGGAGAGCGTGATTTTGGACGACGGGAAATATAACCACGAGCTTGATAGCTATAAAAAGGCGTTTTTTAATCAGGAGGATTACGCGGAATACTTGCCCGAGGATTGGCAAACGATCACGGAAGAACAGTTGAAGGCGGGACACGGAGGAATGGATTATATAATGCTAAAGCACTTCTTCCGTTGTTTAAGAGAGAGAAAGCCGATGGAAATCGACGTATACGAGGCGGTGACGTGGATGAGCGTAACGGCTTTGAGCGCGCGATCTATAGCAAAGGGAAGCGTGCCCGTGGAATGTCCCGATTTCACGAGAGGGAAGTATAAAACGAGAAAGACGGTAGATACGTTTGAAGTTTTTAACAACTAACGAACGGCGAGGCGCGAAATGGATAGGCGGTCGATTTCTTGAACCTTTTAAAAAGCCTTAAAGAAGAAAATATTTGCGTTTGACCGTATATCGTAACTAAACAGACTTCAAATTTTAACCCCGCCCGAACGGTTGCCGTTCGGGCGGGGTACTTTTCAAAACTCGGTTATTCTACGGTCACGCTCTTTGCGAGATTGCGCGGTTTGTCTACGTCCAACCCGCGCGCTACGCTCACGTAATAGCTCAGAAGCTGTAACGGTACGACGGCTACGCTCGTGGAAAAAAGTTCGTCCGTTTTCGGGATATACACCGTGAAATCCGCCACGTCCTCAATGGCGTAATTCCCGTACGCCGTAAGCCCCATCAGGTATCCGCCGCGACTCTTTACCTCCGCCATATTGTTCACCGTTTTTTCAAACAAACGCCGTCCCGTCGTCACGCAGATCACGGGCGTGCCTTCCTCGATCAGAGAGATCGTGCCGTGCTTGAGCTCGCCCGCGGCATACGCCTCCGAATGTACGTAACTGATCTCTTTCATCTTCAGGCTACCTTCGAGCGCGGTCATATAATCCATGCCCCGACCGATAAAAAACATATCCTTTGCGCCCGCTAACTTATTTGCGAACCATTGTATCCGTTCTTTGTCCTCA
This sequence comes from Clostridia bacterium, assembly GCA_017463105.1. Taxonomy (GTDB): domain Bacteria; phylum Bacillota; class Clostridia; order Christensenellales; family Borkfalkiaceae; genus Scatosoma. Next base: position 33,514 of record JAFTPU010000009.1, read on the forward strand.
AGCACCCGCCCGATCTTCTCGGGCAGTGCGGCGATCTCTCCGATCAGTCTCGCGTATTCTTCCGCGCTCACCGTTCCCCGTATTCTCGCAAACTCCACGGAAAGCAGGTATCCCGCCGCCAATTGGGTGGCATACGCTTTCGTCGTGGCGACGGCGATCTCGGGACCCGCGAGCGTGTAAAACACCCCGTCCGCCTCTCTGGCGATGGACGAGCCGACGATGTTTACCACCGCGAGCGTTTTCGCGCCCGCACGCTTGGCTTCGCGGAGCGCCGCCAGCGAGTCCGCCGTTTCGCCCGACTGACTGACGATGACGACGAGCGTATTTTCGGTGAGCAGGGGATCGCGATAGCGGAACTCGGAGGCAAGCTCCACGCGGGAGGGGAGCTTCGCTAAATTTTCCATAACGTATTGCGCCGTCGCGCTTGCGTGATATGCCGAGCCGCACGCGACGAACCACACTTGCGTCAGATCTTTAATCGTACTTTCCGATATCCCGAGTCCCGAAAGATCGATCTTTCCGTCCTTTACCACCGACCGCACCGTATCCGCGACCGCCTTGGGCTGTTCGTGGATCTCTTTTATCATAAAATGCTCGTAGCCGCCTTTCTCCGCCGCTTCCGCGTCCCACGCGATCGTTACGGGCTTTTTTTCGATCTCCTCGCGGTCGATATTGTAAAAGGTCGCTTCGCCCTTTTTCAGCCGCGCGATCTCCGTGTTTCCGATATAGTACACCGATCGCGTGTATTCCAAAATGGCGGGGACGTCGGAGGCAAGATACGTTTCTCCGTCCGCCACGCCGATGATCATGGGACTGTCTTTCCTCGCAACGTAGATCTCGTCGGGAAACTCGTTAAACAGCACGGCGAGCGCGTACGAGCCGCGTACCCGCATCATAAACCGCGACAGCGCGTCGACGGGTCCGCCCTTGTATTTTTTGGCGTAATAATCGATCAGCTTTACGGCGACCTCCGTATCCGTTTGCGAATAAAATTCATAACCGTTCTTCAACAGCTTTTCCTTCAGCTCCGCGTAATTTTCGATAATTCCGTTATGTACCGCGATCACCGCGCCGTCGTCGCTGACGTGCGGGTGCGCGTTCGCCTCGGACGGCTGACCGTGCGTCGCCCAACGCGTATGCCCGATGCCGCAACAGCCCTTCGGCGTTTCGCCTGCGTTCGTTTTTTCGGAAAGCGCTTTCAGCCTTCCTTTCGCTTTGACGATCTGCGTTTCCTTCTTCCCTTCGCGCACTGCGATCCCCGCAGAGTCGTACCCGCGATATTCCAGCTTCGAAAGCCCGTTCAACAATACGGGGGCGGCTTGCCGTCTCCCAGTAAAACCTACGATTCCACACATTTTCGTTTTCCTCTCTTTTGCTGTTTCTACTCTTTATATAATGGTGTTTTGCCGCTTTTATGTGACAAGATAACGCTATTATTTGGTTTTCTTTCGGAAAATTTAGGTATTCTTTCGCTTTTAACGCGTTTTATTGTAGCACGATCGGGTTTTTTTGTCAACGATTTAAATGAGAGAATCGTGTATTTATCGTAAAAAACAAACAATTTTTATAAATGCCGCAAAAAAGTTGACAGACGACTTGACAGATGCAAATCTTCTGTGCTATACTTTTGGAGAACCCAAAAAGACGAAGGTAGTTATGAACAGCGGTTTGGTACAAAAGATAGAGAATTTGAAGAAAGAGAAGAACGCCGTGATCCTCGCGCATTATTACGTGAAGGACGAGGTGCAAGAGATCGCCGACTATATCGGGGATTCGTATTATCTCGCAAAGACGGCGAAAAACGTCGAGGCGGACACGATCGTTTTCTGCGGCGTTTCCTTTATGTGCGAGAGTGCGAAAATACTCAATCCCGACAAGACGGTATTGACGCCCGATCCCGACGCGGATTGTCCGATGGCGCATATGGTGCCCGAGGGCAGGATAGAGGAGATGCGCGCGCGGTACGACGATCTCGCGGTCGTGTGCTACGTAAATTCGGATATCGAATTGAAATGCAAAAGCGACGTGTGCGTGACCTCGTCCAACGCGGTGAAGATCGTAAAGGCGTTGCCGAACAAGAATATTTTCTTTATTCCCGACGAAAATTTGGGACGGTACGTGGCGGAACAAGCGCCCGAGAAAAACGTTATTTTAAACGACGGGTTCTGTCCCCGTCACAAAGCGATTACGGCAAGGCAGGTATGCGACGAAAAGCAAAAACACCCCGACGCGCTCGTGCTCGCGCATCCCGAATGTACGAAAGACGTCCTTGCGTTGGCGGACTATATCGGTAGCACCGCGGGGATCATCGCATACGCCAAGCAGAGCGACGAGAAGGAATTTATCGTTTGTACCGAGCACGGCGTTTCCTATCGGTTGCGTAAGGACAATCCCGACAAAGCGTTTTATTTCGGGGAGCCCTGCCCGATCTGCGTGAACATGAAAAAGAATACGCTCGAAAAGATACTCGAGGTTTTGGAGACGGGTAAAAACGCGGTCGAGGTGGACGAGGAAACGCGCTTGAAGGCATTGAAGCCGCTCGACAGAATGTTGGAGCTTGCAAAGTAAGGAACGCTTATGAAAACGGATATAGTGATTGTCGGATCGGGTGCGGCGGGCTTATATTGCGCGCTGAATCTACCGAGGGAAAAAAAGATAACCGTCGTGACCAAAGATGTCGCCGAAAACAGCGATTCCTTTCTCGCGCAGGGCGGGATCTGCGTACTGAAAAACGAGGAGGATTACGACTCCTTTTTCGAGGACACGCTGAAAGCGGGGCACTATGAAAACAGACGGGAGTCCGTCGATATTATGATCCGCTCGTCGCGCGAGACGATAGACGAGCTCGTCGGCTACGGCGTGCGTTTCGAGAAGAACGGCGAAGATTTCGCCTATACGAAAGAGGGGGCGCATTCGAAGCCGCGTATCCTCTTTCACGAGGACGAGACGGGCAAGGAGATCACCTCGCATTTGCTCGAGGCGGTCAAAAAACTCGGGAACGTAACGCTGATCGAGCGGTTTACGATGGTGGATATCGTCAGTCGCGACAACGTTTGTTACGGGATCGTCGGACGGGACGAGACGGGCGCGTATTCCTTTATCCAAGCGGATTACACGGTATTCGCCACGGGCGGGATCGGCGGGCTGTTCGAGCATTCGACGAACTATCCGCATTTGACGGGCGACGCGTTGGCGATATCGCTGGCGCACGGCGTGCGTTTGCAGAATATCGATTACATACAGATACATCCCACGACGCTGTATGAAACGGGCGGCGGACGGAAATTCCTCATTTCCGAATCGGTGCGCGGCGAAGGGGCGGTGCTTCTCAATTCGAAGGGCGAACGGTTCGTGGACGAGCTGTTGCCGCGCGACGTCGTGACGAACGCGATCCTTGCCGAGATGAAAAAGGAGGGCTCGCGGCACGTGTGGTTGTCCTTGGCGGCGATCCCCGAGCACGAGATCAGGACGCATTTCCCGCATATCCTCGAACGCTGTTTGGAGGCGGGCTACGACGTGACGAAGGAAAGCATCCCCGTCGTGCCTTCCCAGCATTATTTTATGGGCGGAATCTACGTCGATTCGAACAGTCATACCTCCATGGACAGACTTTATGCGGTCGGGGAAACGGCTTGCAACGGCGTGCACGGGAGAAACCGATTGGCAAGCAATTCGCTTTTGGAAAGTCTTGTCTTTGCGAAGCGTGCGGCGAGGCATATGTGCGAGGGGTATTCGAAAAACGCGGAGATCGACGTGACGGTCGACGGGAAAAAATATCAAGGTTGCGAAGAAAAATACAAATCGACGGTGTTGACGGCGATCGAAAAGGAGAAAAACAGTCATGAATAACGTAACGATGCAATTGAACGCGGACGATCTGATCAGAAGCGCGTTGAAAGAGGATGTCACGAGCGAGGATATCAGCACCAATTCCGTAATGCGGGAATACCGTCTCGGCGAGGTGGAGCTCATTTGCAAGCAGGACGGCGTGCTTGCGGGGCTGGAGGTGTTTGCGCGAACGTTTAAATTGCTCGATGAAAAAACGGAGATCACCTTCTTTTTCAAGGACGGAGACGAGGTGAAAAAGGGAGACAAGGTGGGGCTTGTCCGCGGCGATATCCGCGTCCTCTTGTCGGGCGAGCGTACCGCGCTCAATTTCTTGCAGAGAATGAGCGGGATCGCCACGTATACCCGTTCCATCGTCGAGCTGTTGAAAGGGAGCAAAACGAAGCTGCTCGATACGAGAAAGACCACGCCGAACATGCGCGTATTCGAGAAATACGCGGTGAAAGTGGGCGGCGGCTGTAATCACAGATACAATTTAAGCGACGGGATCTTGCTGAAGGATAATCATATCGGCGCGGCGGGCGGCGTAAAGGAAGCCGTGAGAATGGCGAAGGAATACGCGCCGTTCGTGAGAAAGATCGAGATCGAGGTGGAGGATCTCGATATGCTCAAAGAGGCGCTCGAGGCGGGCGCGGATATCGTCATGCTCGACAATATGAGCGTCGAGGATATGCGGAAAGCCGTCGAAATTACGGCGGGCAGGGCGGAAACGGAGTGCAGCGGTAACGTGACGAAAGAGAACGTAGCGCGGCTCGTGGATATCGGAGTGGATTATATTTCCAGCGGAGCGTTGACCCATTCCGCGCCGATCCTCGATCTGTCGTTGAAAAATTTGCACGCGATATAATCGTTAAGAAGAGGGGAAAGATGAAAGCAGAAAACAGGAGGAAGGAGATCGCGCAGTATCTTCTTTCCGAGCAGAAGCCCGTTTCGGGGGCGGAGTTATCCGCGAAATTTCACGTTTCGCGACAGATCATCGTGCAGGATATCGCCGTGATGAAGGCGGCGGGGTGCGATATAGTGTCCACGCATTACGGCTACGTAATGCAGAAATCGCCCTTTGCGGAACGGGTGTTCAAGGTGCGGCATACCTCTAAGGAGACGGAGGACGAGCTGTCTCTGATCGTGTCGCTCGGCGGTACGGTCGTGGACGTGCACGTTTGGCATAAGGTGTACGGGAAGATCGAAGCGAGACTGAACATTTCCTCGGCGTCGCACGTAAAGAAGTTTATGGAGGGCGTGCGGAGCGGAAAATCGTCCGAGCTTATGCACGTGACGGACGGGTATCATTATCATACCGTTCGAGCGGATAACGAAGAAACGCTGAACGGGATCGAAAGCGCGTTGCGCGGAAAAAATTATCTCGCCGCCGGCGAATGATCGGAAATAAAAAAAGCGCACCGTCAATAATATCACCTCCAAAGTTTGTCTAACTTTTGGGGGGCATAGCAAAAAACACCCGCAAAGGGGTGCTTTTTTCATGGTGGAGACAAAGGGTATCTGCCACGCAAGGCGGCAGGGCGTCGTCGCTCGCTGACCGTAGTGGATTTTCTAAGCCTTTCGTTTCTCGCTCCTCGCGTGAACCCCTGATAATACAGGACTTCCGCGAAACTCTTTTCCACCATAAAAAAACACCCGCAAAGGGGTGCTTTTTTCATGGTGGAGACAAAGGGACTTGAACCCCTGACCTCTCGCATGTGAAGCGAGCGCTCTAACCAACTGAGACTATGCCTCCGTTTCAAACTATGCCTATTATAGCACCCCGCACGGTAAATGTCAATCGCTTTTTATCCTCATTTTTAAAAATTTTATAAAATTCCCGCAACCGCCGCTTATTCAAGCGTTTTCGACGAAATCCCGTCCTTCGGCGCGTTTTTTCCGCGTATAAAAATTTTTCGCTCGGCGCATACTCAATCCGTACCTGCCCCTACCATACATACTCGAAAGGAGGTTCTTGTATGCAGAAAGTGGAAATTTGCGGTGTGGATACGTCGGGGCTGCCTCGGCTTTCCGCGAAGGAAAACGAGGAGCTGATGAAACGGCTTAAAAACGGTGATAAAAAAGCGCGCGACGAATTTATCGTTGGCAATATGCGCCTCGTTTTATCCCTCGTGAAGCGTTTCCGTATCAAAAATTTGGGCGCGGACGACGTGTTTCAGGCAGGGTGCGTGGGATTGATCAAAGCTATCGACGGATTCGATATGAGCGTGGGCGTGAAATTTTCGACCTACGCCGTACCGATGATCGTCGGCGAGATCAAACGGTATCTGCGCGACGGCAATTCTCTGCGCGTTTCCCGTTCGATACGCGATATGGCGTATCGGGCTCTGAAGGCGCGGGAAGCGATCGAGGAACGGGACGAGGAAGCGACGATCGCAAAGATCGCCGAAGAAATGAAGGTCGCGGAGCGAGAGGTCGTTTATGCGCTGGACGCGATCTCCGATCCCGTTTCCATTTACGAGCCCGTTTACAACAAGGCGGGGGATACGTTGCTGTTGATGGACCAGCTCTGCGACGAAAAGAACACGGACGAGATCTGGACGGAGCACGTCGCTTTGGGCGAGGCGATCGGCAAGCTGGGCGAGCGGGAACGCAAAATTTTATTTTTGAGATATTACGAAGGGAAAACGCAGACGGAGATCTCGCAGGAGGTGGGGATCTCGCAAGCGCAGGTCTCCCGACTTGAAAAGAACGCCTTGAACAATATCAGACGGAATATTTCTTAAAAAGCACAAGCGGACACAAATTGTGTCCGCTTGAAATTTACTTAAAGTTATTTTTTACTGTGGCAATAATTTTTTTCTAGTGGACTTTGTTGACACGAAACGGTATAGTTGCCGTGCCGTCATCGCAAAAATCGTATTGACTGAAATAGACCTTGTAAATACATTCCTCTACTTTTTGGGTTAATATCTCGTCGCCGTTATTTTGTTCCAAATAATCGTTGTGCAAGTCCTCGCGGTAATTAGACAATGCGGGGATCAAGTGGTTTAACAAGCCGCTGAGATTTGCTTCTTCATTTTTAATAAACCCGAAGCCCAATAGCCCCGCCGTTGATTTTGGAAAAATGCGTGGAAAAGTAAAAAATCAAAGAGTGCACTTTATTAAAAAGGAGAAAAAGTAATGATAGAAGCAAGATTTACAAGCGAAATGAGGAATATATTGAAAAAACTGAAGGGCGCAGAATTTATTTGTTATTCGGCATCGGAAATTTATGCGGGCGAAACGATTTACGACGGAGTAATATATATACGGGCGAATAATATTTCGATAAAAGTTTCCAATGAAGAAATGCAAATACCTTGGTTTAAGCATAAGGATTTGAGCTCCGTAGAAAATATTTTTGCATTAGAAGATTGGAACAACGGTGGCGAATGGGAAGTAAGCGTAGACCGAAAGGTGATTAGCTTATAAACCAAACGGACGCGAAACTTTTTCGCGCCCGCCGCATATACTGATAATACAACGGTTAAGGCGGTGCACGTTATGGAATTGACGTTTTCGGAACTCCGTGCAAAAGAGGTGGTAAATACGCAGGACGGCAGAAAGCTGGGTAAGGTGTGCGATATCGTGCTTTGCTACCCCGACAACAGGTGGCTCGGTATCGTCGCGCCCAACGGCAAGGCGTTCGGCTTCAAAAAGAACGGACTCTTTATCGAGCTGAAAAATATCGTCAAGATCGGCGAGGACGTTATCCTTGTCAACGTGGGCTTGCCCGCCAAGAAAGGCGGAAAATGTCCCCCGCCGCCCCCGCCGCCCTCGCACTGCGGCTTTAACGATCGCAGAAGCTATGAAGAATACGAATAGCGGAAAGCGGAACGCGTGTTGCGTTCCGCTTTTTCACGCCACGGCTTGACAAATTTCCGTGCATATGGTATACTGAAAACGAAAAGCGCGTCCAATGCGACGTCGGAAAAGACGAAAAATATATTTTTTCACCAAGATTTCACTTGCCCTTGTTGTAGGTTTAACATTTTTGGGGTATAAGTAATATGGATAACGAAATTTTACTTTTTTGAGAGGTTTTACCATTATGAAGATTCTGATTGTAGACGATGAGGAAATGATCCGCGGGGTCTTGCGCGAATACGTGGAATTCGAAGGAAACGAAGCGTACGAAGCGGCGGACGGTATGGAGGCGGTGAAAATGTGCCGCGAGGGGGATTACGATCTTATTCTAATGGACGTTATGATGCCGCACCTCGACGGTTTTTCCGCGGTAAAGGAGATCAAAAAATCGAAGGATATTCCCGTGATCATGCTTTCCGCCCGCGGGGAGGAATACGATAAGCTGTTCGCGTTCGAGATCGGCGTGGACGATTACGTGACGAAACCCTTCTCGCCCAAGGAAGTGATGGCGCGTATCAACGCCGTGACGAAACGCCGTATGCAGAAAAACGTAGGGAACGAAATTTTGAAATTCGAGGGGCTCGAGATCGATATGGCGGGCAGAAACGTGTACGTGGACGGCGCGAAAGCGGAGCTGACTCCGAAAGAATACGAGCTTTTATTCTATCTCGTGCGCAATAAGGGGATCGCTTTAACGCGGGAGAAGCTTCTTTACGACGTGTGGGGCTTCGATTTTTACGGCGACGACCGCACGGTGGACACGCATATCAAAATGCTGCGCGGCAATCTCAAGGACTACCGCAAATTTATCGTGACCTTGCGCGGGCTGGGGTATAAATTCGAGGCGTAAGAATGTCGAAAGCGAAACGGGACAAGGCGGCGAAGCCGTCCAAAAACGCAAGCATCAGGCGGAGCTATCGCAGTAAGCAGAGAAGCACGAGCATCTATTTTCTGCTGTGGGCGGTGTTTGCCGCCTTTTCTTTGTTGATCGTTTTGCTGTTCGGATTTATGGAGCGGGTGCTGATAACGCAAACGTACAAGCAGGAGGCGGCGATCGAGCTCAATGAAAAGGGCGATCGGATCGAAAGAATGATCGGAAACGCCTTCGAAAACGGTTTGCCGCCCGAATACAGGGGGAGTTTGAGCACTTATATAAGAACGCTTTCGTCGGCGAACGGCGTCGATATATTCATTCTCTCCGCAGAAGGCGAGGTGATCGCGCCGCAGGTCCCGACGATCGGCGGGGACGACGAAATGGCGGGACTGTTCGACTTCGGCGATCGGATACGAGTGCTTCTTGCGGCGCTGGAGGAAAAACAATCCTCGACCGTGATCTACGAGGGTGAGGGCGAATACGTATACGGTGCGGAAATGCGCGTATACGGTCAGGATATGTATCTGTACGTGAGCAAATCGCTCGATCTGATGGTAGCTGCCTCCGAGCAGATGGGTTCGCGTATGGTGGTCGTGGCGATCTTCATTTTCATCCTTGCGTTCGCGGTGTCGAGCGCGGTGTCGGGCTGGCTGGCGCGGCCCATTACGGAAATGACGAAAAAGGCGGAGCTATTGGCGCGCGGGGATTTTGCGGTCGATTTTCACGGCAACGATTACGGGCAGGAAATGGTCGCGCTTGCGGATACGCTGAACTATGCGCGGGACGAATTGTCGAAAACGGACAGAATGCAGAAAGAACTGATCGCGAACGTTTCCCACGATTTCAAAACGCCGCTGACGATGATCAAGGCGTACGCGTCTATGATCGTCGAGATCTCGGGGGACGTGCCCGAAAAACGCAACAAGCACGCGCAGGTCATCATCGACGAGGCGGACAGGCTCGCCTCGCTCGTCGGGGATATGTTGGAGTTGTCGAAAATGCAATCGGGGATCGCCGAGCTGAAGAACGAAACGTTCGATATGTCGGCGTATCTCCACGAGATCATCGGTCGGTTCGATTATCTGAAAGAAACGCAGGGCTATACGTTCGAGGTGGACGTGGAGGACGGACTTTATACTGCGGGCGACGAGCTGAAGCTGGGGCAGGTTTTGTATAATTTGATCGGAAACGCGGTCAATTATACGGGCGAGGACAAGCAGGTGCGCATATCGCTCAAGCGTACGGGCGAAAGGATATTCCGCTTTGCCGTAACGGATACGGGAGCGGGAATCAAGCCCGAGGAATTGCCTACGATCTGGGACAGATACTACCGATCGAGCGACGCACACAAGCGACCCGTGAAGGGCACGGGCTTGGGACTTTCGATCGTGAAAACGGTGCTGGAACGCCATTGCTTCGTGTTCGGCGTGAACAGCGAAGTGGGCAAGGGCAGCACTTTCTACGTGGATTTTCCGCTGTCGGAGGAACAAACGAACGGTGATCAATAAAAATTTTGCTTCGTTTGCTTGACAAGTCGATCGTGCACGTGTATAATAGATAAAAATCGATATTCTTTGGGGCGGGGTGAAATTCCCCATCGGCAGTAGAGTCTGCGAAGGAAACGCTTGCGTTTCCCCGAATCGGTGAAATTCCGATACCGACGGTTACAGTCCGGATGTGAAAAGAATGGAAGAAACGACGTATATGCGTCGCAATACTGCGTTACGCTTGCGCGCCTTGTCTTGCTCGTATCTCCGTCGTTTTGAAACAGAACGCTACGCCCCGCTTTGCGGGGCGTTTTTTTATGAGGTAGGATATGGAACAAAACGAAAGAAACGAACAAAACACGGGGGCAGGTACGCGTTTAACGCTGAAAAACCGCCTCTCGGCAAAACGGCTTGCGTTGATGGCGGTGTTCATTGCGCTCTCCTTCGTCGCAAGCTTTTTCGAGATCCCGCTTCCGCTCTTTGGCGCAAGCTTTTTGAAACTGGATTTCGGGAACGTATTTATCGTGCTGATCTCCTTTTTACTCGGACCCGTAGAGGGGATCGTCGTCTGCGTGATCAAGGAATGTCTGCGCATGATCGGCGGCACGGTCGTGGGCGAGCTGGCGAATATGATCGTTACCTGCGCTTTCCTTTTATTCCCCGCGATCGTCTATCGGTATAAAAAGGGAATAAAGACCGTTTTGTTTTCCCTTTGCGTTGCCTGTCTGATCGGCACGGGCGTGGCGCTCCTCGCCAACAGATATATTACGTTCCCGCTATACGAAGCGTTTTTGGGTATGCCCGCGAAGGAAGCGTTTGAAATATTTTGGGCGGCGATCTTGCTGTTCAATCTTATCAAGACCGTTTTGATCTCCGTTTTGACTCTGCTTTTGTATAAAAGACTGTCGAATTTTTTGAAAAAACTGAAAATTTGAGCTTTTCGCGCGTAAATATTTGCAAAATTCTCGCCGAGGTATTATAATAAAGATATGGCGGTTTATATTTCGGACTCCCGCGAAGCCACGGAGGCGTTTGCCGAGGAGTATGCTAAAACTTTATGCGGCGGCGACGTAGTGCTCCTCGACGGGGACATGGGCGCGGGCAAAACGGTGTTTGCCAAGGGCGTTGCCAAAGGTCTCGGGATCGAAGAAGAGGTCACCAGCCCCACGTACGCGTATATGAACGATTACGACGGACGGCTGTTTCATTACGATTGCTACCGTATCGAATCGGCGGCGCAAGCGGAGAATCTCGGGCTTGCCGACTATTTCGATATGGGCGGGATATGCTTGATCGAATGGGCGCAGAACATCGCCCCGCTTCTTCCCCCGCATTGCAAGCGGGTGAGGCTCGTGAAGCTGGACGAAAACAGACGGCAAATAGAGTATTGAGGAGGGCGCGTGTGAAAAATTATTTGGCGATAGACACGAGCGGCGGCTATCTGAGCGTGGTTGCGGTAAAAGACGGCAAAGCGTTCACCTCGTACGTGCCCGATTGCGCGATGAGGCAGTCCGTATTGCTTATGGACGAGATCGACCGCGTATTGAAGCAAGCGGAAATGACGGTAAGCGATTGCGATTTTTTCGCCGCCGTCGTGGGTGCGGGCTCGTTTACGGGGATACGTATCGGGATATCGGCGGCAAAGGGGTTTGCTTTGGCGTGCGGAAAACCGACTTTGCCCGTCACCTCTTTCGACGTGCTGGCATATAATGCGATAGACGAAAAGGTTTTGTGCTTGGTGGACGCCATGCACGGATATTATTATGCCTGTGGCTACGAAAACGGCAAAGCGATCGCGCAGCCCGCGTATTTAAGCGAGGCGGAGGCGTTGGCTTTGGCGAAAACGGAGGGTTACGCTTTGCGCGCGGGCGCTCCGCTCCCGATCGCGACGGAGGTCGTCGAACCCGCGGAGGGCTTGAAAAAAGCCGTCGGGGCATTGGCGGAACAAGGCGCGTTCGGGGAATTGACCGCCGTGTACGTAAGAAAAAGCTCCGCAGAGGAAAATTTACGGCAATGACGGTGCGCGCGTGGACGGAGGGCGACCTGCCCGAGATCGGAAGGATCGAAGCGGAATGCTTTAAAGACCCGTGGTGCGTTGCGATGTGGCGGGGAACTTTCACGCGCTCCGATTTTACGGGCTTCGTTTTGGAGGAAAACGGCGCTTTGGTGGGATTTGCCGCGGCGACGGTCTTGTTCGAGGACGCCGAGCTTTTGCGGATCGCCGTTTATAAAAACGAACGCGGGAAGGGTCACGGCGGAAAATTGCTGGATACGTTGCTCGAAAACGCCAAAGCGCGCGGTGCGGAGAAAATGTTTCTCGAGGTCCGCGAATCCAATGCGACCGCAAGGGGATTGTATGAAAGTCGCGGGTTTATCGCGACGGGCGTAAGGAAAAAATATTATGCGGACGGCGAGGACGCCGTCGCGATGGTGAAAACGCTGTAAGGAGGACGGAGCGCACGGAAAACGTTTTATCCGAGGTTTCGTTTTTACAAAAGGGGGAGGGGAAGGACCTCGTCATGTTGCATGGGTATCTTTCTTGCAAGGAAAATTGGGCGGCGCAGATCGCTTACTTTTCGAAATTTTACCGCGTTACCGCGCTGGATTTCATCGGATTCGGGCAAAGCGGCGCCCTGCGGGAGCCTTTTTCCGTGGGCGATTACGCCGATTGGCTTCGCGCCGTGTTATCCGCGCTCCGAATCGAAAAGCCGCACGTGCTTGCCCATTCGTTCGGTTGTCGCGTTGCCGTCAAGGCGGCGAGCGGAAACGGAGATCTGTTCGATAAGATCGTTCTGACGGGACCTGCGGGCGTGATTTTGAAACGGGGGTTTTCCTATCGCGCGAAAGTGGGACTTTATCGGTTTGTGAAGCGGTTTGCTCCGCGATTTGCCGAAAAGCGGTTCGGGAGCAAGGAATATCGGTCGCTTTCCCCGATGATGAAAGAAAGTTATAAAAAAATAGTCAACGAGGACTTACGCGAATGTGCGCGGCAGGTCAAAAACGAGGTGTTGATCGTCGAGGGCGAAAACGATGACGTGACGACGCGGGCGGAGGCGGAAGCCTATCTCGCCTGTTTCGAAAACGGAACGTTGCGTACGCTCGAGGGCGGACATTTCGCGTTTGCCGAAAACGCGCTTGCGTTTAATCTTTTGACAGAGGAATTTTTATATGAATGAATGGATACCTATGATCGCAGCCGCTATCGTTTGCTCCGGGCTTTTTTGCTGTATGACGCTCAAAGCGGTGGGGGCGATGCAACAGGGCGGCTACAAAAACAGAATGTTCTTGCGCTGGTTCAAGCGGGGGGATAATCTGTATTTCAATCGGTTGTGCGTGCTGGCGCTTTGCCTTGCGCTCGTCAGCGCGGTGACTTCGCTCGGATTTTCGATGCTCGGCGTAAAAATCGCGTTGTACGTTTCCGCCGTGCCCTTTATCGGGCTTCTCGTCGTGTTTCTTGCCGTCGATCTCAAATACGCGCTTAAAGTGCCCGTCAAATACACGGGCAGATTTTGCCGATTGTTCGCCGTATACTTGTTTTTTACGGCGTGCGTATCCTTTGGATTCCTCTATTTGTTAAGTTTTCTTTCCTCGCTGAACGGCTCGGAAATTTACGCGTTGATTTCGTTTATTCCGTATTCGTTGATGCCGATCCTGTTGCCCTTTTTACTTTGCGCGGCGAACGGCGTTACCCGTATTTTCGAGAATGCTCGCAACGAAAAATATGCGAAACGGGCGGGGCAGGTATTAAACGAAAGGAAAATTATCCGCGTCGGCGTGGTGGGGAGCTTCGGAAAGACCACGGTGAAAAATATCCTCAAAGCGTTGCTTTCGGTGAAATACGACGTGGCGGAAACGCCCGCGTCTTATAACACTCCCGTCGGCATTGCCAAGACGGTGTTTTCGGAGGGCTTCGATAAAAAGGAAGTGTTCATTGCGGAAATGGGCGCAAGAAAACAAGGGGACGTTGCCGAGCTTTGCGCGCTCGTAAAGCCCGATTACGCCGTGTTTACGGGCGTGTGCGAACAGCATATTTCCTCCTTTAAAAGTCTCGATAACGTGTTCGGAGAAAAGAGCGAGATCTTAAAATGCGGCGCGACGGTCGTTTGCGGCGAGAGCCTGAGGGAACGTATCACGGAAACGTTCGGGGAAAATTCGAAAGGCGTCGTTTATCCCGACCCGACGGCGGTCCAAAACTTGCATTTGTCGGCGACGGAGACGAAATTTGATTTAAAAATCGGCGGAAAATCGATTCCCGTTTTGACGAAGCTTCTCGGCTTTGCGGCGGTGGAGAACGTATTGCTTGCGGCGACGCTGGCGTATGAAATGGGCTTGACGGCGGAGGAGATCGCCAAAGGGTTGGAAAATATTCCCGCTATCCCGCACCGCCTGCAGTTGATCGAAAGCAACGGAACGTATATCCTCGACGACGGGTACAATTCCAACCCGCGCGGGGCGAAGGAGGCGTTGGCGGCGCTGAGCAGATTCTCGGGACGGAAATGTATCGTCACGCCCGGGATCGTAGAGTGCGGCGTTTTGGAAGAAAAGATCAACGCCGAGCTGGGCAGAAATATCGCCGCGGAACGGTTGGATAAGGTGATCCTGATCGGCGACACGCTGATCGGGGCGGTAAAAAAAGGTTACGCGGAAGCGGGCGGCGAGGAGAGCAAGCTGGTCGTGGCGCGGAGCTTGGAAGAGGCAAAGCCGCTTCTTGCTGAATGGGTCTGCCCGGGCGACGCCGTGCTGTTTTTGAACGACCTGCCGGACGTTTATTAAAATGCAAAATATTAAATAATCAAACACAGGAAACACCAAAGCGAAAGAATTTTTGTGCGGAGGTGTTTTTTTATGCGGAAAGTGGCGGTGGTGTTTGGCGGTAAGTCTTGCGAGAACGAGATCTCCGTGCTGACGGGCGTGTTCGTGATGAATCTTCTCGATAGGACGAAGTATACGGCGGTGCCCGTTTACATAGACACCGACGGGGGCGCGTACACGTCTCCCAAAATGACCGATCTCAACGTGTTTCGGAAAAGGGATACGACCTCTTTCGAACGGGTGTTTTTCGACGGCGGACAGATGTATGCGTTCGGGAAACGGAACAAGATCAAGCGGCTGGGTGAGATCGACGTCGCGCTCAATTGCTGTCACGGGGGCTTGGGCGAGGGCGGCGGCGTTTCCGCGATCATGGAATGGAACGCAATTCCTTTCGCTTCGCCCGATCTCACTTCCTCGGGGATATTCATGGATAAGTGCATGACAAAGACGGTGATGCGGGCGCTCAATATCCCCACCGTCGATTATATCCGCGCCAACGAGCGGGATTATTCAAAGCGCGGGGCGTTCCTCTTGAAGAATATCGAAACGCGGCTCAAATACCCCGTCGTGATCAAGCCCGCACACCTCGGCTCCTCGATCGGGATCGCCGTGGCGCACGACGAAACGGAGGCGAAAACGGCGATCGAAAACGCGTTCGCGCTTGACGACCGCGTGTTGATCGAAAAATTTTTAAAAGACAAAAAGGACGTTAATTGCGCGGCGTATACCCTTCGCGGCGAGATCTGCGTTTCCGAACCCGAGCAGGCGTTCGGGGAGGGCGTGTACTCGTTCGAGGAGAAGTACGTCAAGCGGAAAAACGACGGCGCGGGCGGGCTTTTAAACGGAAAAGGAGGGGGCAGGTACGCGTTGAACGGAGAATTGCGCGACAAGATACGCGCCTACACCAAGACCGTATATAAGCGTATGAATTTGAAGGGCGTGGTACGCATGGACTTTCTCGTGAGCGAGGGGAAGGCGTATCTTTGTGAGGTGAACACCGTGCCCGGGTCGCTTGCGTACTATCTTTTCTGCGAACGGATATCCGACGCGCGGGCGTTCTTCTCCGATTTGATCGAGGAGGCGTTTTTAAACGGAGCGGCGGAGAAAAAGATACCGCAGACGGGGATACTGAAAACCGTGCGGTGGAACACGAAATGAGCAAAATGCCCGCCGTTTCTAAAGTTTTTGGAAACGGCGGGATTATTTTCCGTTCATTGCATTGACAAACGCGTTAATTTCGGATATAATAAATAAAACGGGAAATCCGTAATCAAAGGAGAGACGACGGTTATTATGACGGAAATCAAGAAGTATTATATCGGTATCGACCTCGGGGGTACGTTCATCAAGGGCGGTATCGTGGACGACGAGGGAGCGATCCTCGTTTCCGACAAGGTGCCCACCGAATCGGACGGTGGGGAGAAAAAGGTTGCCGAAAATATCGCATACCTTTGCGAAAAGCTTTTAAACGCGGCGAATATGACGACGGGCGACGTGGAGGGGATCGGCATGGGCGTGCCCGGCATGATCGACGTGAAAAACGGACTCGTTATTTTCTCCAACAATCTGAATTGGAAAGACTTTAAGATTTCCGAGGCGGTTGGAGCTTTGACGGGCTTGCCCGTGAAGATCGCCAACGACGCGAACGTGGCGGCACTCGGCGAAACCAAATTCGGTTGCGGCAAGGCGTATAACAACACCGTGCTTTTAACGCTCGGTACGGGCGTGGGCGGCGGCATCGTCATCGACGGCAAACTGTTCGAGGGCAACCGTTCGGCGGGCGCGGAGCTGGGACACTCGGTCATCGTCGCGGGCGGAGAACAATGCACCTGCGGGCGCAAGGGCTGTTTGGAAGCGTACGCTTCGGCGACCGCGCTCATAAGGGACACGAAACGCGCGATGGAAGCGGATAAAGACAGTAAGATGTGGGAGATCGGCTCCGTCGACAACGTGACGGGGAAAACGGCGTTCGACTATGCGGACAAGGACGCGTCGGCGAAGAAAGTCGTGGAAAATTATATCGAAAAATTGGGCGTCGGGATCACCAATCTCGCCAACGAATTCCGTCCCGAAGCGGTGCTTTTGGGCGGCGGCGTATGTGCGCAGGGGGACAACCTCGTCAAGCCCTTACAGGCGTTTTTGGATAAGGAAATTTTCGCGGGCGCAATGGGTCCGCAGGTCAGAATTTTGACCGCAACGCTGGAAAATTCCGCAGGGCTTCTCGGCGCGGCGGCTTTGTTTATGGAGTAAACGGAGAAAAGATCATGAATTACGTGGAAAGATTTGAAAAACTCGGCTTCGGGTTGTTTGTGCATTTCGGGTTATACAGCAAGATGGCGCAGGGGGAGTGGTATCTTACGCTCAATCCGAAAGCGGACAAGGAGAAATATCTCGGGCAGGTCTCGTCTTTCCGTATCCGCAAGGATTGGGCGAAGAGGCTCGTGAAAACGGCGAAAGCGGCGGGGTGTAAATATATCACCCTCACCACCCGTCATCACGACGGATTTTCTCTGTACGATACCTGCGGCTTGAACGATTTCGACGCCCCTCATTCCGCTTGCGGGCGCGATCTTATCCGCGAATTCGTGGACGAGTGCAATGCGGCGGGGATCGTGCCTTTCTTCTACCACACGCTGCTCGATTGGTGGCATAAGGATTTCGATACCGATTTTCCCGCATATATCGATTATCTCGTCAAGAGCGTGGAGATACTTTGCAAAAATTACGGCAAGATCGGCGGGTTTTGGTTCGACGGTATGTGGAGCAAACCGAACGAGGATTGGCAGGAGGATCGCTTGTACGGCACGATCAGAAAGTATCAGCCCGAGGCGATGATCATCAACAATACGGGGCTCAACGAGCTGGGAAAGGTGGGGCACCCCGAGCTGGACAGCGTCACCTTCGAACGGGGCAAGCCTTGCTTTGTCGACAATTCCGATCGCCATCGCGCGGGCGAGATGTGTCAGGTGCTCAACGATCATTGGGGATATGCGCAAGGGGATTGTAATTATAAATCCGTGAAGGAGCTAATCGAAAATCTCGTCGATTGCAGAAAGTACAACTGTAATTTTCTGCTCAATACGGGGCTTTGCGGAAACGGCGCCGTGAATCCGATGGACGAGGCGATGTTAAAAGAGATCGGCAAGTGGATGAAAGTGAACAAAGGCTTTATTTACGGCGCAAGATCGAGCGACGTCACGGCGGAGGGCGCGGATATTCTGCGCGGCGACGACGGCTGTTATTACGCGGTGATCAAAGACGTGGGTATGTCGGGCGACCCCAACGTGCAACGCGTGGGCGCGGGCAAAAGCGTGAAGGTGAACGCACGCGTGACCTCCGCGCGGTGGTTGGATACGAACGAACGGATCGCGGTGAAACGCGGCGAGTTCGCCGTGTTGCCTTTCGTGTACGGAAGAAGCTATTCCGTCCGCGTGGCGAAATTGAAAATAAAAGAAAAATAATAAAGTAAGGAGAAAATAAAAATGATTTCATTAAAAGACAAAGTGGTGATCATCACGGGCGGCGGCAGAGGTATCGGCTTCGGACTTTCGACGGCGTTTGCCAAAGCGGGCGCAAAGCTCGTGATCACGGGCAGAACGGAGAGCACGCTCCTTTCCGCGAAAGAAAAGCTGGAAGCGGCGCACGGTTGCGAAGTACTTACCGTAACGGCGGACGGCGCGGATGAAACGGCGATCCAGAACGTTATCGACAAAACGGTTGAACGCTTCGGCAGAATCGACGCGGTGGTAAACAACGCGCAGGCTTCCGCTTCGGGTAAAATGCTCGTCGATCACACGAAAGAAGACCTCGACCTTGCCATTTATTCGGGCTTGTACGCGACCTTCTTCTATATGCAGAAAGCGTTCCCTTACCTGAAAGAAACGAAGGGCTGCGTCGTCAATTTCGCTTCGGGCGCGGGTTTGTTCGGACGTATCGCGCAGTCGAGCTATGCGGCGGCGAAAGAGGGTATCCGCGGACTTTCGCGCGTAGCGGCGACGGAATGGGCGCCCTACGGCGTGCGCGTGAACGTGATCTGCCCGCTGGCGATGACGGAGGGCTTGCAGAAATTCAAGGAAGAATATCCCGAACGCTACGAGCAGACGATCAAGGGCGTGCCCATGGGCAGATTTGCCGATCCCGAAAAGGACGTCGGCGGCGTGTGTGTATTCCTTTGCTCGGACGAAGCGAGCTACGTAACGGGCGAGACGATCACGCTCCAAGGCGGCAGCGGTTTGAGACCGTAAGTTGGTTTACATACAAAACCCCGCAATTCTCACTGGATTGCGGGGATATTTTTTTGCTTTTTAATTAAATTTTCACGGTAACGTCGTATTTTTCGGTGATATCGCGGAAGTTTTCTTTCAATATGCTTTCCTGTGCGTTCAGTCCGTATACGATAAAATCGTCGATCGTCAAACGGAAATACCTCGCGATTTTATACGCTTGGGAAATCGTCGGGAGTATCTCTCCGCGTTCATAAACGGATAACGATTGTCGGGGAATTTCCGTCGCTTCCTCCAAAAGCAATTGCGTTATCCCCAAATGCGAGCGCAATTCTTTTAAGCTCGCGCCGAAAGCTTTTTTAATGTTGTCGTCCGTTAAATTGGGGAGATTACGTTTCATCGCTTTGTTTTCGTTCGGTTGAGTGGTTTATTCCGTTGCTCTTTTTGCCAAACGCCTTGTTTACATTATATCCAATATATTGGAAAAATTAAATATAGTTCCAATATGTTGGCAAAAAAATGCTTGACATTCCAATATATTGGCATTATAATTAAGGTATCGAAATTATAGCGACGAAATTATAAGTTCAGACAGAATGGCAGAAGTATAACGATAGAGGCATAATGGCAGAGTCATAAAAATGAGGTGTAAGGCGGAGTGTGCGGCTGAGGTTATAATGAAGAAGCTATAAAGACGAAATTTAAGATAAAAAAATATAGGAGTGTTTTACAAATGTTTTGTAAGAAATGCGGAAAAGAGATTTTTGACGATGCAGTGGTGTGTCCTCATTGCGGTACGATGACGGGAAGCGGAAACGTGATCTTTGGCG
This sequence comes from Clostridia bacterium, assembly GCA_017463105.1. Taxonomy (GTDB): domain Bacteria; phylum Bacillota; class Clostridia; order Christensenellales; family Borkfalkiaceae; genus Scatosoma. The sequence goes on from JAFTPU010000009.1 coordinate 53,435, forward strand.
GTGCGGAAGAAAAGCAGGGAAACGGAATAGCGATTGCGGGCTTTATTTGTTCGTTTTTTGTTCCGTTGCTTGGTTGGGTGTTTGGCGGAATTGGATTATCGCGTGCGAATAAACGAAACGGAAAGGGGAAGAATTTTTCCATTGCGGCATTGGCGATTGCGTCGGTAATGTTTATCATTTATTTGGCGGGCGTTTAATAAGTTTTACATTGAAAAGGGTGCACGGAGGCTTATCGCTTCCGCGCACCCTTTAATTTGCTTGCAAAAACCGTGCGGGCGTGGTATAATATTCGCAAAAGAGGTTACTTTATGAAATATATCGAATTGACTATCCATACCACCACCGAAGCCAGCGAGATCCTTTCCGACGTTATGTGGAATTACACCGATTACGGCGTGACCATTTGCGACCGCGCGGATATTATCGCGCTCCAAACCGCCAAGGAAACCACGTTTTGGGATTATATGGACGACGAGCTGACGAGCGAAAAGCCGTCGGACGTGCTCGTGAAATGCTATATCGCCGAGGATATCGCGGACGAAACGATCCCCGCTATCCTGCGCGAGATCCGCGAGGCGCAGGAGCGGAGCGAGGGCTCCGTGCCCTTCGGTACGCTGGAGGACACCAAGCGCGTGGTGGACGGGGACGATTGGATCGACGTATGGAAAAAGCATTTCCGACCCATTCATTTGGGTAAGATCGTCGTCGTGCCCGAATGGATAAAGTACGAGCCCGCCGAGGGCGAACGGGTCGTGCTTCTCGATTCGAACATGGCGTTCGGCACGGGCGAGCACGAGACGACCTCCATGTGCGTGGAGCTGATGCAAGAATATATCACGCCCGACTCCGTTTGTATCGACGTCGGTTGCGGGAGCGGGATATTGGGCATTTCCGCGTTGAAGCTCGGCGCGGGCAAGGCGTATCTGACCGATATCGACCCGATCGCCGTCGAAAGCTCGCTCCATAATTGCAAATTAAACGGCGTGGCGGAAAACGCGATCGTGGCGCACTCGAACCTGCTCGACGATACGACGGTGCAGGGGGATATCATGATGGCGAACATCACGGGCGAGGTTTTGAAAATGCTCGCGCCCTCTATTCCGAAAAACCTCAAGCCCGACGGCGTTTTGATTTTAAGCGGTATCATCGAAAGCCGTTTGGAAATGGTGAAAGCCGCGTACGAAGCGGTAAATATGCAAGTTATTAAGGAAAGAAGAAAGGGCGAGTGGTTCGCTTTAGTACTGAAACATAAATAATCGTGTTCCGTCCTCACGGACGGCTGACCGCTTGCGCGGTGGAAAGCGCAACCTGCGGTTGCTTAAAAAGGGCTGATTATGCGAGGGCTCTGCCCTCAACCTCCCGCAAGGAACTAAGTTCCTTGACCTCTGATCAGGGGGGGGATTTATGCGTACAGGAGATAGGTATGTCTGCGTTGAAACGCTTTTTTGTGGATAAAATAGAAGATACTACCGAGCTCGTCGGCGAGGAGTTCGAGCACGCGAAAAACGTGCTCCGTATCGGCGTGGGCGCGGAGGTGATCCTCCTCGATAACAGCGGGAAGGAATACACCGCCGTGGTGGCGCAGGTCGAGAAAAAGCGCATGCTTTTAAACGTCGTGAGAAGCGAGGTCGGCGGGCGGGAAGCGAACGCCGAGGTCTGCCTCTTGTTCGGGTATCTGAAAAACGCCGATAAAAACGAGTTCATCGTACAAAAGGCGGTGGAGCTGGGCGTGAAAAAGATCGGCGTGTTTTCCTCCGAATTTTCCTCCGCATATATGAACGCGAACAAGCTGGAGCGGCTGAACAAGGTCTCGAAGGAGGCGGCGAAGCAATGTCTGCGCTCGGTCGCGCCCGAGGTCGTGTATTTCGATACGCTGGGCAGCGCGCTTGAAAGCGTTTCGGCTTACGAAAACAAATTATTCGCTTGCGAGTTTGCGGAAAATAGCGAGGTTTCGATAGAAAATTTAACGGGCGGTGCGGCGATCGTGATCGGGAGCGAGGGCGGATTTTCCCGCGAGGAGGCGGACCGCGCAAAGCAAAACGGCTTCTCGCTCGTATCGCTCGGCAAACGTATTTTACGTGCGGAAACGGCGGCGGTGGCATTGACGGCGGTCGTAATGTTTTCGCTTGGAGAACTCAAATGAAAGCGGTGGTATTTACGCTCGGCTGTAAGGTAAACGACGTCGAGAGCGGGTCGATCATTCGGGGACTGAAGGACTTGGGCTACGAGGTCTCGCGCGAGCTGGAGTCTGCGGATCTGTATATTATCAACACCTGCGCGGTGACTTCGGAGGCGGAAAGAAAGAGCCGTCAATCCATCGGCAGGGCGCTCAAATGCAATCCGCGCGCAAAGGTGATCGTGTGCGGTTGCGCGGCAGAAAAGAATGCGGAAGCCTTTTTGGAAAAGGGCGTGAGCGTGTTTGCCGTCGTGGGGGCGAAAAACAAGAACAGGGTGTTGGAGATCGTTTCGTCCGATTTTAACGAAACGCTGTGCGGGAAACAGGTCGATAACGGCGCGGGCGCGTATGAGGAAATGCCTTTGCCCGAGTGCTTAAAGACTCGCAATTTCGTAAAGATACAGGACGGCTGTAATCGGTTTTGTTCCTATTGCGTAATCCCGTATCTGCGCGGTCGGTCGCGCTCGCGGAGCGTCGAAAGCGCGGCGGCGGAAATTTTACAAAGCACCGCGCTCGAAACGGTCGTGACGGGGATAGATATTTCCGATTACCGCGACGAACAGGGGCGCGATCTCGCCGATCTGCTTTATGCCGTCAAGGACGCGGATACGCGGATACGGCTCGGCTCGATGGAAGTGAGCATGGTAACGCCTCGGCTTTTGAACGCGCTGAAAGCGTTGAAAAATTTCGCGCCGCAATTCCACCTTTCCTTACAGAGCGGTTCGAACGCCGTTTTAAAGAGCATGAACCGCCATTACACGCGGGAGGAATATCTCGAAAAATGCGCGATGATCTACGAGGCGTTTCCCGACGCGGGGATCACGACGGATATCATCGTCGGCTTCCCCACGGAGACGGAATCGGACTTTTTGCAGTCGCTTGCGATCGTGGAGGAGGCGGGCTTTTCGCAGATACACGCCTTTCCGTACTCCCCGCGCGAGGGCACGAACGCATACAAAAAATACAAGGAGCTCCCCGCGGCGGTGAAAAAGGAGCGAGTGGAACGGCTTTTGCAAAAGGGCGCGGCGCAGAAAGAAAAATATCTGAAAGGCTTTATCGGCAAAGAACTCGTGATCGTACCCGAGCATTGCATAGACGGTTATACGGAGGGATATGCGGGGAATTATATCCGCGTTTACACGGAGGGGGAAACGGAAAAACGTCCCGTCCGCGTCCGTGTGGAAGCGTTGTTTAAGGACGGCGTGCGAGGAAAGATCGCAGATCTGCCGTAAATCTTTCTTGCGGCGCGGCTTTCTTTACGGGCTGTTCTTTCACGCAATTTTCAAAAAACCTTAAAACGCTTAACGAATTTCTTGTGTATAATAGACGGCGTAAAGGCAAAAAATTAAAATGATCCCGAAGTGAAATCGGAGGTTCGATTATGGGAAAAGTTACGAAAAGGATCACGGCGTTGGCTTGCGCCGCAGTCGCGTCGACAGGGCTGTTTACGCTTACCGCCTGCGACGACGAGGTGATCAACGCATACGATATCGCCGTGAAAAACGGCTTCCAAGGCGACGAGGCGGCTTGGCTTTTAAGTCTCAAAGGCGCAAACGGCGCGGACGGCGAAAGCCTGAATATAAACGATATGTACGCGGCGGCGTGCGCGGAGGGCTACGAGGGCTCGCTTCTCGATTTTATGAAGGAATTGGGGCTGTCCTTTAACTTACAGGAGGACAATGCGACCGATGTCATCAATAAGAATATGACTTCCGTCGTCGACGTTTGCTGCGCGTTTACCAAACAAGTGCAGGTGGCCGATCGTTGGGGAAGAAAGCAGACCGTGACGGCGGTCACGGCGTCGGCGGGCAGCGGCGTGGTCGTGCATATCGAAAAGGAACGGGGCGTGGCGTACGTCGTTACGAATTATCACGTGATCTACGAGTCGACGATGAACGGCGTGTCCGATTGTATCTGGCTGTATCCTTACGGCTCGAGAATGAGCTTTACGAGCGGGGATATCAACGCAAACGGTTATCTCGACGAGGGAGAACCTGAGCCCGGAAATACCGAGGACGGCGACGGGGTTAAGGCGACCTTCGTGGCGGGCGCGATGGACTACGATATCGCCCTTCTCGAGGTGAACAGCACGGACATCGTGGACAGCGTATTGACGGCGGCGACGCTCGGAGATTCGAACGAGGTAACGGTGGGCGAAAAGGTGTTCGCGATCGGGAACTCGAACGGCGAGGGGATCTCCGTGACGAACGGCATCGTCTCCGTGGATTCGGAAACGATCACGATGAGCGCGACGGACGGCACCTCGCGTTCGGTCGATTATCGCGTAATGCGTACGGACGCGGCGATCAACCACGGCAACTCGGGCGGCGGGCTTTTCAATGCGAAGGGCGAG
>JAFTPU010000010.1 GCA_017463105.1 Clostridia bacterium
ATCGTCTCCGTGGATTCGGAAACGATCACGATGAGCGCGACGGACGGCACCTCGCGTTCGGTCGATTATCGCGTAATGCGTACGGACGCGGCGATCAACCACGGCAACTCGGGCGGCGGGCTTTTCAATGCGAAGGGCGAGTTGATCGGCATTACCAACGCCAAGAGCGTGGAGGACGAAACGGATAATATGGGCTACGCCCTGCCGATCACGAACGTAAAATATCTTTTGGAAAACATGTGGGAGAACAAGACTTCGACGGAGGCGGGCTACGTAAAACGCGCATGGCTGGGCGTGGAAACGTATATCGACTCCTCGAAAGCGGAGATGAAAAACGGCAAGCTGGAGCTTACGGAAACCTTCGTGGTATCAAAGATTATCGGCGACGGCGCGGCGAGCGCGAGTACGGACGAGACAAAAAGTCTGAAAACGGGCGACGTGTTCAAATCGGTGACGATCGGCGGAGAAACGATCGAATTGACGCGCCGTTATCAACTCAACGATTTGATGTTGAGGATACGCAAAGGGGATACGGTCACGTTCGGGGTCGTCCGCGACGGCGTAGAGACGGATATCGCGATCAAGTTCGATTCCGACGATTATTTCGTGATCTACGAATAATTATCGAGACTACGCAAAACTTCTCTTTTATATTTTTGACAAAGGCGCGTTTCGGAACGTTTTCGAACGCGCCGTTCCTTTTCCCCGAACGCTTGACAAACCTTGCGTTTTGTAGTATACTATAAAAAAGTACCAAAGAACAGGAGGGGCAAAAGATGCGCGCGGAGGAATTTATTTCGTCTTTGCTCGAGGGTTGCACGGACGACGGGGACGTAAAACGTTTGAAGGAAAGCATTCCGCTCGGTCACGATTCCGTCGGAAATATCGTATATTCCCAAAAACGGGAAAGCCCGTTCACCGTTCGTCATACCTGCGTTACGGGGACGCGTAAAACGGCGTTTATCAAACGTCTGCTCATCACTCTCGCGTGTCTGTACGAAAAATCGGAGGTCAACTTCCTCGTGCTGTCCCCGCGCACGGACTACGGCGAGCTCCTCAGATTGCAGAACGCCGACATCACCGTGCCGTACGTAAACGAAAAAGCCGATCTCGAACGCGCAAAGGCTTGCGTGCGCGAGCTGATCGAACTTCAGACGCGCGAAAAGGGATGTCCGAAACTCATTCTCGTTCTCGACGGTTTGGACGAGCCGACGGGCTGTAACAAGAACGGCGACCTCGAAGAATACCGCGATTTTTTCGAACTCATCGCGCGCCGTACGGACGTGGAGATCATCAGCGGCGCGGAGCTTATCAAGAGTATTTTCAGCGGGCACCCGGGCGCATTCGTCGGCGTGGGGAATTGCCTCGTTACCACCCGCGAGGAGGGCAAGGCGGACGTTACGTACGTCAACGACGATTCGTCGCTTTCCTTGCCTATTCCGATGAGTTATCCCGACGCGCCCTCCGTCACCGAAACGGTGATTTGGCTCAACTCCCTGCCCGCGAAAGCAAAGGCGGCGGACGAATAACGCATACATATGCAAAAAGACGGTAAATTTCAATTTCAACGCATACCTGCCCCCTTGCTTGCGTGGTATCGGACGCACAAACGCTCGCTTCCTTGGCGGGAGGATCCCACGCCCTATCGCGTGTGGGTGTCCGAGGTCATGCTCCAACAGACCCGCGTGGAGGCGGTAAAGGAATATTATCTCCGCTTTATGGACGCGCTCCCCACGGTGGAAGAGCTCGCCGCGTGCGAGGAGGAAAAATTGCTGAAGCTTTGGGAGGGCTTGGGCTATTACAGCCGCGTAAGAAATCTGCAAAAGGCGGCAAGAGAGCTCCTCGTCCGCTTCGACGGCGAGTTCCCGCAGACCAAAGCGGAGCTCGAATCGCTTTCGGGGATCGGCTCGTATACGGCGGGCGCGATCGCCTCGATCGCTTTCGGTCTGCCCGTGGCGGCGGTAGACGGCAACGTGTTCCGCGTGATTTCCCGCCTGTCCGAGGACGACACCGTCATTTCCGACCCCAAATATAGAAAGTACCTCGAAAGAGAGCTATCGGCGGTGTATCCCGAAACGAAAAGGGATTGCGCCGATTTCACGCAGAGCCTTTTCGAGCTCGGCGCGCTGATCTGCAAACCGCAAAATCCCGACTGTAAAAATTGTCCGTTGACGGGGATATGCGGAGCGTATAAAAACGGCACGCAGACCTGTTTTCCCGTGCTTCCGCAAAAGAAAGAGAAACGGCGGGAGGAGGTGTACGCGTTTCTGATCGAAACGCCCGAGGGCTTCTGTATCCGTCGCCGCGAAAACGGCGTGCTGAAAGGAATGAACGAATTTCCCTCGCACGTGGCGGAAAACGGCGAAACGCCCGAAAGCGTGTTAAACGGGTGGGGCATGTACGCGTTCAACGAAGTAAAACGCAAAAAATACACGCATATTTTCACGCATATCCGTTGGGATATCACTTGCGTGTGGGTGCAGACGGACGTCGCGCCGTTCGATAGTTACGCCCTCGACGAGATCGAAGAGGGAATATCCCTGCCCACCGCTTTTAAACAATGTTTGAGTATTTTGCAATGAAAGAATATAAATTGAAATTCGAGCTCGTGCCCGACGGGTGCTGGTATACCAATTTAAGAAGCGCGCTCCCGCCCGCCGTGTGGGATAAAGTACGGCGCGACGCGTACGCCCGCGCAAGTGGCAAATGTACCGTCTGCGGACGGAAAACCGCACGGTTGGAAGCGCACGAGCGGTGGAGCTACGACGAGAAAAACGCCGTGCAGAAGCTGGAGACGGTGATTGCGCTTTGTAAAAACTGTCACGAAGTAACGCATATTTCCCGCACCCAGCTCGTGGGCAGAGGCGGGGAAGCGATGGAATGGTTTATGAAAGTAAACGCTTGCACGCAGATGGATTTCCACGAGGCGCTTGGAGCTGCGAACGAGGAGCATAAAAGACGGAATAAGATCGACAATTGGACTACGGATATCTCGTGGCTGAAAGATCGGTTGGAGAATATTTAGGAGAGTAAAGAAATGAAGGTTTTACTTATCAACGGCAGTTATCACGAAAAAGGCTGTACGTACACCGCGCTTGCGGAGGTGGCAAAGGCGCTGAATGCCAACGGCGTGGAAACGGAGATCTATTGGATCGGACAGCGTCAAACAAACGGCTGCAAGGGCTGCTGGGCTTGTAAAAAGATCAAAAAATGCGTCATCGACGACGGCTTGAACGAGTTTGTGGAAAAAGCCGCCGAGTTCGACGGCTTCGTTTTCGGTTCGCCCGTGTATTACGCTTCGGCGGCGGGCGCGCTCGTTTCGTTTATGGACAGAGCGTTTTACAGCGGGAAAAAGAGCTTCGAATATAAGCCCGCGGCGGCGGTGGTAAGCTGCAGACGCGCGGGCGCGAGCACTACTTTCGACGTGATCAATAAGTATTTCACGATCAACAGCATGCCCGTGGTGGGGTCGAACTATTGGAACGAGATCCACGGCAACACGGCGGAGGAAGCGGCGCAGGACGAGGAGGGCTTGCAGACGATGCGTATTTTGGGCAACAATATGGCGTGGCTCTTAAAATGTATCAAGCTCGGTAAGGAAGCGGGACTTACGCCCGAAAAAGAGCGCAAGATCATGACGAATTTCATTCGATAACGATGAAAAAAGAATTTATCGGCAAAACGCTGTGCTTTATCGGCGACAGCATTTTGCAACACGGGTATTATATATACAATTTACGCTCGTATTTTCAAGGCAAAAAGGAAAAATGCTTCGTCTATAACCGCGGAGTCGCGGGGAACCGCGCGATTATGGCGCAGTATATTTTAGGCGACGAGGCGTACTGGTTAAAACCCGATTACGCCGTAATTTGCTTTGGCGTAAACGATTTGGGCGTATGGCTGTACGATAGCATGAAGCCGATTACGGAAGAGGTGCTTTTTAAACGCAAGGCGCGCGACGACGAATATATCAAAGCGCACGAAATTTTGCTCGACGAACTGTCTGCCAAGGGCATAACGCCGATTATTATGTCGCCATATGCGGTAAACGAGTTTATCGTGGAAAACGAGGAAGTGGAAACGGTCAACGACAATAAAGAAAAAGAAGACGAAATCAAACCCTCGTTTTATAAACGGAAAACCTTTCAAAATATAAACGAGGCGTTAAAGGGGTATTCGGAGCGGTTGCAAAAGCTGTGCGAAGAAAAAGGCGTGGAGTTTTGGGATATCTTCTCGTCAACCTACGAAAAAATGCTGACCAAGCCTGAAATGTTTGGCGTAGACGGAATCCACTATACCGAGGGGAAAGGGCACAAAGAGATAGCGAAAAGCGTTTTACAGTGTTTGGGTTGCGATATTCCCGACGGCTTTATGAAAACGGCGGAAAACGATAAAATCTTCGCGCTGGAACAGTTTGAGCGTTCGATAGGTTATATTGCAAGGTGTGCGCCGATGAACCGTTTATTCGGCGACTATACCGAAGCGGATATCGTCGATTACGCCCAAAAAATAAAAGACGACGAAAGCGTGTACAGCGGGTCGAGAATATCCGCGCGGAATTATTTAGCGCATCGGCACGAATTACCGCAAATCAAAATGGAACTCAAACGACTTACGGAAAATTTATAAATTTTACATTTCATAAAAGTGAATCGGAGCGATTGAAATCGCTCCGATTCACTTTTATTATACAAACGGGTGCTCCGCACGGATCACACAGTTACAATCGGGGTTCTTTTCACGGATACGTTGCGCGACCGCTTTTTCCGCTTCCGCCTCGCACAGCTCGCAATCGGCGGGAAGGAGCAGATCGAAGATCAAATTGACGTTCTTTTCCCCCTTCGTCATACGGAAGTCGTGAATGGTAAAGGTTTCGTTCGTTTCCCTTGCACAGCTTTCCGCAAGCGCGCGCAGCTCGTTCACCGTCTCGTCTCCCACCACGATCGGATCGAGATGTACCGTCACGATACATCCGAATTTCTCGTGCATATCCCGCTCCAATCTATCCACTTCCTCGTGCGCGATATTGATATCGGAATCGGACGGCACCTCCGCGTGAAAAGAAACGATCTGCCGCCCGGGACCGTAATCGTGCACCATGACGTCGTGAATACCCACCACGCGCGGATAATCCTTGACGAACGCGTAAATGCCGTTGATAAATTCCTTATCGGGCGGGGAGCCTAAAAGCAGGTCGATGGTCTCTTTCGCCGCCTTTACGCCCGTGTAGAAGATGAACGCCGCCACGAGAATACCCGTCCAGCCGTCGATGGCGACGCCCCATACGCGCGCCACGATAGCGGACGCGAGCACGAGCGTCGTCGCGATACAGTCGGTGAGGGAATCGGACGCCGCCGCTTTGATAGAGGACGAGCGGATCTTATTTCCGATCTTGCGATAGAAGAAGAACAGCCACACTTTTACGAGGATCGCACAACCGAGAATGATCAAGGTTACGTTGCCGACGTTGGGAAGCGCGTGCGTTAAAATTTTGTCAAGCGAGGATTTAAAAAGCTCGAAGCCGACGAGAATGATGAGCATATCCACGATAAAGCCTGAAATATATTCGAGCCTACCGTGACCGAGCGGGTGTTCCTTGTCGACGGGCTTGCTTGCCAATCGGAAGCCGATCAGGGTAATGACGGACGAGCCTGCGTCGGAAATATTGTTGAACGCGTCCGCGATCAGTGCCACGGAGGCGGATAAAATACCCAAAACCAGCTTGCCGATAAAGAGCAGAACGTTTAAAACAATGCCCGTAAATCCCGCGAGAGCGGCGTATTTTCCGCGCACGGCGGGGTCGCTTGCGTCCTTGTTTTTGCCGATGAAAATTTTAATGAGAAATTCCGTCATAGACCGCCTCTCGTTTTTCGGTAAGAAAAAACCGACTTACGAATACTATATGTCCGCAGGTCGGCTTTTACGCTTACAAAAGAAAACTTGTTTCAGGTATTCGTTTGATTTTCGTTTTTAGTCGCGTTTTCCTCGCGTTGCTTTTTGGCTTCCTCCGCACTGGCGATGGCATACGAGGTGAGCTTTACCGCAACGATGATGAGCGCGATCACGATGAAGATCGCCAGCACGCCCTTCCATAAAATGTTGAGCGCGGCGACGAGGTTTTCGCCGTTCATGGGAGTAAGTCCTTCGAAAATGGCAAGTAACGTATTCAACATATCCGTTTCCTCCTTACAATACCAAGCCGATGATCAGACCGCCGACGATAGCGGAGGCGATCTGTCCCGACACGTTCGCGCCTACCGCATGCATAAGCAGGTGGTTGGACGAATCTTCCTTTACGCCGACCTTTTCCACGACGCGCGCCGCCATAGGGAAAGCGGAAATGCCCGCCGCGCCGATAAGCGGATTGATCTTTTCCTTACAAAACAGGTTCATGATCTTTGCGCACATAACGCCGCCGAACGTATCGAACACGAACGCGAACAAGCCGAGCACCATAATGATGAGGGTGTTTACGGAAATAAACGCTTCCGCTTGCATTTGGAAAGAGATCGTGATACCCAAAAGCAGGGTGATGATGTTCGAGAAGGTCGTTTGCGCCGTTTCGGACAGCGATTTCAATACGCCGCACTCGCGAAGCAGATTGCCGAACATCAGCATACCGACGAGCGATATGGATTCGGGCGCGATGATCCCCGAAACGATCGTGACGATGATCGGGAACAAAATACGCATCAGCTTGGAAACCTGTTTCGCGCTGTACTTCATTTTGATCGTACGTTCCTTTTTCGTCGTGCAAAGCTTCATAACGGCGGGCTGTACGATGGGTACGAGCGCCATATACGAATACGCGACGACGGTGATCGGACCGACGAGGGTGTTAAACGGGTTGCCGCCGCCGAGCAGGGTGTTGGCAACGTGTATCGCCGTAGGACCGTCCGCCGCGCCGATGATACCGATAGAGGCAGCCGCGTCGAGCGGGAAGCCGATCATAACGGCAAGGATAACGGTGATAAAAATACCCAGCTGCGCCGCGCCGCCCAAAATAAAGAGTTTGGGGTTGGAAAGGAGCGGACCGAAGTCGATCATACACCCGATGCCGATGAAGAGCAGCAGGGGCATGGCTTCGCTTGCCGCGATACCCACTTGGAAAAGGGAATTGATGATACCGCTGTCCTTGATAACGGGCGAAAGAGGCAGATTGACGAGGATCGCGCCGAAGCCCATGGGCAGAAGCAGAGCGGGCTCCATATCCTTTTTGATGGCAAGGAAGATAAGCACGCCGCCGATGATCCACATCACCACCTGTTGCGGTGTGAGAGCTTTAAAGCCCTCTAAGAGATATTCCATAAAAACCTCCGTGAAATTTGAGTGAAATTTTTTCGATCATACATTATTATAAAAGAAAAGGAAAAGTATGTCAAGGAAAAACGCGAAAAAAGCAAAAGGAAAAAGAAAAAGAAAAACGTAAAAAATTTTTTCCGAAAACCCGTTGAAAACGCTTGCAAAAGAACGGGAAATCGTATATAATAGTCGATGACTTCGAGCGTTCCGCTGCCTTTAAGGGCGTAGCGAGGAGCTACGCAGCGGGTCATGAACGTTTCGTAAATAACGGAGGTAAAGTCTGAAAATGAAAGGATTGATTGAAGCAATCAACGCTGAAAATTTAAAGAGCGAAGTTCCTTCCTTCGAAGTAGGCGACACGGTCAAGGTCGGCTATAAGATCATCGAAGGCGGCAAGGAAAGAGTCCAGAACTTCGAAGGCGTTGTGATCGCAAAGAAGAACGGCGGGATTTCCGAAACGTTCACCGTACGCCACATTTCCTACGGCGTAGGCGTAGAAAAAACGTATCCTCTTCATTCCCCGAAGATCGCGCACATCACGGTTGTGAGACGCGGTAAGGTGAGAAGAGCGAAGCTGTATTATCTGCGCGGTTTGACCGGCAAAGCTGCCAAGGTCAAGGAAAAGATCTAAACAAATCGAAATCGGAAACAAAAACCGAAAAAGCGAGTTCGCCCAAAGTCAACGGCGAACTTGTTTTTTTACGTGCAAAAATATCTTGACAAAGGCGGGCAATAAGTGGTAAAATAAACTTGCGACATAAATTTAATAATTTTTTAGTAGTGAAGTATACTTCTTTGGTAGAAGTGTATCTTTTTCGCGCTAACTGAAAATTTTTTCACTACTTGAAAAATTTGTATAACGTTAAATTTGTGTCGCAGCAAAGCGAGAGGAACATTTTTACAGGTGTCGTTTCGTTTTGCGGAACGACATTTTTATATCGAGGAGGTCTTTTATGAAAAAGACGAGAAAGTTTTTGTTGGGGCTGTTGGCGTTATTAACGACGGGCGTTTGTGCGCTCGGCGTGGCGGGTTGCGACTTATCGGGGATCGTCGGCGGTTTGACGGGAGGGGATAAACAAAGCGAAAGCTCCTCGAAAAAAGATACCGATACGAACACGGACGATGAGGACGGCGAAAGCTCGGAGACGGACGAAGACGAAACGGAGTCGAGTTCTGATGAGGACGAGGAAACGGACGACGCGAACAGCGACAACGAAAATGAAGATACGGACAGCGACGGCTCGGACGAGGAAAGTGGCGATACGGATAGCGACGGTTCGGACGGCGATACGGCTTCGGACAGCGATAGCGGGGACACGGACGGCGGTAATGAAGAGAGTGATGGGTTGCGATATACGTTAAGTGACGACGGAACCTATTATATCGTTTCGGGGATAGGGACCTGCACGGATACGGATATTATTATTCCCGAAAAACACAACGACTTGCCTGTAATGAGCATTGGAAAAAGCGCGTTTTATGATTGTAGCAACTTAACAAGTATAACGATGGGCGACAGTGTAACGAGCATTGGCGATTATGCGTTCTCCGATTGCGATAATTTGGCAAGCATAACGATAGGTAACGGCATGACGATTATCGGGAACAATGCGTTTAATAATTGTAATTTAACAAGCGTGTATTATATGGGCGATGTTGCGGCTTGGTGCAATATCTCGGGATTGCGGGCGTTTATGTTGCGTGGCGTAGCTTTATATATCGATAACGAATTGGTAACGGGCGATTTAATTATTCCCGAAACTGTAACGAGTATTGCGGAATGCGCATTTTCTTCTTGTGATTTAACAAGCGTAACGATACCCGACAGTGTAACCGGTATAGGCGATTATGCGTTCGATAATTGTAATGGTTTGGTAAGCGTATATTATACGGGCGATATTGCGGGCTGGTGCAATGTTTTCGGGTTGGGTTCGCTTATGGAAAACGATGTGGATTTATACATTAACAACGAATTGGTGACGGGCGACCTGATTATTCCCGACGGCGTAACGAGGATCGAAGGTCGTGCTTTTTATAATTGCGACGGTTTGATAAGCGTAACGATACCCGATGGTGTAACGGATATTGGTTTTGGGGCGTTTTGGGGGTGCAGTAGTTTACCGAACGTAAAACTACCCGATAGCGTGACAAGTATCGGGGGCTGGGCTTTTGCACATTGTAGTAATTTGACGGATATAACCATACCGAACGGGGTAACGAGCATTGGGGGATATGCGTTCTATAATACGGGTTATGATAGTGATAAAAGCAATTGGGAAAACGACATGTTGTATTTAGACGGCTGGTTATTGGATGCAGATGCTTTTAAAGTCTACGAAGCTACCGTTAAAGAGGGGACGAAAGGGATCGCGGGTTCGGCGTTCTCTGGTTGTACCTATTTAACAAGCGTAACGATACCCGACAGCGTGACGAGTATTGGGGGAAATGCGTTCTCTAATTGCAGTCAGTTGACAAGTATAACGATACCGAACGGCGTGACGAGCCTTGGAAGCCGTGCTTTCTCTAATTGCAGTAGATTGACAAGCGTGGTAATACCCGATAGCATAACTATTATCGAAGAAGGCACGTTTGAGGATTGTACGAATTTAACAAGCGTAACGATACCCGACAGCGTAACAAGTATTGGGGCATATGCATTCCGTGGCTGCGACAGTTTGATAAACGTAACGATAGGTGGCGGAGTAACGGATATTGGGAATCAAGCATTTAACGGTTGCAACAGCTTGACAAGTATAATGCTCCCCGATGGCGTACAAGACATTGGAGAACAGACCTTTTATTATTGCAATAATTTGACAAGTGTGGTGATACCCGATAGCGTGATGAGTATCGGCGCTCATTCGTTTAGCCAATGTTATTACTTGACAAACATTACTTTTAACGGTACGATGGCGGAATGGAATGCCATAAAGAAAGGGGATAGTTGGAAAGCGGGCATTCCCGCGACCAAGGTCGTTTGTACGGACGGGGAAGTGAAGATATAAATGCAAAATTTAAAATGCGGAATGGTTCAATAATTAAGAATTTTACCATATTTTGTATTTAACGGAAAATCGGACGTTATCGAAACGCCCGATTTTCTTTTTTTGACAAAGGCACAAAAAACTGTTTACTTTTTCGCTCATTTAGGGTACAATAGAATGCAGGGATATATATAAGGAAGGAAAAAACCGAAATCGGGAGAGAATGCATATGATAGCAAAGGTACAAAGCTATACGCTGTTGGGGCTCGAGGGAGTCGCGGTGACGGTCGAGGCGGACGTTTCGAAGGGGATCCCCTCTTACGAGATCGTCGGCTTGCCCGACGCGGCGGTGAAGGAATCGCGCGAGCGCGTGCGCAGCGCGATCAGAAACAGCGGCTTGGGCTTCCCCGCACACAAGGTGACGGTCAATCTCGCGCCCGCGTACGTAAAAAAGGAAGGCTCGGCGTTCGATCTGCCCGTGGCGGTGAGCTTGTTGCTCGCATACGGCGAATTACAGGCGGAAACGGAGGGGACGGTGTTCCTCGGCGAGCTTGCTTTAAACGGCGATCTGCGCCCCGTGACGGGCGTTCTGCCTTCGGTCATCTCCGCAAGAGACAAGGGCTTTACAAAGTTTATCGTGCCGTACGATAACCGCAAAGAAGCGGGATATATCGACGGCGTAGAGGTGTACGCGGCGAAAAATTTGCGCGAGGTGATCGATCATCTTTCGGGCAACGCGCCGCTGGAACGGACTCCCGTGTCCGCGTTTTCCGCAAAAAACGAGGGCGAAAAACGCACGTACGATCTGGCGTTCGTCAAGGGACAGGCGATGGCGAAACGCGCGCTCGAGGTAGCGGTCGCGGGCGGACATAATATTTTATTCGTAGGTCCTCCCGGAAGCGGAAAAACGATGCTGGCGCGTTCGTTGCCCTCCGTTTTGCCCGACATGACCTTCGACGAGGCGTTGGAAATCACGAAAATACACTCGGTGGCGGGCACGCTGGGCGAGGAGGGGATCGTCGCAATGCGTCCTTTCCGCAGCCCGCACCACACCGCAACGACGGTTTCGCTGTGCGGCGGCGGAAGCAAGAGCGCGCACCCCGGGGAGATCAGTCTTGCCCACGGCGGCGTGCTGTTTTTGGACGAATTGCCCGAATACAAACGCTCGACGCTGGAAGCGTTGCGCCAGCCCTTGGAGGACGGCGTGATCACGATCTCGCGCTCGGGCGGTACGGTCACGTATCCCGCGTCGTTTATGTTATGCGCGAGCATGAACCCTTGCCCTTGCGGAAATTACGGCAGCGAAAAACGGCGTTGCACGTGCACGCCGAACGATATCCGCCGTTACCGCGCCCGCATTTCGGGACCGCTTCTTGACCGTATCGACATACAGGTGGAGGTAGACGGCGTCGAATACGACGATCTGGTGTCCGAAACTAAGGAAGAAACGAGCGCGGAGGTAAAGGCGCGCGCGGACGCTGCGAGAAGAATACAGCGTGGGCGTTTCGCGGGCGGGAAGATCGCTTCCAACGCGGAGATGGGCGAAAAGGAAATGCAGGAATATTGCAAGCTGGACGCGGAATGCGAACAGGTTTTGCGGGAGGCGTTCGACAGATTGCGGTTATCCGCGCGAGCGCGTTCGCGTATATTAAAGGTAGCGCGCACGATCGCCGATCTCGATCTGAGCAAGAATATCACGACGGAGCATCTTTACGAGGCGATATCCTACCGCACCTACGGCGCAGGGCTTGAAGAGGGAATTTAAATGCAAAATGCAAAGTGTAAAATGCAAAATTATTGAAGCGTTTTATAATTTTTCCTCTATTTTGCATTCTGCATTTTACATTAAGCGATAGCTTAAAAGGAGGATAACCAATGAACATAAGCGATAGATCGGATATTCTCGTTATCCCCCGTTCGTCGGAACTGTACCCCGCAGAGTGGAAAACGATCAAGGACGCGCCTACGGAGCTGTACGCAAAGGGCAATACGGCGCTGCTCGAAAACCGTAAATTCACCGTCGTAGGCTCGCGCAGAACGCCCGTTAACGCGTTGAAGCTGGGCATGACCGTTTCGGCGGAGCTCGCGCATACGTTCACGATCGTCACGGGTTGCGCGGACGGCGGCGATCTCGCCGCGATCGAGGGCGGGCTCATGGGCGCGAACAAAGTGATCTGCGTGCTTGCGGGCGGCTTCGGCGCGTTGCCGCAGTCGAACCTGCCCCTTTTGGAACGGGTGGCGAGAAACGGCTTGTTGCTTGCTCTGCATCCTTACGATACTGCCGTGCGTTCGTTTTCCTACGAATACCGAAACAAGCTTTTGGCGGCGCTCGGCGAAGGCACGCTCGTGCTCGGCGCGGGGGAAACGAGCGGCGCGCTGATTACGGCGAAATACGCCGTGAAAGCGCAAAAGCCGACGTTCGCTTTTCCCTATCCGCCCAATTCCGCAGTGGGTTGCGGTTGTAACGGATTGATAAAAAACGGCGCGTATCTGACGGAAAACGCGCAGGATATTTTCGATAAGCTCGGCGTAAAAGCGACGGCGGCGGAAAAGCCGAAGGTCCCGCTGACGGCGGACGAGGAAAAAATGCTTTCCGCATTGCGGGAGCTGACGGAAGGGCATATCAACGAGCTGTCCGCAAAGGCGGGCGTACCCGTGTTCAGGACGCGCGCCGTGCTGTCGGCGCTGGAAGTGAAAGGACTCGCCGTGTCCGTCGGCGGCAACCGCTACGCGCCCGTATAACCCATAACGGGCTTCAATCAAAATAAAAAAATTCATTATATAAGGAACGACAAATGGATTTAATCATCGTAGAGTCGCCTTCCAAGGCGAAAACCATCTCCAAATACCTCAAAGGCAAGTATCGCGTGGACGCTTCGGCGGGACATATCCGCGATCTGCCCGTGCATACGCTCGGCGTGGACGTGAAAAACGATTTCGAACCGAAATACGTCAATTCCGAGGGAAAAGAGGACGTTATCCGCCGTCTGACGGACGCGACGAAGAAAGCCGATCGCGTTTACCTCGCAACCGACCCCGACCGCGAAGGCGAAGCGATCGCATGGCATTTGCAGACGGTGCTCGGTCTTGACGAGCAAGGCAAGAACCGTATCGAATTCAACGAGGTCTCGCAGCGCGCGATCGAAGCCGCGCTCACCGCGCCCCGTCAGATCGACTATAATCTCGTGGACGCGCAACAGGCGCGCCGCGTGCTCGACCGTTTGGTGGGGTATAAGCTTTCGACCCTTTTAAACCACAAGATCGAGGACAAGAACGGCAACGGCAAACGCACGCTTTCGGGCGGGCGCGTGCAGTCGGTCGCCCTTCGTCTGATCGTGGAACGGGAAAGAGAAATTACCGCGTTCAAGCCGCAAGAATACTGGAATTTGACCGCCGAGCTTCGGGATAGACCCAAGCAGTATGCGGCGTTCAAGGCGATGCTCGAAAAGAAAGGCGCGAAGAAATACAAGCCCGCGTCCGCAGAGGAAACGGCGGAGGTGCTCCGCGTTTTGGAACAGGGCGAATTTACCGTGTCGAAGGTGAAAAAGACGATCGCGAAATCGCATGCGCCCGCGCCGTTTACGACCAGCTCTATGCAACAGGACGCGTCGACGAAGCTCGGCTTCACCGCGCCCGAAACGATGACGCTGGCACAGCATTTGTACGAGGGTATCGACACCGAAAACGGCGACCATATCGCCTTTATCACGTACATGCGTACCGACTCCGTCCGCGTTTCCAAGGAGGCGCAAGCCAAGGCGTTGGAGCGTATTCGCAGGGTATACGGCGAGGAGTACGCACCCGAAAAGCCCAATTATTACGCGTCCAAAAAGGGCGCGCAAGACGCCCACGAGGCGGTGCGTCCCATCGACCTCGAAATGACGCCCGAAAAGGCGAAAACGTTGCTCGACCGCAAGCATTACGCGCTGTATAAGCTCGTGTACGAACGCTTTCTCGCTTCGCAGATGGCGGAGGCGAAATATAACAGCGCGCAGATGGAGATCGATAACGGCGGGTATGTTTTCAAGGCGAGCGGAAAGGTGCTGTTGTTCCCCGGGTTTACGGCGGTGTATCAGGACGTCGCGAAAAAGGAGGACGAGGACGGCGTCGACTATTCGAAACTCCTGCCTGATTTAAAGGAGGGGGATATCCTCGACCTCGTTTCCATACAAAAGGAACAGAAATTCACAAAACCGCCCCTGCGTTATACGGACGCGTCGATCGTAAAAGCAATGGAAGAAAAGGGGATCGGCAGACCCTCCACGTACGCCACGATCATTTCCAAGCTCATGCAAAAATACGTGAAAAAGGAAGGGAAATATATGGTCCCCGCGCCCATCGCTTACGACGTGGTGGATATGCTCGTGAAATGCTTCACGGACGTCATGGACGTCGGCTTTACGGCGGGCATGGAGACCAAGCTCGACGACATCGAGGAGGGCGGCGTGAATTGGCGCAAGGTGATCGGCGATTTCTATCCCGATTTCGAAAAAAATCTGCGCAAGGCTTCCTCCTACGGGGACGAACTTACCGACACCGTTTGCGGGAAATGCGGACATTTCATGATCCGCAGAATGGGAAAATTCGGCAAATATCTCGCTTGCTCCAACTATCCCGAATGTCAGAATATCATCAGCGAGACCAAGGAGGAGATATCCTCCGTCCGTTGCCCGAAATGCGGGGAAAACATGGTGGTCAAGAGCGGGAAATTCGGTAAATTCCTCGCCTGCCCGAGCTATCCCGAGTGCCGTTCGACCATGTCGATGCCCTCGGACGAAGAACCCAAGCTCGCGGGAAAATGCCCCGAATGCGGCGCGGCGATGACGGTGCGCAAGTCCAAGAAAGGCAAGGTGTATTACAGCTGTTCGGGCTATCCCGACTGTAAGTTTATGAGCTGGGATATCCCCACGGGCGACAAGTGCCCGCAATGCAACGGGGCGCTCGTGCAGACCGCGCGCGGCAACGTCAAGTGCAGTAATAAGGATTGTTCCTATCGCGTGAAAACGGAAAAAACCAAAACCGCGAAAACGGAAAAGACCGAGGATTCGGCGCCCGCGGGCAACGCGCCCGATTTCGTGAGCAGCTTCGAGGCACCTCCCCTTATGGACGAACCGCAGTACGGCGAAAGCGGCGGGTTTATTTTCAACGGTAACGAAGATGAATAATAAAGAAGTGCTTGTGATCGGCGGCGGGCTGGCGGGAAGCGAGGCGGCGTACTATCTTGCGAAGCGTGGGATAAAGACTACCCTCGTGGATATGAAACCGAAAAAATTCACGCCTGCGCACGAGAGCGAAAAGTTCGGCGAGCTGGTGTGCTCCAATTCTCTGAAAAGCAACGACGTTTACGCGAACGCATGCGGGCTTTTGAAAGAGGAAATGCGCCTTCTCGGCTCGCTCGTGATCGAGGCGGCGGACAATACGCGCGTACCCGCCGGCGCAGCGCTTGCCGTCGATCGGGAAAAATTTTCCGCGTATATCACCGAAAAATTGAGGTCCTGCGAAACGCTTACGGTCGTTTCGGAGGAGGTAAAAAAGCTTCCCGAATTCAAAAAGGACGGGGGCAGGTATGCGATCGTTGCCACGGGACCGCTTACAAGCGACGCGCTGTCGGAAGATATCGCGGCGAGGCTCGGCGGAGACGGCTTGCATTTTTACGACGCGTCCGCGCCTATCGTATCGGCGGAAAGTATCGACCTTTCCAAGGCGTTCACGGGCGACAGATACGGCAAAGGCACGGGCGATTATATCAATTGCCCGATGGATAAGGACGAATATTACGCGTTCGTCGACGCGTTGCTCGCCGCGGAAAGAGCGCATTTGCACGAGTTCGAAAAGGGCGAGATATTCGAGGGCTGTATGCCCGTCGAGGTAATGGCGGCGAGGGGCAGAGATACGCTCCGCTTCGGAACGCTTAAGCCCGTGGGGCTTGCCGACGAAAACGGCAAACGCCCGTACGCGGTGTTACAGCTTCGCAAGGAGACGGCGGCGGGGGAGGCTTACAATCTCGTGGGCTTTCAGACGAATCTCAAATTTCCCGAACAAAAGCGGGTGTTTTCGATGATCCCCGCATTGCATAGCGCCGAATTTTTACGCTACGGCGTTATGCACAGAAACACGTATATCGACGCGCCGAGCGTTTTAAACCGCGATTTTTCGTTTAAATATAATAGGCGGATCTTTTTCGCGGGACAGATCACGGGCGTCGAAGGCTACGTCGAAAGCGCGGCGAGCGGACTGTTGGCGGCGATCGCGATCGCGGACGAGATAGAGGGCAAACCCAAGCGGGAATTCGACAACCGTACGGTGTGCGGCGCGTTGCAGACGCATATTTCCACGCCGACGAAGGATTTTCAGCCGATGAACGCAAACTTCGGCATACTCGCGCCGTTGCCCGCGCGGATAAAAGATAAAAAAGAACGCTACAAGGCGCTTGCGGAGCGGGCGCTCGAAGTAATCAAGGGAGAGAAATAATATGGAATTCAGAGGCACGACCATTTGCGCGGTAAAAAAGAACGGCGTCACGGCAATCGCGGGCGACGGTCAGGTGACGATGGGCGAATCGGTCATTTTCAAAAACACGGCGGTGAAGGTGCGCCGCATTTTCGGGGGCAAAGTGATTTTGGGCTTTGCGGGCTCGGTGACGGACGCGTTCGCGCTCACCGAACGTTTCGAGGGTATGCTCAATAAATTTTCGGGCAATCTCATGCGCTCGGCGGTAGAGCTTGCCGAGCTTTGGAGAAGCGATAAGATCGGACGGAAGCTGGACGCGATGATGATCACCGCAGACGAAAACACCCTGCTCATTTTGTCGGGTACGGGCGAGGTGATCGAGCCCGACGAGGGCGTTTGCGCGATCGGAAGCGGCGGAAATTACGCTTTGGCGGCGGCGCGCGCGCTGTATCAGGAAACGGACTACGACGCGGAAACGATCGCGAAGAAAGCGCTCAAGATCGCTTCGGAGATCTGCGTTTTCACCAACGACAACATTCGTTGCGAGGTGGTGGGCGAAGCGGAGGCAAAGCCCGCGAAGAAGAAAACCGCAACGAAAAAGGAGGCGTAAGAAATGGATCTTTCCCCTAAACAGATCGTAAACCGTTTGGATAAATACATTATCGGACAGGACGAGGCGAAAAAAGCGGTCGCGATCGCGCTTAGAAACCGCTATCGCCGCGCACAGCTCCCCGCCGAGATACGCGAGGAGATCACGCCGAAAAATATCATCATGAAAGGACCCACGGGCGTGGGGAAAACGGAGATCGCAAGACGGCTTGCAAAGCTCGTGAAGGCTCCGTTCGTCAAGGTCGAGGCGACCAAATACACCGAGGTGGGTTACGTCGGCAAGGACGTCGAGGGCATGATCCGCGATCTTGCCGAGTGCGCTTACCGCCTCGTGAAATCGGAAAAGGAAGAGGAAGTGAAGGCGAAGGCGACGGCGATCACCGAACGGCGTATCGTTCGCGCGCTTGCCGAGGCGAAAAAGGAAGAACGCGGCGATACAGCGAAGGAAGTGTTCGAGGCGAACCTGCTCGACGGCTTGAGAAAGGGCGCATACGACAATTTCGTGATCGAAATGGAGGTCGCGGACGTGACGCAGCCGATGGAGCTTATCCCCGGCGGCGCGGCGATCTCGATCGGCAGTATTTTCGGCGATATGCTGCCGCAAAAGAAAAAGAAACGTAAATTCCCCGTGAAGGAAGCGTTCCAGATCGTGCTTGCCGAAGAATCGGGCAAGCTCGTGGAC
Source organism: Clostridia bacterium (assembly GCA_017463105.1). GTDB lineage: Bacteria > Bacillota > Clostridia > Christensenellales > Borkfalkiaceae > Scatosoma. The sequence goes on from JAFTPU010000010.1 coordinate 18,028, forward strand.
GAGGACGCGATCAAATCGGAAGCGATCTACCGTGCGGAAAACGACGGTATCGTATTCATCGACGAGATCGACAAGATCGCGGGCAAGGGCAATCAACACGGCGCGGACGTTTCCCGCGAGGGCGTACAGCGCGATATCCTGCCCATCGTCGAGGGCTCGACGGTCGTTACCAAATACGGTCCCGTCAAAACGGACTTCATTCTGTTCATCGCGGCGGGCGCGTTCCACGTTTCTTCGATCGAGGACCTTATCCCCGAATTGCAGGGCAGATTCCCCGTATCGGTCGAGCTCCACAGCTTGACGAAAGAGGATTTCGTCCGTATCCTCACCGAAACGGAAAACTCGCTCACCTTCCAATACGGTCAGCTTTTGGGGGTCGATCATATCGACCTGCAATTCGACGCGGGCGCGATCGAACGTATCGCGGAGGTGTCGGTGGAGCTCAACGCGACCAGCGAGGACATCGGCGCGCGCAGATTGCATACGGTGATGGAATATCTGTTGGAGGACATTTCCTTTAACGCGGGCGGGGATTATCCCACGTTTACCTTAAGCATTGACCGTCGTTACGTAGACGAGCATTTGCAAAAGCTCACGGGCGACAGAAATCTCAAAAAATACGTTTTGTAAACAGGAAAAAACATATGATCAACATTCCCAAGGGCACGAAAGACGTTCTGCCCGCAGATTCTTACAAATGGCAATACGTGGAAGGCGTTGCACGTGAAACGGCGAAGCTTTTCAACCTCAAAGAGATCCGCACGCCCGTGTTCGAACACACCGAGCTTTTCCAACGCGGCGTGGGCGACACCTCGGATATCGTTACGAAAGAAATGTACACCTTCAAGGACAAGGGCGACAGATCGATCACCTTAAAGCCCGAGGGTACGGCGGGCGCGGTCCGTTCGTTTATCGAAAACGGACTTGCCAACGGCGTTCTGCCCGCGAAAATGTATTACATCACGCCCGCGTTCCGTTACGAACGCCCGCAGGCGGGACGGCTCCGCGAATTTCATCAATTCGGCGTGGAGATCTTCGGCGCGAAGGGCGCGCAGACGGACGCGGAAGCGATACTTATGGCGGACTCCCTGCTCAAAAAATTGGGCTTGAACGTGAAGCTGTATATCAATTCGATCGGCTGTAAAGAATGTCGCGCGAAATATAACGCCGCGCTCAAAGCCTTTTTCGAGCCCAACCTCGACAAGCTTTGCTACGATTGCAAGGCGCGTTATGAGAAAAATCCGCTCCGCTTGCTCGATTGCAAGGAAGAGGAATGTAAAAAGATCAATGCGTCCGCGCCCAAAATGCTCGATTATCTTTGCGAGGAATGTAATATTCATTTCGGACAGTTGAAGCTCGCGCTCGGCGTAGCGGGCGTGGACTACGAGATCGATCCCCGCATCGTGCGCGGGCTCGATTATTACACGCGTACGGTGTTCGAGTTCGTTTCGACTTCGATCGGGGCGCAGGGCACGGTGTGCGCGGGGGGCAGATACGACGGCTTGATCGAGGAGCTGGGCGGCAATCCCATGCCCGCGGTCGGCTTTGCGGCGGGTATTGAAAGGTTGCTCATCGTCATGGAGCAGACGGGCGTCGAAATTCCCGCGCCCGCAACGCCCACGGTATACCTTGCGGGTATGGACGAGAAGTGCAGGGAAAAGGCGTTCGGGCTGGCTTGCAAGCTCCGCGCGAAAGGCGTTATCGCGGAGATCGACCATATGGAAAGATCGGTCAAGGCACAGTTTAAATACGCGGACAAGATCGGGGCGAAGTACGTGGCGGTGATCGGCGGGAACGAGCTTGCCGAGGGCAAGGCGAACGTGAAAAATATGTCCGACGGCACGAGCGAAAGCGTCGAATTTGAAAAAATGACGGAATACTTTTGCGGGAAATAAACGACACTAACGGTAAGGAGAAAAAATTATGGTAAAACACGTAACGAGTGCAGAGTTGGAAGAGCTCATCAAAGGCGATAAGGCGGTGTTCTGCGATTTTTGGGCGAGCTGGTGCGGACCTTGCCGAATGTTGGCTCCCGTATTCGAAGCGGTCGCGGAGAAATACGAGGGACAGGCGGAATTTGTGAAAGTGAACGTCGACGAGGAAGAGGACGCGGCGATCAAATACCGCATTTCGTCGATACCGAATATCCTCGCGTTCAAAGGCGGCGAAGTGAAGGCGAACAACCTCGGCTTCGTGCCCGCGGAAGCGTTGGAAGGCTTTGTGCAAAGTAATCTTTAACGGCACGTTGAAAGGGAAAACGGTTTGTTGAAAAGCGAGCCGTTTTTCATATTTATATACGCGGAGGCAACTATGAAAAAAACGAAAAAGATATTGTCGGCAACGTTGGCGTTTTTCACGACGCTCCTTTCCGTATTCGGCGCGGTGGGTTGCGGTAACGAAACGGCGGACGTCGGCTCGGGGTCCACGTTAAGCGACGGGGAAATTTCCTCCGAAGCGGGCGAGAGCGACACGCAGGAAAACGACGGCGGCAACGATTCTTCCGCTACGGAAACCCTCGTTTGGGATATGCAGTCGGTCTACGCAAGAGCGACCGCGTTGGGATATACGGGCAGCCTCGAGGAATTTATCGCCGAGGTATCGGGCACGGACGGACGGGACGGCGTCGGGATAGAAAGTATTTACATAAATCAAAACGGCGAGCTGATCGTTAAGCTGACGGATCGCGAAGCGCAAAATCTCGGCACGGTCAAAGGTACGGACGGACAGGACGGCGACGACGGAAAGAGCGCGTACGAGATCGCCGTGGAAAACGGCTTCGCGGGCGACGAGGAAGCTTGGCTTTTAAGCCTCAAAGGCACGGACGGCGAGGACGGACTCGACGGCGACGACGGGCAGAGTCTCGATATCCGCGATATGTACGAGGCGGCGTGCGCGGAGGGCTACGAGGGCTCGCTTCTCGATTTTATGAAGGAATTGGGCTTGTCCTTTAACGTGCAGGAGGACAACGCGACCGATATCATTCATGCGAATATGAGCTCGGTCGTCAATATCTATTGCGCGTTTCAAAAGGAAGTGGAAGTAAGCAGCGGACTTACGACGCAAACCAAAACGTCGGTAAAGGCGTCGGCGGGCAGCGGCGTGGTCGTGCATATTGAAAAGGAACGGGGCGTGGCGTACGTCGTCACCAATTATCACGTGATCTACGAGTCGATGATGAACGGCGTGTCCGATTGTATCTGGCTGTATCCTTACGGCGCGCGGGTGGGTTTCACCCGCGGGGACGCGGACGGCGACGGATATCTGGACGACGGCGCGACGCAGGGGAACAACGAATACGGCGACGGGATCGAGGCGACCTTCGTGGCGGGCGCGATGGACTACGATATCGCCCTTCTCGAGGTGAAGGGCGCGGACCTCGCGGACAGCGTATTGACGGCGGCGACGCTCGGGGATTCGAACGAGGTGACGGTGGGCGAAAAGGTGTTTGCGATCGGCAACGCAAAAGGGGACGGTATTTCCGTGACGAACGGTATCGTCTCCGTGGATTCGGAAACGATCACGATGAGCGCGACGGACGGCACCTCGCGTTCGGTCGATTATCGCGTAATGCGTACGGACGCGGCGATCAACCACGGCAACTCGGGCGGCGGGCTTTTCAATGCGAAGGGCGAG
>JAFTPU010000003.1 GCA_017463105.1 Clostridia bacterium
ATCGTCTCCGTGGATTCGGAAACGATCACGATGAGCGCGACGGACGGCACCTCGCGTTCGGTCGATTATCGCGTAATGCGTACGGACGCGGCGATCAACCACGGCAACTCGGGCGGCGGGCTTTTCAATGCGAAGGGCGAGCTGATCGGTATCAATAACGCCAAAAACGTGGAGGACGACACGGATAACATGGGCTACGCCCTGCCGATCACGAACGTAAAATATCTTTTGGAAAATATGTGGGCAAACAGAACGGAGACGGAGGCGGGCTACGTAAAACGCGCATGGTTGGGCGTGGAAACGTATATCGATTCCTCGAAAGCGGAGATGAAAAACGGCAAGCTGGAGCTTACGGAAACCTTCGTGGTATCGAAAGTATTGGGTACGGGTGCGGCGAGCGCAAGCACGGACGAGACGAAAAGCCTGAAAACGGGCGACGTGTTCAAATCGGTGACGATCGGCGGAGAAACCACGGTACTCACTCGCCGCTATCAGCTTGGCGATCTGATGTTGAAGATACGCAAAGGGGATACGGTCACGTTCGGGGTCGTCCGCGACGGCGTAGAGACGGATATCGCGATCACGTTCGATTCCGACGATCATTTCGTGGTATACGGATAACCGTCCGCAGAAGGATTTTTAAGCGACGGATAAACGAAAAAGCAACCACCCGACGGGGCGCCGTCGGGTGGTCGTTTATGAAATTGTGGAGGGTATAATTAAATTAATAATTTTCCGCTCTTACCTGGAAATATGCCTGAGGGTGCGCGCAAACGGGGCACACTTCGGGCGCTTTTTTACCGACTACGATATGACCGCAGTTCGAGCACTGCCATACCGCGTCGCCGTCCTTGGAGAATACGAGGTCGCCTTTCACGTTTGCAAGAAGCTTTCTGTATCTGTCCTCGTGTTCCTTTTCGATCGCCGCTACGCCGTCGAACAGCTCCGCGATTTTGTCGAAGCCTTCTTCACGCGCGACTTTCGCAAATTCGTGATACATATCCGTCCATTCGTAGTTTTCGCCTTCCGCCGCCGCAAGCAGGTTTTCCGCCGTGGAGGAAATCTCGCCGCCGTTCAAAAGCTTGAACCAGATCTTCGCGTGCTCCTGTTCGTTCTTCGCCGTTTCTTCGAAGATCGCCGCGATCTGCACGAAGCCTTCCTTTCTCGCCTTGCTCGCGAAATAGGTGTACTTGTTTCTCGCCTGCGATTCGCCTGCGAACGCGGTCTGCAAATTCGCTTCCGTTCTCGAACCTTTCAAAACGGGCTTCTCTTCAAACTGACCCGACTGCTTGCAAACGGGGCACACTTCGGGCGCTTTGTCGCCTTCCGCTACGTAGTGACATACCTTACATTCGAATTTTTTCATAACCCTTTACCTCTTTTTATTTGTCCTTATTAGGACTTAGTTTTATTAACTGATAATAGTATAATATAAAAAAATATATTTGTCAATAGTTTTGAGGAAAATTTTTGAAAAATTTTAAAAATTTTTTTCGGCGGATATTTTCCGTCTTTTTTTATAAACGGAAAGGGAAAGAGGGATACTGTTAAAAGCAGGTGAAAAAACGGCGCGGGGCTTGTTTACGGCTTGACTCGCGAGAGGGAAACTATTATAATATATAACGTAGGAGCATAAAAGATGAGAAAGCTGAGTAAAAGAAAAAAGAAATGGATAGAGCGGACGGTTGCCAACGACAGAAGCTATAAGATCGTTCTGTACAATCGTTTTTTTCTCTTTTTGCTGGCGGTTTTGTGGCAATTGGTCGGTTACGCGCTGTTGATATTGGCGTTCGCGTACGATTCGACGATCGGCGCGACGGTACAGCTTGTCGTCGGCGTGCTTGCGATCCTGTTCGTTTTGCGGATCATTAACAGAAACGAACGCCCGTCCTCTAAGCTTAGTTGGATCATACTTATTCTGATATTCCCCGTATTCGGCGTGCCGACGTATCTGTTCAGCGGCGGGGGCAGACCTACGCGCGATATGCGGAAAAAAATCGCGCGAGCGAAAGCGGAAAATAACAAACGCCTCGAAAAAGAAGACGCGATAAACGAAGAGACACGCTCCCGCGAGAACGCGATCTCGCGCTATCTGTCCGTGTGCGGAGGGTATCCCGTTTATAAAAGCGGTACGATTGATTATTATAAGTGCGGGGAGGAGGCTTTCCCCGAGATGCTTGCCGCGTTGGAAAAGGCGGAAAAATTCATTCTCGTGGAATATTTCATCATCGCGCACGGGAAAATGTGGAACGAGATACTGAAACGGCTTGTGGAAAAGGCGATGCAGGGCGTACGGGTGCGTATTATCTACGACGATTTCGGGTGCATGGTAACGCTGCCGCCGAAATACGAGCTGTACCTCGAAAGTCTGCACGAGAATATAAAATGTATGACCTTTAACGACGTCGTACCCTTTTTCTCCGTGCGTATGAATAACCGCGATCACAGAAAAATGCTGGTGATCGACGGCAAGGTCGCCTTTACGGGCGGGATCAATCTCGCCGACGAATATATCAACGAAAAGGAACGCTTCGGCTATTGGAAGGATTCCGCGTTGAAGATCACGGGCGCGGCGGTAAACTCATTCACGGAAATGTTCTTTTATATGTGGAACGCATTCAGAAAGGACAAGGAAGAGCTCAGGGAGTATATCCTGCCGCAGGAAACGGAAAAGGAAACGGGTATCGTGATCCACCCGTACGACGATTCACCCCTCGATAATATCAGCGTGGGCGAGTCCGCGTACGTCGATCTGATCAACCGCGCAAGCAAGAGCGTATGGATATTCACGCCGTATTTGGTGTTGGACGATTTCCTGCGTGCGTCGCTGTGTCAGGCGGCGCTTCGCGGGGTGGACGTGCGTATCGTCACGCCCGGTATCCCCGATAAAAAAACGGTATATCGGCTTACCCGCGCGAACTACGCGCCGCTTATGAAATCGGGCGTAAAGATATACGAATACGCCCCGGGATTTATCCACGCGAAAAGCATGGTGTGCGACGGGGAAGCGGCGATCGTCGGCACAATCAATCTCGATTACAGAAGCCTGTATCATCATTTCGAGAACGCCGTGTATTTTTCGGGCTGTAAAGCGGTGGACGAAGTCAAGCGCGATTGCGAGGAAACGTTTGCGATATCGAAATTATGCACGCCCGAAAACACGAAACGGGGCTTTTTCGGCAAGCTCATCGATTCGATGCTCCGCGTGTTTGAAACGCTACTTTAAACGAAAGAGGATTTTTATGAGTAAACAGACCAGACAACAGAAAAAGGAAGAAGAGAAACGCATCATCGCGGAAATGGAAGAGGCTCTGCGGGAAACCAAGGGCGAAAGCGGGGCGCAACAGCCTGACAGCGAGGAAAAGGTGCGTAAAAGCGTTTACGCCACCGAGCCCGAGAAGATACATTGCCGTCGTTGTAAAACGTTGATGGAGAACGGAGTCTGTCCCACCTGCGGATATAAAATGTACGTGCCCATGGACGAGAAAAAGCGGAACAAAATACGGTTTATCGCGGCGATCGTTCTCGTCGTGATCGGCGTTATCGTCTTTGCAATTTCGAAAATGTAAAAATATCGTCTCAAAACGCACTCGACCGAGTGCGTTTTTTTGTTGCCCGTAAAAAAGTTTTTTACGAATAGTTTAAAAGGTAAAAAATAAGTTTACAAATAAAGCGAAAAGAAAAAAACGATAAGGAGTTATGGTTATGGATATGAGAAAGTTTACGGAAAAATCGGCGGCGGCTTTGCAAAAGGCGCAGTCCGTTGCGCGCGAATACGGCAATCAGGAAATCGGGCAAGTACACCTTTTGTACGCGCTCGTTACGGCGGACGAAGGCTTGATAGGACAGCTTTTGCAAAAAATGCAGAAGGATTTGAAGGCGATAGAGGAGGATGCGCTCGCCGAAATCTCCCGTCTGCCGAAAGTGAGCGGCGGGGAGCAATACCTTTCCCGCGCGCTGGCGCAAGCGATCGAGGCGGGCGAAAAACAGGCGGAGAAGATGGGCGACGGCTATCTTTCCGTCGAACACCTTTTTTACGGTCTGACGGAAGCGCCCGACGAGAAGATCAAGAAGATATTCAAAACGTACGGGATCGAGCAGAACGCGTTTATGCAAGCGCTCGCGAGCGTGCGCGGAAGCCGTCGGGTGGATAGCGAAAATCCCGAGGACACGTACGACGTGCTCAATAAATACGGCGTCGATCTCGTGGAAAAGGCGCGCTTGCAGAAGATCGACCCCGTGATCGGGCGGGACGAGGAGATCCGAAACGTGGTGCGTATCTTATCGAGAAAGACGAAGAACAATCCCGTGCTGATCGGCGAAGCGGGCGTCGGGAAAACGGCGATCGCGGAGGGGCTTGCCATTCGTATCATGAAAGGCGACGTTCCCGATTCGCTGAAAGACCGCAAGGTGTTTTCCCTCGATATCGGCGCGCTGATCGCGGGCGCGAAGTTTCGCGGGGAGTTCGAGGAACGGCTCAAAGCCGTGCTTGCCGAGGTGAAAAAGAGCGAGGGCGGTATTATTCTGTTCATAGACGAGCTGCACACGATCGTGGGCGCGGGTAAGGCGGACGGTGCGATGGACGCGGGGAATCTTTTGAAACCCATGTTGGCGCGCGGCGAATTGCACTGTATCGGCGCGACCACCTTAGACGAATACCGCAAATATATCGAAAAGGATCCCGCGCTGGAAAGACGGTTCCAACCCGTACTCGTCGCCGAGCCGACGGTGGAGGACACGATTTCCATTCTGCGCGGCTTGAAAGAGCGGTACGAAGTGTATCACGGCGTGAAGATACAGGACAACGCCCTGATCGCGGCGGCGACCCTGTCCGACAGATATATCACGGACAGATTTTTGCCCGACAAGGCGATCGACCTCGTGGACGAGGCGTGCGCACTGATCAAGACGGAAATGCAGTCGATGCCTTCCGAAATGGACGAGATCGCACGGAAGATCATGCAACTTGAAATAGAACAGAACGCCTTAAAGAAAGAAACGGACGCGCTTTCCCTTTCCCACCTCCAAGAGATCGAAAAGGAGCTTTCCGAAAACCGCGCGCAATACGCGCAGATGAAGGCGAAATGGGAGAACGAGAAAAATTCGATCGGCAAGGTGCAAAAGCTTCGCGAGGAGCTGGAAGCGGCGAACGCGAAGCTGGAAAAGGCGCAAAGAGCGTACGATTTGCAAACGGCTTCCGAGTTGCAATACGGCAAAATTCCCGAACTGAAGAAACAGCTCGAGGAATGTGAAAAACAAGGAACGGCGGGGGCAGGTACGCGTTCAAACGCCTTGCTCCGCGATCACGTGAGCGAGGAGGAGATCGCCCGTATCGTCGCGCGGTGGACGGGTATACCCGTCGCCAAGCTGATGGAGGGCGAAAGAGAGAAACTGCTCAGATTGGACGATACGCTCCACGAACGGGTGATCGGTCAGGACGAAGCGGTCGAAGCGGTGGCGAACGCGATCCTGCGTTCCCGCGCGGGAATCGCCGACCCCAACCGCCCGATCGGCTCGTTCCTGTTCCTCGGTCCCACGGGCGTGGGGAAAACGGAGCTTGCGAAAACGCTAGCGCGCGCGCTGTTCGACGACGAGAAGAACATGGTGCGTATCGATATGAGCGAGTATATGGAAAAATACTCGGTGTCGAGGCTTATCGGCGCGCCTCCGGGATACGTGGGCTACGACGAGGGCGGTCAGCTTACCGAGGCGGTGCGGAGAAAACCGTACAGCGTCGTTTTGTTCGACGAAGTCGAAAAGGCGCACCCCGACGTATTCAACGTGTTGTTGCAGGTATTGGACGACGGCAGGATCACGGACGGACAGGGCAGGACGGTCGATTTTAAAAACACCGTCATCATTCTCACCTCCAATCTCGGTTCGTCGGCGATCCTCGAAGGGATCGAATACGACGGCACGCTCTCGGAAAACGCGAAAGCGGAGGTCGGACGGCTGTTGAAGGCGTCCTTCCGACCCGAATTTCTGAACAGATTGGACGAAACGGTGTTCTTTAAGCCGCTCACCAAAGAACAGGTCGGCAGGATCGTGCGCCTGCTTGCGGGCGATCTCACCCGCCGTTTGCAGGAGAAACAGTTGAAGCTGATCTTGACGGACGAAGCGGTGCGCAAGATCATCGACAGCGGCTACGACCCCGTGTACGGCGCAAGACCGTTGAAACGGTATATGCAGCACACGCTCGAAACGATGCTGGCGAAGCGGATCTTGTCGGGAGATCTTACGGCGGGCGATACGCTCACCGTAACGGTGAAGGACGACGCTTTGACGGTGGAGAAATCGTAAACGGCTTTACCTGCCCGAACGGCTTTCCGTTCGGGCAGGTATTCTTTTTTGGAAAAAATCCGAACAAATTTTCGATTTTTTATTTACAAGATTCTCCGTTTATGTTATAATAAAACTATGAGTATTAAAATCATACACACGGCGGATATCCATATCGGCTCGGCGCTCAAAGGGTTGCCGAGCGATAAAAGCGCGCTCCGTAAAGCGGAGATACTCGACGGCTTCCGCCGTCTTTGCACGTATGCGAAAGAGACGGGCGTCGCCGCCGTGCTGATCGCGGGGGACCTTTTCGACGAGAACAAAACGGCGCGGCATATCCGCAGGGAGACCCTCGCCGTGATCGCCGCCGCAAGCCCCGTGCGTTTTTTCTACGCTTCGGGAAATCACGACGACGAGTTCGACGCGACGGACGAGTTGCCGAATAATCTTTTCACCTTTTCGCAAAACCACGCTTTTCAAAGCTACGAGCTGGGCGGGGGGATCCGCATCACGGGGATCGATACGAAAAATCTTTCTCCCGCGGCGTTTTCGACGCTTTCGCTTTCGCCCGAAAATTATAATATCGTCGTCATGCACGGGGATATCAACGGGGAGATACCTCTGCCTCGTTTGCAGAACAGATTCGTCGACTATCTCGCGCTCGGGCATATCCACAAGCCGATGCGGGAAACGGAGCGGCTGGATTCGCGCGGGCGGTACCGCTACTGCGGCTGCCTCGAGGGGCGCGGTTTCGACGAGCTCGGCGATCGCGGTTTTTTCCTTCTGGAGATCGCGGACGGAGCGTTGGAGCGGGAAAAATTCCTTTCGCTCGCCACGCGGAAAACGGTGGAGGCGCGCGTGGATATATCCGCATGCAACAGCTATTTCGACGTGGAAAACTCCGTGCTTTCCGCCCTTGGAGGCGTTTCGGAAAAAGATCTTGTAAAAGCGGTGCTTTGCGGTCGGCATAAGGCGGGCTTGCGCAAGGATATTTCTTTACTCGTTTCGCGGTTGAACGAAAGATTTTTCTTCGCCAAAGCGGAGGACGAAAGCCGTATCGCACTCGACCCGCACGAGTTCGAAAACGATCTCACCGAACGGGGGGAATTTGTAAGAGAGGCGGGCAGGTACGAGATGAAAGCCGATTTTTTGAGCGAAGTGCTCGAGGTGGGCTTGAAAGCGTTGAGCGGGGAGGAGATCGACTTATGAAGCTTCTTTCCTGTAATATCGCGGGGTTTGGAAAATTCGTCAACGCCGCGTTCGATCTGTCCTCGCCGATCACCTGCGTGAAAGGGGATAACGGCTGGGGCAAAACCACGCTCGCCGATTTTATCGGCAGTATGCTGTACGGGCTCGACGGCGGGCGCACGAGATCCGTTTCGGGGAACGATCGGCTCCGCTACGAGCCGTGGTCGGGCGCGCGCTTCGGCGGCTCGCTCACCTTTTTATATGCGGGCAGGACTTATCGCGTAGAACGTTTTTTCGGCAGGACCGCGGGCGGGGATACCGTCAGGGTCTACGATAAAAACAATATGCTTTGTTACGATTTCGGCGATAAATGCGAGCGGCTGGGCGAAACGCTGTTCGGGGTCGACAGAGAGAGCTTCGAGCGCACAGCGTATATCCCGCAGGGCGGGCAGGGCGCGGGCGCGATACCCGAGGATATCCGCGCGAAGCTGCTTGCGCTTCTGAGTGCGGACGGGGACAAAGAGGGTGCGTCCGACGCGGTCGCGAGGCTGGACGCGGCGGAACGGGCTTTGCGCGCGAAACGCCGTCCCGCCAAGGGAAGGCTGGACGAGCTCGACGACAGGCTCGCGTATCTGCAAGCGCAGAAAACCGATTGCCGTCGCGCGGCGGAACGTGCGGAGGAATTGCAAAGACAAACGGCGGAACACGCCCGTCGGTTGGCGTATTTAAAAGCGGAGATAAGAAAGCTGTCCGCGCTTGCGGAGGAGTACGCTCGGAAAAGCGAGCTGGCGGCGACCCGTGCGGCGCAGAACGAGATACGGACGAAATTTAAAGAGGCGCAAGCCCGACTTGCGGAGTTGGACGGGTTTTTCGGTGCGGCGGACCCCGCTACGGTGAATACGACGGGGCTGGAAACGGCGATCAAAGAATTTTACGCGCTCAAAGAGGAGCTTGCAAACCTTGCGCCGCAAGCGGAGGAGGCGGCGCGAGCCACAAAGGAGAAACGGGCACTCGAGGCGCAGCTTGCCCAATGCGAAAGGACGTTGCAAAGCTACGAGCTGATGCGGGGCGAAACGCGTAAGGCGGCACAAGAGACAAAAGAGAATAAAAAAGAGGAACGGAAAAAGCGTCGTAAACACGGAAACGCGGGCTTCGGTCTGCTCCTCTCGCTTTTGCTTGCGCTGTTCGGTGCGACGCAGACGAAGTCGATCCCCGCGTTGGGGATAACTCTCCTTGTCGTCGGCGGACTCGGCTTGCTGTGCTGCGGCGTTACGTTGCTGCGTACGTCGGGCTCGTCTACGACCCGAAAAACGTCCGATTTTGCCGACGAAACGGTGCGGGGGAACTATCTCGCCGCGCTTGCGGAGACGGAAGATCTGCGAAAAAAACTCGCGGCGTATCCGCTTGAGTCCGACGAACGTGCGGAAGCCTTCAAAAAATCGCTCGAAAGCAAGCGGGCGCGCGCGGACGCTTTGGAGACCGCGATCAAAAACTTTTTAAGTAATTTCCGTTTCGCGGAAGCGTACGATTACCGCGCTTCGCTCGCGAAAATCAAGGAAAACGCGGAGGCGTACGTACGGTTGAAGGCGGTCTGTGGCGAAAGCGAACGCAAGCTGAGCGCGTTCGCATTGCCCGCGGGCGCGGAAAACGAAACGGTGCAGATCACGAGCGCGGACGTAAACGAGATCCATTCGAGAAAAAACGCGCTCGAAAGAGAAAGAGAGGAAACGACGGCGACGCTTGCGGGCGTTTTGGCGCAAGCGGAAACGCAGGAAAAGCGCGCGGGGCAGCTTGCCGATATCGAAGCGGAGGAGGAGCGACTCGGCGAAGAAAAAGCCCGTCTCGAAAGACGGCTTTCGGCGATACGCACGGCGCGGGAGTTGCTCGTTCGCGCGCGGCATAATCTTGCCGCCCGCTATTTGGAGCCCGTCGAAAAAAAGGTGGCGGAATATGCGGAAACGTTGGGGTTTTCTTTGCATGCCCGTCCGAAATTTTCCGCCGACGGTACGCCCGTGCTCGAGGAGGAAGCGTGCTTGCGGAACACGGAATATTACAGTACGGGCTTGAAAGACCTTTTGTGGTTTTGCGTGCGGCTCGCGCTCGTCGAAACGCTGTATGCGGTGGACCCGCCGCCGCTGATACTCGACGACCCGTTCGTGAATCTCGACGATAAAACGACGGAAAGGGCGAAGTCGCTTGTAAAAGCGCTTTCGGGGAAATATCAAATCGTATATTTCACCTGCAAAGAGGAGCGGAAATTATGAAATTTCCGTGAAAGGAGCGTTTTTCCGCTTCAAACGATTGACAATATTTTTTTTTAAAAATATAATAATAACGTTACAATTTTTATTCATTATAAATAAGGAGAAAAGTCGAAATGGCAGGTACGGTAAAAACCCTACTTAAAAGCGTGCGGCAATATAAAAAGCCGTCGCTGATCACGCCGATCTTCATGCTGCTCGAGGCGTTTTGCGAATGTCTGATCCCGTTCTTTATGGCAAAGCTGATCAAGGCGATCGACGTTACGGGCATCGGCGCGGGCGAAGCGATGAACGCGATACTTAAATACGGCGCGGTACTCATCGCGCTTGCCGCAGTGTCTTTGACGAGCGGCGTTTTGGCGGGTAAATTCGCTTCTACGGCGAGCTGCGGTTTTGCGAAAAATCTCAGACACGATCTTTTTTACAAGGTGCAGAAATTTTCGTTTGCGAACGTGGACAAATTCTCTTCGTCCTCGCTCGTTACCCGTCTTACGACGGACGTTACCAACGTACAGCAAGCTTATCAAATGTGCCTCAGGATCGTGATCCGCGTTCCGCTTCAATTTATCTTTGCGATCATTATGAGCTTCGTCGTCAATCCGAAGCTGGCGTGGATATTCCTTGCGATCGTACCTTTGCTCGCGTGTATCCTCATTCTGATCATGCGTTTCGTAATGCCTTTTTTCCGCCGTATCTTCAAAAAATACGACGCGCTTAACAATTCCGTACAGGAAAACGTGGGCGGTATCCGCGTGGTAAAATCCTTCGTGCGGGAGGATCACGAAACGAAAAAATTCCAAAAGGCGGCGGAGGAGGTACGCAACGACTTCACCCGCGCGGAAAAAGTGCTTGCGCTCAATACGCCGATCATGACGTTCTTTATCAACTTCGCGTCCATTCTCATTTCCGCCTTCGCGGCGTACGCGATCATCGATAATACCTACTGGGCGGCGTTCGAGGGCTTCGGCAAGGGCGAGCTTTCCGCGCTTATTGCGTACGGTATTCAAATGCTATCCTGCCTTATGATGTTCTCGATGGTGTTCGTTATGATCACGATGTCGCTCGAATCGGCGCGCCGTATCGGCGAAGTGCTGAATCAGGAATCCGATCTCGTCAGCCCCGAAAACGGCGTGACGGAAGTAAAGGACGGATCGGTCGTATTTAAAAACGTAAGCTTCAAATATTCGGAAAAGGCGAACAAATACGCGCTTTCCGATATCGATCTCGATATAAGATCGGGTGAAACCGTGGGGATTTTGGGCGGCACGGGCTCGTCGAAAACCACCCTTATCCAGCTTATTCCCCGTCTGTACGATACGACGGAGGGCGAGGTGCTCGTCGGCGGCGTGAACGTGAAGGATTACGACCTCGACGCGCTCAGAAAAGAGGTCGCCGTCGTGTTGCAAAAGAACGTGCTCTTCTCGGGTACGATCAAGGAAAATCTGCGCTGGGGGGACGAAAATGCGACGGACGAGGAGCTCGAACGCGTTTGCAAGCTGGCGCAAGCGGACGATTTTATCCGCACCTTCCCCGACGGATACGATACGTATATCGAACAAGGCGGCACGAACGTTTCGGGTGGGCAGAAACAGCGTCTTTGTATTGCCCGCGCGCTTTTGAGAAAGCCGAAGGTGCTGATCCTCGACGATTCCACCTCGGCGGTCGATACCAAAACGGACGCGCTCATTCGTAAAGCGTTCGCAGAGGAGATTCCCGATACGACGAAGATCATTATCGCACAGCGCGTATCCTCTGTGGAGCATGCGGACAAAATTATCGTTCTCGACGGCGGCAAGGTGATCGCTTGCGGCAAGCACGGGGAATTGATAAAATCCAGCCCGATCTATCGGGAAATATACGAGGCGCAGACGAAAGGAAACGCCGCGAAAGAAACCGTGCAAGGGGGTGAAGCGTAATGGCGGAAGTAAAGACCTACGAACAAAAGCCCCGCGCGATAAAACCGATGCGCGGTCGCGGTATGCCCGTACCCAAAGGCTCGATCAAAAAAGGCACGTTCTCGCGTCTTCTCAAAACGGTGTTCAAATATTATAAATGGCAATTGATCGTCGTGCTGGCGTGTATTCTGTTCAGCTCGGTGGGCGGACTCGTTTCCTCCGTGTATATGCAGCTTCTCGTGGACGAAGTGATCACGCCCGCTTTGGCGAACGTCGGCGGGTTTACGGCGGAATTACAGGGGACCCTGATCGGACTTATCATTATGATGGCGGTCATATATACGCTCGTTATTCTTTCGTCTTTTTGCTATACGCGTATTATGGCGACCGTTACGCAAGGCATGCTGTATCATTTGCGCGAGGATATGTTCTCCAAAATGCAAACTTTGCCTATCAAGTATTTCGATACGCACGCACACGGCGAGATCATGAGCGCTTACACGAACGATACCGACGCGACCCGTCAGCTGATCGGGCAGAGCTTGCCTACGCTTTTGAGCAGTTCGCTTACGTTGCTCGTGTCCGTCGGGATCATGCTTACGTACAGCATTTGGCTTTCGCTCGTCGTAGGGGTGTGTACGTTCGCGATGACGCTCGTTGTGAAGAAGATCGGCGGCGGGAGCGCGAAATATATGGTCGCGCAACAAAGATCCCTTGCGACGGAAGAGGGATTCGTCGAAGAGATGATGAAAGGGCAGAAGGTCGTAAAGGTGTTCACGCACGAGGAAAAGGCGAAAGAGGACTTCGAAAAATATAACGAACAGCTTTTCCTCGACAGCGAACGCGCGCATAAATACGGCAATATTTTGGGACCGATCCTCGGCAATATCGGCAACTTCACTTACGTATTGATCGCCATTGTAGGCGGGTTGCTGTTCACCTTGCAGGTGCAAAACGTCGGGCTTTCTTCCATTTTTAACGGCACGGAAACCCTCAAAATAGGTATCATCGTGGCGTTTTTGGGGATATCGAAGAACTTCGCGCAGACGGTCAACCAAATGTCTCAGCAGATCTCCATGATCGCGATGGGTCTTGCGGGCGCGAGCCGTATCTTTACGCTCATGGACGAGGAGCCCGAAACGGACGAGGGTTACGTTACGCTTGTGAATGCAAAGCGGGACGAAAACGGCGAGCTCGTCGAAACGACGGAACGCACGGGGCTTTGGGCTTGGAAGCACTATCATAAGGCGGACGATACGACGACGTATACCGAACTCAAGGGCGACATCGTTATGGAACAGGTCGATTTCGGTTACGTGCCAGAAAAGCAAGTCCTGACGGACGTTTCGCTGTACGCGAAGCCCGGGCAGAAGATCGCCTTCGTCGGCGCGACGGGCGCGGGTAAGACGACGATCACCAATCTTATCAACAGATTCTACGATATCGCGGACGGCAAGATCCGTTACGACGGTATCAATATCAACAAGATCCGTAAGAGCGATCTGCGTCGGTCGTTGGGTATCGTTTTGCAGGACACGAACCTGTTCACGGGCACGGTCATGGAAAATATCCGCTACGGCAGATTGGAGGCGACGGACGAGGAATGTATCGAGGCGGCGAAGCTTGCCAACGCGGACGATTTCATCTGTCGGCTTCCCGACGGTTATCAGACGATGCTGACGAACAACGGCGCAAATCTTTCGCAGGGACAGAGACAGCTCCTCTCCAACGCCCGCGCGGCGGTCGCCGATCCTCCCGCGATGATCTTGGACGAGGCGACCTCGTCGATCGATACGCGTACCGAGGCGTTGGTGCAAAACGGTATGGATAAGCTGATGAAGGGCAGAACGGTGTTCGTGATCGCGCACCGCCTTTCGACGGTAAGAAATTCCGACGCGATCATGGTCCTCGATCACGGCAGGATCATCGAGCGCGGCACGCACGAACAGCTACTTGAACAGAAAGGAACGTATTATCAACTCTATACGGGCGCGTTCGAGCTCGAATAAAAAACAAACGAAAACCCCGCGTTATGCGTAAAAGCGTAACGCGGGGATATTTATTATGTGATACAGACTTTATTTCGTTTTTACAATAAAGGAGTTTCCCGTAAACTCAGACCCAATTCGGCTGCCATAGTCCGTGCTTTGCGCTCCGGCTCGGGATTTGAAAATACTTTCGCCTCGTGGGCGTCCACGCCCAAAACTACCTCGTTTCCGACCTCCGCCGCGATCTTATAAAACCGACGGTCGGGATAAAGTCGATTGTCCTTTACGCCCAAAAGATTGAGTTCCAAAGGGATATTTTTCCGTTTTGCGTACGCGCACAAACGGCGGTATTCCCGTTCGCACGCCTGTTCGGAAAAGGCGAAGCCCGCTATATCGGGGTGCGCAACGTAGAGAAAATCGCCCGTTGCCAAGCCCGCCAACATCTGCGACACGTACGCCTCCAAAACGGCGTCGTCGCCTTCGCGCCCCAAATAATAGACGTGCTTTTTTCCGATACCGTTTCCGAGATAGTGTTGTCCCATGATCAGATAATCGGGACGCACTTGCCGTAAGAACGCCGTTTCCTCTTCGTGGCTGTCGGGGAAATATTCCAATTCGAACCCGCATAAAATGCGGATATCGTTTTCGTATTCCTTCGCCAAGGCGCGCACGCTTTCGGCGTATTCGAAAAGCTGATCGTCTCTCATACAATGCGAATATCTTACGTCCGTCTGCGGGAATGCTTGCGGCGCGTGGTCGGAAAAACCGAGCGTTTTCAAGCCCGCCGCGATCGCGTTTTCCACGTATTCTCTGTCCGTACCGACGGCGTGATTGCAACGCACGGTATGCGTATGATAATTGTGTAACATACTTTTTATTTCCTCACTGATTTTATTATACGCAATCGACGGGGAAAAGTCAAGCTCGGTTATAAAAACGTATCGAAAAAAATTGCTTTTTTTTCAAAGAAGTGGTATACTATCTGAAAAAAGAGAGGAAGAAAGAGGTTTGAATAACGAATATTTTTCTTTTGAAGTGATCAAAACGGACGAGGAGACGGGCGCGCGCGCGGGCGTATTGCACACGCCGCACGGCGATATCGAAACGCCCGTGTATATGCCCGTGGGCACACAGGCGACGGTCAAAGGCGTGTTCCCGCGCGATCTGAAAGAGGCGGGTTCGCAAATTATTTTGGCGAACACCTATCATTTGTATATGCGCCCCGGCGACGATATCGTAAAAAAAGCGGGCGGCTTGCACAAGTTTATGAATTGGGACAGACCCATTTTGACGGACAGCGGCGGGTTTCAGGTGTTCTCGCTCGGTAAGCTCAACAAGATCACCGACGAGGGCGTGGAGTTTTCCTCGAACATCGACGGAAGCAAACATTTCTTCACGCCCGAAAAGGCGATACAGGTCGAACAGAATCTCGGCGCGGACATTATCATGGCGTTCGACGAGTGCAGCGAGTACGGTTATACTCACGCGCAAGCGGAGGCGGCGATGAAACGCACGGCGGCGTGGCTGGAGCGTTGCTACAAATTCCACGACAAGCCCGAACAGGCGCTGTTTGCGATCGTGCAGGGGAATATGTATAAGGACCTGCGCGGGGAAAGCCTTGCGCGAACGTTGCCGTTCGTTAAGCACGGTATCGCGATCGGCGGACTGTCGGTGGGCGAACCCAAGCCGATCATGTACGAAATGCTCGATTATTTGCAGCCCAAGCTCCCGACGGACGTGCCGCGCTATCTGATGGGCGTCGGTTCGCCCGATTGCTTGATCGAGGGCACGCTTCGTGGGATCGATATGTTCGATTGCGTATTGGCGACGCGTATCGCCCGTAACGGTACGGCGATGACCTCGCACGGTCGCGTCGTCGTCAGAAACGGCAGATATAAAGAGGATTTCACGCCGCTCGACGGGGAATGCGATTGCTATTGCTGTAAAAATTACACGAAAGCGTACCTGCGCCACATGATCAACACGGGCGAAATGTACGGCGCGATGCTTTTGAGCTTGCACAATATCACGTTTTTGCACAAGCTGATGAAAGGACTCCGCAATTCCATTCTCGGCGGGTACGTGAAGGAATACACACGGGAATTTTACCGCAAATACGGCGGCGAAGGGAAGTGGTAGCGGTGAAGTGTGCCCTACGGGCGAGTGAAGTTGCAACCTGCGGTTGCAGTTGCGGAAACTCCCTCAGTCACTTCGTGACAGCTCCCTCAAAGAGGGAGCCATATCAGCCACAACTTTTTGCGTTAGCCGAAAACTTCACTTTTGCGTGAGCCGAAAACATCACTTTGCCAAAGAAAAAGCTTCACTTTCACGCAGTGAAAATTTCACTTAAAAGCGGATTTTTCAAAGATCCGCTTTTTTGGAAAATTTTTCGTAAAAATACTTGACAAATATTTTTATGCGTGATATCATTTTAATATCAAAACAATAGCAACGCAGGGAGAACGGCAGTGTTACGGATAGAGAATTTAAGTAAATCGTACGGGGATAAAAAAGCGGTAGACGGGGTGAGCCTGCATATCAAGGCGGGGGAGATATACGGTTTTATCGGGCACAACGGCGCGGGGAAAACGACCACCTTAAAAGCCTGTTGCGGTATCCTCGCTTTCGAGGAAGGGGACGTTTTCGTGGACGGGATCTCGGTAAAAAAAGACCCGCTGGGCTGTAAACGCAAGATCGCGTACATTCCCGACAATCCCGATCTTTACGCGTTTATGACGGGGATACAGTATCTCGATTTCGTGGCGGATATTTTCAAGGTTTCCGCAAACCAAAGACAGGAAAAAATTCGTAAATACGCGGACGAATTCGAATTGACGGAAAATTTGGCGCAGCCCATCGGCGCGTATTCGCACGGAATGAAACAAAAGCTTGCTCTCGTTTCCGCACTTATCCACGACCCGAAACTCATTATATTAGACGAGCCGTTCGTGGGACTCGACCCCAAAGCGGCGCACACGGTAAAGACGCTTATGCGGGAGCTTTGTAATAACGGCGCGGCGATATTTTTCTCCACGCACGTATTGGAGGTCGCGGAAAAGCTGTGCGATAAGGTCGCCATTATCAAGGGCGGCAAGCTCGTGAAAGCGGGTACCATGGACGAGGTGAAGGGCGATACGAGCCTCGAAGAAGTGTTCCTCGAATCGGCGGAGGAATAAAGCCTATGTTAAAAGCGCTTTTAAAAAAACAGTTTCTCGAAACGGCGTCCTTCTTCTTTTTGAACGCCAAGGACGGAAAACGCCGTTCGCCGCTCGCGATCCTCGGCTTCGGCGCGTTGATACTCTACGGCTTCGGCGCCGTCGTTGCGATGTTTTGGATGATCTCGGGAACGCTCTGCGCGCCCCTTACGCAAAGCGGACTCGATTGGGTCTACTTCGCGTTTATGATCACGCTCGCCACTTCCCTCGGTTGCGTGGGGAGCGTGTTCGCCGCAAAATCAAAGCTTTTCGAGGCGAAGGATAACGATTTTCTGCTCTCTTTGCCCGTTCCCGCGTGGGCGATCCTGTTCACCCGTATCTTATCGCTGTACCTGCTCACCTTTCTCTTCGAGGCGCTCGTGCTTCTTCCTGCGGCGGTGCGCTATTTCGTTACGGTCGGCTTTTCCTTCCTGCCCGCACTGTTTCAGCTTCTGTTGCTGTTTATATTGCCGCTCGGCACGCTGGCGGTCTGCTCCCTTCTCGGTTGGCTGATCGCGATCGTTACCGCCCGTA
Organism: Clostridia bacterium; assembly: GCA_017463105.1. GTDB lineage: Bacteria > Bacillota > Clostridia > Christensenellales > Borkfalkiaceae > Scatosoma. Next base: position 17,340 of record JAFTPU010000003.1, read on the forward strand.
TACGTTCGAAAAACCTCCTCACCGTACTCTTTTTCGCCGTATTCATGGTCGCGTATTTCCTGCTCGTCGGCAAGATGAACGAATACTTGGGCTATATCGTTCTCCACGGCGAAGCGGTGGGGCAGACGATAAAAACCAAACTGTTTCCGTTTTGGCAAGCGGGACTCGCCGCGCTCGGCGAGCCGCTCGCGCTACTCGTTTCCGCGCTTATTTTCGGCGGACTGTTCGCGCTCGTATATCTTCTGTTGGCAAAGACCTTTTACCGCGTTGTCACGGTCAAACGCGGCGAGAAAAAGACGCGTTATAAGGAAAGGAAAAGAGAAATGCGTTCCGCGTTTTCCGCGCTCCTTAAACGCGAGGCGTTGCGCTTTTTCAAAAATCCCATGATCGCGCTCAATTGCCTGCTTGGCTCCGTCTTTCTGTTGATACTGCCCGTGATCGCGTTTTTCAACGCCGATTTCTTCGGACAGCTTGCGGCGGCGGGGGAGGCAAAGGGATTGTTGGGGCTCCTCGTCGGCATGATCGTCTGCGCGGTCGCTTCGATGAATTTCATCACCGCGTCCTCCGTTTCCCTTGAGGGGGAAACGCTGTGGCTGGTGCGCTCCCTGCCCGTTGAAACGAAAACGGTCTTTGCGACCAAGCTTTCGTTACACGTTCTCGTGACGGCTGTTCCCGCCCTGCTTTGCACGCTTTTGTTAAGTATACTTTTAAAGCTGGGGATATGGATAGCGATCCTTATCCACGTCGCCGTGTTTGCGTTCGTCTTTCTCTGCGCCGCCACAGGGCTTGCGATCAATCTCAAATTCCCGAACTTGCGTTGGACGAACGAGGTCGCGGCGGTCAAACAAAGCGTGGCGGCGATACTTGCCATGGTCGCGGGGATCGGTGCGATCGCCCTCCTTTTCGGCGGCTATTTCCTGTTCGGCAAATATCTCCCCGCAGAGGGGTACGCCGCGCTCGTAAGCGGGCTCCTCGTCGCCGCAAGCGTTTTGCTTTGCGTATGGCTTGGTAAACGCGGCGTGAAAATTTTCGAAAATCTTTAAAAATCAAAGGAATGAATATGGATATCATCAAAATCGACGATCTGTATAAAAGCTACGGCGACGTGAAAGCCGTGCAAGGGATATCTTTCCGCGTGAAGAAAGGCGAGCTGTTCGCGTTCCTCGGTCTTAACGGCGCGGGAAAGAGTACCACGATCTCGATCCTGTGCGGCAGACTCGAAAAGGACGCGGGCAGGGTCGAGTTGAACGGTAAGGACCTCGACGAAAACGGCGAGGATATCAAACGCGCCGTCGGTGTCGTTTTCCAAAGCTGCGCGCTCGATAAGCCGCTTTCCGTGTACGACAATCTCAAATGCCGCGCCGCCTTGTACGGCATCACGGGCGAAGCGTTTGAAAAACGGCTGAAGGAGCTTTCCGATCTGTTCGAACTCGCGCCCGTTTTAAAGCGTCCCGTCGGCAAGCTTTCGGGCGGACAAAGACGCCGCGTCGACGTCGCCCGCGCGCTTATCCACGAGCCCGAGATACTCATTCTCGACGAGCCGACGACGGGGCTCGATCCCCAAACCCGAAAGTCGGTGTGGGGGATCGTAGAGACTCTGCGTAAGGAAAAGGGCATGACGGTGTTCCTCACTACGCACTATATGGAGGAAGCCGCCGAGGCGGATTACGTCGTGATCCTCGACGGCGGGAAGATCGTCGCGGAGGGTACGCCCTTACAGCTCAAAAACGCTTATACGGGCGATTTTATCACGCTTTACAACGTTGCGGAGGAAAGGGTGCAAGCGCTCGGAAAACCGTATGAAAAGCTCCCCGAGGGTTATCGCGTGGCGGTGGCGGATACGGCGGAGGCGACCTCGCTCATTCTCGCCGATCCCGAGCTTTTCACCGATTACGAGATCGTAAAAGGCAAAATGGACGACGTTTTCCTTGCGGTCACGGGCAAAAAACTGACGGGAGGAACGGAAAAATGAACACGGTATTCGCGCTTATAAAAAGAAACGTAAAGCTGTTTTTCAAAGACAAGGGCATGTTTTTCACCTCTTTGATCACGCCCGCCATTTTGCTCGTTTTGTACGCGACCTTTTTGGGAAACGTCTATCGCGACAGCTTCACCTCCAACCTGCCCGAGGGCTTCGTACTTTCGGAAAGCATCGTCGACGGGCTGGTAGGCAGTCAATTGATCTCGTCCATACTCGCGGTGTCGTGCGTGACGGTCGCGTTCTGCTCGAACTTTCTTATGGTGCAGGACAAGGCGAACGGCAGTATCAACGATCTGAGGATATCGCCCGTAAAGCCCGCCGCGCTTTCGATGGGCTATTACGTCGCGACGTTGATTGCCACCCTTCTGATCTGCTTCATTGCCGCGGCGATATGCCTTGCGTACGTGGCGATCGTGGGCTGGTATATGTCGGTCGCGGACGTGCTTTTGCTCTTCCTCGATATATTGCTCCTCGTACTGTTCGGCACGGCGTTGTCCTCCGTCGTCAATTTCTTTATGTCCTCGCAGGGGCAGATCTCCGCCGTCGGGACGATCGTCAGCGCGGGTTACGGCTTTATTTGCGGCGCGTATATGCCCATTTCCTCCTTCGGGGACGGATTGCGGAAAGTGATCTCGTTTTTGCCCGGAACGTACGGAACTTCGCTTCTTCGTAACCATGCCATGCGTGGCGTGCTGGCGGAAATGCAGACGCAGGGCGTGCCCGCCGAGGTGATAACGGGCATAAGGGACTCGCTCGATTGCAATCTCTATTTCTTCGGAAACGCGGTCGGAACGGGCGCGATGTACGCGATCCTCGGGGTAACGGTCGCCGTTTTGGTCGGCGTATATATTCTGATGAATATTGCGAAAAGGAAAGAGAAATAAACAAAGCTTTCGCGCTTTTTCGGGGGCACGGATAAATGAAAAGTGCGTGAAAAAGAAAAAAATGTAAAATTCGGCGAAAAATCGCTTGCAAAAAAAGAAAAAAAAGGCTATCATAATAATACGAATAAAGGAAACGGGGCGAGCGTACGTTCCCGTAAAAAAGGAGAACACAATTATGGCAGGTATTTTTTCTTGCGCGGCAGAAACGACTAACGATCCTTGGCCTACGATCATTATGATCGCAATCGTGGTGCTCGTGATCGGCGCGATGTATTTTTTGAGCAACCGTTCGCAGAAAAAGAGACAGCAGGAAACGGAAGCGTTGCTTAACGCGATCAAGCCCGGCAACAAGGTCAAGACGATCGGCGGCATTTGCGGCGTAGTCGTAGAGGTGTGCGAGGACGACGGCACGTTCGTATTGGAAACGGGCACGGAAGCAAGCGGCAAATCGTATATCAAGTTCGATAAGCAAGCGGTGTACAAGACGGACGCGGTAGTGGAAAAAACCGCCGAAAAGCCCGCGGAGACGTCCGCTCCCGCAGAGGAAGCAAAAGCGGAAGAAACCGCTCCCGCAGAAGAAGTGAAAGCGGAGGAAACCGTTCCCGCAGAGGAAGCAAAGACGGAGGAAGCGCCCAAGAAAAAGCGCGCGTCCCGTAAAAAAGCAGAGCCCGCGGAAGAAACGCCCGCCGAAACGGAAGAAAATAAATAAGCGTTAAAAGTTCTTAAAGTCAACGCCTCCGCATACGAATAATGCGGAGGTGTTTTCTTATGCAAAACGAAACGACGACAGGCAACGGATTATTCCAAATACTCAAAGGCGCGTTCCTCGCGCTCGCTTTTTCCTTTTTGGCGACGATCGTTTTCGCCAACGTGCTCCGCTTTACGAGCGTACCCGACAAGGTGATCTATCCCGTCAATCAGACGGTGAAGGTGATCGCGATCGCGCTGGGCGCTTTCGTATTCGTACGCGGGGAAAAGGGCTTTTTGAAGGGCGGTGCGATCGCCCTCCTATTCACCGCGCTTTCCTATCTCGCTTTTTCGGCGATCGGCGGCGACTTTTCCCTTTCGTGGCTCATTTTCGCCGAACTTTTCATCGCGCTTCTTGCGGGCGTGATCTGCGGCGCGGTGGCGGTGAATATCCGTCGCGATTGAAAATCGTGGGCAAAGTGTGAAAAAATAGCGTAAACCGCTTGCAATTTTATGAAAAGTGTATTATAATAATATCGTCAATACGATAAAATTCAATTTCAGGAGAGAACGCTATGATTAAGACGATTGCAAAACCCGCCGAAAAGAAAGTGACGGCTTGCGGCGAATGCAGAAGCACCTGCCAGTCCGCTTGCAAAACGAGCTGCACGGTAGGCAACCAGTCCTGCGAAAGAATTACGCGCGAAGAAAAAATCGAACGTAAATAATCGCAACGGCGCCGCTTATGTAAAAGCGGTCGCTTTCGCGGAAAAATTCGCAAAAAACGGCGTATTTGGATAAGTACGCCGTTTTTAACCAAGTCTCGGATTTCCGCACAAGAAAACGAAAAAAGGACGAACATCAACGTGATCCACGTATTTAACTATCGGGATAAAAATTACATTTACGACGTCGGGAGCGGGTCGTTGCACGAATGCGACAAGCCCACCGCCGACTATCTCAAAGCCAAGGAAGAGGGACAAGCCGTCGATATCACGTATATCACCGACGCGCAGATCGGGGAGATACTCTCCGACGTCGAGGGCTTGAAGGCGCAGGGCTTGCTTTTCAAGGACGAGGTGAAAACGTACCCTATGAAGAGCAACGAGGTGAAGGCGCTTTGTATCCATATCTGCCACGATTGCAATTTCCGTTGCCGCTATTGCTTTGCGGACGAGGGCGCGTACCATTCCAAACGCGAATTCATGAGCTTCGAAACGGCGAAAAAAGCCGTCGATTTCCTCATCGAAAACAGCGGCAAAAGAAAGGTGCTCGAAATGGATTTCTTCGGCGGCGAGCCGCTGATGAACCTCGACGTTTTGAAACAGACCGTATATTACGCGAAGGAGGCGGGCGCGAAAGCGGGCAAGAAATTCCTGTTCACGACGACCACCAACGCGTTGCTTTTAAACGACGAAACGATCGAATTTTTCAACGAGGAAATGGAGAACGTCGTACTCTCGCTCGACGGGCGTAAAGAGGTGCACGACGCGATCAGAAAATCGATCAACGGCAAGGGCACGTTCGATCTTATCATCGACAAGATCAAAAAATTCATTTCCCTGCGCGGCGCGAAAAGCTACTACGTGCGCGGTACGTTCACGGCGAAAAATCTCGATTTTTCGAAAGACGTGCTGTTTATCGCCGATCAGGGCGTCGATTCCGTTTCGATGGAGCCCGTCGTGACGGAGATAGAAGATCTGCAAATAAGGGAAGAGCATATCCCCGCGATCGAAAAGGAATACGAAAATCTCTGCGAAGCGTATCTCGAACGCCACAAGGCGGGCAAGGGCTTCAATTTCTTCCATTTCAATATCGACCTCGAGGGCGGACCCTGCCTTTCCAAGCGCGTTTCCGCGTGCGGCGCGGGCAACGAGTATTTTTCCGTTACGCCGAATGGGGACCTGTATCCCTGCCATCAGTTTGCGGGCGACGAAAGCTTCCGCATGGGCAGCGTGTACGAGGGGATCACCCGCCCCGATATCCGCGAGCAATTTAAAAATTCCTGCCTGTTCACGCGCAAGAAGTGCGAGGGGTGTTTTGCGAAATTCATTTGTTCGGGCGGCTGTAACGCGAACAATTACCATTTCAACGGCGATATAAACGACCCGTACGAAACGACCTGCGCGATGATGAAAAAGCGTATCGAATGCGCGATGCACATTTTGGCGGAAAAGAAGCTGGGGAAATAAGTGAAGTTTTTTTGTAAATTTCACATAAAACCGTTAAAAAATTTCGAATACTCCCCGTTATGACTTGACGGACGGATAAAAAATAGGGTATAATAAAAGAGTATCATTGTAATCTCGGAGAAAATCCGATATACACAGGAGGCACTTAATGGGCAAGAAAAAATCGGTGGTATTGATGGTTCTGCTTACCATCGTAATCGTCGCATTGTGCGCGCTGGTGGCGTTTCCCGCATTCCCGATCCCGAATTCGCCGGATAGCTGGAACCCCGTCGCGCTCCAATACGATCTCGGCGCGGACCTCGGCGGCGGCTACTATGCGTACTGCTATCCCGAAGGCGTTATTTCCGAAACGGAATACAACGCCGACGAAGCCGCTTTGAAGGAAGCGATCGCGGCGGCGGAATCGGAAAAGGACAAGGCGAAAGCGCAGGAAGAATACGACGAATACGTCGAAAGCTATGCGGCGTATAAGGGCTTGTATCTCTCCACGGACGAAGAACTCGGCATCTACGCGGACGGCGCGCCTACCGCGGAATTCAAAACGAATTTCGCTTCCACGGCGGAGCTGATCGCGAAACGCTACGACGAAAAGGGCTACTCGGATTACCGCGTGGCGGTAGTCGACGATTTTTCGTTGCGCGTGGAGCTTCCCAAATCGGAAGTAAACGTCGGCTCGATCCTTACGGCTATGTCGCTCACGGGCGATATGTCGATCGAGACGGGCGGCGCGGTCGTGGACGAGCTTAAAGCGGAAGGCGCAAAAGCGTCCGACCTTATCAAGAGCGTTTCGGTTGCGACGAGATACAAGACGGCGTACTTGAAGATCAAATTCACCGACGCGGGCGAAGAAATGATCGAGCGCGTAAAGGACACCCTTTCCGAAGCGTCCTCTACGACGGACAGCTCGTCGGCAACGACCTTGGATATCAAGATCGGCGGCGAAACGATCACGCAGATCTATAAAGACAGCATTATGGATAACAACCGCGAAGCACGCGTGCTTGCGGTGGACCAAGTGAACAAAGCGTATGTAAAGACCTTTGAGATATTGCTCGATTCCGTTTTGGAAACCGAGGGCGCGGACAGCGTGACCTTCCGTTCCCTTTCCTCCGCCGATATCCGCACGTTCGAGCCCGTTTACGGCGATAACGTACTCACGCTCCTTTATATCGCGCTCGCGATCGTGATCGTCGCGCTTATCGTCGCGCCGATCGTTTCGATGGGCAGATACGGCGCGGTCGGCGCGTACGGCACGCTTTCCTACTTCGTGGTAACGACGCTTTGCTTCGCGTTCATCACGGGCGGAACGTTCGAGATCACGCTCGGCTCGGTGCTCGTGTTCCTTGCGGGGCTTATCCTTGTCAACGTATTGCACGCACACGTGTACGGCGCGATCAAAAAAGAATTCGACCTCGGTAAAACGGTGGAATCCTCCGTCAAGGGCGGTTTCAAAAAGACCCTGTGGGGGATCGTCGATATCTATGCGGTGCTTCTGCTTGCTTCGCTTGCGCTTCTGTTGGCGACGGGCGGTCTGCACACGATGGCGTTACAGGCGATCATCTGCGTCGTTACGGGCGCGTTCTGCAACCTCCTGTGGCTCCGTGCGATCAACTACACGCTCCTTTCCGCAAGCAAGAACAAATTCAAATATTTCCGTTTCGTAAGGGAGGATGACGACGATGAATAAGCTGTTGACGAAAACGGTCAAAAAAGTGACCATTATGTCTATCGTGATCGCGGTGCTTTTGATCGCGTCCTTCCTGATAACCTTCTTCGTCGGCGCAAACTACGGTATCGCCACCGACGATATGGCTACCCTCACCGTAACGGTGGACGATTATCACTTCAATAACGAAGCGTCGATCGTAAAAGTGGAATCGGTCTGCGAGACCACGTTTGCTTCGCCCGAAGTTAACGTCGAGCCGAAGATCACCTATCGCGGTGAAATGAGCGCGGACAGCGAGCTTGTCTACGCGTTCGAATACGGCACCGATCTTTCCAAGGCAAAGACGGCGCTTAAAAAAGCGTTCGAGACGGAACAGGCGAAAGCCGATTCTCCCATCGTGGCGGCGGAAATTTCCGTGTCGACGGGCAGCGAGCTCTTGAAAGCCGAGATCGCATGGGGCTACGTATGGCGCGCAGTCGGCGCGGCGGCGTTGTTCGCGGTGCTCGCATTCGTCTACGTTGCGCTTCGTTACCGTTTGAATATGGGTATTCTGACGGCGGTGTGCGCGCTTCTCGCACCCGCGCTTTCCGCGGCGATCATATTGCTTACGAGGATCCCGTTCACGGCGGCTTCTTTCTACGCGATGGCGATCTCGTCGATGATCGCGACGGTGTTCGTTCTCTTCAACCTCAATAAGCTCCGTGCCAACCTCAAATCGGAGGAAGCGGCGGATAAGAGTGCGGAGGAGCTGATCGTTTCGTCGACGGCGACGAAAGAGATCACCGTATTCACGGCGATCATGGGCGTTGCGCTGATCCTTGTCGGCGCGATCGCAACGGCGGCTGTGCGCTACTTTGCGTTGGCTTCGCTCGTATCGCTGATCGTTGCCGCGTTCGTCGGGCTCGTATTCGCTCCCGCGTTGTATCTGCCGATGAAAAAGCGCGCGGATAAAAAGGCGGAGGGCGTCACCGCAAGCGGCTATCAAGGCGCGAAAAAAACTTCCGAACAGGAAGACTGAACAACGTAATTACAAACAACGGGCGGGAGGGGGCTTTCCCTCTCGTTCGCGTTTTAAGGAAAAAAAAGATGAAAAAAATCGTTCCCGAATATTCGTTTTCGGCAGAGCAACTGAATAAAATTTCCGATCTTGCCGCCGAAACGGGTCTGACGGAACAGATCACGCGCATACTCTATGCGCGCGGCGTCGATACGGCGGAGAAGATACGCCGCTTCATGCAGCCCTCGCGCAAGAACTTTCTGTCGCCTTTCCTTATGAAAGGTATGAAAGAAGCGGTGGAGATGATCACCGAGGCGCGCGATACGGGTAAGACGGTCGCCGTATTCGGCGATTACGACGCGGACGGTATCTGCGCTTCCGCCATTATGTATCACGCCTTGCGCGAATTCGGTATCGAGGCGCATATCTACGTACCCGAACGCTCCGAGGGCTACGGGCTTTCCGTCGAGGCGGTCGACCGCATTTTCGAAGATTGCAATCCCGAATTGTTCATCACCGTCGATTGCGGCATTTCCTGCGCGGAGGAAGCGCAGTATATTTACGAGCTCGGTTCGGACGTGATCGTTACCGATCATCACGAATTGCCCGAGGTGCTGCCCGATTGCGTCGTCGTCAATCCCAAACTCAAGGACGATTATCCTTACGACAACCTTTGCGGGGCGGGCGTGGCGTTCAAGGTCGCCTGTGCGTTGCTCGGCGAAAAAGCGTATCAATATCTCGATTTTGCCACGCTTGCGACGGTGGCGGACAGCGTACCGCTTTTGGGAGAAAACCGCGATATCGTCACGGAGGGGCTGAAAATTTTCAACACGCACCTGCGTCCCTGCTTTGCGGGCTTGATCGGCAAAACGTACGACGGGATCACGGCGCAAACGCTCGCCTTTACAGTCGCGCCCCGTGTGAACGCGGCGGGCAGAATGGGGGACGCGTACGCGGCGTTCAAGCTCTTCACCTCCGAGAACGAGACGGAGATCTACGACCTTTCCGTAAAGCTTTGCCTGTATAACACCGAGCGGCAGAAATATTGCGACGAGCTGTATCTTTCCGCGAAAAAGAAGCTGAACGCGAAAGGCGCGTACGGCAACGTGATCATGCTTTCGGACGAAAGCTGGAACGCAGGCTTTATCGGGATCGTCGCCGCGCGTATCGCGGAGGAATACAATCGCCCGACCCTCCTTTTCGTCCATAACGGCGATATGCTCAAAGGGAGCGCGCGGAGTATCGAAAGCATCAATATTTTCACCGCGCTCAAAAACTGTTCGCAGTATATCGAGGAGTTCGGCGGGCACGCGCAAGCGGCGGGCGTGAACGTGCGCGTGGATAATTTCGATAAATTGGAAGCCGCGCTCAACGAGGAGATCGGGCGTTCGTACACGGAAGAGGATTTTCAACAAAGGATATATATCAGCGAGGAGATCACCTCCGATTTTCCCGAAAAATTCGCGAGGGAGCTGATGGCGATGGAGCCGTACGGCGTGGGGCACCGCCGTCCGCTGTTCGTCGTTTCGTCGGGCGCGTGCACGGCGAAGCCGCTCAAAGCGTTTTCGCCCCATTTGTCGGTGAAATGCGAGCATATCGATCTCACCTATTTCTCGGGCGCGAAGAATCTCAAGATCATCGAAAGCGACGTGCGGAAAAAGATCGTTTTCGAGATCAGCGTGTCACATTTTAAGGGCAGAGAATATATTAAAGGGTTGGTGCGCGATCTTTTATACGACGGCAAGACGGGCAAAAACGTGGCGGAAAGCATTTTCGCAAACGCCGTCAACCGTTTCTATTCGAAAAAGGTAGCGCATACGGCAAACACGCTCACGACGGCGGAAACGAAGTCGCTCATCGAAAAGAAAAAGGCGGAATGCGCCTACGGGCTGTGCCTGATCGCGTCCGACCGCAACACCCTCCGTTCGTACGAGGGCTTGGAGGAATTCGGTTGCGATCTGTTTTATCCCACTTCGCGCAATCTCGCGAACGCGCTCATCGTTTCGCCCGCGCCCGACGCCGATCTTTCGGGCTATCGCGATTTCGTGTTTCTCGACACTCCGTCCGATTTCAACCTCGCCGCGCTCGAGGGCAGGGAGGTGTTCGTCAACGGCGAGATACGCGGATATAAAATGTTCGAAAGCCTGTCGGCTTCGCGCGAACATCTGCTTGAAATTTTTACCGCGCTCAGAAGGGAGGTCAATCTTCTCAACGGCGAAACGGCGGAGGAGGTCGCGATCTCCTGCGACGGGCTGGGCTTCGATAAACGGGAGTTCATTTTCGCGCTCACCGTGTTCGAGGAATTGGGGCTGGTCGCTTTCGAGAACGGGCGGTTGACCGTTTATCGGGGGATCAAAGCGGAGCTTTCCGATTCGGCGATCTACCGCAGAGTGTGTTTATTACAGGAAAACTGAGTTTTCATCGGAGAGGTAACGGATGGTAACGACGTTAAAAAAGATAAAAGAAAATTACGGCGTAAACGATTACGAGACGCTTGTCCGCGCGTACGATTACGCGCAGACGGCGCACGCCAATCAAAAACGCGCTTCGGGCGAACCGTATTTCATTCACCCGTGCGCGGTCGCGGAAATTCTCATCGATCTGGGGCTGGACGCGGCGACGATCGCGGCGGCACTTCTGCACGACGTGATCGAGGATACCTCCTCCACGGCAGAGGATATCAAGCGCGAATTCGGCGACGAAGTGCTCGCGCTGGTCAGCGGCGTCACCAAGCTCGAACGGATCGTTTTCAAATCGCAGGAGGACGCGGACGCGGAGAATTTCCGCAAAATTTTCGTCGCGATGGCGAAGGACGTGCGCGTGATCATCATCAAGCTTGCCGACCGTTTGCACAATATGCGCTCGCTGAACTTTCTTTCGTACGAACGCCAACAGCGTATGGCGAGCGAAACGCTGGAAATTTACGCGCCGCTCGCGGGGAGGCTCGGTATCTCTCAAATCAAATGCGAGCTGGAGGATCTTTGCCTGAAATATCTCGATCCCGAGGCGTACGAATATCTCGTATACAATATCCGCGAACGCTTGTCGGAAAGAAAAGATTTCGTGGCGCAGATCGTCGAGGAGATCAAAGCGCTCATGAAGGCGGACGGCGTCGAAGGCGAGGTGTTCGGCAGACCCAAGCATTTCTATTCGATCTATAAAAAGATGAAAAACAAGGGCAAAACGCTCGATCAGATCTACGATCTGTCGGCGGTGCGCGTCATCGTCAAGGACGTCCGCGAATGTTATACGGTGCTCGGCGAGATACACGAGAAATGGAAGCCGATCCCGGGACGTATCAAGGACTATATCGCCACGCCCAAACCCAATAAATATCAGTCCTTGCACACGACGGTCATGACGAGATACGGGCAACCGTTCGAGATACAGATCCGTACGGAGGAAATGCACAGGATCGCCGAATTCGGTATCGCGGCGCATTGGAAATATAAAGAGGGCAGAACTGCCGAGGACGGCAACTTCGAAAACCGCCTTACGTGGCTGAGAGAGGTCATGGAATGGCAGGGCGACCTCAAGGATTCGAAGGAGTTTATCGACGCTTTAAAGACGGAACTGTACAGCCACGAGCTGCTCGTGTTCACGCCCCGCGGCAAGGTCATTTCTTTGCCGCCCGAAGCGACCCCGGTCGATTTCGCGTACGCCATTCACTCGGAGGTCGGCAATCATTGCACGGGTGCAAGAGTCAATTCGAAGATCGTTCCGCTCACCACCACGCTGGAGGTGGGGGACGTGGTCGAGATCATCACTTCGCCCAATTCGAAGGGTCCCTCGCGCGATTGGCTGAAATTTATCAAATCGTCGAGCGCGAAAGCGAAGATACGGCAATTTTACAAAAACGAGCTCAAAGAGGAAAATATCCGTTTGGGGCAAGCGAAGCTGGAAGAGGAAGCGAAAAAACGCGGTTTTGCGCTTGCAGACCTGCTCACGTCGGATAGCTTCAAACGCATTTCCGAACGTTTCTCGTTCAATGAGACGGAGGAAATGTACGCGGCGGTGGGATACGGCTCGATCTCCGTCAATCAGATACTGTTCAAGCTGATCGATTTCTATCGCAAGGAGACGCCGCACGCGTTCGAATTGCACGCGGGCGAAGGGCATGGCAAAAACCCCGGCGGCGTGCTCGTTAACGGTCAGGCGGGAATGCTCGTCCGCTTTGCGGGCTGTTGCTCGCCCGTGCCGGGCGACAAGATCGTGGGGTATACCTCCCGCGGCAGAGGGGTGGTGATACACCGCGCCGATTGCCCGAATATCGGCGGCATCGACGGACAAAGATTGCTTTCCGCGTCGTGGCAGCTCGAAGCGGGCGCAAAGCAACGCTACAACGCGAACATCGCGGTCCGCGCGACCGATCAGGGCGCGGCACTTTCCGTGCTTTCGCAGGTAACGTCGGACTTGAAGCTGGCGATCACAGCGGTAAACGGCAGGATTGACAAAAATCGCGACGCGATCCTCGAAGCCTCGATCTCGCTTACGGATAGTTCCGAAGTCGATCTGCTCATCAAGAAAATGCAGTCGGATAAGCGGATATACGAGGTACATCGTATTACTTCCCTTTCTTGATAAGAGATCAACGCAAGCGTAGCTTGCATTTCAAAAAAACATGGACGTCATCAAAATCTACCCGCGCGGGTTCGGGGCGAACGCCTACGTGCTCACGGCGGACAATAAAAACGCGATCGTGATCGATCCCGCGCAAAAAAGGATCGAGGGCGAGCTTATCAAATTGGGTCTCACCCCCAAATACGTGCTTTTGACGCATTGCCATTTCGACCACGTCGGCGGCGTTTCCGCGTTGCAGGCGTCGGGCGCGAAGGTCCTTTGCTCGGAAAAAGAAAAACCGCTCGTCGGTACGAACGCCGATCTTTTCGAAGCGTTCGGCGCGCCGAGAGAAGCCTATACGGTAGACGAAACGCTCGGGGATAACGAAACGCGGACCCTTTGCGGAATCGAGATCACCGTGCTTTCGACCCCCGGGCATACGGCGGGCGGCGTTTGCTATCTCGCCGAGGACGAAACGGGAAAATACCTCTTCACGGGCGACACGCTGTTTGCGGGCAGTATCGGCAGAACGGACTTTCCGACGGGCGATCTTTCCGCATTGCGCCAAAGTTTGAGGCGACTTTCCGCGCTCGGAGATATGCCCGTCTATTCGGGGCATGGCGACGAGACCACGCTGGAGACCGAACGCAAGACCAATCCGTTTTTGACGGATCTGTAAGGAATAACTATGCTCACCACCAACTGTACATTTTTGGAAAACGAACTTCTCGACGCAGCGCGGCTGTTTAAAAACCGTCCGCAGTCGATCGTCCACGCCTTCCGTTTCGAAGAGGGCGTGTTTTTCAACGATTTCACGGTGGATAACGAGCGTTTTTCTTTTGAAGATAGGGGGCAGGTACGCGACGAACTTATTTTCAAACGCCTCGAACGCCGTTTCGCCAAGCTCCGTTTATACGAAATTTTAAGTAAAAAATACGGCGAGGAAATGCCGTGGGGCGCGCTCACGGGGATCCGTCCCACCAAGCTTGCCTATACGGAGACGGAGCAGGGCAACGATTACGTTTCCCTCTTTAGGCAAATGCACGTAAAAGAGGAAAATATCCGTCTCGTCGAAAGGGTGCTCGAAACGCAAAAGGGAATTTACGAAAAAAAGGACGGCAACACCGACGTGTTCGTTTCTCTGCCGTTTTGCCCCACCAAATGCGCCTATTGCTCGTTTATCACCGCGCCCATCGACAAGACCCGCGCCTTTTTGCCCGCCTATCTTACGTGTCTCGAAAAGGAGCTTGCCGCGGCGACGGACAGCGTGGGAAGGCTTCGGAGCGTGTATATCGGCGGCGGTACGCCGTTTGCGCTCGACGCGCCCGATCTGGAACGGGTACTCAAAGCCACCGCGCCCATTTTGGAAAAATTCGATCCCAAGGCGGAATACACCGTCGAAGCGGGTCGGCCCGACGTTTTCGACGAGGACAAGCTCCGCCTTTTGAAGGATTACGGCGTGACGAGGATCTGTATCAATCCGCAGACCTTTTCGGACGAAACCTTGCGAAAAATAGGCAGGAAACACACCGTCGCGGATTTTTATAACGCATACGCGCTTTCGGAAAAGTACGGTTTTTCCGTCAATATCGACCTCATCGCGGGGTTGACGGACGAGCGCGTGGACACCTTCGAAGACGGCGTTAAAAAAGCGGTCGCGACGGGCGCGGACAATATCACGGTGCATTGTCTTTCCTTGAAATCGGGCGCGAAGCTGAAGGAGGAGACCTCGTATATCGAAAACGATTTCATCTCGACCATGGTGGCGTCTTCCCGCGAAATACTCGCGCGGGCAGGCTATGCGCCCTATTATATGTACCGTCAGAAATATCAGGCGGGAAACAACGAGAACGTGGGCTGGACGAAGTCGGGTAAGGCGTGCACGTACAATATCGACGTCATGGAGGAGACCGCGGACAATCTCGCGGCGGGCGCCAACGCGATTTCCAAACGCGTATATAACGAAAAGGGACTGATCACCCGTTTCGCTTCGCAGAAGGATCTGAAAACGTATATCGAAAATATCGACGGGATCATTGCCAAAAAACGGAAATTTTTCGAATAAAGCGCGGAAAAAAGTAAAAAAGCCGTTAAATTCGGTTTACATTCTCAAAAGAATGTGGTAAAATAGTAGCAACGGTCGCAAAGAGAATCGAATCTCCACGTTACCCTTTGCGATACGGGATAAAATTTCCATAGGAGGATAAAAAGAAATGGAAAAGAAGGAAATCATTGCAAAATTTGCAAACCACGAAGGCGACACGGGTTCGCCTGAAGTACAGATCGCTTTGCTTACGCAGAGGATCAACCACCTTAACGAGCATCTTAAGGAACACAAGCAGGACAACCACTCCCGCCGCGGTCTTTTGAAAATGGTCGGTAAGCGTCGTGGTCTGCTCGACTATCTCAAAGAGAAAGACATCGCGAGATACAGAGCGATCGTTGAAGCTTTAGGGCTTCGTAAATAATGCGAAACGCGAAAGAGCGGGTGTTTTAACTCGCTCTTTTTCGTGGAGAAAGAAGAACACGCGGACAAGCTTTCGGCAAAGCGGACTTCGCGGGGCTTCTTTTCAAATAAAACTGCCTACCGTCGGGCGACGTAGGCGGACAAGAACAAAAAAGAATAGACAAGGAGAAAAACAATTATGCCGGATTTGAAGAATTACAAAGTATTTAAAACAGATTATGCGGGGAAAGAACTCGTCGTAGAGATCGGTAAGTACGCGGAACAGGCGAACGGCGCTTGCTTGGTACGTTGCGGTGAAACGGCGGTAAACGTAACGGTATGTATGTCGGAAACGGCGAGAGAGGGTATGGATTTCTTCCCCCTTTCCGTAGACTACGAAGAAAAAATGTTCGCCGTGGGCAAGATCCCCGGCGGCTTCAAAAAGCGCGAGGGCAGAGCGTCGGATAAGGCTATTTTGACCAGCCGTCTGATCGACAGACCCATTCGTCCCCTGTTCCCGAAGGGAATTTTCAACGACGTAGTGGTGGTTGCGACCGCGCTTTCCGTCGATCCCGATATCTCGCCCGAGCCTCTTGCCATGATCGGCTCGTCCGTTGCGCTTTCGATCTCCGATATTCCTTGGGCAGGTCCCACGGGCTCGGTAGTCGTCGGTATGGTAGACGGTAAATACGTTATCAACCCCAACGTGGAGGAGAGAGCAAAGAGCGCGATCCACCTCAATTTGGCGGGTACGAAGGACGCGATCCTCATGATCGAGGCGGGCGCAAACGAAGTTACCGACGCGGAAATGGTCGGCGCGATCATGTTCGGTCACGAAGAGATCAAAAAGATCTGCGCATGGATCGAAGGTATCGCAAAAGAAGTCGGCAAGCCCAAGAAGGAAATGGAGTTCTACCATATCCCCGAGGACCTCGACGCTGCGGTAAAAGAATACGGTTACGCAAAACTCGAAGCGGCGCTCGATACGTTCGACCGTCAGGAAAGACAGGCTCGTCAGGCGGCGGCGGAAGCGGAGATCGTCGAACACTTCTCAACGATTTATCCCGATCAGATCCGCGAAGTGAAGGATTCCATCTACTATATCGTAAAGGGAATCGTCCGCGCGAAGATCTTCGATAAGGGTATCCGTCCCGACGGCAGAGGCTTGAAAGAAGTCCGTCCTATTTGGTGCGAGCACGGCGTGTTGCCCAGAGTACACGGTTCGGCTGTGTTCACCCGCGGTCAGACGCAAGCGCTCACCACCTGTACCCTCGGTATGCTCGGCGAAGCGCAGAGAATGGAAGGTCTCGACGAAGAAGAAGAAAAGAGATATATGCACCAATACAACTTCCCCGGCTATTGCACGGGCGAAGCGAAGCCCCTCAGAAGCCCGGGCCGCCGCGAGATCGGTCACGGCGCTTTGGCGGAACGCGCGCTCGTTCCCGTAATTCCCGAACCCTCGGAATTCCCTTACGCGATCCGCGTCGTATCGGACATCATGTCCTCGAACGGTTCGTCGTCGATGGCTTCCGTTTGCGGCTCGACGATGGCGCTCATGGACGCAGGCGTTCCCATCAAGGCGCCCGTCGCAGGTTGCGCAATGGGTCTTATCAAGGATCCCGAAACGGGCAAATACGTTATCATGACGGATATTCAGGGTCTCGAGGACTTCCTCGGCGATATGGACTTCAAGGTGGCTGGTACGGAAAAAGGTATCACGGCTATCCAAATGGATATCAAGATCAAAGGTATTTCCGAGCAGATCATGCTCGACGCGATCGCGCAAGCGCAGGACGCGAGAAGATTCATTTTGGGTAAGATGCTCGAATGTATCCCCGAAGTAAAGGAAGAGCTTTCCGTATACGCGCCCAAGATCGTCACCTTCAAGATCAATCCCGAAAAGATCGGCGACGTCGTCGGCAAACAGGGCAAGGTCATCAACAAGATCATCGAACAAACGGGCACGAAGATCGATATCGAAGAAGACGGTACCGTATGTATCGCGTGCTACGGCGACGTGGCGAACGCGAATCGCGCGAAAGCGATCGTCGAATCGATCGCGCACGATCCCGAAGTGGGCGATATGTTCGTAGGCGTCGTTGTGAGAATTTTGTCCAAGGTCGGCGCGTTCGTGGAATTTGCGCCCGGTAAGGACGGCATGATCCACATTTCGAAGCTTTCCGAACAGAGAGTGAATCAGGTCGAGGACGTACTCAACATCGGCGACAAGGTGAAAGTAGAGATCATCAAGATCGGCGAAAAGGGCATCGATCTGCGCCTTCTCGAAAAGATGGACTAAACGTAAACACGAAAGAAAAAACACCGACTTTAGGTCGGTGTTTTTCACGTAAATCGGGGGTGTATATGCTCGATGAAGGATTGACAAATCTCTATAAGTGTAGTATAATGAAAGAAAATAATGCAAAGGATCAAGAAAAAATGAAGATTTCTCTGATCATACCCTGCTACAACGAAGCGGAGGCGTTGCCGACCTTTTACGGGGAACTCGACCGCGTTACCCGCGAAATGTCCGATTACGAATTCGAGCTTCTGTTTATCGACGACGGCTCGAAGGACAAAACGCTGGAAATTTTAAAGGAGAAGGCTGCGCAGGACAGCCGCGTGACCTACATTTCCTTTTCCCGTAACTTCGGGAAGGAAGCGGCGATGTACGCGGGCTTTTGTAACGTAACGGGCGATTACGCCGCGACCATGGACGCGGATATGCAGGATCCGCCCTCGCTTTTGCCCGAGATGATGAAGATACTCGAAACGGGCGAATACGACAGCGTGGCGACCCGCCGCGAAACGCGCAAGGGCGAACCGAAGGTGCGTTCGTTTTTCGCGCGCAGATTTTATAAGCTGATGAAGCGCATTTCCGACGTCGATATCGTCGACGGCGCACGCGATTTCCGATTGATGAAGCGGAGCATGGTCGATTCGATCGTATCGATGAGCGAAAGCAACCGTTTTTCGAAGGGGATATTCGGCTGGATCGGCTTCAAGACTTATTGGCTTCCGTACGAAAACGTGGAACGCGTGGCGGGCAAGAGTAAATGGAGTTTTTGGAAGCTTTTGAAATATTCTTTCGAGGGGATATTCAATTTTTCCGACGCGCCCTTGAAATTCGCGTCGTGGACGGGTTTCTTTTTTATGTTCGTTTCGCTCGTGATGACGCTGGTGGTGTTTATCCGCACGCTGGCTTTCGGCGATCCCGTCTCGGGTTGGCCCTCGCTCGTGTGTATTATCCTGTTCGTCGGCGGCGTGCAATTGTTCTGCCTCGGCGTGATAGGGCAATATATTTCCAAGATCTATAAGGAAACCAAACGCCGACCGCAGTATATCGTGGCGCAAACGAACAAAGAGGATATCGTGAAGAAGTAATTAAAAAGCTTACCCGAAAAGGTAAGCTTTTTTAATTATCTCGTTGCCAGCCACACCATCAACACGGATACGTCGGCGGGGTTTACGCCCGAGATCCTGCCCGCCTGTCCAAGGTTCAACGGTCTTACTCGGTTGAGCTTTTCCCGCGCTTCCAAACGCAAGCCCAGAATCTCGTCGTAGTCGATGTCGGCGGGCAACGTTTTGTCCTCCAAACGCTTCGCACGCTCGATCTGTTCCAGACCCTGCTTTAAATAACCCTCGTATTTCACGGTGATCTCCGCCGTTTCCAATACGTCCTTCGAGTATTCCCCGAATACGTTGAAATGCGCCATGATATCCTTTAAAGGCACGGAACGTTTGAGCATGTCCGCGTACGAAACGCTGCCGCTCGTCGCGCCGTAGCCGTATTTTTCCAAAAACGCCGTAGCTTCCTTTTGACCCACCCGTGTACGCAACGAATCGAGTAATTGCCCGTATTTCTCCTTTCGCGCGAGGTATCTTTGATACCGTTCTTCCGTGACGAGTCCGCATGCGTAGCCTTTTTCCGTCAGACGGAAATCGGCATTGTCCTGTCGCAGACAAATGCGGTGTTCGGCGCGCGAGGTCATCATTCGGTACGGCTCGTCCGTGCCCTTCGTTACAAGGTCGTCGATAAGCACCCCGATATACGCCTCGTCGCGGCGCAGGACGAGCGGGGGAAGTCCGCGAAGCTTGAGCGAGGCGTTCAAGCCCGCCATCAGTCCCTGTGCGGCGGCTTCTTCATAGCCCGAAGTGCCGTTGATCTGTCCCGCCGTGTATACGCCCTCGATTTTTTTGAATTCCAGCGTGGGAAGAACGTCGAGCGTATCGATACAATCGTATTCGATCGCGTAGCCGTAGCGCATGATATCGGCGTTTTCGAGCCCCGCCACGGACGAATACATCGCCCGCTGTACGTCGTGCGGCATCGAGGTCGACATACCCTGCACGTACACTTCCAAAGTGTCCGCGCCCTCGGGCTCGAGAAATATTTGGTGCCGCTCCTTATCCTTGAACCGTACGACCTTCGTTTCTATCGAGGGACAATACCGAGGTCCTGTCGATACGATCGTGCCGTTATAAAGGGGGGAACGCTCGAGATTTTCGAGAATTACCCCGTGCGTTTGCAAATTCGTGTAGGTGAGATAGCACGGCATTTTGTTTTCGGGCGGCGCGTCGTGCATGAACGAGAAAGGATAGATATCCGTATCCCCGTTCTGTATCTCGCATTTCGAATAGTCGATCGTTCGCGAATCCAAGCGCGCGGGCGTACCCGTTTTAAACCGCCGTACGTGGAAACCGAGCGCAATAAGGCTTTCCGTTAAACGGTTGGCGGGCGCGAACCCGTTCGGACCCGATTTTTGCACGACCTGCCCCGTGATCGTCTCGCCGTTTAAGTACACGCCCGTGCAAAGTATCACGGCGCGGCAGGAAATAATGCCGCCGTAGGTGGTCTTGACGCCCGTACATTTGCCGTTTTCGGTCAATATTTCCGCCGCTTCCGCCTGAATGATACGGAGATTCGGAGTGTTTTCCAACACCCGCTTCATTTCTTTATGATATGCGTTTTTATCCGATTGCGCGCGCAGACTCTGTACCGCCGCGCCCTTGCCCACGTTGAGCATACGGATCTGTAAGGCGGTATCGTCGGCGACGATGCCCATCTGCCCGCCGAGCGCGTCGATCTCGCGGACGAGATGTCCTTTCGCCGTACCGCCGATCGAGGGATTACAGGGTAAAAACGCGATACTGTCGAGGTTGAGGGTCAAAAGCGCGGTCTTGATCTCCGTGCGCGCTAACGCCAGCGCCGCCTCGCAACCCGCGTGCCCCGCGCCGATAACCGCCGCCTCTGCGGCATATTCCAAAAACGAAACTGAATTTTTCATAACTTAAAGTAAAGGGTCAAGGGACATTGTCCCTTGCGGGAGGTTGAGGGCGGAGCCCTCGCATTTTTTCAGCCCCAATAAAGCAAAGCGAAGCTTTGCGCCGATACCGCGGAGCGGTAGGTCCCGTCAGGGAAAATAACTTACTTCTTCAAAACGATATTCTTGATATCGTCGATCTCTTTCGCGATCTTATCGTTCAGCTTTTCCAGCTTTTCCATTTTGTCGCGCGCGTACATGATCGTCGTATGATCGCGCCCGCCCAGCGTTTTGCCGATGAAATCGAGGGGAAGCGACAGCATTTCGCACATGAGATACGCGCAGATCTGCCGCGCTTTCGCAAGATCGGCTTTTTTGCCCTTGCCGAGTAGATCTTCCCTCGATTGCTTAAAATAAGAACATACCGCGGAAATGATCTTGTCGGGCGTTACGTCCTCCTGTTCCTCGCTCTCGTTCACCGATTCGTTCAACGCCTGCTTGGCAAGGCTGAGCGTGATCGGCTCCTCGTGCAGCTTGCTTGCGAAGATGACCTTCGTCAGTCTGCCCTCGAGCGTACGCACGTCGTGCCCCGAGTTTTGCGCGAGAAGCTCCAAAACGTCGTCGGGAACCACGCATTTGCGATCGAGCGCTTTCCGCTTCAAAATGGCGATCTTCGTTTCCGTGGAGGGCGGCTGGATATCCGCGATCATGCCCCCCTCGAAACGGGTGCGCAATCTGTCCTCCAAGGTCGCGATCTCCTTCGGCGGACGGTCGGAGGTGAGCACGATCTGCTTACTTTGCGCGGACAGCTCGTTGAAGGTGTGGAAGAACTCCTCCTGTACCTGCGTTTTGTTTTTCAGAAACTGTACGTCGTCGATCATCAAAACGTCCACGTTTCTGTAATGCAAGCGGAACCGCGCGCCGTTCTTTTGCGTGATCGAATCGATAAACTCGTTCAGGAAATTTTCGCAGGTCGTGTACAGCACCTTTTTTTCGGGCGCGCGACGGGCGAGATCGTTGGCGATCGCGTGCATGAGGTGCGTCTTTCCCAAGCCCGATTCCCCGTAGATAAAGAGGGGATTGAAGGTCTCCCCGGGATTTTCCGCCACCGCTTTCGCCGCCGCGTAAACGAACTTCGTTCCCGGACCCACGACGAAAGAATCGAAGGTGAAATTTTTATTGATAGGGGAGGGAGTGAACGCGTCGAACGCGTCCTCTTCCGCGTCCAACGTGAACACGTCGCTCCCGTCCACGACAAGGCGGAAATCGCTTACGCCGAGATCGCATTTTACGATCGCCTCGCGCAGCTTGTCCGCGAATTTGTTCATGATCGTTTCCGCGTTGGTGTCCGAGGAGGATCTCAAAATGATCTTCCTCCCCGAGATATCGACGGGGTCGAGATATTTGAAAAGGTGGTCGTAGGAAATCGGCGAAATGATATTTTTCGCCCGTTCGCTGATCTGTTTCCATACGTATTGAAGTTGCGTACTTTCTGCCATAACGTTTTTATCCCCATTTACAGATTATTTTTTCTCTTTTTACCGTTTATAATCTTGAAATTTGAAAAATTATTTGATATAATTATAATACAAAATTCGAGGAAAAGAAAGCGATTTCGGGCGGTTTTTTCAAGGATTATGCAAATAAAAAAATTATTCCTTCAAAATTTCAGAAATTACGAAAAGGAAACGTTCGCTTTTTCCGACGGCTTGAACGTGCTTTTCGGCAAAAACGCGCAGGGGAAAACCAACTGCGCCGAAGCCGTTTTCTATCTTTGCACGGGCGCGTCGCTGCGTATCCGCCACGACAAACAGCTCGTGAAAATAGGCGCGGAATCGGCAAAGATCACCGCCGAGGCGGAAAACCGTTACGGCAGGGTCACGATCGAAGCCGATATCTTCGAAAACAAACGCGAGATCAGGGTCAACGGCACGAAAATCACCAAAAACGCCGATCTGATGGGACATATCAACAGCGTGTTCTTCTCCCCCGGCGAGCTTCGCCTCATTCAGGACGGACCCGACGAACGCCGTCGGTTTATGAATATTTCCATTTCCCAAACCTCGCCCGCGTATTACACCGCGCTTCTTCGGTATAACAAAATACTCGATCAACGCAACGCGCTCCTTAAAAATTCCGATTATTCCCTCGTTTTGGACACCCTGCCCGTATGGGACGAACAGCTTTGCAAATACGCCGCGACGGTGGTCAAAAAACGCGCGGAATTTTTGGACAAGCTCGCTCCGTACGCCAAGGAACTGCACGCGTATCTGACGGACGGCGCGGAGGAGCTCGTCGTTCGTCCCGATAAAAAATACGAGGGGGACGAGGACGAGATCGCCAAAACGCTTTTGCGCAGACTTTCCAACAATTACGACAAAGACCTTCGTCTGGGCTTTACGACGGTGGGACCGCATCGCGACGATCTGGACGTGCTGATCTCGGGCGTCGACGCCAAGGCGTACGCCTCGCAGGGACAGACCCGCACGGCGGCGCTTTCGATGAAGCTCGCGGAAGTGCGGATATTCAAAGACCTTTCGGGCGAATATCCTATCCTCGTGCTCGACGACGTGATGAGCGAGCTCGATCTTCCCCGCAGAAAGAAGCTGTTGCAACGTATCCACGGCATACAGACCATTCTGACCTGCACGCACGCCGAACGCGTTCTGTACGGCACGGAATGTAACAAGATCCGTATCGAAGGCGGACGCATCAAAGAATAAAATCCCTCGCCCGCGCCCATACTGTCAAAGCGTAAAGAGGACAGGGGAATGGGAAAATTACGTGGAATTTTCATAAAATTACTCACGCCCGTTTTAGCGGGCGTGTTTTCCTTTGCGTGCGCTTTGTCCGCTTTGCCCGCGCTTTTCCCGTCCGCCGCCCCGTCCGAAAAATGGGAAAAGCTGTCCTCTTATACGACTTATTTTAACGCGGAGGACAAGGGCAGGAGCGGCAACATCGTCACCGCCGCTTCGCTCATCGACGGTATCACCGTACAGGCGTACGGCGAGTTTTCCTTTAACCAAACGGTCGGTCGGCGTACGGCGGAGGCGGGCTTTCAACAGGCGAAGATCATCGTGAACGGCGAATACGTGCTGGGCGTCGGCGGCGGAGTGTGTCAGGTGAGCACCACGCTCTATAACGCCGCGCTCAAATCGGGTTTGGAGATCGTCGAGTTCCATCCGCACTCTTTGCAAGTGCCTTACGTTGCGCCCTCGCGCGACGCGATGGTATCCACCGAAAGCGATCTCAAATTTTTCAACCCCTACGCAAACCCCGTCCGCCTTTCCGCGCAGGTGTTCGACGGCGGGATAAGGGTATCCTTTTACGGGAAAAACGAGGGGGACAGGTACGAGATCACCGCTTCCGTGCTCGCCGAGATCCCGCCGCCTCCGCCCATCGTAAAGGAGGGGGAGACGGAGGGCATACTCCGTTCTCCGAAAAACGGAGTGAAGAGCGAGGCGTATCTGGAACGCTATCGCGGCGACAAGCTTTTGTCCCGAAAACGCCTCCGCGAGGACGAGTATCGCCCCGTTCAAGGGATACTCGTCAAAAAAATCGGAAATACGACCGATTAAATTGCTTCAAACGATTGTGTTTTCTCCGAAAAAATGTTATAATAAAAAAGTATAAAATCAGGAAAAGTAACGCCTTTTGCTTACGAAAAGAAAAAAGCTTTTCGTGGCGAGGATAAAAATTATGCAAAGGCAGGTTGATTATGGAGAGGATACAACTCAAAGAACTTAACGCAAATCTTTCCGCGTACGACGGCAAAGCCGTTACGGTAGCGGGTTGGGCGAGAACGATCCGCGATTCGAAAGCGTTCGGCTTTATCGAACTCAACGACGGCAGCTGTTTCAAGAGCACGCAGATCGTGTTCGAGCGCGCAAACCTTGAAAATTACGAGGAGATCGCGCACACCAACGTGGGTGCGGCGCTCATCGTCAAAGGTATCGTGGTGCTCACGCCCGAAAACAAACAACCCTACGAGATCAAAGCGACGGAGGTTATCGTCGAAGGGGAATCGACGCCCGATTATCCCTTGCAGAAAAAACGCCACTCCGTCGAGTTTTTGCGCGAGATCGCCTATCTGAGACCGAGGACGAACCTCTTCGGCGCGGCGTTCCGTATCCGCAGCGAAGCGGCGATCGCCATTCATAAATTCTTCAACGACCGCGGCTTCGTGTACGTGCATACGCCCATCATCACGGGGAGCGACTGCGAGGGCGCGGGCGCGATGTTTCAGGTAACGACGCTCGATCTTTCCGCGGAGAAAAAGGCGGGCGAGCCCGATTATAAAGAGGATTTCTTCGGCAAGAAAGCGGCGCTCACCGTTTCGGGACAGCTCAACGCCGAAACGTACGCGATGGCGTTCGGCAACGTATATACGTTCGGTCCCACCTTCCGCGCGGAACATTCCAACACGGCGCGCCATGCGGCGGAATTTTGGATGATCGAGCCGGAAATGGCGTTCTGCGACCTTGCGGGCGATATGGACGTGGCGGAAGCGATGGTAAAATACGTGATCGATTACGTAAGCGAAACGTGCAAAGACGAGCTGAACTTCCTCAATCAATTCGTGGACAAAGGCTTGCTCGAACGTCTGAAAAACGTTTCCGAAAACGCGTTCGTGCGTCTGACGTATACGGAAGCGATCGAGATACTGAAGCAGAACGCAGACAAATTCGACGATAAAAATATTTTCTGGGGCAAGGATCTGCAAAGCGAGCACGAACGTTTCCTCACCGAGCAGGTGTATAAAAAGCCCGTATTCCTCACCGATTATCCGAAGGAGATCAAGGCGTTCTATATGAAACAGAATCCCGACGGCAAGACGGTGGCGGCGGCAGACCTTCTCGTGCCGGGGATCGGCGAGCTTGTCGGCGGCTCGCAGAGAGAAGAAAATTACGACAAGCTGTATAACCGTATCAAGGAGCTGGGCATGGATCCCGAGGATTATTCGTGGTATCTCGATCTGCGCAAATACGGCGGCACGACGCACAGCGGTTTCGGGCTGGGCTTCGAAAGAATGGTAATGTATTTGACGGGGATATCGAATATCCGCGACGTCGTACCGTACCCTCGTACGTTCGGCGATTTGAAATACTAAAAGAGTGAAGTTTTCACTTTTAAGCCCCGCTTAAAAAATTCACTTGTAATCAGGAGAACATTATGACGAAAATCATCATTGACGCAATGGGCGGCGACTACGCGCCCAAACAGCAGGTGGCGGGCGCAGTCAACGCCTTGCAAAACGATAAGGATCTGTATCTGATCCTCGTCGGCGACGAGGCGCAGATCAAAGCCGAGCTCGCCGATAAAAACTACGACGCTTCGCGCATGGAGATCGTACATACCACCGAGACGATCGGCATGGAGGAGATCCCCACGAAAGCCGTCAAGACGAAAAAGGATTCCTCCCTCGTCGTGGCGTTCCGTATGCTCAAGGAGGGCAAGGCGGACGGACTCGTTTCCTCCGGCTCGACGGGCGCGGTGCTCACTGCGGGCGTACTTATTTTAGGCAGATTGAAGGGCGTTTCCCGTCCCGCGCTCTGCCCCGCGATCCCCAATTATAGGGGCGAAAGCACCTTCCTTTGCGATTGCGGTGCAAATCTCGAATGTAAACCGATCAATCTTATCCATTTCGCCGTGATGGCGACGGCGTACGCACAGGCGGTGTACGGCGTGAAAAGTCCACGCGTGGGCTTGCTCAACAACGGCACGGAGGACCATAAGGGGCTTCTTTTGCAACAGGAGACGCACGCGCTTCTCAAAAATATCGACTGTATCAATTATACGGGCAACGCGGAGGCGCGCGAGCTGATGTACGGCGAGCTCGACGTAATGGTTGCGGACGGCTTCACGGGCAATATCGCGATGAAGGCGATCGAGGGCTGCGGAAAAACGGTGTCCACTATTTTGAAACGCGAATATAAACGCAATCTTTGGACGAAGATAGGCGCTTTGCTTTCGGGCGGCGTGATCAAAAACATCAAAGGCTCGCTCGATTACGAAAGCAAGGGCGGCGCGATGTTTCTCGGCTTGAATAAAGCGGTGGTGAAAGGGCACGGCAATTCGAAAGCCCGCGCGTTCGAGGTCTGCATTTCGCAGGCGGCAAACGCCGTGCGTGGGGATATGGTCGCCAAGATGAAAGCGATGATCGACGCCGTCAATATCGACGCGCTGGCAAAACCCGCCGAAGCGGCGGCGGAAAACGGTGCGCAATAATATGGACTTCCCGTATGCGGAGGTCGAGCAAAAGCTCGGCTACGTTTTCCATAATAAAAAACTTTTGCAACAGGCGTTTACCCATTCGTCCTATTCCAACCGTTACGGCACGGGCGATAACGAACGCATGGAATATCTCGGCGACTCGGTGTTGCAGCTGATCGTCACCGAATGGCAGTATCGCAACGACGCGCAAGCCTCGGAGGGGAAGCTCACCGCCAAGCGACAGAAGCTCGTTTGCAAGGACGCGCTCGACAGCGCGGTGGACGCGCTCGGGATTTGGCAATATTTGCTCGCTTCGGGTACGGAATACAACGTGCGGGGCAAGGCGAAATCCAGCCTTTTCGAGGCAGTCGCGGCGGCGATCTATCTCGACGGCGGGTATAAGGCGGCGAAGAGATTCGTGCTCGAACACGGCAACGTGCATTTCGACGTGCAGGTGGGCAATCCCAAAGGCGAACTGAAAGAATTTTTGGAAAAGCGCGGAGCGGAAGAGCCCGTTTATGAAGTGGAAAAAACGGGCAAGGACAACAGCCCCTATTTCCATTGCGTCGCGTATGCGCTCGGCGAAAGCGCGAAAGGGGAAGGAAGAACGAAAAAGGAAGCGGAAGCCACCGCGGCGGCGCGCCTTTTGTGGGAGCTGGAAAAGAGAACGCAGTCCCCCGTAAAAAAGAGAAAAAAATAAAGTATATAGATATATATAACAAGGAGTACATTTTGGATTTAAAGGAAATACGACTCGTCGGCTTTAAATCGTTTGCCGACAAAACGACGATCCGTTTCGAGGAGGGCGTTACCTGTATCGTAGGTCCCAACGGGTGCGGGAAAAGTAACGTAGCGGACGCGGTGCGCTGGGTGCTCGGCGAACAGTCGGCGAAATCTCTGCGCGGTACGAATATGCAGGACGTTATCTTCGGCGGTACGCTGGAGCGCAAACCGCAGTCCTCTTGCGAGGTCACGCTCGTTTTCGACAACACCAATCGCATTTTCGATATCGACGTGCCCGAAGTGGCGATGACCCGCCGTTTACAGCGCGCGGGCGAGGATAAATTCGAAAGTAAATATCTCATCAACGGTCAGCCGAGCAGATTGAAAGATCTCGTTACGCTTTTCCACGGTATCGGCTTGGGCAAAGAGGGGTATTCGATCATAGGGCAGGGCAAGGTCGAACAGATCATGAACGCCAAGCCCGAGGACCGTCGTCTGATCTTCGAGGAGGCGACGGGGCTTATGGTTTATAAATCCCGTAAGCAGGAGATCGAAAGAAAGATCGAGGATTCCAACGAGAATCTTTTCATTTACAGCCAGCGTATCGACGAAGCGCAGCGCCGCTTGGGTCCTCTTTCCAAACAGGCGGCGGCGGCGAAAGAATACAACGAATATTCCGAATCGCTCAAGCTCAACGAGGCGAATACGTACATATATCGCTACGAGAACGCGGAAAACGAAAAGGGCAAGTTCAAAAAGGACATTTCGACCATTTCCGACAAGATCATCGACCTCAACACGCAGATCGAGCTGATCAACCGCAGATTGGACGAGAACCGCGAAAAGATCGGACAAGCCGATCTCCGCTTGACCGAGCTCAACGACAAGCGCGTGGAATTGTCCGTCGGAAACGAGAGAAAGGACGGCGAGCTGCGTCTTGCGCGCGAGCGTATCAAGACCTACCGTTCGCAGATCGAAGCGGCGACGGAGATGCTCGAGGCGAGCAAAACGCGTATCGGCGAGATCGACGACGAGATCGCCGTAACGCAGAGGAAGAACGCGGAGGATACGAAGCGTATCGCGGAGATAGAGACGCAGACGGAGGTCTTGCGTTCGGCGATCGCCGCGCTGGATAAGAAGATCGAAGTGTTCGAAAGGCTGTCGGACGAAAACCGTTTGAGCCAGCTTTCGACGGCGGACGATCTTTCCGAACTGAAGAAAAACCTCGGTACGCTCGAGGCGAGAATGGAGGCGGTCAA
Organism: Clostridia bacterium; assembly: GCA_017463105.1. Lineage (GTDB taxonomy): Bacteria > Bacillota > Clostridia > Christensenellales > Borkfalkiaceae > Scatosoma. Next base: position 46,212 of record JAFTPU010000003.1, read on the forward strand.
GGACAGGATCGCCGAGCTGGAAGCCGCGCTCAAAAAGACGGAGGACAGAAAGGAACGCCTTTCCGACGAGCTCGATTCGGTGAGAAAGGACCTTGGCAATCTGAAAAAATTCACCTCGACGGGCATGAAGGATTTCGAGGAGAAGCAGGAAGAAGCCCGCGAAATGCAGCTCACGATCAACGATTTCAATCAGGAGCTGTTCAACGCAAACGGTCAGATCGCGTCTTTGAGAGAAAATCTCGAAATGTATATCAGTTTGAAAAACCGTTTCGAGGGCTATAAAGAATCGGTAAGGAGATTGCTTTCCGTATCCAAGACGAACGGCGAGATCGGCAAACACCTGCGCGGCGCGTTGGCGGACGTCGTTTCTACCGAGCAGAGATACGAAACGGCAATCGAAACGGCTTTTGGCGGCGCGATGCAGAACGTCGTCACCCCCACGGCGGACGACGCGAAATATCTCATCGAATATCTGAAACGCACGGGCGGCGGTATCGTCACGTTCCTGCCCGTAGCAAGCATGCGCCCCCGTCCCGATTCCCGCGAGATCAGACGCGCGCTCGACGAACGCGGCGCGATGGGGCTTGCGACCGAGCTCGTGCACTACGACGACTATTATTATAACGTGATCTCGAACTTGCTCGGCAATACGCTTATTTGCGACAATATCGCCAACGCGACGACGATCGCGAAGAAGTACGGCAACACGTTCAAGATCGTGACGCTCGACGGCGATCTGATCGCGACCAGCGGTTCGATGACGGGCGGCAGCAGAGGCAAAAACACGGGCTCGCTCCTTTCCAACGAGCGTAAGATACAGGAATGTAAAGACAATATCGCCCGTAAGCAAAAATATATCGAGAAACTGAAAGCGGCGATCGCGGACAGCGAAAAAGCCAAGGCGGAAGCGGAGGCGGCGGTCGATAAACTGCGTGAAAAATATCAGGGCGCGAACAGCGAGATCGCGGGGCTTTTGCAGCGCGAAACGGCGCTCGTGCAACAGCTCGAGGAGGCGGAAAGCGACGTGGAAACGTACGCGCAAGCGCTCGGCGAGCTGAAACTGAAGCTGAACGAACTGCAATCGGAAGAGGCGAATTCGTCGCTCAGCGAAGAGGAGATCAGATCCCGTCAACGCGGCGCGGAACAGCAGATCGAAAATCAGCGCAGTCAGTGCGATTCGTTCAAGGAAGAACGTGCGGAAAAGAGCGAAACGCTGAGAAAAGCAGAGATCGAATACGCGTCCCTGCGTTCGGCGGTCGACAAGCAAGCGGAGACGGTCGCAAGACTTACGGTAGAGAAAGAAGAACTCGTCAAACGTATTCTGGATATGGAATACGAAAAGACGGAAACGCAGACCAAACTCAACGGTTTGGAAGCGGAAGCGGCGGAAAAAGAGCTCACCGACGAGGAGAAAGCGGCGGTACAGGCGATCGTCGACGAGATCGCGCGCATATCCAAGGAAAAGGAAGAGATCAACGCCCGTCAGTTGGCGCTCGAAGAGGAAAAGACCTCTTTGCAGGAAACGCTTACGAAACAGAGCGACAAGCGGTATAAATGCGAGCTGGAGATCTCCAAGATCGACACCAACCTCGAAAACCTGCGTCTGCGCGTAGAGGAGGCTTACGGACTCGATTACGAGGGCTGTCTGCCGATGAGAAAGGACGATTTCAACGCAGAGGAAGCGGCGAACGTGATCGCGGCGTTAAAACGCAAGATCACGATGCTCGGCGCGGTCAACCCCAATGCCGTGGAGGAATACGAATACGAAAAAACGCATTGCGACGAGATGGTGACCCAGCGCGACGATTTGCAGAAAGCGATCGACGACCTGCAATCCGCGCTCGATCAGATCCGCGCGGAGATGTTGCGTATCTTCAACGAGGGCTTCGAGAAGATCAACGAAAACTTCAAGATCACCTTCAAGGAACTCTTCGGCGGCGGCAAGGCGGAGCTCCAGATCAACTACGAGGAAGGCGAGGATCCGCTGAACGCGGGTATCGAGATCGTGGCTTGCCCTCCCGGCAAAAAACTGACGAAGATCTCGCTTCTGTCGGGCGGCGAAAGAGCGTTGACGGCGATCGCGATCCTGTTTGCGATCCTCAGATCGCACCCGATGCCCTTCTGTATTCTGGACGAGATCGAAGCGGCGCTCGACGATGCGAACGTGGACAGATTCGCTTCGTATCTGAAACGCTTTGCGGAAGAAACGCAGTTTATCGTCATCACGCACAGAAAGCCGACGATGAACCAAGCGGACAGCCTTTTCGGCGTCACCATGCAGGAAAAGGGCGTGTCGAAGATCGTATCCGTCAAGCTTGCGGAAGTAGAAAGCAAGCTGGGCGCAGGCACGGTAGAATAAATGCAAAATGCAAAATGATTGAATAATTTACAATAATTTCGCATTTAACGTTTTGCATTTTTTAAGCAATATAATTAAGGACGTTTATAATGGGATTATTCGGTAAACTTTTCGGCGCGCTGAAAAAGACGAAAACGGCGTTTTCGGAAAAACTTCGCGTACTGTTTTCCAAAAATAAGCTCGGCAACGAGTTTTACGAGGAGCTCGAAGAGATCCTCATTTCCTCCGACGTGTCGGTAACGACGGCGGAGGAGGTCGTCGATCGCGTAAAAGCACAGGCGATCGCGGAAAGACTTAAGGACGAAGCGTACGTGACGAACCTGCTTCGCGGCGTACTCACCGATATGCTGGAGGAATCGGAGGTCGAACCGCCCTCTTACCCCTGCGTGATCATGCTAGTCGGCGTGAACGGCGTAGGCAAGACGACGACGGTGGGCAAGCTCGCGCACTATTTCCTTTCCAAAGGCAAAACGGTGACGGTGGCGGCGGCGGACACCTTCCGCGCGGCGGCGAGCGAACAGCTTTCCGTTTGGGCGGAGCGCGCGAAAGTGCGTATCGTCAAGCACGAGGAAGGGAGCGATCCCTCCGCGGTCATCTTCGACGCGGTCTCCTCGGCGAAAGCCAAGAAAACGGACGTCGTGATCGTCGATACGGCGGGAAGATTGCACGTAAAAGACAATTTGATGAACGAATTGCGTAAAATGGATAGAGTCGTCAAACGCGAATATCCCGAAGCGGACTTTTTGAAGCTGCTCGTGCTCGACGCGACGACGGGGCAGAATGCGGTCAATCAGGCGCGCGTATTCGACGAGGCGGTGGAGCTGGACGGTATCGTTTTGACGAAGCTGGACGGCACGGCGAAGGGCGGCTTCGTATTCTCCCTCTCGTCCGAGCTTTCTTTGCCCGTGATCTTCGCGGGCGTGGGCGAGAAGATGGACGATCTCGAGGCTTTTGACAGTAAAGAGTTTGTGAACGCGATATTGTAAATGCAAAATGCAAAATGCAAAATGCAAAATTGCGGTATTATTTTAAATTTTACATTTTCCACGCTTTTTGCGTGGAAAAAAATCAACGAGAAGGAGAACGTATGTCCCATATTATCGAATGTGAAAATCTTACGAAAAAATACGGGGATTGCCTTGCGCTCAACGCGCTGGATTTCCGTATTCCCGACAAGGGCGGTATCGTCGCGTTGTTGGGTCCCAACGGTAGCGGAAAGACCACCCTCATCAAACTGTTGACGGGTCTGCTTTCGCCTACGGAGGGTACGGTGCGTATCGCGGGAAAGCCCATAGGCGTGGAAACCAAATCGATCGTTTCCTATCTCTCCGACGCGCATTCCCTCAATAATAAGTATACGGTCAAGCAGGAGCTGGAATATTTCAACGATTTCTTCACCGATTTCGACAAGGAAAAAGCCCTGCAAATGATCCGCGAGCTGGGCGTGGACGAAAAGAAAAAGATAAAAGCCCTTTCCAAGGGTACCAAGGAAAAGCTTTCGCTGATCCTCACGCTGGCGAGAAACGCGCGCGTGTTTATTCTCGACGAACCGATCGCAGGCGTCGATCCCGCCGCACGCGATTACATATTGCAAACCATTCTCTCTCATAAAAACGAAAACTCGACGATGATCATCAGTACGCATCTCATTGCGGAGATCGAAAACTACTTCGATTACGTGCTGTTTTTAAAGGAAGGCAACGTCATTCTGCACGGCAATGCGGACGAGATCCGCGCCCGCGAAGGCAAAACGATCGACGAGCTGTTCAGGGAGGTGTTCAGATGGATGTAAAAGGATTCGGACCCGTGTTCGAGGAATTTGAAAAAGACCCGCAAAAACCCGTCGAAACGACGGCGGAAACGCAAACGGAAACGACGGAAGAAACGGCAACGCCCGCACCTGCGATAGAGCAGCTTTCGATCGACGAGCTCGCGCCCGCGGCGGAACCGATCGTTGCGGAAACGGCGGTAAGACCCGAGTTTTCGTTGCCCGAAAGCGATTATAACAAAAAGGGCTCGCTGAAAAAAGTGCGCGGCAGAATGATGAAAAAACTGCTCAAATACGAGTTCCGCGCCATTTTCCCCGCGCTGTTTATCGGTATGGCGATCCTGCTCGGCTTGACGGTGCTGATGATCGTTTTGCTCAACGTGCCGTTGAACGATAACCTTGCGTTCTTCACGATCATGTCCGCGCTTCTGTACGTGTATACGTTGCTCGCGGTGATAATCGTCTCGTTCGGCGTGGCGATCAAACGGTACGATAAAAACTTTTTCAAAGAGGAAGGATATCTCACTTTCAGTATTCCCGCGTCGATGGAGGAGCACGTGCTTGCCAAGCATCTGAGCGGCGCCATCGCCACCCTGATCGGCATCGCGGCTTCCCTCGTCAGCTTGGGCATATTGTTCGCGTTCGGATTGGGCGACGTTTTCGAATCGTTGGGCGGTATCCAAACGGAGAGCTCGATCGGAAATCCCGTTTCGTTCGCGTTCGAGCTTCTCGAGGGCTTGATCCTCTTTGCGGAATCGCTTGCAGGCGTTTATTGCGTGGCGGGCGCGCTTACCTGCTGGGGACAGAAATTCAAGAAAAAACGCTCGATCGTGCTCCGCGTGCTGATCGTGTACGTGCTGCTTGTGATCTTGGAATCGGTATTCCTGAATTTGCTCGACGCGTCGTTTATCGAATTTTTCTATACGACGGCGGGCACGCACGTTTGGAATTGGTTGCAGATACTGCTTTACGCGGGCGTTATCGCGCTGAGCGTGTGGTATGAGCTTCGCACGCTGAAAAAGAAGCTGAACCTCAAATAAGGATACGTATGAAAATAGACATTTTAACGCTGTTTCCCGAAATGTTTTCGGCAATGCAAGAGAGCATTTTGGGCAGGGCGCAAAAGGACGGCAAAATCGAGATCAATATCGTAAACCTCCGCGATTATACGGAGGATAAGCATTTGAAATGCGACGATTATCCGTTCGGCGGCGGCGCGGGCATGGTGATGATGCCCCAGCCGATCGGCAGTGCGATCGAAGCGCTCGACCCTGAACATAAAGCCCGCCGCATTTATACTTCGCCCAAGGGCGAGGTGTTCCGCCAGCAAAAGGTATTCGAGCTACTCGAATACGAGCATTTGATCTTGCTTTGCGGGCATTACGAGGGAGTCGATCAACGCGCGATCGACCTGTTTATCGACGAGGAGATCTCGATCGGGGATTACGTTTTAACGGGCGGAGAATTGCCCGCCATGGTGATCGCGGACTGCGTATCGCGATACGTGGACGGCGTGATCAGCGCGTCGTCGCTCGTAGACGAAAGCTTTTCGGAGAACCTGCTCGAATATCCGCAGTATACCCGTCCGCAGGAATACAGGGGCTTGACGGTGCCCGAGGTGTTGCGCAGCGGCGACCACGCCAAGGTCGATAAATGGCGCAGGGAACAGGCGATCGAGCTGACGAAAAAACGCCGTCCCGACCTGTTAAAATAAAAGGAAAACGAAGATGAAAAACATACAGTGGTTCCCGGGACACATGACCAAAGCCATGCGGGACATGGAAGCCAAGCGCGATCTTTGCGACGGCGTCGTATGCGTGCTCGACGCCCGCGCGCCCATCGCTTCCGTAAATAAAAATTTCAAAAAGATATTCGGGGCGAAACCCGTACTTTACGTATTGAACAAAGCCGACCTTTCCGACGCGTCGAAAACGGACGGCTTTTTAAAGCTGTTCGAGGAAAAGGGCAAATATTGCGTGAAATGCGATTCCACAAATCCCGCCTCCAAGCGTTTTTTATTGCAAAAATTAAACGAGATCACGCAGGAAAAACGCGCTCGCGCGGAAGCGAAGGGCGTAAACCGCACCTTCCGTTTCATGGTGGCGGGCATACCGAATACGGGCAAGAGTACGCTCGTGAATCTGATCAGCGGTCAAAAGCGGGCGAAAACGGGCGATAAAGCGGGGGTCACGCGCGACGTACGGTGGCTCCGTTGCGGAGCGTTCGATCTGCTCGACACTCCCGGCACGATGCCGCCTTCCTTCGACGATCAGTACCACGCGAAACATTTGGCGTATATCGGGAGTATCAACGACGACATTTTGGATATGGACGATATCGCGTTGGAGCTTTTGGGCGAGCTTGCGGAGAAATATCCGCAGTATCTCACCGAGCGTTACGGCATCACCGATTACAGCGAAAAGCTGGGTATGTACGAGGCGCTTTGCAAGCGCAGAGGTTTCATTTTGCGCGGCGGCGAATTCGATTACGAGCGCGGCGCAAAAGCGTTAATCGACGATTTCCGAAAAGGTCGTATCGGCAAGATCGGTCTGGAAAATCCCGCTGATTACGGCGATTTTGAATTTTAAGGACAAGGGAAACAGATGAAAAAGCAGTGGAACGCAGAAGAAAAATTGGTTTACGAGCGTGCTTTATCGGCGCAGGGATATAACTATATCGCGGGCGTGGACGAGGTGGGCAGAGGTCCGCTGGCGGGTCCCGTCGTTTGCGCGGTGGCGATCATGCCGCTCGAAGCGGATAAGATCATCGAGGGGATCGACGACAGTAAAAAGCTTTCCGCCAAAAAACGGGAACAGCTTGCCGAAAAGATCAAGGAGACCGCTCTTTGCTATACGATCGTAGAGATAGACGAAAAGCAGATCGACGAGATCAATATTTTAGAGGCGACGAGGCTGGGTATGAAACGCGCGATCGAAAGCCTTGCTATCGCTCCCGATACCGTGCTTACCGACGGGAATATGACGATCGATATTTCCTTTCCGCAAAAGAGCGTTATCCACGGCGACGCGCTGTCCTATTCCATCGGCGCGGCGAGCATCATCGCCAAGGTGCACAGGGATAAGCTGATGGACGAATACGCGAAAATTTACCCGCAATACGCCTTCGAACAGAACAAGGGCTACGGCACGGCGGCGCATATCGGCGCAATAAAGGAGTTCGGTTTATGTCCCATTCACCGCAGGACCTTCACAAAAAAGTTTTAGGCAAAAAGGGCGAAAGACTCGTCGAAGCCTACTTGAAAAAGCAGAAATATAAAATACTCGAGCGCAACTACCGCACGCCGTTCGGGGAGGCGGATATCATCGCCGAGGACGGGGACGAGATCGCGTTTATCGAAGTGAAAGCGCGGACCTCGGATAAATACGGCGCGCCGCGCGAAGCGGTGGGCAAAGAAAAGCAACGCAGATATTATCAAATAGCGGAAACGTATTGGCTGAAAACGGGCAAAGAACCGAACGCCCGCTTCGACGTGGCGGAGGTTTTTGCGGACGGCAGTATCGAATACTATAAAAACGCCTTTTGACAATAAAAACGCTTTTTTTACAAAAGGCGTTTTTATTTTTTGACAAAATACATGTTATAATAGCCTCAAGCCCTTGAAACATAAGGGCTCGAGGCATTTTTATGGTCGTCTACATCGAATACGCGTTTGCGGAAAATTTCCTTATCGATCTCGTGCTTTCGTATCTTTCCTTAAAGGCGTCGAAATCGAAAATACGGATAAAAAATCTTCTGTTTTCCGCTTTTATCGGAGGGGCGTTCGCGCTCGTTTTTCCGCTTTTGACTCTGCCCGAATTTCTCGCGTTTTTGCTTAAATTTTCCGTCGGACTTCTTTTATGTTTGCTCGCGTTCGGACGGGTAAAAAGCAAAAAGGACGGGGGCAGGTATGCGTTCACGGCGGTTTGCTTCTTTTGCTTAACGGCGCTTTTCGGCGGCGCGCTCATAGGCGTTGGGGTAAGCGGCGCGTTCGTGTGGCTCGGCTTGGCGTTTTTAAGCGTGTTTGCGTTGGGATTCGTCAAAAAGCTGTACGAAAAACGGGCGCGGGCAAAGTTTATCTACGATTGTACGATTGCCTATAAGCAAAGAGAGATCGGTGTTTCCGCCTTTTACGACAGCGGAAATTTCGCGCTCTATAACGGCGTGCCCGTTTGCTTCGTTTCGCCCGTGATCGCGTTTGAGTTTTACGAGGCGGACGGGGGAGAAACGCATGCGGAAACCACGATAAAGACGATGAGCGGGGAGAAAAAGGTACGCCTTTTCAAAGGGGCTTTGGAGATAAAAGAAAAGGCGGGCGTTTTTGAGGTGCGGGAGGTATATTTTGCCGTTTCGCCGAATATGTTATCGAGAGAGTACGAGTTGCTTTTGAATTCCCGTATTTTTGAAGAGAGGACAAGGTTATGAAATTTTCGGAAGTGTTGCGGATCTTTTTGCAGAAGATCGATTTTGCGGAAGCGAAAAATACGGTGGATTACGTTTGCGGGAGCGGGGAAGCGTTGCCCCTGCCCTTATCCCCCGAGGAGGAGGGCGAGACGCTTCGACTTATGGCGGAGGGCGAGGAAGGCGAACGCGAAAAGGCGAAGTCGGAGCTCATTCAACGAAACTTACGTCTCGTGGTGTACATAGCCAAGAAATTCGATAATACGGGCGTAGAGAACGACGATTTGATATCTATCGGCACGATAGGGCTTATCAAGGCGATCAATTCGTTTCGGACGGATAAAAACATTAAGCTGGCGACGTACGCCTCGCGGTGTATCGAAAACGAGATTCTGATGTATTTGCGCCGAACGGCGAGGCTAAAAAGCGAGGTGTCCTTCGACGAACCGCTCAACACCGATTTCGAGGGGAACGAGCTTTTGTTGTCCGACGTTTTGGGAACTTCCGCCGACAGCGTATACGGGGAGATAGAAGCGAGCGCGGAGCGGGCGCAATTAAAGGAGGCGTTGAAAAAATTATCCGAGCGGGAACGGAAGATCATGTTTTTGCGGTTTGGCTTGGGCGGGGGCGAGGAGATGACGCAAAAGGACGTAGCGGATATGCTGGGCATTTCGCAAAGCTACATTTCGCGCTTGGAAAAGAAGATCATTCTGCGGTTGAAAAAAGAAATCGCAAAAATGGAATAGACGAAAAAGCGGGGCAGAAAAGCTCCGCTTTTTGTATAATGATAAAAAATCGTTGACAAAGTATGCCAAAGGTGGTAAAATGAAAATGCGACATAATTAAATAAATTTGCTGCTATAAGTATATACTTCTTTGGTAGAAGTGTAGCTTTTTCGCGTTACAATCTTATAGCAGTTGATTGTTTCTTTAATTGTGTCGCAGCAAAGCGAAAAGACATTTTTACAGGTGTCGTTTCGTTTTTGCGGAGCGACATTTTTTATTTTACAGGAGGGCTTTATGAAGAAAACGAAGAAATTTTTGTTGGCGGTACTGTCTATCTTGACGGCAGGGTTTTGTTTATTCGGTGCGACGGGTTGCGATTTTTTGAGCGGCGACGATAGTAAAAAAAGTGAATATTCGCAGACGGACGATAGCGAGGAAGAAAGCGAAACGGAAACCGATACCGAGGACGCGGAAGAAAGCGAAACGGACGATAGCGAAGAGGAGAACGAGGTCGATGAAAGCATCGATACGGAAGAGGAAACGGATAAATACAGCGTAGGATTGACATATAAATTAAGCGAAGATAATTATAATTATGTTGTGAAAAGAATTGGTACGTGTAAGGATACGGATATTGTTATTCCTGAGAAATATAAAGGCTTGCCCGTTGTGGGGATTGGGACTTATGCTTTTACCGATTGCAGTAACATAACAAGCATAACGATACCTGACAGTATTTTGAGTATGGGGGATTATGCTTTTAGCGGCTGCGACAACTTAACAAGCGTATATTATATGGGTAATATAAAAGGCTGGTGTAATATAAGGGGATTATCTACTCTTATGGCAAATGACGTGGATTTATATATTGAAAACGAGTTGGTTGCGGGCGAGTTAATTATTCCCGATGGCATTACGAATATTAGGAATTGTGCGTTTTATTATTGTGATGAATTAACGAGCGTAATAATACCTGATAGCGTTATGAATATTGGAGAATGGAGCTTTAAAAATTGTATTGGCTTAATGAATGTAGTAATACCCGATAGTGTAAAAAGCATTGGTTATATGGCGTTCTATGATTGTTGTAATTTAACGACGATAGCGATGACTGAAAGCGTAACGAGTGTTGGCGGGTATGCGTTCTATAATACGGGATATTATAACAATGAAAACAATTGGGAAAACGGCGTGCTGTATTTAGATGGTTGGCTTTTGCACACAAAGATAGATATTGTTTCAGGCGATTACATTGTAAAGGAGGGAACAAAAGGAATTGCAGGTGATGCATTTTCTGATTGCAATGAATTATTGAGCGTAATAATACCCGACAGTGTAACGAGCATTGGGGATGGTGCGTTCGAGGATTGTAGTAAATTAACAAGTATCACGCTACCCGATAATATTACAGTTATTTCTTGGGGATTGTTTTGGGATTGCAGTAGTTTAACGAGTGTTACGATACCTGACAATATAACGGACATTAAGGCGTATGCGTTCTATGGCTGCTGTAGATTAAAAAACATAACGATACCCGATAGCGTTATAACTATTGGAGAAAGTGCATTCTCTTGGTGTGAATACTTAAAAAGCGTAAGTATCGGCAAGAATGTTGCGAGTATTGGGGATAGTGCGTTTGAATGTTGTTTTAGTTTAACAAGTATCACGATACCCGATAGTGTGACGAGTATTGGAGATAGTGCATTTGAAACTTGTCATCGATTAACTGACGTAACAATTGGTAACGGGACGATATGTATTGGGGAAGAAGCTTTTAGTTATTGTAGTAAATTAACAAGTATTACTTTCAACGGTACGGTGGAGGAATGGAATGCCGTCGAAAAAGGTACGGATTGGAATTATTGCGTTCCCGCGACTAAGGTCGTTTGCACGGACGGGGAAGTGGCATTGTAAATGCAGAATGCAAAATTCAGAATGCAAAATTCAGAATGCAAAATTCAGAATGCAAAATGATTGAATAATTTTAAGTTAGGGGGTCAAGGGGCGTTATTCCTTGACCCCCTCTTCGGGAATGATACCGTTTCTTCGAAGCCCCGCAGAAAGATAGAAAGGCTCCGCCGCGGGGCGCACCCGCCGCTTTTTTGCGCGCCGAAAAAATTTTTTTTGAATTATTGTTTAAGAGCTTAAAATCGCGGTTACATATAAACTGTAAAAAAGAATTGCGTGGCGAAAACGCCACAAACATAAGGAGAAAATTATTATGGCAGGTAAAGTTATCGGTATCGACCTCGGTACAACAAATTCGTGCGTGGCGGTTATGGAAGGCGGCGAACCCGTCGTTATCGCCAACGCGGAAGGCGCAAGAACTACTCCCTCCGTCGTTTCGTTCCAAAAAGACGGCTCGCGCGTCGTCGGTCAGGCGGCGAAGCGTCAGGCGGTCGCTAATCCCGATAAAACCGTTATTTCCATTAAACGGCACATGGGTTCCGATTATAAAGTAAAAATCGACGACAAAGAATATTCCCCGCAGGAAATTTCCGCAATGACGCTTTCCAAGCTCAAAGCGGACGCGGAAGCGTATCTTGGGCAGAAAGTAACGGAAGCCGTTATCACCTGTCCCGCTTACTTCTCGGATTCTCAGCGTCAGGCAACCAAGGACGCGGGCAAGATCGCGGGGCTTAACGTGCTCCGTATCATCAACGAGCCCACGGCGGCGGCGCTTGCGTACGGGCTCGATAAGGACAAGGGCGGCAAGGTCATGATCTACGACCTCGGCGGCGGTACGTTCGACGTTTCCATTTTGGAAATTTCCGACGGCGTATTCGAAGTGCTCGCAACCAACGGCGACACGAAGCTGGGCGGCGACGACTGGGATAACAAGATCATTCAGTATCTTGTAGACGAATTCAAGAAAGACAAGGGTATCGACCTTTCCAAGGATAAAATGGCGATGCAGCGTTTGAAGGAAGCGGCGGAGAAAGCGAAGATCGAGCTTTCGGGTATGAGCTCCACGAACGTAAATCTTCCTTTCATTTCCATGAGCGCGGAGGGTCCTCAGCACCTCGATATTACGCTTACCAAGCAGAAGTTCGAGGCGATGACGGCGGACCTTCTCGAGAGAACGGTCGCGCCCATGAGAGCGGCGATGAAGGACGCGGGGCTTTCGTACAGCGACATCGACAAGGTGATCCTCGTCGGCGGTTCGACGCGTATGCCCGCAGTCGTTGCAAAGGTGAAGGAAGTTACGGGCAAAGAGCCGTTTAAGGGTATCAACCCCGACGAATGCGTTGCGATCGGCGCGGCGGTACAGGGCGGCGTTCTGACGGGCGAGGTCAAAGACGTATTGCTTTTGGACGTTACGCCTTTGTCCCTCGGTATCGAAACGCTGGGCGGCGTGTTCACGCGTATCATCGACAGAAACACGACGATCCCCGTGAAGAAGAGTCAGGTGTTCTCGACGGCGGCGGACAATCAGACGAGCGTAGATATCCACGTGTTGCAGGGCGAACGCGAGTTCTGTAAAGACAATAAGACCTTGGGCAACTTCATGTTGACGGGTATTGCGCCCGCGCCTCGCGGTATTCCGCAGATCGAAGTTACGTTCGATATCGACGCAAACGGTATCGTGCACGTAACGGCGCAGGATAAGGGCACGGGTAAATCGACGGATATCACCATCACCTCCTCGACGAATCTTTCGGAAGAAGAGATCGACAAGGCGGTGAAGGAAGCGGAGCAGTTCGCGGAAGAGGACAAGAAGCGTAAAGAGAAGGTTGAAAACAAGAACAAGCTCGACGGTATGATCTTCTCCGTGGAACAGACGATGAAGGAATCGGGCGACAAGCTCGACGAAAACGACAAGTCGGCGTTGCAAGCGGCGATCGACGCGGCGAAGAAGGAATTGGAATCGGACGACGACGACCGTATCAAGGCGGCTTACGAAAAGCTGATGCAGGACGTGCAGCCGGTGTTTGCGAAGCTGTACCAGCAAGCGGGCGCGGGAGCCGACGCAGGCGCGGGCGCGGGCGACGGCGATACCGAATTTCATCAATAAGCTTTAACGGTTCATCGGGTTTGGCGGAAGTCAAGCCCGTATGGATTTTATGAGTGAATAAAAAAGGAGCAAGCAAAGCTTGCGTTGACCGCTACGCGGTGGCAAATCAAAGATTTGCAACTTGGGGCTTCTTTCGCGGGGGCTTCCGCCCCCCCTGCACCCCTAACGAGAAACTAAGTTTCTCGACTTCCGATCAAGAGATAAAAGGTTTTTGAGTTATGGCAGAACAGAAAAAAAATTATTACGATATTCTCGGCGTGGATAAAAAGGCGACGCCCGAGGAGATCAAATCCGCGTATCGTAAACTCGCGATGAAATATCACCCCGACCGCAACCAAGGCAACGCGGAGGCGGCGGAGAAATTCAAGGAGATCAACGAGGCGAACGAAACGCTGTCCGATCAGCAAAAGCGCGCGGCATACGATTACGAGCTGGAGCACCCCGGTATGGGCGGTTTCGGCGGCAGCGCGGGCTTCGAGGGCTTCGGCGATTTTTCCGATATTTTCAGCAATATTTTCGGCGGCGGCTTCGGCGGTTTCGGCGGCGGCGCGAGAGCGGCGCGTTCGGAGGTCGGCGAGGATATCCAACGTGAGATGACTCTGTCGTTTATGGACGCGGCGAAGGGCTGTAAAAAGACCTTTTCGTATATGCGCAACGAGCCTTGCGCGGCGTGTAAGAGTACGGGTGCGAAGAACGGTACGGAGTACACTACTTGTTCGAAATGTCAGGGCAAGGGCGTCGTGCAGCAAGTGCAAAACACCATGTTCGGGCGGACGATCCGTCAGAGCGTTTGTCCCGATTGCGGCGGTAACGGGCGGACGATCAAGGAAAAATGTCCCGACTGTAAGGGCAAGGGGTATCAGCGCAAGGAAACGACGGTGTCGATCGATATTCCCGCGGGCGTGGATACGAACAGCTACATGAAGAAAAAGGGTTTCGGGCAAGCCGCGCCGAACGGCGGCGTGCCGGGCGATCTGATCATCGTGTTCAGAGTCGAGCCGCACAAAATCTTTACGCGTGAACGTTTCGATTTGAAAATGGATCTGCCCATTTCTTTCAAAACGGCGGCGCTCGGCGGAACGGTAAAGGTGCCGTCCATCGACGACACGTTCGAGTTCACGATCCCCGAAGGCACGCAAAGCGGGCAGGTATTCACCGTACGCGGCAAGGGTATCAAATCGGCGAGAAACGGCACGGGCAATCTTATTTTGCGCGTGATCGTGGAGGTGCCGACCAAGCTTTCGAAAGAGCAGAAGAAGGAGATCGAGCGGTTGGATAGCGATATCGAGCTGAAGCAATGCGAAAGAATGAAACGGTATTCGGATAACGTGGAAGCGTTGTACGGGGAAAAGCCGTTTAAGTAAATGCCGAAAGCGGAGCGAAAAGCTCCGCATTTTCGTTGTTCGCCATAGCGAATAACGCTTGACGGCGTGAAAGGCGCAACCTACGGTTGCTTAATTTGGGCTATGTTCCGTCCTCACGGACGGCGACTGCCGTCGGGGCGTAAAGGCTCTGCCTTTACAATCCGCAAGGAACTAAGTTCCTTGACCTCTGATTAAAAATAACAATTCATTATTCAAAAGCGGGGCGAAAAGCTTCGTTTTTGTTTTTAATTTTTTATGTAATTTTTATTCAAAAAGTGGACATTGTGAAAACTATGTGATATAATAGAGTCAAGCTTGAGCGGAGTTGAAAAAACTTATGATCATAGAAATGTTTAATTTTTGGTATTTCTTCTGGATAATACTCTTTATCGGAGTGTTCTTCGGATTGTATTTTCTTTTACGAAGTAAAAGCGACAAGACGAAAAAAATCGTTTTATCCGCGATCCTTTGGTTCGGGCTTGCGCTTCATTTCCTCAAATGCTTTATTCCCCCGTACTCCACCGATCGGGCGCGGCTTTATCGCGATATTTGGTTTATCAATATCTGCGCGGCGAATATCCTGTTGTTTCCGTTTATTTTCCTTTCGAAAAATAAGTCCGCGAAAGACTATATGTTCTATATCGGCGTGATCAGCGGGATCCTTTCGATGGTAATGCCGCTCGAGCCGATCAAAAAAGTGGATCAAGCGGCGGAAATGCTTGACGTCGTCCGTTTCTATATTCACCACGCGTTCCTGTGGATAGTGCCCCTTTTGATGGTGCTGTTAAAGCTGCATACGCTCAGTTGGAAACGGGTGTGGAAGGTGCCGTTATGTCTTTTGGGACTGTTCCTGTTTATCATGCTGAATCAGATATTCCAAAGCGAGCTGGGTTTCGTAGCCCTTCGCGGGAGTGATTTTTTTGCGATCGGTTATAAAAATACTTCGTATATTTGGGGTCCCGACGACGCGATCGGGGAGATCATTGCGAAGTTCTGTCCCGATATTTTCAAAACGGTGCCCGTGGGGCAATATGCGGGGCAGGAAAAATATTGGCCTTTCTTCTGGTTGATCGTGCCTGCGTTCGTTCTGATAACGCCCGTCTGCTTCGGCGTTTCGCTGATCTTCGATTGGAAGAATTTCAAAGCGGACGTAATCATGTTGAAGAGCCGTATCCACGAGAAACACACGGCGAAAAAGGAGTAAGCGGATATGAAAATTACTTTTCGAGATTGGATATACAGCAATTATCCCGCAAACAGCGGTATCACGGGCGCGTGGGGCGCGTTCCATATCATCACGTTGATCGTTTGCATTTTAACGATGGTAGCGATCGCCTTTCTCTTCCGCAAAAAAAGCGAAAAAACACGCCGTATCGTGTTGTTCGTGATGGCGGCGATCATTTTGGTTTTCGAGCTGTCGAGAAGAATTATCGGTATTTCGAGGGGCGGTTTGACGACGCACGATTGGTTGTATACGTTGCTTCCGCGCCCGTGGTGTGCGATCACGTGCTGGCTGGTAATGGCTTCGGTACTTGTGAACAAGCGGTTTTTGTACAATTTCACGGCGATGACGGGCATTATTTGCGCGATCATTTTCTTTGCATACCCGACGGTGGGTTTCAACAACAAATACATACTTTTCGAAAACGTATATTCGATCGGCACGCATTTCGTGTTCTTTAACGCGTGCGTGGCGTTTATCACTCTGCGTTTTACCCGTTTCGAGGTAAAGGGGAAAAAGGGTTTTACAGACGGGGCGTTGAAGGAACTGATCACGCTTGTCGTCGTATACGCGTACGCGTTTATCGAGATCTACGTTTTGAAGATCGCGACGGACCCGATGTACTGCATGCCGAACAACGAGGCGCAGGAGATTTTGGGAATGAGCTATCCCGTATATCTCGTTTTGTATCTTTTGTTTTTGGCGGTGTATTTCAGCGGGTTCTATTTCGTGGAATATTTGGCGGCGAAAAAGAAAAACAAAAGCGCGGAGCTCGCACAATAAATTATAAGGACAACGAAAAAGGACTTGCTCGCTTGCAAGTCCTTTTAAAATTTATTTTATTTTTTTGAGGGCTTTTTTCAAGACGGGGAGCACCTTTTTCGCCATTCTATAGAAGCCCAGATCGTTGGGGTGGCAGGTGTCGACGGCGCATGCGTCGCGGTCTTCTTTGCCGTTGAAGGATTGCCCGTCTATAAACCATACGCGTTTATCGCCTCGCTTTTTCGCCGTCAGATAGGTATTGTAAATAACTTGTCGGCGAAGCGCGCTGTCGGTAGGGTTGCGGTCGCAATCGGGCTTGGAAATAAAGATCACGGGCGTATTCTTGTGCGCTTTACGTATCGCCTCGTATAAGGGCAGGTGGGTCGCTTGCAGGTGCTCCGCCGTGGGGGCGTTGTGGTCGTAGTCGATCACGTATACGGCAGGGTCTTGCGCGGCGAGATGATCGATCATTGCTTGTTCTCCTTTCGCGTTACCCGAGAAGCCGAGATTTAAAATGTCGCAATCCAGCCAACGGGAAAGATGAGAAATATAATCGTTGCCGGGGCGGGAGGCGCAACCGCCCTGCGTGATCGAGCTACCGTAGAAGAGTACGGGCTTTTGGTATTTATAGGGCTTGGGACGTTGCAACGAGCAACCCTTTTTCAGTCCGATAAACAGCTTGTTTACGCCGTTATAAAGGGGAAAGTACAAGTCGATATCCCGTGCAAAAACGGTTTCGAATCGGCGTATGCCTTCGAAAGCGATCTTGCCGTCGACGACGGGCGTAGCGGCGGGGACGTGCGAGGGAGCGCACATATACGCGAATTTACCGTCGGCGTAGAGGGAAAATCCGTGCGAGCCTACATAGGGCATATGCGGCATCGGAAGCTCTGCGGGGGCGACGCAACGTATCGCTACATAGGGCGAGTCCGTGATAAAGCGAAGCCGTCCGCCTGCCGTATGGGACGTAAGGAAATAAACGCCATTGCTGACGGCTTTTGCCGTTTCGAGGGGCATGCGGAGGTACCGTTCCGCCGTTTCGTCGTAATATATGCCGTGAAGCGAAAACGCGTCCTCGTCGGCGGCATGCCATTCGAGGTCGGGTTCGTTGACGGCGGCGAGTTTAAAATTTTTATCGATTTCGGTAAGTTTCATTTCTCTTATTTTCCCTAGCGTTTTTTATTATTTACCTTTCGTTTATGATATCATAAATTCCCTGAAATGTAAATATACAAAAAACTCGCATTTTTGCACTATTTAATCGCGCAATTTATGCGAACAGCGGGGGCAGTACGAGGGCGGCGATCACGATCGCGCCGAGGGCGATACGGTACCAGCCGAACGGTTTGAAGTCGTGCTTTTTCACGAAATTCATGAGGAATTTGATGGCGAGCATCGAAACGGCGAAAGCGACCGCCGCGCCGATAAGAAGATATCCGAGCTCGGGACCCGTAAAGCCGCCGCTTTCCAAAAAGAATTTCAGAAGCTTGATCGCGCTGGCGCCCGCCATGACGGGGATCGCCAAATAGAAGGTGAATTCCGCGCCCGCGGGACGGGCGACGCCGATGAGGAGCGCGCCGAGAATGGTCGCGCCCGAGCGGGAGGTGCCGGGGATAAGCGAAAGCACCTGAAACGCGCCGATGATAAGGGCGTGCTTATAGGAGATATCCGCCGTCGTTTTCAAGGGCAATTCCTTGTTTTTGTTCCTGTTTTCCACAATGATAAACGCCACGCCGTAGAGAATGAGCGTGAGAGAAATAACGAGAGGGGTATGCAGATATTTTTCGAGCAGATCGTCGAAGAGAATACCGATCACGCCCGCGGGAACGCAAGCGACGAGTACCTTACCCCAAAGATTCAAAATGTCCTTATCGAGCACGATCTTGCCCTGTGCGTCTCCCGTCTGCGTTTGCTTGTGCCAAGGGAAAAGCTTGTGCCAAAATAGCGCGACGACGGCGAGGATAGCGCCGAGCTGGATCACGACGAAGAACATTTCCTTGAACTCCGCGCGGGCGTTTAACGTGAGCGTGGGAACGGCGTCCGCAAGCAGCATGTGTCCCGTGCTGGAAATAGGCAACCATTCCGTGATGCCCTCGACGAAGCCGAAAAGCAATACTTTTAAAATCTCGATGATCTCCATAAATTACTCCGCTGAAAAGTTTACGGATAAATTATAACACAAACGCGCGGGTAAAGCAAGGCGGGAGAGGGGATATTTCCAAGAAAAAAATGAAAAAACAGCACGAAAAACGCAAAAAACTTTCAATTAAGTATTGCATTTGTCGAAAAAATATGGTATAATAATAAACGTATCGGGGTGGAAAGCGATATTTTTTGCACGTTTGACGGTTTTGCGCGTGAAAAGCGACTTCCGCACGTTGCAAAAAAATTTTTATCGGGAGGACCGAAGATGAGTCAAGGAACTGTGAAATGGTTCAATGCAGAGAAGGGGTATGGCTTTATAGCCAACGACGAGGGCGGCGACGACGTGTTCGTACATTTTTCCGCGATCGTAGCGGAAGGATACAGACGCCTGAAAGAGGGACAGAAGGTTTCGTTCGAGATCGAAACGGACCCTAAAAATCCCGCGAAGCTCCGCGCGACGAACGTGGTAGCGTTGTGAGACAAAAGAACCGCGCCGTGAAAGAGGGCGCGGTTTTTTCATGCGGCGCGGAAAAATTGGGCGTGAAAGATTGACAAACGCGACGCTTTGTCGTATAATGGAAGCGTGGCGGTACGCACCATAAAAGAGGAAAAAGAAACGAGGTTTTGAGAAATGGAAAAAGAAGAAGCGAAAAAACGTTTTTACGAGGCATTCGGCGCGGAGGCGACCGACCTGTTTACGGCGGCGGGCAGGATCAACGTGATCGGCGAGCACGTCGATTATTGCGGGGGAAAGGTATTTCCCGCGGCGCTCAATCTCCGTTGTAATATTTACGCGCGAAAAACGGGCGGAAATACGATCCGCCTTGCCTTTCGCGGTATCGAGGGCGTAGTGGAGCTGGATATATCGAGGCTTGACGATTATCGCGATCTGAAGATCGGCAACTATCAGGCGGGCGTGGCGTATTTCATGCAGGAAAAGGGCGTTGCGCTCGTGGGGTGCGAGCTGTATTACGATTGTACGGTGCCTTTTGGCAGCGGGCTTTCGTCCTCGGCGGCGATCGAGGTGGCGACGGCGGTAGCGCTTTACGAGTACGCAGGCGTGGCGTACGATAAGGTGGAGGTCGCTTTGCTTTCGCAAAAAGCGGAGAATCTGTACGCGGGCGTGAACTGCGGGATCATGGATCAATTCGCTTCGGCGATGGGCAAGAAAGATCACGCGGTGTTGCTCGATTGTTCGACGCTCGAATACGAATACGTGCCCCTGCAATTGGGGGACTATTGTCTCGTGGTGGCGAACTGCAACAAGCCGCACAATCTTGTGGAGAGCAAATACAACGTGCGACGTCAAGAGGTGGAGACCGCGCTCAAAGCGGTGCAGACGGTGAAGGACGTAAAGAATCTCGCCGAGCTTACCCCGAAGGATTTCGCGGAAGTGAAATATCTTTTGTCGGGCGTGGTGGCGAAGCGTGCGGAGCACGTGGTGATGGAATGCGACCGCGTACATAAGGCGGTCGACGCGCTCAAGGCGGGGGATCTTGCCGAGCTGGGTCGGCTTTTGAACGAGAGTCATTACAGCCTTTGCGAGCTGTACGAGGTGACGGGCAAGGAGCTCGACACGTTGTCGGGGCTGGCGCGCAAGGAAGCCGAATGTTTGGGCTCGCGTATGATCGGCGCGGGCTTCGGCGGGTGCACGATCTCGATCGTGAAAAAGTCGGCGGTGGACGGATTTATCCGTCGCGTGGGCGCGGCGTACGCCGAAGCGATCGGGTACAAGGCGAGTTTTTATGAGACCTCGATTGAGGACGGTATCACCGTATCTAAGATTTAAAACGTTGCCGTATTAATGAAAAACGAAAAACCACGGTTGCATAGCCTTGTAACCGTGGTTTTGTATCGTCGGGAGCGATGATCTACTTTTGATTGTGGGGAAGATAGCTTTTGGCGAGCTTGCAAAGGCGTTCCTTTTTATTATCCGTCGGATGAACGGCGGCGTGGACAAGCAACGCTTTTAATACGACGGCTATCTGCGCGGGCGGGATATCCGCAGAGAGGAGGTCTTTGCCCGTGACGGCAAGCTCTTTCAAGGCGAGGGGCGCGCCCTCCGTTTGCATTTTGTTTAAAAGATTTTTCCAGCGTACGCAGGTGGGTGCGGGGGAAAGATCGTCCGTACAGGCGGAAAAGTCCGCCTGTTTTACGAGAAGCAGCTTTTCGAGCGTGGGCGCGTTCGTCGCGAAGAAACGGCGGAGTTTGCTTTCTTTCGTCTTGCAATCGAAATCGTACATGTGCAGACGGACGAGGGTCTGCGTTTCCGCGATCAGTTTTTTCGGAGCTTTGAGGCGGGAAAGTATTTCGCCCGCGATCCGTTCGCCCTCTTCGGGGTGGGCGTAGGAATTGCCGTCGCGGACGGCGCAAAAGGGTTTGCCCACGTCGTGCAAAAGCGCGGCAAAGCGCACGCTTTCTTCCGCGTACATGGCGGCGCGGAGGGAGTGTTCGAGAACGTCGTATTTGTGAAAATCGGCGCGTTGCGCCATGCCCTTGCCGAGGGTGAGTTCGGGCAGGATACGGGCGAGCACGCCCGTTTGTTCCAGCAATTCGAGACCTCGATAATGACCGTATTTCACGCCGTATTTTTTATCGGCGAAAAGGAGCGAGGAAAGCTCGGCGAATATCCGTTCGGGGGAAATATCGTCGATGAGCGCGGCGTTTTTCGTTGCACCCGCGAGACATTCCGCGTCGGGAGAAAAGCCGAGCTGTGCGCTTTGGCGGGCAAGGCGCATCAAGCGGAGTCCGTCCTCGCCGAATACCTTTTCGGCGGGCGCGACGGTGGCGAGCCGTTTTTCTTTAATGGCGGAAATTCCGTTTAACGGGTCGACGTAGCGGGCGTTTGCGATATCGTAATACACGGCGTTACAGGTGAAGTCTCTACGCCGCGCGTCGAGGTCGATATCGTCCGTGAAGAAGATATCCACGGGGACGTGTACGCCGCGTACGTATTTATCCGAGCGGAAACGGCTGTACTCGTAATCGTTTCCTTCGCCGTCCGTCAGCTTCACCGTACCCGTGTTTTTGTAGACCGCTTTTGCTTCGAAACCGTGCGCCGTAGCAAGGGTGACGAGGCTTTCCGCGGGGAGCGTCGAGGCTATATCCCAATCGCGCGCGCCGTTTTGCGGGGTGAAGTCGGAAAGGAAATCGCGCACGCTGCCGCCCACGGCGTAGAGGGGTTCGGGGCAATCTTCGGCAAGGCGTATTAAATTTTTCGGGATAATTCGTTGCATAAGGGGTGCCTTTGAAAAAAATTTTGCAAAACTTTAATAATAAAAGTATATCAAAATCAAAAATAAATTGCAATTCTTGACGAAGTGTTATATAATAGAAATATAAAAAATTTTTCGGCGGGCGGGTGTCGTTTTCCGAAATACGAGTATACGCAGGATGAAACTTTATCATATTATATCCAACCCGATCGCGGGAAAGCACAGATCGGAGAAAAATCTGAAAATCACGCAGAGTCTGTTCGAATCGCGCGGGGTGGCGTATGAAACGCATCTATCCGAGCGGGAGAAGGACGCGACGCGGATCGTGAGGGAGCTCACCGAGGCGGGGGAAACGGAGATCGTGGCGCTCGGCGGCGACGGGACTTTGCACGAGGTGCTCAACGGTATTGCCGATCCCACGGCTTGCAATTTGGGGCTGATCCCGTCGGGGACCGGGAACGACTTTGCGGAAAAGATCGGGCTGTCTCTGAATGCGGAGGAGGCTGTGAAAATCATTTTGGACGGCGAAGCGAAGCAGACCGATTATTTGGAGGTCGGCGGCGTACGGTGTATGAACGTGGCGGGTTTGGGTATGGACGTGGACGTTCTGGAACGGTGTAAAAGGGGCAAGATGAAAGGGAAGATCAAGTATCTTCTGAGTTTGGTGCAGAGTCTGTTCGCGTTCAAGGGGTATCGCGTGGAGATCGAAGCGGCGGGCGAAAAGGAAACGCGGGACGTGTTGATCGCGGCGGCGTGCAACGGTTCGCAGTTCGGCGGCGGAATACAGATTTGCCCGACGGCAGACGTGGCGGACGGGAAGCTGGACGCGATCGTGATCGATTGTATCGGCGGGAAGTGGAACATTATCAAGGCGTTTATCACGCTGATGAAGGGAAAGGTGCTCGAATATCCTTTGGTGAAGCATATTGTGTGTGATAAATTGCATTTTCTGCCCGAAACGCCGTGCACGGTGCAATTGGACGGGGAGCTGTACAAGGATTTGGATTTCGAAGTGAAGCTTCGCCGCGGTTTGCGGTTTTACAGACCGTAAGGGCGGGGCAGATATGCGATGAAACGCCGTAGACGGCGGAAACGGAGAGGAGCGTATGACGCAGGGAACGTATAAAAAATTATTCGACGCGATGCCGGAAGGGGTGTTTGTGTTCGACGATAAATTACGCGTTAAGTTTGTGAACGCGGCGTTTCGGCGTTCCGTTTCGGACAACGGAAGAAAGAGCGGTACGCTTTCGGAAACGCTCGGGTGCGGGGAAAAAGGGAAATGCGGAGAAAGCCCCGCATGCGAATATTGCGCGTTTATGCGGACGATGCGCGCGGCGGTAGAGGAACGGTCGGAAAAGACGGAAACGGTGCACACGACGGTGAAGCGTTCGGGACGGACGGACAAGGTGTCCGTGCGTATCCGTATCCTGCCCGCCGACGAAAAGGGCAAGCTGTTTTTGGGGCTCACGGACGGTACGTTCCAAACGGAGATGGAGCGGGAGCTTCTTTCCGCGCAAAAAATGCAACAGCGGTTATTGCCTGCGGGGAAAAGTATGGGCGGCGTGCCGTATTCGTATATGTATATTCCGTGCTTCGGCGTGGGGGGAGATCTGCCCGACGTGTACGAGCTGGACGGGCAGACCTACGGCGTGCTTGCCGACGTGTCGGGCAAGGGGATTTCCGCGGGTATGCTGTCGGCGTTCGTGAAAGCGGGGTTCGATAGAAAACAGCCCGATCTTGCCAAGGCGCTTTCCACGTTGAATTTGAAATTTAACGAGCTTAATCAGGACGAACGCTCGTATATCACGGTGGCGGCGGTACGCATTGACGAGGCGGAAAAGAAGCTCCGTTACGCGGTGGCGGGGCATAACGCGCCGATACTTTTGAAAAATTCGCTCGGGATCAACGAAATCGAGTCGCCCGCGCCGCCCATTTCGACGTGGATGCCCGATTTTGTGTACCGCGAAAACGAATTGCCGTTTGAAAAGGGCGATTTGTTGGTCTTGCTTACGGACGGCGTGACGGAGTGTACGAACGCGAAGGGCGAGCAGTTCGGGATCGAACGCGCGGAGAGCGTATTGTTGCAATCGCTGAGCGCGGAGGATTTTATCGGCAAGCTGAAAACGGCGTTAGGGGTATTCAGCGGGGGGCAGTTCTCGGACGATATCACGGCGATCGCGTTCGATCTGTAAAGTTTTTGCGGAATATTTTTTCCGATAAATCGTAAAAAATCAGTCAAAAACAGTTGACAAAAGCGGGAAAACGATTTATACTATATAAGCAATTTGATTGAATGCTCTTATGGATGCACTGTTAGCTCAACTGGATAGAGCGTTGGTCTACGGAACCAAAGGCTAGGAGTTCGAACCTCTTACGGTGCACCAACCTAACACACGTCCATTACCTTGAATTGATAGGTATTGCGGCGTGTGTTTGGTTTTTACGGCATTTTTGATAAACAATAACGGCGTGGTAGTTTTGCTATCACGCCGTTAAGTTTTTATTAGTCCAACCTTGTAACCCAAGCTTTATCAAATTTTAATGCTTTCAAAATACTTGCTTTGTCTAATTTTTCAGGAATCCTTATTTTTAAGCGGTATCTCTCGTTGGGGCTTTCTTCTATAATGGTAAACTGGCTTCCGTGTGGTTGCCAAGTAAATTTGTGGATATGTTCATCTTTGGTATATCCCTCTAAATTACCACGGCTATCCATTCAAAAGTATATTGGTCAGCATCATAGCGAACAGTTTCCGTTTCAAAAATCAAATATTCGCTGTAATCCAAACCTTTAACTAACACAACCGTTCGTGCGAATTTGAAATATTGACGTATTCCAGAAACTCGTTCATTCCAAATATCCAAAACCATTTTACCGATTGAGTTAGGCTCAGTTTCTGTAATTCTGTCAACCCCAAAACCTATATGTAGGCGAGTTTCTTCCACTAATCAAGCGCACGGTTTTTTGATTGCCAATATTGCTACTTGCTTTAACAGTTTTTGCACTCCAACAGCAATTATCCAAAACAACATCATCTAATCCTACATTAGAAGGTCGCCATTCTGCCCCTATGCAGTTCGCAAATATTTGCTCCCACTCATTTCCTT
Organism: Clostridia bacterium; assembly: GCA_017463105.1. Taxonomy (GTDB): domain Bacteria; phylum Bacillota; class Clostridia; order Christensenellales; family Borkfalkiaceae; genus Scatosoma. The sequence goes on from JAFTPU010000003.1 coordinate 71,291, forward strand.
CCAGGGACATTGTGTCTTTGGTTGTCAACATATAAACAATTTCTTCGGCGAATTTTTCAATAAAAGCGGAAGGAAATTTGTTGATTTGATAAGGTGGTACTGCCTTATTGACTGTTCTTAATTTAGGTTCAGCCATATAATTTCTCCAACGCGTATTTGTACATTATACCATATTAAACAAAAAAAGTACAGCGTTCTAAAATAATTTTGAATTATATTTCAATTTAAAATTTTATAGATTTTTTTGCAAAAAACGTTTGCGAAAATTTCAAAAATGTGTTAAAATGTCAAACAGTGAGTAGTCGAAAGGCGTAAGTCCAACTAAAAGGACTTGCGCCGTTTTTTACGTCTTGGAGGTATAAAATGACGGAAAACAAAATGGGCGTTGAAAAGGTAGGTAAGCTGATCATGGCAATGGGATTGCCTATGATTCTCTCTATGGTTTTACAGGCGCTTTATAACGTTGTCGATACGATGTTCGTTATCAATATGGGCGAAGAGGGCGCGTTGGGGAATTTGGCGTTGTCCGCCGCGTTCCCCGTACAGATCATGATGATCGCGATCGGCGTCGGTTCGGGCGTGGGCATTAACGCGATGCTTTCCAAAAATCTCGGGGAGGGGAACAAGGAAACCGTCGATAAGATCGCGGGGAACGGTATTTTTCTGATCGCCGTATTTTATGCGGTGTTTCTGCTTTTCGGGGCGTTTCTTTCAAAACCGTACATGCGCTTGATGTCGGATAACGAGACCGTCGTCGAAATGGGAACGGAATATTTGAAGATATGCTGCTGTATTTCCATCGGTTCGATCGGCTTTGCCGTAGCCGAACGCTTCCTTATCGCGACGGGGAAAACTTTGTTTTCCATGCTTTCGCAGGTCGCGGGGGCGATCACGAATATCGTTCTCGATTACGTATTTATCTATCCTTTGCAAATGGGGATCGCGGGGGCGGCTTACGCGACCGTGATCGGGCAGATCGTTTCGTTTTTGCTTGCCATGATATTGCACTACGCCACGAACAAGGAGATTGGCGGGAATCCCAAGTATATCAAGCCCGAAGGGGGCATTATCAAAAATATTTACAGGATCGGATTCCCCGCGTTTCTGATGCAGGGTATGCTCGCGCTCATGATGTTCGGGGTGCTTCTCATCATCGGAACGATCGACGACGTATATACGGTCAATCTGCTTTCGGGCAGCTACGGCATTTATTATAAGCTTATGCAGATCGCTCTGTTCGCTTCGTTCGGCTTGTCCAACACCCTCATTACCGTGACCTCTTACAATTACGGCATGGGGGACGGAAAGCGGGTGACGGAAACGATAAAATACGGCGTGATCGATTCGGTCGTCGTGACCGCGATCCTCACCGTTTTATATCAGGCGTTCGCCGCGCCGATCTCCGAGCTTTTCGCGTTGACGATTGAGGAATCGTCTATCGTGGCGAAGAGCGATATCCTCGAAACGTGCCGCCTTGCGCTACACATAGCGACGATCGGCTACGTTTTTATGGGGTTCAGCGTTGCCGTGCAAGGCGTTTTACAGGGCTTTAACGAGGTGTACTCGCCGTTGATCATTTCCGCCTTGAGACTGATCGTTTTGGTCCTGCCCATCGCGTTTTTGTTTACGCTGAGCTTCGACGTTTCCGCGCTTATTTGGTGGACGTTCCCGATCGCGGAAGCGGTGACGGCGGTCGTCTCATACTTCCTCTTGAAAAGATCGGTGAAAAAGAATCTCGGGCGCGGACAGAGCGCGCCTTCCGTATGAAATTTATCCTGTTTTCACATAAAAACAACGGTAAATCCTTGCGTTTTTGATTTTTTTGCGGTATAATTTTTGTAACAAACCCAAAGGGAAAAGGAAAATGAAAGAGTACCGCATTATAGATTTCCACACGCATCCGTTTACCGCGACCTCGAATAATATCTGTCACCATATCGAGCATTGCGATATGTCGATCGAAAATACGAAGAGGGACTTGCGGGGAATGGGGGTCGAAACGATCTGCGGGTCGGTGATCGGGCGGTTATACGGCGACAAACCGTATACCTTCGACGACGTGCGCGCCGTCAACGACGAGGCGTTGCGCTTGCGCGAGGCGTACGGCGATTTTTATTACCCCGGATTTCACGTGCATCCGAAGTTTGTGAAGGAGTCGATCGCGGAGATCGAACGGTTTCACGCGCTCGGCTTCCGTCTGATCGGCGAGCTCGTGCCGTATTTGCAGGATTGGTCGGATTATTCCGACTCTGCGTTTTTCGAGATATTGGAGGCGGCGGAGGCGCATAAAATGGTCGTCAGCTTCCACTCGATGGGCGAGGACGAGATGGACGAAATGGTGAAACGTTTTAAAAACCTGACGCTGGTGGCGGCGCACCCCGGGGAAAAGTCTGCGTTTTTGCGACATTTGAAGCGTATGGAGACGAGTGAAAATTATTATCTCGACACGTCGGGGACGGGCGTTTTCCGCCATGGCGTGTTGCGGCGGGGGATAGACGAGTTCGGTGCGGAGCGTTTTATTTACGGGTCGGATTATCCCGTTTGCAATCCCGCGGGTTTTATCGGCGCGGTGGCGTTGGATTTCCTACTTTCCGAAGAGGAAAAGGAAAAAATATTCTATAAAAACGCGCAAAGACTTTTGAAGCTGTAACGGAAAACGGGTAATAAAAAAGGCGTGGTACCGACGGGCGTCGGGACTACGCTTTTTTGTTGAAAGTGAAGCGGGCGGAAAAATAACCCCGCGGGATATCCCACGGGGTCGCTTTTTGTTTCGACGCTTTTATTACTCGCCTTTGAAGGGGAGAAGCGCGGCGATTCTTGCACGCTTGATCGCTTTTGCAAGAAGTCTCTGGTGCGCTGCGCACGTACCGCTCATTCTGCGGGGCAAAATTTTGCCGCCCTCGGAAATGAATTTCTTCAAGCGATTAACGTCTTTATAGTCGATCGCTTCGAGCTTTTCCTGACAGAATGCGCATACCTTTTTACGGGGCGCTTTTTTATATACCTTTTTTACGGGTGCCTTTTCTTCCATGACGTGTCTCCTTTTAGAATTTTGTTCCCTTAAGCGAAAGGCTTAGAAGGGAATGTCGCTGTCGTCGTCCATTGCTTGCAAAACGGGTTTACGCTTTTGCGCGGACTGACGGGGCGCTTCGGCTACTTCGTCGAACGAATCGCCGTTTGCTTTGGGCGTGAGGAATTCTACGTCCTGCGCGATGATATCGACCGCAGTGCGTTTTACGCCCTGATTGTCCTCATAGTTGCGAAGCTGAATGCTTCCCACTACGGCAACCTTGTTGCCTTTTTTGGTATAACGCGCGATCGTTTCCGCCATAGCGCGCCATGCGGTACAATTGAAAAAGTCCGTCTGACGTTCGCCGTCCTGCGAGGAATAGTTCCTGTTTACGGCGATGGAGAAATGACAAACCGCAACGCCGCTTGCCGTTTCGGTAAGCTCGGGGTCACGCGTTAAGTTTCCGATCAAAAATACTTTGTTCATAAATTTTCCACCAAATCAATTAGAGTTTCGTGATCAAGCGTCTTACAACGTCTGCGTCGATACCCGCAACGCGTTTAAGCTCTTCAACGATCTTACCGTTTGCTTCGAACGTCATAAGCACGTAGTACGCTTCGGTTTTGTAGTTGATGGGGTAAGGGGTTTTCTTCGTGCCCCACTTGTCAGTGGAAACGACGTTACCGCCCATCGCCTTAACGACCTCTTCATACTTAGCGACTTTGGCATCCTTAGCTTCGTCCGTCAACGCGTTGTTGATCAGATACAGCATTTCGTATTTAGCCATTTTTTCACCTCCCGGTCTTATTCGGCATATCTTCCGATATGCAAGGTTTTAACGCGGCTCGCTTAGCCGTGTAGAGATATTATATCCCATTTGGGAAAAATAGTCAATCGATTTTACACACTTTTAAAGGAAATTAAAGATTATTTTCCCGATTTTTGCCGAAAAAAGAGGAAAGACTCGCTTTCCTCTCGATAGTTTGTTAAGGGTTCAGCGTAGTAGCGGCGTCGAGCGCATATTCGATAAGCCGCGAAATCGTCATTTTCGCGATCATCTCATTATTTGCCAGCTTGTTTTTTTGCTCGTCCGACAAATCGATGATCTCGTCTTCAACGAGCGTCTCGAGGGTCGCTTTCTGGATATTTCTCGTCATATTATCCATCATCGCCGACATACCGTCAGACTCGCCGTCTTTCGTTTCACCCGCGATCTTATAATCGAGCCGTTCGTTTCCGTTTTCGTCCGTAAGCAGGTATTTCCAGCTTCCCTTTAATACGCGGTGACCTTCCGTCGCCGTGCCTTTAATATAATATTTGCCGTCCGTTTCGTTATATACGAGCGGGTTGCCGTTAGCGTCGATGAAATAGCTGGTCGTTACGGCGTTGTCGCCCTCGCCCTCCGTGACTTCCGTCGTTTTATAGATATCGTCTTCAAACACTTGACCGACGGTGAGGTTGGCTACCGCGTCGGGAAGCTCGGCGATCGTTTCGTTTTGCAAATGCTTCAAAATTTTGTTGTTTTCAAGCCCGCTGTCTGCGCCGAGCACGTCGGATATCGTCAGACGGTCTTTGAGCTTGGAGAAGATAGGGGGATTTTTGCCTTTCAGATCGCCGAGGTGGGTGTGGTCGAATTCCACTTCCGTTACGCCGTCCTCTTTAAAAACGTAATACAGATCGGCACTGTCGTAATCCGCATTTTCGGGGAGCAGATCTTTATGGATAGAGACCGTTTCCCCGTCGTTGGGTTTCAGTACGTATTTCGTATCGTTGACGGTATAATAAAGAATTTCGTTCTCCTCGGTGACCTTCGTGTTTGCGATCAGTACGTCGCCGTATTCGTTGTAAACGGCGTAGGTATAGGTCCCGTCCCCGTTTTGGGTCTTACGTACGGCGACCTGTTCTTGCAACATATCGACTTCTTTCGTCGTTTCGTTTATCACATAATGCAAGCCCTCTTTGCCGTAGAGCATATACATGACCACTTTATCGTCGGGGGAAGCTGTTACGATATCGGAAAGATAAACTTCGTTGATTAAATCGCCGCCCTTTTCGCGCAGGTCGCGAATGGTGCGGGGCTCGGCTCCGCCGGGCTTCGGTACGATCGTTCTGTTGTCGCCCTCGCCCACGAGATCATAATCGACACCCTCCACGCCGTACGCGAGGGAAATGAGGAATTTTTCCGAGGTTCCCGTGATATTCAAGGCGTCTTTCAGCGCGATGCAGTTGATCAGATCGTTCGCGTCGTTCAGCGAGCCGACCGTCGTTTTTTGGAAATCGATCGGTTTCGTACATTCCGCGTCCTCGTAGACAAGGTAGTGCGCGGGGGTGCTCGGGTCGGTTTTGAGGTATTGGGTCGTTTGCGTTTCGTCGTCGTTTGCGAAAACGAGCTTATAAACGCCGTCCTCCGTAAGCGGCGTACATTCGCCGTCGAATTCCACGTCCATGTCGTCGTAGGGGACAAACGAGCCGTCCTCCGCCGTTTCGAGGATATAATAGAGCTGTTTCATCGTTACCGTGCCGTCGGCGTTTTTCGTATAGCGGTGGTCTGCGCCGTACGCAAGCGAGCTTATGATCGAATCGTTCGTGTCGATATCCATGATCGAATCGAGGGGCAGAGAGTTGATACGGTCGTCCAAATCGGCGGAGATAAGGTCCTCGACGGTGAGCGGCGTATCGTTTTCGTTCGCGCCGTAGAGGATCGTTTTCATGATACCCGTCACTTCCGTGCCCGAAAGGGAATGGATCAGCTCGCCCGCTTCCATAGAATAGATCGCGTCGGTGATATAGTCGAGGAGGTATTTGTCGGGATACGATTCCATTTCGCCGTCGGGTTTGATGATGATACGCTTCATCATCTCGTCGCCGTCTACCTTAATGCCGTAGGTGGAAAGCAGGTATACCACGCCCGAGTCTTTCACGGCGGGGTCGCCCTTTATCAGCGTTTCGATATACGGGGAAATTTCGTTTAAGTCGTTCAGCGTGCCCGTGCCCGCCCGCACTTCCGAAATGGCGGCTGCGGCGTCGCCCACGAGTTCGTACACCGTCTTTTCGCCGTAACTGCCGTTTATGTATTGCGTATAATCGATATCGGTGGGAAGATAGCCGTTGACGAGCTCGAAGCCCTTTTTGATCTGCATTTTCGCGACGATATAATAAACGCCGCCCGCCACGCCGCCTAAGCCCGCGATAATACCGATGATAATGCCGAGTATCAAAGCGACCAATTTACCTAAGAAGCCGCCCTTTTTCTTGACGATCACTTCGGGTTCGTATTGCATATTTCTGTCACTCATAATTTTTCGCGCTCCTCGGTCGCAAGCGGAAGTTCGCCCGCGACAATATTATACGGTATCATTATAAACCAAACGAAGGGAAAATGCAAGTATTTCCGTGAAAAAAACAGGCGGCAACGCAGGAAAAGGTTGCCGCAAGCGTATTTTTTTGTCAAATTTTACTTAAAGAGGGGAATTTTTGCCAGATAAACGACGTCCGTTCTGTCCGCCGCGTCCGCTTCGGCGAGCACGAAAGCTTTCTTATGTACGATCCCGCCCGCTTTTTCGACGAGCTTTTCAAGACCTTTCAGCGACGCGCCCGTGGAGATCACGTCGTCCACGATGCCCACTTTTTTGCCTTTGAGAAGATCGGCGTCGTGGCGGGAAAGATAGAAGGTCTGCGCCTTACCCGTCGTGATAGACGATTCGATCGTCAGCTCGATTCCGTCTTGCATATACAGTTTTTTGGATTTTCTCGCTACGGCATAGTATCTTTGCCCCAGCTCGCGCGCCGCGCAGTGGGTGAGCTGTAAGCCCTTGGATTCGGCGGTGAGAAGCACGTCGCAATCCCCGAGCCGTTTTGCGAGTTGCTTGCCGCAATGTTCGGTGAGTTCGCTGTCGCCGTGCAGATTGAAAAAGGCGATCGAAACGCCGCCGGGCAGGGGCAGAACGGGCATTTTGACTTCGAAGCCTTCGATATCAACGGTATGGTATTTCATAATTTTCACTCCTCATTGGAAATTTCCGTATTTATTGTATCACAATTTTTCGGGAATGTAAACGTTTTTTCGCGATTTTGCGCGGCTCGATTGACTTTTTTTTCTCGCCGTGCTACAATGGAGGGGAAGAAAGAGAAAAGGAGCGTACGGGTTTGAACGAAATTACGGCGATCACGCCGCAGGTGAAAGACAAGAGGCGGTGCAATATTTTCGTGGACGGGCGGTTTTGTTGCGGGCTGACCTTGGAAGCGACGGTAAAGAACCGTTTGAAGGTGGGACAGATAGTATCCCCCGAAAAGCTGTCCGAAATTCAACTCGAAAGCGAGAAGAATACCGCGCTCGACAAGGCGCTTACGCACGTTTCCGCTACGCGCAAAACGGAAAAGCAAGTGCGGGAATTTTTAAGCGGAAAGGGGTATTTGCCCGCCGTGATCGATTATGCGATCGAAAAAATGAAAGGGTACAATTTTCTCAACGACGGGGAGTACGCGGAGGCGTACGTGGAATCGGCGGGAAAGAAAAAGGGCAGTCGGTTGATCAAAATGGAGCTGAAAGCCAAAGGCGTGTCGGAAACGGAGATAGACGAGGCTTTATCCGCCGTGGACGGCGAGGCGCAGGAGGACGCGGCGAAGGCGATATTATACAAGTATATGCGGGGAAAGACGGCGGACAGGGAGACCTTGCAAAAAGCGTATCGGCATCTGATGGGCAAGGGCTTCGAATACGACGTAGCAAAAGCGGCGCTGGCGTCTTTGGGCGAGCTCGACGAGGAGTAAACGGGCAGGGCAGGTATGCGATGAAAGAAAAAAACGGGTATACGATAGAGCGGTTTGAAAGCATTGCCTCGACGAACGATTATGCAAAGGCGCGGCGCGGGGAAAAGCGGGATCTGATCGTGATCGCGAGGTCGCAGACGGGCGGACGCGGGACGAAGGGCAGGAGCTTTTCTTCCGCGGAGGGCGGGCTGTATCTGACCGCGCTTACCTTTTACGAAAATTTTCCTGCGGAAAGGGCTTTTACGATCATGCAGAACGCGGCGGCGGCAGTGTGCGAAACGCTCGTCGGATTCGGGCTTGCGCCGAAGATCAAGTGGCCCAACGATATTTACGTGAACGGGAAAAAGATCTGCGGGATATTGATCGAGAACACCTTTTCGGGCGGGAACGTGGCTTCGTCGATCGTGGGGATCGGGTTGAATATCCGCAACGAATTGCCCGAGGAATTGGCGGATATCGCCACGACGGTGCGGGCGGAGGGGAAGGACGTCTCCGTGGCGGCGGCGGAGGAAGCGTTGATCGGCAAGCTGTGCGAAAAGGCGACGGCGAAAAAATACGGAGGCTATCTGGGCTGGTTGGGCGAGGAGACGACTCTTCTCGTCGGAGAAGAGAAGCGGCGGGCGAAATTGCTGGGCGTGGACGCGGCGGGCGCGTTGATCGCGGAGACGGAAAAAGGAGTGGAAACGTTCGCTTCGGCGGAGGTTTCGTTGAGGATATAAAAATGGATTACGTATTGGATAACGCGCAGATGCGGGAGGCAGACGAATACACGATAAACGGGCTCGGCGTTCCCTCGCTCGTTTTGATGGAACGTGCGGGCGAGGCGCTCGCAAAGCGGGCGGAGGAATCGGCGCCGACGGGCGCGATACTCTGCGTTTGCGGGGGCGGGAACAACGGCGGCGACGGGTTCGTGTGCGCAAGACTTTTAAAGGCGTGCGGGCGGGAGGTGACCGTCGTGTGTTTCGCTGAACGCAAAAGCGACGATTGCGCGGAAAATCATCGGAAATTTCTCGCCGTGGGCGGGGAGGTCGTTGCCGTATTCCCGAAAAAGGCGTTCGCGCTCGTGGTCGATTGTTTGCTCGGTACGGGATTTAAGGGGGCGCCGAGCGAAGCGTACGCGGCGGCGATAAAGGAGATAAACGGATATAAGGCGCGGGGCGCGAGGGTGCTGAGCGCGGATATCCCGTCGGGCGTACACGGCGACGGGCGCGTGCAAAAAACGGCGGTGTGCGCGGACGAGACTCTGTGTATCGGCGAATATAAAACGGGCGTATTTTTCGGCGACGGGATCGATTTTGCGGGAAAGGTCCTGCGGGCGGATATCGGGATACGATTGCCGCGTGAAAAGGAGAAATACGCAACGCTTGTTTCGCGGGAGGAGATAGCGGCGCTGTTGCCCAAACGCAAGCGCAACACGCACAAGGGCTGTTACGGCAGGGCGGCGATCGTCGCGGGGAGCGTCGAATACACGGGCGCGGCGTATCTTGCGACGGCGGCGTGTCTGCGGTCGGGCGCGGGGTATACCGCGCTTTTCGTTCCGAAAGGCTTGCTGACTCATTATATGCTGAAGGCTCCCGAAGCGTTGCTCGTAGCCTCAAACGAGGGGGACAGGTACGAGTTTAACGCAAGAAAAATGCAGGAGCTTACCGCATACGATTCGGTCGCGTACGGTATGGGTATGGGAGCGAGTATCGCGGTGGCGGAAGGCGCGCTTTGGTTGCTCGGTAACTATACGGGAACGTTGATTTTGGACGCGGATGCGTTGAACTCGTTTGCCTTTTTCGGACGGGAAAAGCTGGCGAAAGCGTTTGCGCAAAAAAAATGCGACGTCGTGCTGACGCCGCATATCAAGGAGTTTGCAAGGCTTTCGGAGGAAAGCGTCGGGACGATCTCGGAGAAGGGATTCGACGCGCCCGAGGCGTTTGCGAAAACGCACGGAGTGACGGTGCTTTTGAAAAACGCCGTATCTGTCGTAACGGACGGGGAACGCACGGCTTTGAATACCGCGGGTACGGCGGGACAAGCCAAGGGCGGCAGCGGCGACGTGCTCGCGGGCGTGATCGCGGGGCTTTGCGCGCAGGGCTTGTCCGGCTTCGACGGCGCAAGGGCGGGCGCGTATCTCGTGGGAAAGGCGGCGGAGATCGCCGCAAAAGAGCAAGGGGAATATTCTTTGCTCGCAACCGATACGATCGAGCGTTTGGGGAAAGCGTTTTTATCCCTTTACGAATAGCCGAAAATGCGGATACACGCCGCCGCGACGAGGAGTAACGTTCCCGAAACGAGATAGTAATAAGGGAAAGGCGTGATCAGCGAGCTGAGCAGGATCAGCGCGCCGCCGACGAGAAAGCGTCGGCTGTTGCTTTTCGCAAAGCAAGCGCGGAGATGAAATTTGCTTTTTTTCGTCGCGACGTCCTCGCCGAGATAGGTTTTCGGCAGCGCGTTTTCGGCGCGGAGAAGTCGGAATACGTCGTCGCCCGCGCGAACCTGAATATTCAACCGCGCGCAAAGGCGGAGGGCGGATTCCTCGATCTCGTTGCAAAGGAGTATTTTTTGTTTTTGCGTTTTTAAGCGGGAGATCGCCGCGACCTCGTCGGGGGTAACGGGCGAAAAGCGAAAATTGAGGAAATAAAAATTTTCCTGCCCGACGAGGCGGAGCTTGCCCATGCGCTTTACGTCCTCCCGTTGACGGAGCACGTTATAAAACAGGGCGCTTTTTTTCTCGTCGGAAAGGAGGGAGAGGTGCAGAAGGAGCTTTTGCTTTAGAGCCTCGTCCGATCTTTTGAGGAAAAAACGTCTGCGTTTGTGCGTAAGCCATGCGCCGATCGCCGCGGCGGCGAGGGCACCGCAGATCAAGGCGAGGAACAGGGCGGGGACGAGGTCGATGCCGAGATAACGGAAAAGGCACAGCGTAAAGACCGCCGCCGTGAAAAAGGTGAAAAGTATATCCGAAATATAAGCCGATTTTTTCATGTTTTGATTTTTGACGGATTTTTTGTATTTTAAACTTGAAAAAAACGAAAATATATAGTATAATGGTAGAAAGGTAATGCCGAAAAAAGAAGCAGGAGAAAGGAGAAGGGTATGAGGATAGGGATATTCGGCGGGTCGTTCGACCCCGTGCATATGGAACATATCCGTCTCGCGGAAAGCGCGGTGAAAACGCTCGCGCTCGACAAGCTTTTCGTGATGCCCGCTTTCGCGCCCCCGCACAAAAAAGGAAAGATACTTTCTCCCGATCACGACCGTTTGCAGATGTGCCGATGGGCGTTTGCGGGCAGGGAAAAGATCGAGGTCAGCGATTACGAAATTAAAAAAGAGGGCACAAGTTATACCTATCTCACCTGTCGGTATTTTCGTGAAAAGTATCCGAATGCGGAGCTGTTTTGGCTGGTCGGTACGGATATGTTGCGGAATTTCCCGACGTGGAAAAATCCCGAGAGCATTTTAAACGACGTAACGCTCGCCGTTTGCGCGCGCAACGAAAAGGTGGGTTGGGCGGAAGCGGAAGAAGAGAAATTTTACGAAAGATTCGGCAAAAAATTCGAGGTGATCGGGTATAACGGCGCGGACGTGTCGTCTACGAAATTGCGCGTAATGGCGGGGGCAGGTATCGATCTAACGCCTTATACGGACGAAAAAACGGCGGCGTATATAAAAGAGAAAAAACTCTACGAAATACCGAACGCGAAGGAAGCCTTGTCTCTCGAAAAGCAAAGCCGTGCGGCGCACAGTCTGCGCGTGGCTTTTCTCGCGGCGGAGCGCGCGGGCGCGCTCGGGATACCCGAACGGCAGGCGATCGCCGCCGCGCTGTTTCACGATTGCGGAAAGAACGTGCCGATCGGAAGTCCTCTTTTAAAAGGGTTTCGGAAGCGGAAGGAATGGGGGGATATCCCGCCGCCCGTTCTGCATCAGTTTACGGGCGCGTATCTTGCGCGAAAGGCGTTCGGTGTGACGGACGAAAAAATATTGGACGCGATCCGCTATCATACGAGCGGAAAGAAAAAAATGACGGCGCTGGGAAAGCTTGTGTTTCTTGCCGATATGGTCGAGGAAGAGCGAGCGTACGAAGGCGTCGAAGTGTTGCGGGAACTGTTTCACGAGAAACGGAAGGGCGCAAGAGGGCTGGATAAATGCCTGTCGGAGGCATTGAAGCAGACGGTGGAATTTTTGCAAAAAAAAGAAGCGGAGATATATCCGCTGACGGTGGAGGCGTGCCGATATTATGAAAACGCCGAAAAAAGAGACGACGGAAAAACGGAGGACTGTATGGAAAACAACAATACGACGAGTAAAGAATTGGCGCTTGCGGTATGCAATGCGCTGTCGGACAAACGGGGCAAGGATATCGTGTGCCTGTACGTGCGCGAAAAGACGGATCTTTGCGATTATTTCGTGATCGCAAGCGGGAGCAACGCGCCGCAGATCAAGGCGATGGGCGAACGGGTGGAGGAGCTGATCGAAAAGGACCTCGGCTTGGTGCCCTCGCGGACGGAGGGCGTGCGCGACGGGCGTTGGGCGGTGATCGATTACGGCGACGTGATCGTGCATATCTTCAACGACGAAACGCGGCTTTTCTACCACCTCGAAAGGCTTTGGACGGACGGGGGGAATCTCGAACGTTACGACGAAAAGACGGGCAAGCTGGAAAGCGTTTCCCATTCTTGAGAATTTATTTGAATTTGATCTGCTTCGGTTCGCCGAAGCTCGATTTCGTGCGGCGTTTCCGCTCGACGATATAATAGATCGGCTCTCCCGTTTCTTTCGGGGGAGCTTTTTTTTCGGGCGGCGCGGGCGGCGGGTCTTTCTTTTCGGCGTTTTCCGATTTGGCGGTCTGTTCCTTCCGCCACGTTTGTCCGAATTTGGCGAGGCGGACAAGGTGTACGAAAAAGAAGCACAAGGCGAAGATCAGGGAAAGCCATAAAATGCCGAACGCGGAGGATATCAATAATGCGTTTGCGTATTTCATAAGTACAGTATACCTCGTTTATTCTGTCATAAATTGGCTGAAATTGGAATAAATGGAAACGCTTTGTCGCATACTCAAACTATGGAAAAGCAAACGCAAACAAACGGAATTCTTACGAAAGCGGAAAACGGAGCGGTACTGACGGCGGCGGAGGCGGAGGAATTCCGCGCATATAAACGCAAAAAGCGTATCGCGGAGGTGACGGGCGCGCTCGCACGGTCGGAAGCGGGCATAGGAAACGGCGAGGACGTACAGCGGGTGTGCGAACGGGCGGTAAGGCTCAGACAGGCGGCGGTGCGGCTTCCGCTTACCAAGCTGAGCATGGCGGCGTATTATCTGAAAACGAGCGGCGTCAAGCTCGATTGCACCGTGGGCGGCGACGGGGAAACGCTCGCGAAGGTGAAGGCGTACGAGGCGAAGCTCGCCGTGAAACGGGGCGCGGGGGAGATAACCGTAGCCGTTACGCCGTCGTTCCTCGATTCCTGCCGTTATAACGAGATCAGGCGGGAACTGAAAAAAGTGCGGCGCGCCGTTGGGCGGGCGACGTTGAAGGTGCGCATGGAAAAGACCTCGTCGCCGACGACGGTAGCGCGGGTGGCGCGGCTTGCGAGCGACGCCGGCGCGGCGTTTTTCAGCGTGCCGTATTTTCCCGGCTGCGAACGGATCCGCGTGGATATGACGAACGGCTGTAAGCTGGAGGTATCGGGCGTAAACACGGCGGAGCTGCTTAAAAGCTTGATCGCCGCGGGCGTGGGACGCGTCGTTACCGAGCGGGCATGGGAGATCTATTCCGAATGGATACGGGAGGCAAACGAGGAACCGATCGCAAGCGAGGTCAAGCCGAAAACGGAGGAAAAGCCCGCGTCGGCGCCGACGACCGTCGGAAAATTGCTTGTAACGAGTAAGCCCGATCCCGAAACGGATTACCGTTGCCGATTGGAGGGGTCGGATCTGAAATTTTTATAAGAGGAGAAAATGCGCCCGCTTTCATAAGGGCGCGTTTTCTTGCATAAAATAGGGATATGAAACGAACTGTTTTTGCATTTATAACGGCGACGATGGCGGCTTTCGTGGCTGCCTTGGGGCTTTGCGTGCGCGTGCTCAGCGCGCCCAAAACGGTGTTTTCGCTTGCGGACGAGGGAATGAAGATCGTCGTGGACGCGGGGCACGGCGGGATCGACGGCGGGGTGACGGGTATCCGTACGGGCGTAAAGGAAAGCGACGTCAATCTTTCGGTCTCGCTCGTTTTGAAAGAGGTGCTCGAGGACATGGGCTTCGAGGTGGTCTTGACGCGTAAGACGGAGGGCGGCTTGTACGGCGCGCCGACGAAGGGATTTAAACGGCGGGATATGGAAAAGCGAAAAGAGATTATAGAGGAGACCGATCCCGCGCTTGTTATTTCCGTGCATCAGAACCGTTATCCCGCGCAATCGGTGCGCGGCGGACAGGTGTTTTATCGCAAGGACGATCCGCCGTGCGAGAAGTTTGCGCTTGCGCTTCAGGAGCGACTCAACGGGCTGTACGAGGGCGAGGGCGTGAAAACGCGAAAAGCGACGGCGGCGGAGTATTATATGCTTGCTTGTACGGACGCGCCGTCGGTGATCGTGGAGTGCGGTTTTTTATCCAATGCGGCGGACGAAAAGCTCCTGACGGACGCGAGCTGGCAAAGAAAATTAGCGGACGCAATCGCGGCGGGGGTGATGGCGTATCTTTCCGATTCGATCGCGTAAAAAACCCGTCGAATTGCTTGTAATTTGACTTCGGTTGTGCTATAATAAAGAGAAGAAAAAAATACGGGTGGATATGGAAACGCAAAAGATGGACAAAACCGCGGCGGCGCAGATCAATCCCGTGACGCTCGCATTTTTGGGCGACGCGGTGTATACGCTGTATATACGCGACAGGTTGGTGCGCTCGGGTACGGGCAAAGCGGCGGAGCTTCAGCGCGCGGCGGCGAAGGTCGTTTCCGCACGCGGGCAAAGCGCGTTTTTGGAACGGGTGTTGCCGCTCTTTACCGAGGAGGAGACGGACGTTTTTCGCAGGGGCAGAAACGCGAAAAAGGCGACGAAAAGCAAGCATGCGAGCGTAGCGGAATACAGCCGTTCGACGGGCTTCGAGGCGGTGATCGGGTTTTTGTATCTCACGGGCGAATACGAGCGGATAGGTTATCTTTTCGCACAAGTTGACGAGGAAGAACTGAAAGGACAAGCGGCGGAAAAGGCGTATAAGCCGTAAACGCAAGAGGAAAAGGATATGAAAACGGAAGGCAGAAACGCAGTGCTCGAGCTGCTGAAAACGGGAAAAAACATAGACAAGCTGTTGATCGAAAAGGGCGCGCAGGGCTCGGCTTCGATGATTTTTGCGGAGGCGAGGAAGCGCAATATCCGCGTGCAGTTCGTGGACAAGCAGGTGCTGGATAAAGAGAGCGTTTCCCGTCATCATCAAGGCGTGATCGCGTTCACGACCGATTACGAATATTACGATCTGGACGAGATCATCGCGGAAAAGAAGAGCGAGAAGGGCGGCTTTATCGTGCTTTGCGACGGAATCGAGGACGTGCATAATCTCGGCAGTATCATCCGTGTGGCGGAGTGCGCGGGCGCGGACGGCGTGGTGATCCCCAAATCGGGCAGTGCGTCGGTGACGGAAAGCGTGATCCGTATTTCCGCGGGCGCGGCGGAGCATATGAAGGTGGCGAAGGTGCCGAATCTGAACCAAGCGGTCGAAACGTTGCAGAAGAACGGCTATTGGGTGTACGCGCTCGAGGCCGGCGGCGAGGACATATACAAGGAAAAATTCGAGGGTAACGTAGCCCTTGTCGTCGGCGGCGAGGACAGCGGCGTGAAGCGGTTGACGAAAGAGAAATGCGACAAGATATTGTCGTTGCCCTTGCAAGGCAAGGTCAATTCCCTCAACGCGTCGGTGGCGCTGGGCATCGCGGCGTACGAGGTAGTACGCAATCGTTTATAAATGTAAAATGTAAAATGCAGAATGCAAAATGATTGAATAATTTATAAATTTTACCGCAATTTTGCATTTATCGGAAACTTCACTTTCACGTAGTGAAAAATTCACTGGAATTTCGCTTTTAATGAGAAACGGAGAGATAAATTATGCGCGAGGTACGGGCAACGGACGAAGCGCTTGCGCTACGGGCGCAAGAGGGCGACAGTACGGCGGAACAGGAATTGCTGTTGCGCTATACGAAGCTCGTCCGTTATCACGCGCGACGGTATTTCCTTGTCGGCGGGGAGGCGGAGGACCTTATTCAGGAAGGCATGATCGGTCTGTTTCAGGCGATCCGCGGCTACAGACCCAAGGCGGAGGGCGGACAGAATTTCAAAAACTTCGCCCACATGTGCGTGGGGCGGCAGATCATCGACGCAGTGAAAAAGGCGACGAGTAAGAAAAATCAGCCGCTCAACGATTACGTTTCCGTGGCGGACACCGAAACGTTGCTTTCCGATTCCGACCCCGACGAGATACTCATATCCGCCGAGGACAGGCGCGCGCTGGAGGACATGATGAGCCGCGTGCTGACGGACACCGAGTTCAAGGTGTTCACGGTGTATATGAACGGCGCGAGCTGCGCGGAGATCTGCGAGATCACGGGCAAGACGCAAAAGAGCGTGGACAACGCCGTACAGCGCAGTAAACGCAAGCTGGTGCAGGCGTTGCGGCGCAAGGCAAACGACGAAAGATAACGGAGGAGAAATATGGCGTATCTGGCATTATACCGTGCGTTCAGACCGACGACGCTCGACGGCGTCGTGCGGCAGGAGCACGTCGTCACCGTACTTAAAAATCAGATCGCGACGGGCAGGATCGGGCACGCGTATCTGTTTTGCGGACCGCGCGGTACGGGGAAAACGAGTATTGCGAAAATTTTTGCGGCGGCGATCAATTGCGAAGATCCGAAAAACGGCTCCGCTTGCGGGAAATGCGCGGCGTGCAAAGCGCTTGCCGATCCGTCCAATCTCGATATTTCCGAGATCGACGCGGCGTCGAACAACGGCGTCGACGAAATGCGCGACCTTCGGGAAAAGGTGCAGTATCCGCCCGTGGCGTGCCGATACAAAGTGTATATCATCGACGAGGTGCATATGCTTTCGCCCGGGGCGTTCAACGCGCTTTTGAAAACGTTGGAGGAGCCGCCCGCGCACGCGGTGTTTATCCTTGCGACGACCGAGGCGGCGAAGATCCCCGCGACCATTCTTTCGCGGTGTATGCGCTTCGATTTCAAGCTTATTCCCCAAGCCGACCTCGAGGAACGGCTCCGATTCGTATTCGACAAGATCGGTAAAAAGTACGAGGCGGAGGCGATCTCCGCGATCGCTCGCGCGGGCGCGGGAAGCGTGCGCGATATGCTGTCGATCGCCGATACCTGCGTGAGTTATTCGAGCGGTGCGCTCACTTACGCGGACGTGACGGCGGTGCTGGGCGGCGCGGATTTTTCGGGCGTGGCAAACTTTTGCGAGGCGGTGCTTTGCGGCGACGGCGGCAGAGCGTTCGAAAGCGCGGAAAAATTTTTGTCCGCGGGTAAAAGCGTGGGCGTGCTGATCAAGGATATCATGAATTTCTTCAATTCCTGTGCGGTGGCGAAGCTTTGCCGCGACGGGAAAAACATACTCGCGCTTCCCGACGAGTCGTACGCGGAGGTGGAGCGGATCGCGAAAACCGCCGACCCGCACGCGTTGCTCCGCGCGACGGAGATATTTGCGGAAGTGGAGCAGTCGGTGAAATATTCCGCGTCCCCGCGTGTGCTGTTCGAGACGGCGGTGTTGAAAGCGAGTATGCCGAAAACCGATTACGATATCGAGGCGTTGCTTGCGCGTATCTCCGCGTTGGAAAAGGCGATCGAAACGGGCGTAGTCGTGCAAAACGAAGGGGGCAGGGTCGAGACGAACGCGAGCGCGGCGGAAAAAGCCGTCGCCGTCGAGCCCAAGGAGACCGTGCCTTCGAAGGAAGAATACGACGAGCCCGAATACGGGAGCGTGGGGTACGAAGAAGCGCCGCCCGACGAGGAAGAGACGGGCGGAAACGTGTACTTCGATTCGAGCTTTACGCCTGTGCCGCCCGTAAAAAAAGAGCCGCCGAAAGCGGCGGAGATCGCTCCGCCCGAAAGGGAAAAGGAAACGAAAGCGGCGGTAAGCTCCGTACGTACCGCGCCGATCGGGGACGCGAAGGCGACGTTCGGCACGTTTTTGAGATATTTACGGAAAACGGGCAAGAGCGGCGTGGTATTCGCGATCTGTATGGATCTCGATTACGCGTACGAGGGGGATACTTTCGTGCTGTACACGGAAAGCGAGACGATCTACCGTTCGCTTTCCAAGCCCGAGCATTACGCGTTGATCCGCGATTCGTTCGCGGGGGTGGGGATTTCGGAAAGCGGTTTTGCGGTGCGCCTCAAGGGCAAGCAATCGGACGATTTCAATAAACGCGTCGAAGAACTCAAAGAGACGTTCGGCGGCGTGAAGATCGAAATAAAATAAAAAAGAAAGATCGGAGGAAAAACGAAAATGGCAGGATTCAAAGGCGGAAACGGCGGAATGCAGAATCTGATGCGTCAGGCGCAGAAGATGCAGGAAGAGATGGAAAAGACGGCGGAGCTTTTAGACGATTGGGAGATCGTCGGCACGGCGGCGAGCGAAGCGGTGGTCGTGTATATGAACGCGAAGAAGATCATCAACGGTATCGAGCTGGACGAAAGCGTCGTCGATCCCACGGACGTGGAAATGCTGGAGGACCTTATCATGGCGGCGATCAACGACGGTTACGCAAAAGCCGATAAAGTTTACGAGGAAAAAATGGGCAAGTACGGCGACATGGGTGCGCTCGGCGGAATGCTTTGATAAGTGCAAAATGCAGAATACAAAATGATGGGATGATTTTACACCCCCTCCGCCTCGTTGCGTTCGGCATCACCCCCCCCCCCCTTGTGCGGGAGAAGGCACTCCTTCCACCGCTAACGCGGTCCCCTTCCCTCTAAGAGGGAGGCATAAAGGCTCCCGTCTTGCCTTCCGTCAAGGCTCCCTCCCCGAGGGAGCTGTCACGAAGTGACCGAGGGAGTCGCTTTGCGTCAAATCGAGGGCGTAGAAAAACGAAAATTATAATAAAAAGGTACTGAATGGACATTTTTATCGAACCGATCGGAAAGCTCGTCAACGAGTTTTCCAAATTGCCCGGGGTGGGCAAAAAAACGGCGCAACGTTACGCCTATAAAGTGATCGATATGCCCGAGGCGGAGGCGCGCGCTTTCGCCGACGCCATAATCGGCGTGAAACGCAAGGTCAGATATTGCAAGGTCTGCGGCAACTTCACCGAAGAGGACGAATGCGCTATCTGCCGCATGCGCGATAAAAGCGTGATCTGCGTGGTCAAAGAGCCCAAGGACGTCGCGGCGATCGAAAAGCTTCGCGAATTCAAGGGCGTATATCACGTTTTGCACGGCGTGATCGATCCCCTCGCGGGGGTCGGTCCGAACGATATTCGCATACGCGAGCTTCTCGCCCGAATCCAAGAGGGCGGCGTAAAAGAGGTGATCGTGGCGACCAATCCCGACGTATCGGGCGACGCGACGGCGATGTATATCGCAAAGCTCGTCAAGCCGCTGGACGTGACGGTGACGCGGCTTGCGCACGGTATTCCCGTCGGTTCGGAGATCGAATACACCGACGACGTGACGCTTGCCCGCGCGTTTGTGGAACGTAATACTATTTAACGAAAGCACAAAATAAAAATCCCAACCGATCGGTTGGGATTTTTAGCGGAGAATTTACACTTTGGTAAAAGTGCAAGCATCGCATTTGACCAGTCAAATGCAAATGGGCTAAGCCCAAACCCTTATACAAACAGAAAGAGCAAACACACCAAGATGAAAATCTTGTATGTCTGCTCTTTTTCTGTTGGTTTTAGTTTAGAGTTATGAGGCTCGCGAGTTGCTCTGCAACTCTTTCGCCGTTATGAATTTGCTGCGCAAATGTTATGATATGATTGCCCTTGCAGCTTAAAATTTGGCGAAGCCAATCATAGCTATTCGGAGCATATCATAACTCATAACTTGCCCGTAAGGGCAATCATAGCTTAGCGTGATTTGTCTGTTAAGGACATCCGCTGTCGGTTGGGATTTTTCTTATACGTTACGCCTTAATAATCGTAATTGTTACTATCGTCGGAAGAGCTGCCGTCGCTCGAGGACGAAGTTTCCGTCGCGTAGCCGAGCTTTGCGGCTTTCTTCGCCGCTTTGATCTGCTTGCGGAGCTTTCTTCTGAGTCTGCCGTAGTAGAAGATCACGAACAGGAACAGCACGATTGCCACTACGAACGATACGATCGAGCCGGATACAAAGCTTACGTCGATCATGCTCATCATACCGACCATTTCTTCTACTTCGGCTGCGCTCATACCCATAGACATAAGCGTGTCGGGATTTGTGAACGCAGAGAATGCCGCAGAGGGAAGAAGTACGAGCACGAGGCAAGGCAACCAACCGAGCAGGATAGGAAGCTTCAATTTGATTGCGTTGTTCTTCGCACCGAGTTTAACCAAAATTTTAAGGATGAGGTACGCCCACGTGAAGAAGGTGAAGAGGATCACGTATGCAAGTGCCTGCATAACCATTGCGATGGAGTCAACCATTTCCTGATCCGCGCCCAATTCTTCCATGATCATGTCGCGGATTTTGGTTTTAAGCTGTTCAACTGAATTGCCTTGGCTGTCGCCGCTCTCTTCCGCCGAGCTGCTCGCCGTATATGTAACTTTTACGGGTGCGATTGCAACGCTACCTTCGTTTTCACTTTCGCCTTCCGATTCGTTCATTACCTGCAACAGCACGTCTGCAAGGACTTCGTCAAGGTTGATTTCGCCTTCTTCGTTGGCGATCTCCGTCAACATTTCTTCAATTTCTGCGCGGAGCTCTTCTTCGTCTTCCTCGCTAAGCTGCATATCTTCAAATTCGGGATAATCGTCTTTGAGGTCTTCAAGCTTGCCCATAGCCTCTTGGACCATATTGACTACGTCGTCGGAGATTTCTTCCACGCCTACGCCGCTTTCAAGCTTAGCCATAACGTCGTTAAGGCTGTTGTCGATGAAAGCGTCCATATCCGTTCTTTCGAAAATATCGTCCACTTCGCTTTCGTCGAATTCTTCGCCGAGCGTGGTCTTGATTTGCGTGCGGACTTCGGATTTTACCTTTTGCTTTGCCATCGCTTTCGTCGCGTTGGTAATAATTTGCGTCATCGGCTCGTAAATGGTGTCTACGAGGTTGTCGATGATGTTGCCGAGCAAGGTTTCCACTGCCTCCGTCGAATCGCCCGAAAGGGAGCCCAAAAGGTCAGCCGTTTTCAGTTCGATGCTGATTTTCAGCGTGATACCGTCGCCTACTATTTCCTCGATCTGATCTTGGATCTCTTCCTGCTCGGAAGTCAAAAGTTCGTCGTCAGAGTTTTCTTCGTCGGAGCTTTCTTCGTCGGAGCTTTCTTCACTGCTACCGTCTTGCATCATATCGCCCATCATCGTTCCGACCGTTTCAGCGTTTAAGGTGTAAGCAAGCTCCACCTTCCAGAACGGCATAAAGAAATATGCCACGATCGAAAGAATGCAAAGGACGGAAATGATCAAATTGCAGATAGCAATTTTCTTTTTCAAAGGGTTCTTTGCCATTATAATAATACCTCCACATACGCGCGCCCGCGTTTCATTATTTTATCACGTAATTATCATTTTAGCACTATAACGCGCAAAAGTCAACGAATTTTGTTGAATTGGTAAATAATAACTCAAAAAAATTCGTTTTTTTTCGCTTGCATAATTTCCCCGTGTATTCGGCAAATTAAAGATGACGGGAGGTGGATCGGCGTGAGACGCATAAAAACGTATGAAAACGAGGGCAGGACGCGAGACGAACGGGAAACCTGTTTTCCCGCCGCAAACGAGCGAACGAAGGGGGCAGGTACGAGATGACGGGAAAAAACAGAGAAAATTACAACAAAAATTACATTGCGTACGTGAACTCGTTCGATCCGCCTACGCAACACTTTAAAAACTGTTACCGCGCTTTTTTGGTCGGCGGTTTTATCTGTTGTATCGGGCAGTTTTTGCGGTATATATTCGAGGGCGCGTTCGGGCTTAGCGGCGACGAGCTGTCGGGCGCGGTAAGCGTGGTGCTCATTTTTTTGGGCACGCTTTTGACGGGACTCGGCGTATACGATCGTATCGGTAAAAACGCGGGCGCGGGGTCGATCGTGCCGATCACGGGCTTTGCCAACAGCGTGGCTTCGCCCGCGATCGAGTTCAAAACGGAGGGGCTGGTGTACGGTATGGCGGCGAAGATGTTCATCGTCGCGGGACCGATCATCGTTTACGGAGTGCTGGCGGGCACGCTCGTCGGGCTCATCTATCTGTTTTTGTGAGGGCGGGGATATGCAAACGATATTTTTTAAAAATCAGCCGCGGATCGTTTCGAGCGGTACGATCGCGGGACCGAAGGAATGTGCGGGCGTAGTGGGAAAATTCGTCGATAAGGGCTTGACGGACGATATGTTCGGGGAAAGCACGTACGAAAAGGCGGAGTGCAAGATGCTTGCGTTTGCCATTACGCAGGCGATCAAAAACGCGGAATTGACGGAAAAGGAGATCGATCTTCTGATCTCGGGCGATCTTTTGAATCAGATCATTTCCGCGTCGTTTGCCGCGCGCGATTTCGATTTTCCCTTTCTCGGCGTGTACGGAGCGTGCTCGACGATGGCGGAAAGCATGGCGATCGCGGCGGCTTTCGTTAATGCGGGGTATCATAAGCGGATCGTGGCGGCAACGGGCAGTCATTTTTCGTCCGCGGAACGGCAGTATAGGTATCCGCTCGAGTTAGGGTGTACCCGTCCGCCGCAGTCGCAATGGACGGTGACGGGCGCGGGCGGCGTCGTGATTGCGGATAAGTCGGAGTGTGATTCGACGGTGGCGATCACCGCCGCGACGATCGGGAAAGTGGTTGATTTCGGGATCACGGACGTGAACAATATGGGCGCGGCAATGGCACCCTTTATGGGTATAATAGAACCATAGTAGGATGACGTAAGAATTTTTTATAGCAAAGAATACATAAAAAGGAGGCGGAAACGTAGGAAAATAAAGGGAATCTTACTATAAGCCGAGCGTGTAGAGATATAAAATCTACGCGCTTTTTTTATTGTCAAAAAACAAGGAGGAACCTATGCTAAAAGAAACGAATTTGGACGGCGTGAAATCGGTAGCAAGAATGTTATTAATGATACCAATTCGTGAAACGCCGTATTCACCTGCGGTGGTGCAACATCCGTTTACGTCTTGTGGAATCGCATCGTTGAATAA
>JAFTPU010000011.1 GCA_017463105.1 Clostridia bacterium
AGCTTGTATATCATACCACAAACCGTTTCCTTTTGTCAAGCGTTTTTTTCAAGTTTTTTAACTTTTTTTTAAAAAGTTTTTCTTTTCTTTCGCTTGACTCCGCTTTACGAAGGTTTTTTGTCCCTCGCTCCGTGACAGCTTATCTATATTACCACTTTATTCTTTCTTTGTCAACTCTTTTTTTGTACTTTTTTTGAATTTTTTTGTAAATTTTCGGTAAATATGTAAACCTCGGACTTTTTATCTCCGAAAACGCCGTAACGCCGCCGCATATTTTTCTTGACTTTTACGCGCGCGCGTGATACAATATATAATATAAAAGAGGTTTTCGTTTATGTATTTGAAGCTGAGGGTCTTATTTACGATACTTTCCGCAATATGCGTTGCCGCCGTCGTGCCCATGGGCGCCTTTTTCGATTGGATCTGGGCTGCCCTTTGCGCGATCGCCGCTTTTTTGTTTTACGTACTCATGCGTATCTGCAAGGTAAATCAGGAAATGCGGGAATCTCAGCCCACGCACGGCGACTTTCTCGCCCCGAAAAAAGAAGAAATGCCCGTAGATACAAGCACGGACTCCGACGAAAAAAGCCAAAAGGAATAATTTTCCGTCAAAAAACTTCGTTTCGCCGCGAAGTTTTTTGTTTGCGCAGGTTGACAAATCAGAAAACGCATAGTATAATGAGTATATAAAAAATCAGGAGGTTTCTTATGGCAAAATGGTTTTATAAGCAGAGCAAACTTATCCAGATCCTTCTTCTGCTGATCCCCGGTTTGAACTGGGTAGTGGAAATTTGCATCCGTTGGTCGGCATTTTTGAGCAGACCCCGCTTGTTGACGCTCGTGTTCGCGATCGTCGCGACCGTATCCTTCGGTGTATTCGGTTGGGTCGACCTCGTTTGGTTGCTCCTGTTCGATCATCTGCTTTTTGCAAAAGCTTAAAAGAAAATCAAAAGAAAAACGCCCGTTTTCAAACGAGCGTTTTTTCTTTTACATAGGTTATTCGTTACCGGTAACGATATCAACACCTTTCTTAATACCTTCCGCAATTGCGCAAGAAGGACAAAGCTCTTGATTATCAAGCTCCTCGTAAACCTTACAGTTTTCCGTTTTCTTTTCGCAAATATCACATTTATCGTTTTCGCAACCCGCAAAACAGAAAACCGCCGCCAATGCCAATACGGCACAAAGAATCTTTTTCATAATTAAAAACCTCCATAAAAATTTATGTAACGATTATATCATAATTTCGGCGCGCTGTCAAGAGTTTTGAAAAAAATTACCCGATCGGCGCGTATTTGCAAATTTTTATAATCTCACAAAAAATGTTCAATTTGTTACAAAAAAAATTATTTGGGAAATTTTTGTTTTTTCCGTTTACTTTTTATTCCTTTCATGTTAAAATATACTTGTAAATCGGTTGGGGACAGCCGAAACGAAAAATCGCTCATCATTTTCCCCCTTATCATATATTAGGTAATCGCCTTGGGTTCGCAAGAATCCAAGGCGGTTATCTTTTTCGTCGTTCCGTTTATCGTTTACCAATCCTGTTTTTTCAGCGATTTATCCTTTACGTCGTCGTAAAAATCGAAATATCTCGTTTTGAATTCCTCCGCCGTCGCGGGGAAAGGCTCGTCGCCGCTGTCCATTCTTTCGAGAAGCTCCCGCAATTCCTCGGGCGAAAAATCGGCGAGATCGGTCTCGTCGCCATAACGTTGCAATAATTTCAAAATATCCAGCTCCGACATGCTCACATCTCCAATTTAATATATTCGCCCTTGCACGGAACGGTGACGTGGGTAAACCCGATCGCTTTCAGCTTTCGTACCGCCTCCTCGCGTTTTTCGGCGATCCTGTCCACGCCGTGCGCGTCCGAAGCCAACGAAACGTTCCGTCCGCCCAGCTCGAAATACCGTCTGAAAATATCTACCGTCGGCAAAAAGGTCTTATCCCTAACCGACGTATTCGCTTCGAGTATCTTATTTTTCCCGACGATCGTTTTCAATATCACGTCGAACCGCGCGGCGTACTCCTCATACGGCATCGAGGCGTCCGCATACGGCGCGTAACGGGTCACGTACCCGATATGCCCGACGATATCGTACGGATACGAAACGAGCAAGCTTCGTTCCACCAGCCCCAAATATTCCTCGTAGACCTCTCTCTTGTCCCGCAGAACGCGATCGCCGTTTCCGCCCGTCGTATAATAACACCCTCCGTCGTAATAATCCTCGCCGTGTAAGGTATGCACGCTGTTCACGATAAAGTCGGGGCGGTATTTTTTATACGTTTCCTCGTATGCCCTATGCGCCTTTTCGTCGTCCGCATAGCTGAACTCCGCGCCGACAAGCACGTTCATCGCTCCCTCGTAATCCCCTTGTAAACGGCGCGCGCCGTGAAAATACGCCTCCGCATCCGTAAGCCCGCGCGGAAGAACGGGCAGACAAAGAAGATCGTAATCGAAATGCTCCGAGACCCCGTAAAAATCGATCCCCTTTCCGTGCGCGACGGCGAGCATTTCCGCGAGTTCGCTTTGCCCGTCGAAGGAATATTTCGAATGGGTATGGATATCCGTCAAAAATTTCTTCATATTTTTTAACCTCTTCCGCCGTTTATTATACCATAAGCCCCCGCGTTTGTAAAGTCCAAGCACGGACCGCTTATGAGAAAATTTTACTTATTCGCCCGATTTTGGAAAAACGTCGATTTTTTTCGGCTTTTTTTTCCGCCTTTTTCCTTATTTTCCGTTTTACTCCTCGACAAGATATTTTTGGAAGGAAAAAGGGTATTGCCTTTTTTCGCGGCTTGACGTACAATGGAACACGTGTTTTTTCGACACGACATCAAAAAACGAGGTTATTTTATGGATCCTATCAAAAAGATCGTCTCTTTTCTTTTGGCAATCAGCTTTCTGACCCCCTCCCTCGCGCTTGTCGCGTGCAAAGAAATTCCCTCCGCTTCGCTCGATAGCGACGGCTCGGAAAGTACGGAGATTCTCCCCGAATCCCCCGAAAGCGATACGCCGTCCGAAACGCCCGACTCGGGCGGAAACAACTCGACGCCCGATACGAGCGAACCGAGCGTTCCTTCCACGCCTCCGAGTAATTCGGGAAGTACGGGAAGCTCGAACAGTTCCACGGGCAGTACGGGCAACTCAAGCAGCTCAAGCGGCTCCACGGGCAGTACGGGCAGTACGGGCAGTACGGGTAATACGGGAAGTACGGTTACGCCGACGGTGAGCAAGCCGCAATACATACGTTGTACGGGCGACAGCGTGAATCTGCGTTCGGGCGCGGGCACGGGCTATGCGGTCGTGGGACAGGCGGAAAAGGGCGACATGTACGCCGTAGTCGGTAAAACGGGGCAATGGTACAAAACCTACTACCGCAACCAAACGGTATATCTGTACGCTTCGTACGCCTCCGTGTTCACGTTGGAAAAGAGCGATAACGAGGACGTCGAGAACGTGATCGAGGAGGGATACAAGCTTCTCGGCACGCCGTACGTATACGGCGCCGTACGTCTGCACGACGGCGCAGGAAAACTTCTCGGCGGTTTCTCCGTACAGAAATTCGATTGCTCGTCCCTG
This sequence comes from Clostridia bacterium, assembly GCA_017463105.1. GTDB lineage: Bacteria > Bacillota > Clostridia > Christensenellales > Borkfalkiaceae > Scatosoma. The sequence goes on from JAFTPU010000011.1 coordinate 3,587, forward strand.
ATACAATACGTTTTTTATAAGGGCGCGGACAAGCTGTTGGCGGTAAACACCCGCACGCAAGTGAAACAGGGGAAATACGTCAAGCCGAGCGAGCTTCAACGCGGGGATTGTATCTTCTTTACCAACGAAAACCGTCAGTACCTGACGGGCGTCGAACGTATCGGACACGTCGCGCTGTACCTCGGTAACGAATACATACTCCATACCTCCTCCGATTACGCGCGGATAGAAAAAATGTCCGCGACCCGATGGAATTATTACGTCGAGGCGCGGCGATTCGTATAAAGTATCGTATTCATTTCAGTTCGGGCAGGGAAGCGGCGACGAGGAAATACACCTCTTTCGCACCTGCGTTTAAAAGCGTCTGCGCACATTCGTTTCCCGTTGCGCCCGTGGTCATGATATCGTCCACGAGCAAGATCGTTTTCTCCTTACACGCCGTGCGCTTATGCACGTGATACGCGCCGCGCACGTTCTGCGTACGCTCGAAAAAATGCAACTGCTTTTGCGCCTTTACCTCCCGTCTTTTTACAAGTATCTCTTTATCGACGGACGCCGCAACGCCTGCGGCGTTCAACGCTTTCGCCACCGTTACGCCAAGCTCCTCCGCTTGATTATACCCGCGTTTTGCAAGACTCTCCTCCGTCATTGGCACGGGTACGATCACTATGCTTTCACCGTTCCGTCCGATTTCGGGAAAACGGTGCAAAAACGCCGCCGCCATTTCCTCGCCGAAAAAGAGGGAAAGACGACGGTTTCCGTTTTTGATACGGTTGACGAGCGCCGCCGTGCTCCCGCGATACACGAACGGCGAAACGCCGTTTTTAAAAGTCGGCGCGTCGCTTTTGCAGTTTAGACATATCCCGTCCGCCACCGTCGACCGCCCGCACTTTTCGCATTTCTTGCCGTCGTTGAAACGCAATTTCGCGATACATTCGTCGCAAAACCGACGGCGGGGATATTCGAAAACCTCCGCGCCGCAATTGTCGCAGGTGAATCCGTAGACGGAGGTCGCTTCGCGGAGCTTTTCCGCCAAACGGTCAAGCAGCTTCATTTTGCTTTTGTTCTTCCGCGTTCTTTTTACGTTCGTATCTCACGAGCATATACGCTCCGAACGCACCTGCGGCGAACAATAAAATACCGAGCGCGATATTGAGCACGGGATCGCTTCCCGTCCCCGCCGCCCAGTCGGCGTACGTTTCCACGATATCCCCGTTACAGAACATCGACAGAATAGACCCCAGCGACAGCCCCACGATCATCGAATACGCCGTGTGCCGCGCCCTGCCGAAAACGTACGTGAGCAATTTGGAAAATCCGAAAAGTCCGATCAAAAATCCGATCGCCAAGCCCCCGTACACGAAAAATACCGCGGGGTTTTGCGCCCAATAATCGGGGTCGACGCTGTCCACGACGGCGGAAAACCAGCCCACCGCCATCAAAAACGCGCTCGCCGAAAGTCCGGGCACGATCTGCGTGATACCCACCACCGCGCCGATCGCGATACCCAACGCCACGTGCCACCATTGCACGGCGTCGAACAGACCGCCCGCGGAAGCGGTTCCCTGCAGGGTGAGAACGGCGGAGGTCGCGCCGAGCGCGACGGGAATAAACAGCCCCGCGATAAACAGCGCCACTCTGAGTCCCGTCCGTTTCGCCCCTTTGATCTCGTCGGTGACGGCGGGGAACGCCCCGCTCATCAGCCCCGCGAACAGACAAACGATCGCGAAAGGCAAAATTTTCAAAAGCTGTTTTACGGCGACGAAGCCGAGCAATACGCCCACGATGATACCGATCCCGATCGGCAGGAGGAACACGAAACACTTTTTGAATTTTTTAAAAAGATTTCCCAGCGCGTACAAAAACTGATCGTACAGTTTGAAAATGATCGCCACCGTCGAACCGCTTATGCCGGGCACGATCACCGCAAGCCCGATGAAAAAGCCCAACAGCGCGCTCTTGCACCACGTTTTTTTATTGTATTTTATTAATGCGATCTCCAAGCTTTCCTGCCCCATATTCCTCTCCTTCAGACTTTTTTCTTCTTTTTGCGCCGTGAAACGGCAAAACCTATCCAAAGCGTGACGAGCGCGAATACGCATCCCGCCAAACCGCCCGCCGTATCCACCAAAAGATCGGCGACCTCCGCCGCACGCCCGCCCGTAAAGCTTTGCACCGCCTCGTCGAATATCGGCGTCAACACCACGAGCGCAACGGGCAAAAACGCAAACGCTTTATCCCGCGTATACGAAGCGTAACACCAAGTAAGCAACGCACCGAGCAACGCGAACTCGCAGAAATGCGCCAGCGTTCTTATCGCGCTATGTAACCGATCGAAATCCTCACCCGCCGCCGTGGCGATAAAGGAATCGGGCGCGAAAACGCCCACGATCTTTTGCACCGTTTTCGTCACCGAGTGGCTTTGCGCGGAGGACTGCGCTCCCACCGTCGCCGAATTGGAAAATATCCATGCATAGACCAAAAGACACAACGCCGTGAGCAATATACGAAGAATTGTAACGCGCTTTTTTACACTCATGGTTCTATTATACGCGAAAAACGGGCGGAGGTCAAACACTTTACGCGCGTTTGATTATTTAAATTAAAGTAAACTTTCCCCCAAATGAGCGAAAAAATCCGTAAAACTGTCAATTTTTTCCTTTGGGAGGCATATATACTATATGTGGAAATATAAATCAAGGAACGTACGCGTATGAATTATGTCAAAAAAATGTGTATTTTACGGCAAGCAAAACAGGGCTTTTCGGGCGACGGAAAAACCCTTTCGGGACTCGTAAAGGCGGAACAGTACGGCAAAAATCTTGCCGTCGAGGTCTCGATCATCAATTTCGCGCCCCTCGTTTCGGGGGAATATTACTGTCTTTTATCGGACGAAAAAGGCAGAACGGAGATCCTCGCGCTACGGGGAAAAAGTCTGTTTAATATCCTTACGGATATGGAGATCGCGGACGGCTTCTGCGCGGTGGTCTGCTTCGTGAAAAACGAGATCGTGCCGATCGCTTACGGCGTAAACGGCAACGGAAATTACGACTGGAAACGAATATTATCCTCCGCCCTTTCCCCCGCGCTGTCGAAAAAGGAAAAGCGGGAGGAAGCCCCCGCGCCCACGCCAACACCTACGCCGCCGCCCGTAGCGGAAGAGCCCGCTCCCGCAGAAGCGAGCGCGGCGTACGACGACGAAACGGTGGCGACGGAAAATTACTATCGGGAGGAGGAAAATGGACAAAACGGTGTTTCGGAAACTCGTGAAGATGCACGCGCTGAAAGCGCAGGTGAAGAACAAGACGCGGAAGCAGGGACTGACCCTGCGGAAAATGGAGATGCTGACGACGTACTCCATGCGTTTAAAACGGAATCCGACGGCTACTACCTCTCCGTTAAATCGGAGATCGACGAGCTGATGAAAAATTATCCGCGCGACGACACGTTGAAAGGCGCGTTTTCGTGTAGCGAATGGGTGCGGGTAAAGGGCGAGGAAGGCGATCCGCAATATCTCGTAGGCGTGGTCTACGAGGACGGCACGGCGCGCTACGTATGCTATGCGCTCGCCACGGAAAACAAGGACGACCCGCCCGAAGAGATCGGGCGCGTAAGCACCTTCGTGCCCGCCTCCCCTTTCGACGAACGCAAAGGCTTCTTCGTTATTTTCCAAAGCGCCGCCACGGGGGAATGCGTCAAACCCGTCCGCATGTAATGCTATAAGTTTTTCGTATACCCACGTATAAGTTTTTACTATATATTTTTTTACGTTTTCCCGCTTTTAAATGCTTGACAAGCGAAAGGTCGCGGAGTATACTTTATCGTAATCAATCCATTCACGGAGGCACATTATGAAAAAAGCAATCTCTTTGTACGGAGTCTCCCTTGCCAAACAGTTGGCGTTCACCGCCGTTTTTGCGGCGCTTTGTTGCGTAGGCACTCTGCTGATCACGATCCCCCTGCCCGCTTCGGGCTTCTTCAATACGGGCGACGTATTCGTGTTGCTTTCGGGCTGGTTTTTGGGTCCCCTTTACGGCGCGGTAGCCGCGGCTGTGGGCAGCGCGCTCGCGGACGTGATCGCGGGTTGGGCGATCTATGCGCCCGCCACGTTCGTCGTCAAGGGCGTCGACGCGCTCCTTGCGTATACGGTTTGCGCTTTACTTAAAAAATTGATCAAAAAAGAAACGCTCGATTTCCTTCCCCGCGCTCTGTCCGCAGTGGTAGGCGAAGCGTTCATGGTGTTGGGATATTTCCTCTTCGAAACCGTTCTTTACGGCTTCGTCGGCGCCGCGCCCAACGTTGTCGGAAACGTATTGCAGGGCGTGTGCTGTCTGCTCCTCGCGACGGTGCTCGTCTCCGCGCTCCGTCCCGTAAAAGCGGTACGACAGTTTTTCCCGCTCCTTGCCGCGGAAAAGAAATGACGCCCTCCCGCAAAATTTTGCCCGAACCGTTAAGGTTCGGGCTTTTCTTTTATCCAAGCAATACGTCGAATACGAGCATGAGGCAAAAACCGAATAAGAGCGCGTACGTCGCGCCGCGTTCGCTTCCGTGCGCGTGCGTTTCGGGGATCATCTCGTCGCTGATGACGTACAACATCGTTCCGCCCGCAAACGCAAGCGCGAACGGCAAAACCGCCGACGCGATGCTCACCGCGAAATAACCGATAAGCGTGCCGACCACCTCGACGAGTCCCGTAAGCGACGCGTATAAAAAGGTGCGTTTTTTGCTTACGCCCGCCGCCAGCATGGGTCCGATGATCACCATACCCTCGGGGATATTCTGAAGCGCGATACCCGCCGCGATCATCAATGCGTCGGCATTGTTGCCCGTGCCGAAGCCCACGCCCGCCGCGATACCCTCGGTTAGGTTGTGGATAGCGATCGCCATCACGAAAAGCAACACCTTATTCAGTTTTTCGTTCCCGTGGTGTTTTTCCTCCGCGCCGCCCGCCAGCTTGTGCATATGCGGCACCAGCTTGTCCATAAAATTCAAACATATCGCGCCCGCGAAAATGCCCGCCACGGCAATGAGCAGACCGATCGCCGTTCCGTATTGCGCGCCGTATTCGACGGACGGAATAATCAAACCCAGCACGGCGGCGGCAAGCATGACGCCCGCCGCAAACGCCAGCACGATATCGCTGAATTTATGCGATACGTTTTTAAACGCAAACCCGATCGCCGCGCCGAACACCGTCGCGCCGCCCACGCCGAGCGCAGTAAGAAGTACCCATTCCATAACTTATACTCCAATATTTGCAAACCTTTTCATTAAACCACGCTACTATTATATCATTTCTCCCCCGCACAGTCAAATCTTTCTCGAAAAATAAATTTTTTATCGCAAATCTTATCGTTTTTTTGTAATTTTTTCACTTTCCGTTGACACGGCGAAAGGAAAGTATTATAATGTACGTATGAAAAAATTGCCTTCTAAATTCGTTTCCGAATTCAAACGTTATTTCTTTATGGTGATCGGCTGTATCAGCTATTCGCTCAGTCTGTGCGTTTTCCTTATCCCCAACGCGATCGTCGGCGGGGGCGTATCGGGCGCCGCGTCACTCATCAACATCATGACGGGTCTGCCCGCCGGCGTGTTCATCGTCGTCATCAACGTTCCGATCCTCGCGTTCGGCTTTAAAATGATGGGTTGGCAATTCATTCTGCGATGTCTCGTCACGACGGTGACGCTCGGTCTCTGCACCGAACTCCTCGCGTTCCTTCCCGCGCTCACCGACAACCCCGTTCTCGCGGCTATGTACGGCGGCATTTTACAAGGTTTCGGCATCGGTCTGTTCATTCGCTATGAAACGTCGAGCGGCGGCACCGAGCTTTTGGGTCGGCTTACCCATCACGTTCTGCCGTTCGGCAGTATCGCCACGCACGTGGCGCTCTTCGACGGACTCGTCGTCCTGCTCGGCGCGATCGTCATGAAGAATCCCGAAAACGTTCTGTATGCGCTCATTCTCATTTTCGTCAGCGCGAAGGTGAGCGACATGATCGTGCTGGGTTTGGACAAAGCGAAGCTTTGCTATATCATCACCGACAAGGCGGAAGAGATCTCCGATTATCTCCTTTCCCACAGCCCCCGCGGCGTAACGCTTATCCAAGGCGAGGGCATGTATTCCAAAAAGCCGCACGGCGTGCTTCTCACCTGCGTGAAAAAGAATCAGATCACCGCACTGAAAGCCTCCGTAAAGCAGCTGGACGAGAACGCGTTCGTGATCGTTTGCGAGGCGAACGAGGTCTACGGCAAAGGCTTCCACCAAATTTAATACTTATAAATAAAACCGATCCCCGTCTGCATTCCCTGCAAACGGGGATCTCCTTATTCTCTTTTTTACGCGTCCTTGGCGACTTCCTCTTGCGCCGTAGCGAGGTGCAACGCCTCCGCGATACTGTCGCGTTTATCGATCGTATAAGTCGGCACAAGATCTTTGACGCACCGCTTCATATCGTCCGATTCGGCGTACGCATGCTCGTATAACACGTCGAGCGTATCCCAGAAATTACGCTCGTCCACCTCAATGGGTTGGGCGATGTTGATGAGACCGTTGGGCGTTTTCTGCAAGCCCTCTTCCTCCATCAACCGTTCCTCGTACAGCTTTTCGCCGGGACGAAGCCCCGTACAAACGATCTCGATGTCCTTTTCGGGCTCGTATCCCGAAAGCTTGATCAGATTGCGGGCAAGATCGTAAATGCGAACGGGCTCGCCCATATCGAGCACGAAGATCTGTCCGCCTTTGGCGTACGCGCCCGCCTGCAACACGAGCGACACCGCTTCGGGGATCGTCATAAAGTAACGGATAATGTCCTTATGCGTAACGGTAACGGGTCCGCCCTCCGCGATCTGCTTTTTAAACAGCGGGATCACCGATCCGTTCGAGCCGAGCACGTTTCCGAAGCGTACGGCGACAAACTTCGTGTTTTTGCTGTGCCGTCCGATCGTCTGTACGATCATTTCGCAAATACGCTTGGTCGCGCCCATGATATTGGTGGGATTGACCGCCTTATCCGTAGATATCTGCACGAACGTTTCCACGCCGAATTCGTCGGCGCATTTCGCAACGTTGAGCGTGCCGAACACGTTGTTCTTCACCGCCTCGTTGGGGCTTGTCTCCATAAGCGGTACGTGCTTGTGCGCCGCCGCATGGAACACGATCTGCGGGCGGTATTTTTCAAACACGTCCCGCATTTTCTTCTTATCCCGTACGCTGGCGATCAACGTGAGAAGATGCAACTCGGGATATGCGGTCCGAAGCTCTCTTTCCAGCTCGTACACGCTGTTTTCGTAAATATCGAGTATGATCAGCGTTTCGGGATTGTGGGAGGATATCTGACGGCAAAGCTCGCTGCCGATTGATCCGCCGCCGCCCGTTACCAGCACGGTCTTGTGCTCGATATATCCCATGATCTCGTCGAGATTGACGGAAACCTGCTCCCTTCCGAGGAGGTCCTGCACGTCCACCTGACGGAGCTTAGACACCGTCACGTCGCCGCCCGCAAGCTGATAAAGTCCCGGCAATATCTTCACGGGCTTGCCGCTGCTTTGACAAAGCCCGACGATCTCGCTTATGCGCTTCTTTTCGACGGAAGGCATCGTAATGAAAATTTCCTGCACGCCGTATTCGTCGACGTATTTTCGAATCCCCTTCGTCGTTCCCACGATCGGCACGCCGCGGATAAGCTTTCCTTTCTTCACGGAATTATCGTCTACGATACACACCGCTTTATATGTAATCTTGGGCGCGTTTTGTATCTCCTTGATCAACGTAGCGCCCGCCCAGCCGCCGCCGACGATCATCACCCGTTTCCCGTCGGAATGTTTCACGAGAAACGAACGGCGCAGATATGCGCAAAGCCGCCGCGAAAAACGGACGAACGCCGCGCACATGAGAAGCGAAAGCGCGTACAGGATCGCCGTTCCCACGCCGATATATACGCTTTTCGTGATCAGCGCGAACGCGAGATTCGCCACGCCGAGAAACGCCGCGGAAACCACAAGCTTCAAGGCTTCGGGAAATCCGATCGAAAAAAACGCGAATCTGTACAGCCCGATAAACAAAAAGACGGCGACCGCGCAAACGGCGTTGACCGCCCACCATAAGAAAACGGGCGTGGAAAGCGTAGCGTTCTGCGCGAAGCAAAAATATGCGATCGCCGCCGAAACGCTCACGGATACCACGTCCGCAAGAATCAATAAAAATCTTCTTTGCCAGCTTTTTAAGCTCGCCATTATACACCCCCTCCTCCCACTTTTTTTCGCGGTAGGATTTATCAAAAACTTATCAACTACATTATTATAACAGATACGCTCGATTTTGTCAAGTCATATTCTCCTATTTGCACCGCTTTTCCGTAATTTCTTCAAAAATCCCGCAAATTTTGTTATATCGGTCCGTTTTGGACGTCGGTCCGCTCTGTGAAAAGTAAATAATTATAATGAAAGTGAATAAGTTAGGTAGGGATAAAAAAGCAATCTCCCGTGCCCAAAACACAGGAGATACCTAATCTTCGTATTCAGTTTTCAGAGTGTTCGCTTTGCGCTATTCGTCCGTTTCTTTCTGAACTTAATTTCAACGCGCGGTTTCCCACGCCCTCTCTTTTACGGACTCTCGCTTATTTTACACACTCTCCGTTTTCGTAGTTCATCGGTCTACTCCTTCGCCGTATCTTCTTTGTTAAAGTAATAGGTTTTTGTGCTGTAAGGAATCATCGCTTTTCATACCCTCCTTTAACTTGGATTTTTTCGTCGCATCCCTGCGACCCTTTGCCGATCCTTATCGACTATGCCTTATTTGTGCATCGGTTTTCCCTCTTTGTTTTTTGTGAGATAGGAACATTTTTTGTTGCTCTCTTTCTCTTTTGTACTTATATTATAGCACAGATTTTTCATTTGTCAAGGGGTTTTTCGAAAATTTTTTAAATTTTTTTAAATTTTTTTTGTTTTATTCCGATAAAAATCCCGCAAACCCTTTATTTATAAGGGAATGCGGGCTCTTCACCGTCTTAAAAATTTTTTCAAATCACTCGTTTTCCTTGGCGAAAGCGTCCAAAAGCGACTTATCGCGGATCACCGTGCCTCCGCCGAGAACGGTCGCAAACTGCGGCTCCTCGCAAACGTGGTAACGCATTTCCAGCTTCGCGCCGATATATTGCGGCAGATAGGGAAGCTTCATAACGCCCCCCGAAAGGTAAACGCCGTTTCTGTTCACCGTCGCCGCCACTTCCGCGGGAAGCTTGCGAAGCACCGCGCCCGCGTACTCCAATACCTTATCTATATATACGCGTATACAATCGGCAAGTTCCGCCGCCTGCACCGAAGCCGCCGCGGGTCTGCTGCTCTCCACCGAGCTCCCCTCCGCAACCATGGTACCGCGCGCCGTAGGCGCAAGCGAACCGATCTCGTTTTTCAGCCGCTCCGCCGTCAACGCGCCGATACGCAGTCCGTTCGTTTTCGCCACCCGCGCCAAAATATTCGCGTCCATATTGTTTCCGCCGATATTCATCGACACGCCCGCGATGATCCCGTCCGCCGAGACGACCGCCACGTTCGTTACCCCGCCGCCGATATCCAAACAGAACACGGGATCGGAATCGCTGAGTACCGCGCCCGCGCCCACCGCCGCCAAATACGGCTGCTCGACGAAAAATACTTTTTTAAGCCCGCACTCCTCCGCAAGGTTCGCATATTGAGAAAGTAATCTTTCGGGCGCGCCGCAGGGTACGCTCATAAGCACTTGCGCGCGCCGCAACGCGGACGCCTTGATTCCGATACGGGAGAAAAATTCCTTCAACATCGCCGCGGCAAGCCGCATATCCACGATCTCGCCTTCGTAAACGGGATAGATGATACTCGTATATTCCGCCGTTTTCCCGATCAGATTTTTCGCCTCTTTCCCGATCGCCTTTACCTCTCTGTCCTCGCCCGCGATTGCCACGCACGACGGCTCGGCAAGCACCACGCCGCTACTCGTGTCCGCGCGATAGATCTTCGTCACCGACGACCCCAGATCGATCGAAAGTTTCCACATACGCCCCTCTCCTTTCTCGAATTTCGTCTCGCACATGCCCCGCCCGTTTTTTATTTTCAAGGGGGCAGGTACGCGTTTACGCGTTTATTTCCGCCAACATTTTCTCGCACAGCTCGACGGGCAATCCCACGACGTTGGAAAAGCTTCCCTCGATGCTTTGCACCAAGCCGCCGTCCTGTATCCCGTACGCCCCCGCCTTATCCATCGGCGAGCCCGTCGCGATATACGCCCCGATCTCCTCCGCCGTCAATACGTTGAAACGGACTTTCGTGCAATCGGCGCGGCAGAGAATTTCCCGTCCGCCGTTTTTGTTCGTATATATTATACATACGCCCGTGTACACCTCGTGCGTGCGTCCCGACAACGCGGAAAGCATGCGCGCCGCGTCCGCCTCGTCCTTCGGCTTGCCGAGTATTTCCCCGTCCAACGCGACCACGGTGTCCGAACCGAGCACCGCCTTTCCTTGCGTCTCGGGCAGCGTCGCCACCTCGCTCGCTTTCTGTTTTGCCAACGCCTTCACTACTTCCTCTGGCGTCTTTTCGCCGTGCAAAACCTCCTCGCCTTTCGCGGGGATAATATCGAATTTTTCGATCAGCTTTCCGAGAAGCTCCCTCCGTCTCGGCGACGCGCTTGCCAATATCCACTCCATGACCTTTAAAACTCCGTTGCAAAAGAAAACCGCCCGTCTTTCAAGAGCGGCTTTTCTTTTTGCTTTTTTACAAAATTTCGAGATTCTTCTTGAACGCCCGCTTGAATTCGGGGTTCGCCGTAGCCGCGTCTCGGATCTCGAGAGCCGCGTCTCCCGTAAGCTCCGTTTTCATGATCACGGAATCCCCGAGCACGTCGCAATTCAAGCCCGTTACCACGCCGCATTGCGATCTGTCCAAACTCTCCGCAATCCGCAAAAGCACGCCGAGCTTCTTCACCGCGTCGAGGTCCTCCTCCAACACGAGATCTTTGTATTTCGCCCACTCCGCCGCGGGAATGTCCTCGCGGTTGTGACAGCCCGCCACGAACGCCGCCAAAACGATCTCTCTGTGCGTCGCGCCGTAAATGGACGAGTTGAGGATCATATACCAGCTATGCCGCGCATGATTGTAATACTTCACTCTTCTGCCGCAATCGTGCAAACTTGCCGCGATCTTTAATATCTTTAAGTATTGACGGGAAAATTTATGCAGAACGCGGAGCTGTTTGAACAATTGGATCGAAAGCTGCATCACGTGCTCCACGTGCTTGGGATCGCAACCATGATATTTCACCAACGTTTCGAGGCTGTACCCGAGCACGTCGGAAATGGGCTTCTCCGTCGTAATGGGCAACGCCTGATTGAGCATCAAGCCCTCCCTCAAACCGCAACCGCAGATCGCAAACGTGTTGACATTCATGTACGACACGAACGCCTTCACGATCGCCATCGCCGCGGGCATGATATCCGCACGGCTGGGCGAAAGTCCCTTGATCTTCTTGCGCTTGTCCACGTCGAGTGCCTTGAGCATATCGTAAATACCCGTAAAATCCTCCGTATCGAGACGGTAGTTATGCGCTTTGTCGAGCGGATATTTGCGGACAAGTTTCGCGATCTTGAACAGATTTCTGAACGACCCGCCCGCGCCGATCATCTGCGCCTCGGGATCGACCTCCTTGAGCCAAGCCAGCTTCTTGAGCTGTTCGGTGAAAAACTCCTCGATATGCGCCGCCGCGGCTTCGGGCGAGGAATCGTTCGCAAACAGATCGGTGAGCGTCACCGCGCCGAACGGAAGCGTCGCGAAGTTGAGCAAATTCCTTCTGTTATAATACACGATTTTCGTGCTGCCGCCGCCGATCTCGAGAATGAGCCCTTTGGGGATATCCATCGAATTGATGACGCCGCGATAAACGAGCACCGCTTCTTCCTCCTCCGACAACACGCGAATGGTGATGTTGCAGGAAACCTGAATCTCGTCCAAAAACGAACGCTGGTTCTTGGCGCGGCGTACCGCCGCCGTGCCCACCGCGATAATGCGTTCAACCCCGCTCGCGTCGCAAAGCCGTTTGAACATTTTAAGCGTTTTGATCGTCTCCGCGATCCGTTGGGGCTTTAAAAAACCGTCCCGATCCATATCCTGACCGAGCCGTACGCTTTCTTTCAATTCGTCCACTACCATGTAATGTCCGTCCGTAAACATTTCCGCAATGACCAATCTTGCGGTGTTCGAGCCTAAATCAATAATGCCGATTTTTTCCACTTTTTACCTCTGTCCTTTTACCGTCCGTTTTTCCGTTTCGGGCGTTTCCTTATTTTCCGTCCCGAGTCATGCAAAAGGCAACGCTCTTACCTCGTTGCCCGCCTTGTCTCGGCTTTAATTTTTTTCCCATAGTTTACCACATAAAACGAAGTTTGTAAATACCCTTTTTGAAAATTTTTTACTTTTTTTCGAAAATTTTTCATTTTCGATATTTTCGGCGTTTTTTTTTGTGCGTTTTGCCCTTGAGTTTTTCCTTTTTTCGCAAAAAATCAGGGGTCGCGTCCCCGCGCGCCCCTTGCCGCCTCTATTCAATTTCCGTTTTTCGTCTTTAAATTTTGTTGCAAAGTAACAAAAGACAATCCGATCAAAAACACGCCGAACGCTTTGCGCAAAACGTCCGACGGCAACGCCGCCGCGAGCGTTGCGCCGAGCGCGGAAAAGAGAAGCGCGGGTAAGATCACCCACAAGATTCCCCGCGTTTTCAGAAGCCCGTTTTCCGAATGGGTCTTAAGCGCGCCGACGCTCATCGGCAGAAAGGAAAAAAGGTTGGCGCATTGCGCGATTTTTTGTTCCACGCCGCCGACCAGCACCAAAAGCGGGATCGTGACCGTCCCGCCGCCCATACCCATACCTGCGGGAATACCGCCTAAAAAACCCAAAAAAAGATAGAGATAAAACGACATATGTAGTGCGAGTTGCACTCGCGCTAAACGCTAAATGCAAAGTGCAAAATGCAAAATTACGGTAAATATTTTAATTATTCAATCATTTTGCATTCTGCATTCTGAATTTTGCATTTATCTTCACCGTTTTTTCGTTCACGAAAAAAACAAAAACGCTCCCGCCGCCGCCTGTAAAAGCGCGAACGTCAGGTTCACCGTTTTCGTGGGCATTTTGCCCAAAAGCTTCGCGCCCAAAAATCCGCCCGCCGTTACCCCCAAAGCCGTCGGGATCAGCACCGAAAAATCGTAAAGTCCCCGAAAAAAATAGAGCAGAAAGGAAAAGAGCGATACGGGCAATATCACGAGTATCGCCGTGGCGTGCGCCGCCTTCTCCTCGTACCCCGTCTTGCATAAAAGCGGCACGGCAAGCATGCCCCCGCCCCCGCCGAACAGACTGTTCGCAGCGCCCACGGCAACGCCGCAGAATATCCTTTTGGTATTTTTTGTCTTTGTTTCGTCCATAATTTTTCCGCCTTACGCGCGAGCGCGCGCGCTTTCACTTATATTTTGCGTAATTTTTTTCGTTTTATCAAACTTTTTCTTCCCGCAGGCGGTAGAAACGCTTGCCAATAAATTGATTTTGTATTAAAATAATATAGCGTGGTATTTTGAACGCTTCCAAAAGCCGAAACGCCCCGCAAAAAAACAAGTAAAAACAAAACCGAAAAAGGTGGTTGTATGAAAACGAATACCAATTCCCGCAAGAAAAAGCTTCTTGCACTGTTCTTATCGTTGTTGATGGGCACGTCCACGATGGCGGCTTTCGCTTCCTGTACGGACGACAGCTCCTCCTCGATCGACAGCTCCGATTCCTCTACGGAAGAAGAAACGGACGAAGAAGACCTCGTCATCACCAACGGCGATTTCGAAACGTTCGACGATAAAGACGGACTCAATCCCATCGTGACCTCCGTTACCGGCTGGACGCGCTCCGTAAACTCCGCGACGAGCGGCACGGCGCTTTCCTCCAAAGCCGCAAGCGGTATTATCGACACGGCGGACAAGGCTTGGAAAGACCTCACGGAAACCGAGCTTAAGGATACGAACCCCTCCGCGCTCACCGAAGAACAGGCGGAGAGTCTTTGGGATACCATGTCCACAAGGGACAAGCTCGAATATTACGCGGCGTGGAAAAAGGCGAACAGCGACGGTAAGATCGCAGAGGACCTTTCCTTCTACGAATCGTTTAATATCGACGACGAGGACCTTCCTCTCAACGTAAGCGAAGCGGGTGAAAAGACTCCTATCGCCAACCCCCGCACGCACGACTACGAAGCGGGCAAGGAGATCGTCGAGGACGAATACGGCAAAACGCATACGAAAGTGCTGATGCTCCACAACGAGTATAGCAATTCTTCCTATTCCGATCTCGGCACCGCGCAGAAATTCAGCTCCTCCACGACCGTTACGGTCAACGCGGGCACGAGCGCGAAATTCTCCGTTTGGGTGAAAACGAGCGATCTTACTTGCACCACGACGGCGGGCGAGGTGGAAAACGATATCGTCGATAAGGGCGCGTATATCAGCATTTCGCACTCGGTCGGCGGCACCTCCCTCGATCCTCTTACCATTAAGAATATCGACACCGAAAAGCTGAACGCGACGGGCGAAAACAACGGCTGGGTACAGTACGAATTTATGCTCAAGGGCTCGTCTTATGCGGACACCACGTTCAGCATCGTTCTGGGCTTGGGGCTCGGCGGCGGCACGGACAGATACGAATACGTGAACGGCTACGCGTTCTTCGACGACGCTACCTGCACGATCATTCAGAACTCCGAATACAGCGAAGCGGGCGCGGAAACGGTCGTCGACTTCGACACGAAAAAAGACGCGAAGGTGTTGAAAGCGAACGAGGTCGGCAAGAAATTCGCATTCGATTTCTCGGGCGACTTCGACGCGGCAAGCTCCTTCCTCGACGACGTGGACGAGAACAATAAATGGACGGTCGCGCCCACCACGCAGAACGGCTATTCCTCCGCGAAAGGCGCGGACAAGGTATGGCCCGCTTTGAAAGGCGGCTTCGACACGTCGGCTGACGTGGCGGCGATTGTAGACGGCGGCGTGAAAGCCGCGCTCGACGGTTCGGATAAAGCGTATGCGCAAGAATTCTACGACGAATATTACAAGAGCGAAAACAAAGTAAACGGCGTCGACCTTACGACGCAGAAATCGGTCGTACTCTACTCGGCTTGGGGCGCGGCGTACACGGCGAAATCGCCCGTGATCACGATCCCTGCGGCGGAAAACGAGGACGAAGGCACGTATCTGGCGTACTCCTTCTACGTAAAGACCTCGGAAATGAACGGCTTTACGGGCGCGGGCGTAACGGTGATCGACAGCGCGAGCAAGACCTCGATCTCCTCTATCGATACGACGACGGCTACCCCCGTCACGATCGTGATCGACGGTAAAGAAACGGATATCCACGACGGCTGGCAACAATGCTTCCTCTTCCTGTCCAACGAAACGGACGAGGACGTAAAAGTGCAGATCTCGCTCACGTTCGGTACGACGACGATCGAGGACACGGACAGATCGGCGTACAGCAAGGGTTCGGCGGTATTCACGGGCTTTGCGCAAAAGAGCATGACGGAAGAAGAGTTCGGCTATGCGACGAGCGGTACCTATTCGAAGGTGATCGACCTCGTCGGTGCGGACACGAGCGCGGCGGGCGACAGCGGTTTCGATTCGGCTACCAACCTCTCCTCCAAGAATATCGAGGACGGCTACGCGAATCCTCAAAATTATAAGGGCGTTTACAGCGACAGCACCTACGTGACGGACGCGGGCGCAAACTTCGTTTCCAACACCTACGCAAACGCAGGTCTTTTGAACAGAGAACACGCGGAAAATTACGCGGATATCTTTACGAAGCTGGGCGCGACGGGCGACACGGCGGACGAGAAATGGGTAAGCGTATTCGGCGACAACGCTACGAATATCGTAGCAACGCAGCCCCTCGTGATCTACAACGACGGCAGCGAAGCGCACGACAAAGCGTACGGCTTCATCGGTTCGGAAACGACGATCTCGGCGAACACCTACAAGGCAGTGTCCGTGCGCGTGAAAACCAACGCGACCGCATACGTGTATCTCGTGGATATGAGCGGCGATTCGAACACCGACCTCCTTTCAATGGGCAGAACGCGCACCTATTGGTACGACGAGAAGGGCAACGTGCTCACCTCCTACACGAACGCAAACGGTGAAGTGCTTACCCCCGACGACGAGGATTTCGTAACGAGACTCGGTACGGCGCTCAAATTGCAAGCGAACGGTCTGTATAAGATCAACGAAGCTTGGGCGGGTGCGGCAAGCTTAACGCAAGAGCAGAAGAATGCGCAATATGCAAACCTTGCGGCGTACGAAGAAAAGGATTTTGCGGGCGTAACGCATCTTATGATCGCGGACGGCGGCGTTTCGTACGACTACAACGACAATTGGAAGCACGACGGTAACGATCAGATCGCTTTCTATAATTATAATAAGGAAACGAAATCGGCGTTTGCATACAGCAATAACACCACTCCCGTTTACGACTTCTCGACGATAAGCACCCTTTCGGCTCGCTTTGCGGAGATCGAGGGCGAAAACGAGAAGGATATGTTCTTCGAAGTAACGGACACGCACGGCGAATGGGCGACCGTGACCTTCTATATCCACACGGGTGAAAACGCGAAAAATTACCGTCTCGAGGTTTGGAGCGGCGCAAGAAACGCTACGACCGCAAACGCGGCGAACACCTATGCGTTCTTCGACGCAAGCGGCGTTTCCGATCCCGCGGACGCGGACGCGTACAATAAACTTCTCAACTTCGACGAAAGAAAAGAAAAACTCGAAGAAGGCAAGGATTATTTCGAAGGCATCTTCTCCTTCTACGACAGCGCGAAGTATCTGCGTTACGACGCCGACCTCGACGAAAACGGCGTTGGCAACAAGTACGACGAATCGTACGTTGCCCCCACCGAAACGAGCGTAGCTTACCTCAAGGACGGCTATAAGATCTTCGCGGATTACGCAACGATCGAAACGACGGTCGACGCGGAACCCGAAGAGGACGATACGACAACGGACACCGAAGAGGAAGAAGACGGCGAGCCTACCAACGTATGGCTTTTGGCAAGCTCGATCGCGATCGCGGCGGTGCTGGTGCTGGCAGTGATAAGCCTGATCGTTCGGAAAGCGGTGGCGAAAGCCCGCAAAAACCGCGGTGCGAAAGCGGTCGTAAAATCGGCGAAGCCCAAAAAAGAAAAGAAGGCTAAAAAGGATGAATAACGATCGGTAAACGATCAAACCGCTCCGAAGCATTTCGGAGCGGTCTTTTTTGAAAGTCGCAAAAAAGAAAGCCCGTTGACAGGCTTTCTTTTTATTGCATTTTCCGAAGTCCTTTCGGAAAATGATTTTTTATCGTGCCGTTTACGGCTTTTCCCCAGCCGAGCGGATACCCCTCGGCGCAGACGGCGCACCAGCCGTTTTTTCCCTCCGCCTCGAACGTTTCTCCGCGCAGATATTTCTCCACTCGCTCGTCCGTTTGCGATAGATCGACCGCGTTTTTAAACTCTTCCTTATTTATACACACGGCGAGCGAATGATTGGGCTCGAACCGACCGTTTTTCACCTCGCCCAACCGTATGCCGACCCGCAATACTTGCAAGCCTTTCCAATCGAACGTGCCGTCGGGCAAGGCGTACAAAACGCCGTTCGCCTCGTGCAAGGTTTTCGCCACGGCACGCACGAAAACCGATTTTTCGAATTCCCTATACGCCCGTTCCGCTTCGCGGCTTACAAACAGTTTCACCGCCCGCACGGGCAAGCTTTCGCACGCCCCCGACTTTTCGAACAACGCCGCGAAATGCCCTTCGCCCGCGATCTTATGCGGATACAATTTTTCCTGTTTTATCAAGCGCATTTCGGAATGATTTTTCAAGTAATCGCATACCTGCCCCTCGTCTTCGGCGGTTGCGAAGGTACAGGTTGAGTAGACGAGCCTTCCGCCCGCACGCAGCATTTTCGTTGCCGCGTTTAAAATACGGGCTTGTCTTTCGGCGCAAAGCGCGACGTTTTCTTCGCTCCATTCCCCCAAAGCCTCGTCCGCGTTTTTACGAAACATTCCCTCGCCCGAACAGGGCGCGTCCACGAGAATTTTATCGAAATAGCCGACGAACCTTTCGGCAAGCTTTTCGGGCAATTCACTGCACACCACGGCGTTGGCGACGCCCATGCGCTCGACGTTTTGCGAAAGGATCTTCGCGCGGGAGGAGACGGGCTCGTTCAAAACGATCAGTCCCTTGCCTTGCATTTTACAGGCAAGTTGAGTACCTTTTCCGCCGGGCGCGGAACAAAGATCGAGCACCCGTTCGCCCGCTTGCACGTCCAAAAGCGGCGCGGCGCACATTGCGGACGGCTCCTGCGAATAGAAGAGTCCCGCGAAATGGAAAACGTTTCCGCCGAGCTTCTCTTTTTCGGTGTAGAACCCGTTTTCCTCCCAAGGCACGGGCTTGTCCAAAAAGGGCAAAAGGGAAGCAAGCGTTTGTTTATCGCCCTTCAGGGGATTGAGCCGCACGCCCTTATACGGCTTGTTTTCGTAAACGCCAAAAAACGCCTCCCACTCGTTTTCGGGAAGCTGTTTTTTCATATTTTCGATAAATTGCGGGGGGAGTGTGTTCATTTTTCCTACCTAAATATCCCGAATGTAAAATGCAGAATGCAAAATGAAGGTAAAATTTAAAATAATTCCACAATTTTGTATTTTGCATTTTTAATTTTGCATTTTTTAAACGCCCAAGTATTCCGCGAATTCCTGCGGATTGAATATCCGCGCGTTCCGTTCCCGCACCGACTTCAAACGCTGTCCGCCTTCGTCCTCGAAACAGATATACGCGTCGCACTCCTCCGCGCGGAAGGTCACCCGCGCCGCTTCCGCAAACGCCGCCGAAAGTAATTTTTTCGCCAAAGGAGTCTGCATCTCCACCGCATGCGAAAAACATACCGTCTTGTTTTTCATCTTCCCCTCTTTCGCCCGCTTGCGCTTTTCTCTGTCCGCAAAAATATGAAACTCCGCGCGCGCCTTTTCCCGCGCTTCCTTCTGCTTCTCCCGCTCCGCCTTGAACGCTTCGAACGCTTCCGAGGTGTTCTGCACGACCTCGTAATTCTCTATCCTGCCCGTTCTGATCTTGTATTTTTCCAATAAGCCCTCGAACGTCGTGCCCTCCGCCCGACACATCGCCTCCGCTACCCGCATCGTCGCGTACGCGTCGTCCACCGCGCGGTGCGGCGTAAATTCCACGCCCAATTGCTCCGCGATCGTACCCAGCCCGAACTGACGGGAAAACTCCCCGATCGTATTCATGTACAGAAACTGCGTGTCGGCAAACGAGAATCGGAACGACGGCAAGGAAAAACGCTTGCTTTCCAAATTGAGATATTTCACGTCGTTCATGACGGCGTGCCCCACGACGAGCGTGTTTTCGTCCTGCAATAACGCGTAGATCTTCTCCGCACGCTTCAAAAAGGTGGGATACGTTTTGAAATCCTCGTATTTATACGGAAGCACGATCCCCTGTTCGCCCTTCCTGTCGGTGAGATGAAAGCCCCCCTGCGGATTGATGAGCAAGTCCTCTTTTTCGAGTATACGGAAATCCCCGTCCGTCAGGCAATAGCCGAACGCACAGATCTTCGCCACGTTTTTGAAAACGCCCGCACATTCTATATCGAAAAACAAATAGTTCATAATTTACCGCAATTTTTACGTTAAAACGCGGAGATACAAGCAAGACAAGGCGCGCGAGGCTTTCCGACGGGAGTTTACTTTTGCGTAAACGAGCAAGGAAAACGCAAGCGCAACGCCGTATTGCGACGTATATCCGCGTTTGGTAATTTAGTTCTTAGGAAGTATAACGCTCTTGCCGCCCATGTAAGGACGAAGCACTTCGGGGATCGTCACGCTTCCGTCGGGCTGCAAATGGTTCTCCACGAACGCGATCAGCATACGGGGCGGCGCCACCACGGTGTTGTTGAGCGTGTGCGCCAGCTTCACCTTGCCGTCGCTATCTTTATAACGGATCGCGAGTCTACGCGCTTGCGCGTCCGTCAGATTCGAGCACGAACCCACCTCGAAATATTTCTTTTGACGGGGGCTCCAAGCCTCGACGTCGCAGCTCTTGTATTTGAGGTCCGCAAGGTCGCCCGAGCAACAGCCGAGCTGTCTTACGGGAATATCCATCGAACGGAACAATTCAACGGTGTAGCTCCAAAGCTTTTCATACCATTCCGCGCTTTCCTCGGGACGGCAGACGACGATCATCTCCTGTTTTTCGAATTGGTGGATACGGTAGATACCTCTCTCCTCGATACCGTGCGCGCCCTTTTCTTTACGGAAGCAGGGCGAATAGCTGGTGAGCGCGAGGGGCAATTTGTTGCCGTCGATGATCTGTCCCATGAACCTGCCGATCATAGAATGTTCGGAGGTGCCGATCAGGTACAGGTCCTCGCCCTCGATCTTGTACATCATGTTTTCCATTTCGTCGAAACTCATAACGCCCGAAACGACGTCGCCGTGGATCATGTACGGCGGGATCACGTAGGTGAAGCCCTTGTCGATCATGAAATCGCGCGCATAGGTAAGCACCGCGGAATGTAATCTTGCGATATCGCCCGTGAGATAATAGAAGCCCTGCCCGGAGGTACGGCGCGCGGAATCGACGTCGATACCGTCGAGTTTTTCCAAAATATCGAGATGATAAGGCACTTCGAAATCGGGCACTTTCGCTTCGCCGAAGCGTTGAAGCTCTACGTTTTCGGAATCGTCTTTCCCGATAGGCACGTCGTCCGCGATGATATTGGGAATGGTCATCATCGTCTTTTTGAGCGCGGCTTCCGTTTCCTCCGCTTCCTTTTCGATCGCCACGAGGCGTTCCGCGTCCGCTTTTACCTGCGCTTTCACCGCCTCCGCTTCGTCCTTTTTCCCCTCCTTCATCAGCATACCCACCTGCTTGGAAAGAGTGTTTCTCGCGGCGCGGAGCGCGTCGCCCTCCGCGATCAGGGCGCGGCGTTTGCTATCGAGCGCAAGCGCTTCGTCCACGAGCGGGAGCTTGCGATCCTGAAATTTTTTTCTGATATTTTCCTTTACGAGTTCCGGATTGGTACGGATAAGGTTGATATCGATCATAAATAACACCTCGGTTTCTTTCGTTTTTCCTATTATACAACTTTTTTCCCCGAAAAGCAATTAAATGTAAAGACCCGCGCGAAGTTTCCCGTAAAATTTCCCGAAAAAACTTGTATTTTTTCGGTTCGTATGTTATAATAAAAACAGTACATTCGTTTACGAGGCGATCTATGGCTGAAAATAAAGAAGAAAAACCCGTTTCCGAAAAGACGGAAACGCGAAAAAAGGCGAAGAAAAAAACCTCTCTTCCCTTCCGTAAAAACAAACAACCGCAGACGGAAACAGAGGTGCGGCGCTTTAACGCGGACACGAACGAGGGTCTGTCCCAAAAACAGGTCGACGAGCGTATCGCACAGGGACTCGTCAACAAAACGGGCAAGAAATATTCCAAGACTTATCGCAGTATTTTCATCGGCAATATCTGCACCTTTTTCAACCTGCTCTGTCTGATCGCGGCGTTCGCGCTCGTAATGGCGCACGCGGACGTCTCGCAATTTTTGTTCGTGGCGATCTTCCTTTGCAACATCGTCGTGAGTATCGTGCAGGAGATCCGCGCAAAGCGCAAGATCGACAAGCTCACCATTTTATCCTCCCCCACCGCGCGGGTCGTGCGGAGCGGGAAACAGCTCGATATCCCCGTCGAGGAGATTGTCGTGGACGATATCCTTATCCTTACCACGGGTCAACAGGTCCCCGCCGACTGTATCACGCTCGAGGGTACGGCGGAGCTGAACGAATCGCTTTTGACGGGCGAATCGGTGCCCATTAAGAAAGAGGACGGCGATTTCGTATACGCGGGCTCGTTCGTGGCAAGCGGCAAGACCGCCGTGCGCGTGGATAAGATCGGCGACGAGACTTATATCAGCAAGCTCACCGCGCGGGCGAAAAAATACAAACGCCCTAATTCCGAGATCATGAACTCGATCACGCTGTTCATCAAGATCATCGGTCTGGCGATCGTGCCCGTGGCGATCTTTATGTTCCTCAACAATTTCCACGCGATGGGCGGCGTTTGGTCGGACCTTGCCGCAACGGGCGGATTTTTCGGCACGCTCGGCGGAGAAACCTCCGACGGACTGTTGAGTCAGACGATACAAAAGACCTGTTCGGTCGTGATCGGTATGATCCCGTCGGGCTTGCTCCTTTTAACCACCGTCGCGTTGTCCGTGGGCATGATACGGCTTGCGAAATACAACACCCTCGTGCAGGACATGTATTCGCTCGAAATGCTCGCCCGCGTCAACGTTCTGTGCCTCGACAAAACGGGTACGATCACCGACGGCAGAATGAAAGTAAGCGATTGTATCCTGCTCAATAACAATACCGAATTCGGTATCGACGATATCCTCGGTTCGATGCTGGCTTCCCTCGAGGACAACAACCAAACCTCGATTGCGCTTTACGAGCGTTTCGGTCACTCGTCGGCGTTACAGCCGATCGCAACGCTCCCCTTCTCATCGGCGAGAAAGCTCTCCGCCGTCACGTTCGAGGGAGCGGGAACGTACGTAATGGGCGCGCCCGAGTTCGTCTTAAAGCCCATGCCCACCCGTATCGACAAAATCGTAAAGCAATACGCGCAAATGGGCTTACGCGTGCTGGTAGTGGCGCACTCCGCGGGGCAGCTTCAGGGCGACAAGGTGCCTATCGGTTTGAAGGCGGCGGCGATCATCACTCTGTCGGACAATATCCGTCCCGACGCGATCGACACGATCCGTTGGTTTAAGGAAAACGACGTTGCCGTAAAGGTCATTTCGGGCGATAACCCCGTGACCGTTTCGGAGGTGGCGCGCAGAGCGGGTATCAAGAACGCGGCGCAATTTATTTCTCTCGAAGGACTTTCCGAGCTGGAAGTGGAAAACGCGGCGAATCAATATACGGTGTTCGGACGGGTGACGCCCGAGCAGAAAGCGATACTTATCCGTTCGATCAAGAAAGCGGGCAACACGGTCGCAATGACGGGCGACGGCGTCAACGATATCCTCGCCATGAAAGAAGCGGACTGCGCTGTGAGCGTGGCTTCGGGCAGCGAGGCGGCGAGAAACGTATCCAACCTCGTATTGCAGGACAATAATTTCGGTTCGATGCCGAAGATCGTAAACGAAGGCAGACGGGTCATCAACAATATCAAAAATTCGTCCTCGCTGTACATTATGAAAACGCTGTTGACGCTGACGCTGGCGATCGTTTGTATCTCGCTGGGCACGCAATATTTCTTCACGACGAAAAATATGATCATGTACGAAATGTTCATAAGCGCGCTCCCCTCGTTCGTGTTGTCGTTACAGCCGAACACAAACCGCGTCAAGGGCAAATTTATCCCTTACGTACTGAGCCGAGCCATACCGGGCGCGTTAACGATGTCGCTCGGGATCATGACGCTGTATCTCGTAAAACGGCTTCCGATCGGGCAAGCGTTCGGATTCGTGGACGGCGGACGGGAATACGAAGCGCTCATGATGCTTGCGCTCACCTTCTGCGGACTCGTAATGCTGTATCGGATCTGTCAACCGTTCAATATCGTACGCGCGATCCTGTTCATCGTTGCGACGACGCTGTGCGTCACGGTGATCTCGGTCCCGCTTTTGGGCGAATTGGTATTCACGGGCTGGACGGCGATCGACTTTACCCTGCCGCAGATATTATTGCTTGTCATCATCGTACAATTGAGCTTCCCCATCTCGGGATTCTTGATCAAATTCTTCGACCTGATCAACCCCGCGGAAGAACAGTAAGCGGGGGGGGCGACCCGCTTTTGAATGCAAAATGCAGAATGCAGAATGCAAAATTATCGGGTCGTTTTAAATTTTAAAATCAAGGAAAAGCCCTCGCGAAAGCGAGGGCTTTTCCTTGTATGCCGTTTTATTATTCTTCCACGGGCGTTTCTTCCGTTTCTTCGTCCAAAACTACCGTTTCTTCCGTTTCGGGCTCCGCTTCGCCAACGAGATCCTCGGGGCTTAAATCCGCCGCCGTTTCCTCGGGCGCTTGCGTTTCCGCTTCGTCGTCGCGCTCCGTGATGTCCACCGTCGCCACCAAGCTGCCCTTCACGTTCATTACCCGCACGCCGCGCGTCGCTCTGCCGATACAGCTGATCGTATCCGCGTGCATACGAATGATCGTGCCGCCCGTCGTGATGATCATAATGTCGTTTTCGTCCGTCACGGGCTTGAAGTTGACGAGATATCCCGTCTTTTCGTTGAACACGCCCGCCTTGATACCCTTGCCGCCGCGGCTCTGCAAACGGTAATCGTCCAGCTTCGAACGCTTACCGTAACCCAGCGAGGTCAGCGTGAACAGATCCATCGTTTCGTCCACGATCAGCATATCCACGACGATATCGTCCTTCGCCAGCGTGATCGCTTTCACGCCCTGCGTGCCTCTGCCCGTCGGACGTACGTCCTTTTCGGAGAAGCGGATACACTTGCCGCCGCGCGAAGCGATCAATATCTCGTTTTCGCCCGTCGTGAAGCGTACGGCAATCAGTCTGTCCTCTTCCTGCAGCTTGATCGCGATCTTGCCGTTCTTGGGAATACGCTTGAATTCGTCCGTCGAGGTCTTTTTGATCAGACCCTTTTCCGTCGCCATTACGAGATATCCCGTACCGTTTTCCAAAACGGGCAACACCGTTTCGATCTTTTCGCCGGGGTCGAGCTGTACGATATTCACTACCGCGCGCCCGCGCGCCGTTCTATTCGCTTCGGGAATTTCGTAGCCCTTGATCGAATATACTTTACCCTTCGAGGAGAACAGCAGGATCGGGTCGTGCGTACAACACACGAACATCTTCTCGACGTAGTCCTCGTCCTTGGGTCTGTGCGCCGTGATACCTCTGCCGCCTCTGCCCTGCGCCTTGTATTCCGCCACGGGCAAACGCTTGATATAGCCCGAATGCGTGATCGAGATCACGACGTCCTCGCGATCGATCAGATCCTCGTCGTCGATATTGCCGTAATCGACGGAAATTTCCGTCTTTCTCGGCGAAGGGTATTTCTCCTTGATCTCCGTAAGGTCGCCACGGATAATTTCCATAACGCGATATTCGTTGGCAAGGATATCCTTCAAATCCGCGATCGTTCTTTGCAAGCCTTCCAACTCGTCTTTCAGCTTCTCCACTTCCAAAGAGGTAAGTCTTTGCAAGCGCATTTCGAGGATCGCGTTCGCTTGCTTTTCGTCCAGCTCGAACGCTTCGGTGAGCGCCGTTACCGCGGCGTTCTTATCCGCCGAAGCCTTGATGATCTTGATCACTTCGTCCACGTTCGCCAGCGCAAGCACGAGACCCGCGATGATATGCGCGCGTTCCTCCGTCTTATTGAGATCGTAACGGGTCCTGCGCGTGATGACCTCTTTCTGATGATTGAGATAATGATACAAGATCTCGCGAAGATTGAGCGTTTTCGGCTCGGTGCCGTTTTCCGTCAACGCGAGCAGAATGATACCGTCGGACACCTGCAATTTCGTCTTTTTATACAGCGTATTCAAAACGACCTGCGCGTTCGCGTCTTTCTTCACCTCGATCACGATACGCATACCGTCGCGGTCGGATTCGTCGCGGATATCGGAAATGCCCTCGATACGTTTATCGTTGACCATGTCCGCGATCGTCTTGATAAGCTGCGCTTTGTTCACCTGATACGGGATCTCCGTTACGATGATACGGGAACGCACGTTCGCGCCCGTGCCGTGTTCTTCGATCTCGCACTTGGAGCGGATCATGATACTGCCCTGACCCGTTCTGTACGCCTGACGGATACCGCTTCTGCCCATGATCACGCCGCCCGTGGGGAAGTCGGGCGCGGGGATATATTCCATCAGCTCGTCCACCGTAATTTCGGGGTTGTCGATCATTGCGATCGTACCGTCGATCACTTCCGCAAGGTTATGGGGCGGAATATTCGTCGCCATACCGACGGCGATACCGTCCGCGCCGTTTACCAAAAGGTTGGGATATCTCGCGGGCAGCACGGTGGGTTCTTCCTCGCTTCCGTCGAAGTTGGGAATGAAATCGACCGTTTCCTTATCGAGGTCGCGCAGCATTTCCGCCGCGAGCTTGGTAAGTCTCGCTTCGGTGTAACGCATAGCCGCGGCGGAGTCGCCGTCTACCGAACCGAAGTTACCGTGCCCGTCCACGAGCGGGAAACTGATCGTAAATTCCTGCGCCAATCTTACGAGGGCGTCGTACACGGAGCTGTCGCCGTGGGGGTGGAATTTACCCATACAGTCACCGACGATACGCGCGCATTTTCTGTACGCCTTATCGTTATACAGACCCATTTCGTGCATCGAGTACAAAATTCTTCTGTGTACGGGTTTGAGACCGTCGCGCACGTCGGGGATCGCTCTCGATTTGTTTACCGCCATTGCATAGGCGATGAACGAGCGTTTGAGCTCGTCGTCCACCTCGACGTCGAGCATTTTCGTCATGGCGAGGGTCTTTTTAAATTCCTCTGTCAATTCGGGGCTTGTTTCTTTTTTAGCCATTTCATTTTCTCCTACGGCAATCTTGCCGTTTTGCGTTTTTATTAAAACTCTCTGCGCAAACATATCTTGCGTTGACCGCTACGCGGTATTGGCGCAACCTACGGTTGCTTTCTTGGAGGCTGATTATGCGAGGGCTCTGCCCTCAACCTCCCGCAAGGGACAATGCCCCTTGATTCCTCGTTGGGAACGATACCGTTTATCCTAAACCTCGCGGAAAGATAGAAAGGCTCCGCCGCGGGTCGCACCCGCTTATACGTCCAAGTCGGTCACGAGCGAAGCGTTCTCTTCGATAAACTTTCTTCTCAGCTCGGGGCTTTCTCCCATGAGCATCGAGAACATCTGGTCCGCCTCCGCCGCGTCCTGCATCGTTACGCGGATAAGCGTACGCGTCGCGGGGTTCATCGTCGTGTCCCAAAGCTGCTCCTTACTCATTTCGCCCAAACCTTTATATCGCTGGTATTCGATCTTGCCCGTGGCGTTTTTGTCGTACTCGATTTTTTCTTCTTCCGAATACAGATAATCGTCGTGACCTTTGAAGCTCGCCTTGTAAAGGGGCGGTTTCGCCGCGTACACGTGCCCGTGCTCGATAAGCGGGCGCATATAACGGAACAGGAACGTATACAAAAGGATACGGATATGCGCGCCGTCGACGTCGGCGTCGGTCATCGAAATGATACGGTCGTATCTGAGCTTGCTTTCGTCGAAATCGTCCAAAATACCGCAACCGAACGCCGTGATCATCGACTTGATTTCTTCATTTTCAAGTACGCGGTTCAAGCGCACTTTTTCTACGTTCAATATCTTACCGCGCAAGGGCAAAATCGCTTGGAAACGCCTGTCGCGCCCTTGCTTTGCCGTACCGCCTGCCGAGTCGCCCTCTACGATATAAATTTCGCAAAGCTCGCTTCTTCTGTCCGAACAGTCGGCAAGCTTCCCGGGGAGGGTGGTCGAACCGAGCACGCCCTTTCTTCTCGTCAATTCTCTCGCGTTTCTCGCCGCGTCGCGCGCTTTTTGCGCCGTGATACAACGGAGCACCAGTTCCTTTGCTACGCTCGGGTTTTCCTCGAGGAACGTACCCATATGCTCGGAAACGCATTTGTTCACGAACACGCGGATCGTGCTGTTGTTCAGCTTGTCCTTCGTCTGCGATTCGAATTGCGCGTTGACGAGCTTGACGGATACCACCGCCGTGATCCCCTCCATGACGTCCTCGCTCGAAAGACGGTCGTTTTCCTTTAATATATTCAGCTTTTTGCCCGCGTCGTTGATGACCTTGGTGAGCGCCATCTTCAAGCCCGCCACGTGCGTGCCGCCGTCGATCGTGTTTACGTTGTTCGCATAGCTGTAAATGACCTCGCTGTACGATTCGTTGTATTGGATCGCCACTTCGCAAACGGTGTCGTCCTCTTGCTCCTCGAAATACACGGGCGTGGGGAACAAAAGCTCCTCGCGGTTCTTGTTCAGTTCCTCCACGAACGAACAGATACCGCCTTCATAGCAGAAGGAATCCTGTTTTTCCTGTCCCTCGCGCTTGTCCTCGAGCGTGATACGCAAACCCTTGTTGAGGTATGCCAGCTCGCGCAGTCTGCCCTTGAGCGTATCGTAATTAAAGACGACCGTTTCGAATATCTCCTCGTCGGGCATGAAGGTGACCTTCGTGCCCATTGCGTCGGTATCGCCGACGATCTGTACGCTGCGCTGAGGCACGCCGCGGTTGTACACCTGTCTGAACACGTGACCCTCGTGGGAAACCTCCGCTTCCAGCCATTCGGAAAGCGCGTTTACCGCCTTTACGCCGACGCCGTGCAGACCGCTCGACACTTTATAACCCGAATCCCCGCCGAACTTGCCGCCCGCGTTGACCTTCGTAAATACGACCTCCAACGTGGAAACGCCTTCCTTGGGGTGGATATCGGTGGGAATACCGCGTCCGTTGTCCTGTACGGTACAGCTCCCGTCGCCGTTAATGGTTACTTCGATATGCGTACAATACCCCGCCAACGCTTCGTCGATGGAGTTGTCCACGACCTCGTGCACGAGGTGGTGCAGACCTTTCGCGTCGGTGGAGGAGATATACATACCGGGACGTTTACGGATATGCTCCAAACCGTCGAGGACCTGTATTTGTTCCGCGCCGTATTCGCCTTCTACTCTTTCCGCCATTTTGTTTTCTCCCGTTTCGCTTTCCCTTTTTTTATAAAAAAGGGAACACGTTATTTTACAGACTTATTATACCACATTTTTCGAAGAAAGAAAAGCGAATGACGGCGATTTTCGAAAAAGTTTTCGCAAAAACCCCGCAAAAAGGCGTTTTACGCGCTGTACGTGCCGAAAAACGCGAAACGGGCGCACAGGCGAATAAACTCACACGCAACGAAAAAACGGGCGAAATTCGCCCGTTTTTATAAATGTAAAATGCAAAGTTGCGGTAAATTTATAAATGATTCCATCATTTTGCATTTTAAAAGCGATAGCGCTTATCCCCAAATTTCTTTCGCTATCCCCAACACCTCGTCGGGCGTTTGCGCCGAAAACAGCCGTTCCTTGAACGCCGCCGCGCCCCGCTCGCCTTTCACGTAAAACGCCGCCATCTTCCGCATGAATACCGTCGTGAAGCGTTCGTCGCAACGTTCCCTCGTCCATGCCGTCTGTCTTTCGAACAGCTCGCGCTTGCTTATCCTTTCCCGCCCCGTCAACTCGCAGAATATCTGCGGATCGAACAGCGCCGCGCGCGCCACCATTACGCCGTCCGCGCCCGTTTCGTTCAGCAACTTTTCCGCGTCGGCAAACGAGAACACGCCGCCGTTGGCGATCACGGGAATTTTTACGGCGTTTTTCGCCGCCGCGAGCTCTTTATAATTTACCTCGCCCGCATAGATCTTGTCTTTCGTCCTGCCGTGGACGGTAATAAGGCTCGCGCCCGCCCCCTCCATGCGCTTGGCGAATTCGGCGGCGATCAGTTTTTTATCCGTGATGCCGATACGGAATTTCACGGTTATTATCTTTCCGCTTTTTACACATTCCTTGACGATTTGTTCCGCCAAAGCGGGATTTTCGAGCAGCGCGCTCCCCTCGCCGTTTTTGTAAATCTTCGGCACGGGACAACCCATATTGATATCGACGACGGGAAAAGGCGCAAGCTTTTCATGCTCGCACGCCGCGCGCATGGTATCGGGTTCGTTCCCGAATATCTGCGCCGCCGTCAAGCCCTCGTGTTCGTCGGTATACAAAAGCTCCTGCGTGTTTTCACTGCCGTATTTCAGCCCCTTCGCGCTCACCATTTCCGTATAGCAAAGCCCCGCTCCGCTCTCCTTACACACGCGGCGGAAAGCGTAGTTCGTATACCCCGCCAGCGGCGCGAGGAATATATTGTTTTCGGTAATAACGCTACCGATCTTTATAGAGCGTAAATACATAGGTCCCTCTTTCCATAAATGCAAAATTCAGAATGCAGAATGCAAAATGATGGAATCATTTATAAATTTACCGCAATTTTGCATTTTGCCCTTTGCGTTTTGCATTAAACCAAAAGCTCTGCTTTCGCTTGCAAATAATACTCGTCCCACTCGCTCTCCGAAAGCTCGGTGACGACCTTGCCGTCCGCAAGCGCCTTTTCTTCCGCGAGCGTGAAACGTTTTGCAAAACGCTCGGCGCTTTCTTTCAGCGCTTTTTCGCAATCGCACCCCGCCTTTCTGCCCACGTTCACCGCCGCGAAAAGCACGTCGCCGAGCTCCTTTTCCGTCTGCGCCTTGTCTCCGCTTTTATACGCCTCGAAAAATTCGGCGAGTTCTTCCTTTAAACGCGCCGCCGCGTCCTCGGCGGTGGCGAAATCCATACCCGCTTTCGCCGCGCGCTTGCCTATTTTTTGCGCCCGCATCGCCGCGGGGAAGCATTTGGGGACGTCGTTTACCGCGTCCGCATAAGTAAGCTGGTGTTTTTCCGTCATTTTGTTCTTTTCCCAAACGCTCAGCGCGCCGCCCTCCGTGTCCGCCCTGTCCTTGCCGAACACGTGCGTATGGCGGGAAATGAGCTTTTGACAAATGCCCGTAAACGCGTCGGTGAGGTTGAACGCGCCCGTCTCCTCTTTAAGTACCGCGTGGAACACCGCTTGCAGCAATACGTCGCCCGTCTCCTCGAGTATCTTCTCGTCGTCCTCGCAGTCGATCGCGTCCACCAGCTCGTACGCCTCCTCCACCGCCGACATTTTAATGCTTTCGTTCGTTTGCACCCTATCCCAAGGACACCCGTTCGGCTTTCTGAGCCGCACGACGATCTCCTTTAAATCGTTCGCGCCGAAACGGGTCTTATCCAACAGCTCGATCTCCTCGATCGCCACCGCGGACGAATAGTCGTATTCCTTTTGCCGATCGAGCTCGTAAAGACGCGCCTTCACCGCCTTGCCGCCGCAAACGTATTTCACCTGCGTTTCCTCGCCGAACAGATCGCCCAAGATCAGTTTGCAATCGCTTGCCAGACCCCTATCGTCCATATCGTACACGACGAGCGGCAAAGCCAGCTCGCCCGTCTGCGCCTTTTCCGCCAATTCATAGGCGGACGCCGCCGTGAACGAACAGCCCTTAAAGCCCGCCGCGCGGGCGATCGCCGTCGTTTTCGATACGCCGTCGATGATCGAGAGCTTCCCGCGCAAACGCTTGGAAAGCGCTTTCACCGAATAATCCTCCGTCGCCGCGCCGTCGACGAGATACACCGTATCTTCGCCCAGATCCGTCACCGCTTTGGCGAGATTTTTCGCCAGCGTGGCAAAGTTGCGGCTGTTTTCGTATACGTAATCGAGACAGACGTGCTCCACGCCCAAAGCTTTTACCGATTGATACGAGCGGGTGTTCGCCGTCCGCACCGCGATCTTCGCGCCCGCTTTCGCCGCCCGCAGGATCGCCTCCTCGCCCCGTTTCGTCAGATCTCCCGCTTCCGCGCCCAAGCCGATCACCGTTATCATTTTTTCATTTCTCCTTTTGCTTACTCGCTACCCTTAAATTATACAATAAGTCGAGCAAAAAAGCAACCAAATAACAGATATTGGTAGCATGCGCGAGTCCGAAAACGGAAATTTGCGGGTTTTGCAACAGCGCGACGTAGACCGCCGTTTTCACCGTCACCGCGATCGCCATCGCAAGGGCGGCGTATTGCGGCTTTCCCTGTGCCGTCAGACATGCCGACAGCGTCTGCACGCAGGACAGCGTGAGCGCGCTTACCGCGAACACCTTGATCAGTCCGATCAGCGTGGCAAGCTCGTCCCCCTCCAAATTCCGATAGACGAGCTTCGCCGTGGGCTCGGCAAAAAAATAGAGCGCAAGCGCGGCGGGCGCGGCGACGAGCACGGTCACGCCGAGCGAAAAAAAGAGTTTCCTCTTCACACCCGATTTTTTACCCTCCGTTTTTCTCGCCTTTGCGGAAGCGAGGCTTGGCACGCTTGCCGCCGCGATGCCGTAGCAAATCGACACGGGCAGGTTGATCACCGTCACCGCGCCGCCCGAAAACAGTCCGTATAAGGCGACGGGGTCGGCGGCGTATTTTCCCAAAAGCCGCACGACGAGCACGCTGTCGAGAAGTCCCGACAGCGGGAGCAGTATCGAGCTGAGCGTTACGGGCACGCTGAGCTTCAGCACCGATTTCATCGCGACCCTGCCCCCGCCGTCCGTCAATTTGCGGTGGGCAGGTACGCGTTTAAAAAGCAGAAGCATGACCAGCAGTGCGACGAGCTCGGATAAGGAAACGGCGAGAAGCAAAAACGTAACGGCGCGCACTACGTTACCGCGGAAAAGGTAAGCAAAGAGCAGACCGAAGCCTACTTTGACGACCTGTTCGACAACTTCGGAAAGGGCGGTGGGGAACATTTCGTTTTTCCCCTGAAACCAACCGCGGAACACGGAGATAGCGGAGACCAACACGACGGAAGGCGCAAGCGCGAAATAGCCCGCCGTGATCTCCTTGGTATTCTGCGCCGCCGACAGCAGGGGCGCAAGCCCCGCCATGAGCAGGGACCCGACCAAGCCGATGATAAGAAAAAGCTTCATCGCCGTTTTGAAAAGCGGCTTATCGCCCTCCCCCCTTTCGAGCCGCTCCGCCGTAAGCTTGGCGATCGACGAGGGTATTCCCGTCGCCGACAGCGTGAGCAACATACAATAAACGGGATAGACCATCTGATAAAGTCCCAGCCCGTGTCCGCCGATGAGATTCGTGAGCGGGATACGGTATACGGCGCCGATCGCCTTGGCGATAAAGCCTCCCGCCGCGATCGTCGCCGCGCCCTTTAAAAATCCGTTCTTTTTCTTCGTTTCTTCCGCCATGTTTTCCGCCTCCTTGAGATAGTTTGCGGAAAACGATACTTTTTATAACGAAAAAGAAACCCCGCACAAGTAGGAAAGAATGCGGGGTTTCTAAGGAGGTTGCATTGCCGTCCCCTTGCGGAGAACGACAAAATGCATCTGTGAGCGATACTATATTTATTCGGCGACGGCTTCTTCGTAGTCCGCCTGTGTGATACGTTCTTCTTTCAGAAGATATTCGGCATAGGAACCGTTTCGGGTCTCGCCCAAAAATTCGTTTCCCTCGCCGCGGATCTTTTTCAAAAGCCAGTTAAAAAAGATTCCGATGTCCCCGAAAAAGGAAAAGTTCCACGCGTATTTTTTGTCGGACAAAAGCATTTCCTCGTAATCGGTTTCTTTATTGCCCTTTTTCACAAGCGGGTTGATCAGCCCCGGCTTGGCGATATGCCGATCCTCCTCCGTATCGGAAAGGAACACGCAATCGCTTTCGGAAAACGGCTTGACGCCGATAATGCCGATCCTGCCGCAGAACACGTCGAACAGCCTCGGCAGGGCGTAAAATTTCGTGCTTTTCAACCATTTACAATAGCTTCCCTCGCCCGTGCAGACAAACGAGTGCAAGGAGACCGTTTTTCCTTTTTTGCCGACAACGCGGGTCTTTTCGACGATCGTTTTCAGCTCGCCGCGCGCCTTTGCGCGTCTTGCGCGAAGGTATACGAGCAGAAACAACGGCGAGGTGACGATCAGACAAACGAGCGAAACGAGAAATTCCCACACCCGTTTGAAAAACCAGCGATAGGTGATACAGATCACGAGCGTAAGCGCGAGCAGATCGAACGCGACGAACGCAAGTACCCGTACCATTGTTTTAAAAATTCGTCCATTTTCCCTTATTTCCTTTTTTCGTTACTCCTCTTTTTCCTCTCCGTCCTCGCCTTCCTCTTCCTCCTCGTATGCGGGCTCGGAAGCGCGGTCGATCACGAAGCGGAGCTTTTTTAATACGTCGTCCTTGCCATAGCCCGTTTCCGCGCTGGTGGCGATGAGATTTTCGACGCCGAGATACAGATCCGCCGCGATGGCGCGGATATGTTCTTTGAGTTTCATTTTCGAAAGCTTGTCCGCCTTGGTGAGCACCACGGTGAAAGGCAGGGTATGATAGTGCAAAAACTGCATCATCTGCACGTCGTCCTCCGTGGGGTCGTGGCGGGAATCGGCGAGCATGAACACGTGCGCGATCCCGTTCTTGTTACGGAAAAACGCGTCGAGCGTTTTCGCCCATTTGTCCTTTTCCGCCTTGGACACCCGCGCAAAGCCGTAGCCCGGTAGGTCGGCGAGGATAAATTCGCCGAAATCGAAATAGTTGACGAGACGGGTACGCCCGGGTTCGCTACTCGTTTTCGCCAGCTTTTTACGATTAGCAAGCATATTGATAAACGAGCTTTTTCCCACGTTAGATTTACCGCAAACGGCGATCACGGGTTTGTCGGGTTTGATAAATTGCTCGGCACGCGCCGCCGACGTGATAAACGTGGCGTTCTTGATAACGAGCGATTGCGTTTTTGCGTTCGTTTCGTACATAAATAGCTCCCATGGATTGAATGCAAAATTCAGAATGCAGAATGCAAAATGATGGAATAATTAAAAAATTTACCGCAATTTTGCATTTTGCATTTATTTATTCTCTGCACCGTACGCCGTCGCGGTGCGTCTCGTCGGGGATAACGGGCAAGTGCTTGGGGCTCGTGCGTTTTCTCGGCGTTTCCTCTTTCGCCGTTTCGCCGTCCAAAAGCGCGAGCGCAAACACCTCGTTCACTTCCGAAACGGGCACGAAACGCACGTCGTTTTTCAGCGTCTGCGGCAGTTCCTCGAGATCCTTTTCGTTGCCCTTGGGCATCAAAACGGTGGCGATCCCCACCCGTCTCGCGGCAAGCGATTTCTCCTTCAATCCGCCGATCGGGAGCACCTTTCCGCGCAACGTGATCTCGCCCGTCATGGCGATATCCCCGCGCACCTTTCTGCCCGTCAGCGCCGACAGGATCGCCGTCGCCATGGTGATGCCCGCGCTCGGTCCGTCCTTGGGCGTCGCGCCTTCGGGTACGTGGATATGCAAATCGGTCGTAGCGAATTTGTCCTCGTCGATCGCGTATTCCGCCGCATGTGCGCGGATATACGACAACGCCGCTTGCGCCGATTCCTTCATCACGTCGCCGAGATGCCCCGTCAATTTGATCTCCCCTTTGCCGTGCATCGCCGTCGCCTCCACGGTGAGCGTCGTGCCGCCGACTGCCGTCCACGCAAGCCCCGTCACCGCGCCGACCTCCGCCGTCAGGGCGTTGCTGTCGATCGAATACCGAGGCGCGCCGAGCAGCTGTTTCACCTTTTCCGACGTGATCTTTACCTTTGCCGCACGTTTCTTCTCCGCGCGTTTCACTGCGACCTTGCGACAGATACTCCCGATCGTACGCTCCAAAGTACGCACGCCCGCCTCGCGGGTGTACCCCTCGATCACCGTGCGGAACGCTTCCTCTTCAAATTCGGCGTTCTTTTCCGTAAGTCCGTTCGCCTCGAGCTGTTTGGGCACGAGATAGCGTTTCGCGATCTCCGCCTTTTCTTCGAGCGTATAGCCCGAAAGCTCGATGATCTCCATACGGTCGCGCAAGGGCGCGGGGATCGTGTCGAGCGAATTCGCCGTCGTCAAAAACAGCACCTTCGAAAGATCGTACGGCACCTCGAGATAGCGGTCGCGGAAGGTCGAATTCTGTTCGGGATCGAGCGCCTCGAGAAGCGCCGCCGACGGATCGCCGTGCATATCCGACGTGATCTTGTCGATCTCGTCGAGCAAAAATACGGGATTCACCGAGCCCGCGTTCTTCATGCCGTACAGAATACGCCCGGGCATCGCGCCGATATAGGTGCGGCGGTGTCCGCGGATCTCCGCTTCGTCCTTCACGCCGCCAAGGCTCATGCGCACGAATTTTCTACCCAACGCGCGGGCGATCGATTTCGCGATACTCGTTTTCCCCACGCCGGGAGGACCGACGAAACACAAAATGGGCGACTTCCCGTTCCCCGTCAGCTTCAGAACCGCAAGGTATTCGGTGATACGCTCCTTGATCTTCTCTAACCCGTAATGGTCCTCGTCAAGCACGCGCACGCACTCGGCAAGACTTTCGGTGTCGGTCGTTTCCTCCGTCCACGGCAGGGCGAGCACCTGATCGAGATACCCCGAAATGACGGTATACTCGGGCGAAGAGGTCTGCATTTTTCCCATGCGGTCGACCTCTTTGAGACATTTCGCCTCCACGTCCTCAGGCAAACCCTTGGCTTTGATCTTTTCGCGAAACTCGTCCTCCTCCTTGCCGTCGTCGCCGAGCTCGGTATGGATCGCTTTCAACTGCTCGCGAAGGTAAAAATCCCTTTGCGATTTGTCGATATTCTGACGTACGGACGAGGCGATCTTCTTTTCGACCTTGGATATCTCCAGCTCGTCGTTGAGGCAACGGTGGAAAAGCCGAAGCCGTGCGATCGTGTCCGCCTGTTCGAGAAGCTGTTGTTTGATATCCAGCTTCACGCGCATGGCGGAGACGGCGATATTGATATACTCGTCGGCGGTTTTACAGCCCTCGAGCTTCAACGCCGTTTCTTTCGACAGCTTCCCGTCGACGGAAAGCACGTCTTTGACGAGCGCCTTCGCCGTGCGGAAATGCGCCTCCCGCAAGATCTCGTCCCCCTCGTCGGAAACGAGCTCGTCCGCAACGGCGTAAAAATAGCCGTTTTCGATCCCGATATCTCTTGCTTTGGCGCGGTAAAGCCCCTCGCAAAGCACGCGGATAACGCCCGCGGGGAGCTGCGCGATCTGCTTGATCTTCGCGACGCAACCGACGGTATACACGTCGGCGGGCGTCACTTCGTCCTTTTCCGTGACCTTCTGCGAGCAAATAAGCACCAGCTTGTCCGCGCTTTCGGACGCACGGTTGACCGCTTTTAAGGTCATTTCCCGTCCCACCTCGAAAGATATGTTGGTGTTGGGAAACGCCACCTTGCCCCGAAGCGGGATCACGGGAAGAATATTCGTTCTGATTATATCGTTCATCTTGTAATTTTCCATATATTTATTATTACCCGCAAACGGGGACTTTTAAACAAATGCGGAATGTGAAATGCAGAGTACGAAATGGCGGTAAAATTATAAATTATTCAATCATTTTGCATTCTGCATTCTGAATTTTGCATTTTTATCAAACTTTAATAAACTCCGTGTCGGGATATGCGGCTTTGATCTCCTCGCTGAACTCGTAATCGCTGATAATGCCTTTCAGTTGACTGAAATCGAGCAGATATTTCCTGTCGCCTACCTCGCGATGAAACTTTTCGTGGTCCGCAAGATGATATATCTCCTTTGCGTTTTTTGCGATCACGGTATGTAACAGATAATACAATCCGCCCTCGGCGATCCGCCCGTCCGCCGATACGTAGCCCGAAGCGAAGAACATTTTGTCGACGTAATATTTCATCGCATTCTCGATCGTTTCCGTGCCGCACAGCATACACGGCGGCTCCACCACTTTCCCGCCCAGACAGATCACGTTGATCCCGTACTGGCTCAGATGCGTTACGATCGCCACGTTGTTCGTAATTACCGTAATATCCTTTTTCTCGGTAAGAAATTCCGCCATACATTCCGTCGTCGTCGACGCGTCGATAAAGATCACGTCCCCGTCGCGGACGAACTCGGAAGCCTTTTTGCCGATCTTCAACTTTTCCGAACGCATTTTATGATAACGGAACGGCAGCGGAACGTCCTCCTTTTTTACGATCTCCACGCCGCCGTACGTCCTGTGCACCAGCTTTTGACTCTCCAAAACGTTCAGATCGCGGTTGATCGTCGCGTTGCTGTAATGTAACGCGCCCACCAAATATTTTACCGTCACGTACCCGTATTGCTTTACGATATCGAGTATATTGTCCAGCCGCTCTTTCTGATACATACCCCGTCCTTCCGTGAGAATTTTTGAGAATTTCCAATAAATATGAACGTATATTGAGAATGTTTGACATTTTCTTACCGTATATATTATAATCGTAATCGAAGAAAAAGTCAAGGCGGTGAAGGGCTTTGAAGGATTTAACCAAAGGAAATATTTACAAGACGTTTTTTCTGTTCGGGCTTCCCCTCGTGCTTTCGGGGCTGTTGTCGCAAGCATACGGGATCATCGATACGGCGATCGCGGGGAAATTCCTCGGCGATCGGGGGCTTGCCGCCATGGGTGCGACGGCGCCGCTCATCACTTTCATTTCCTCGCTGTTTTGGGGCTTGAGCTCGGGCTTTTCCGTGTACGTCGCGCGGCTGTTTTCCTCGGGAGAATATAAAAAGATCAAATCGGCGGTGTATACCATGTGGCTGATCATGTTAATCGCCTGCGTATCGGTCGCCGTTTTGTTCATCTCCCTGCACGCGCCGTTGTTCGATCTTTTAAACATCGAAGCGGGCTTGCGCGACGCGGCGTTCCGATATTTCGCCTTTTACGTGGCGGGCTTGTTCCCGATCATTCTGACGACGAACTCGGTACATCTTCTCAACTCCTTCGGGATCGGCACGTTTCCGTTTTTCATGTCGCTGCTCTCCGCCGTACTCAACGTGTCGGGGAATATCCTTTCGATCGTCGTTTTAAACATGGGGATCGAAGGTCTTGCGATCGCGTCCGTGCTTTCCGCCACCGTCGTGGACGTCTGCTACTTTTTCAAATTCCGCGCCTGCTTTAAAGAAATGGGCGTGCCTGCGGGCAAAGTGAAGCTGGGCTTTAAATATATCAAAAACGCCATGCCCTTCTCCTTGCCGAACATGGCGCAACAGGCGGTAATGTATTTCGCCTCCCTCGCCCTTTCCCCGCTCGTCAACGGACTCGGCGTTTCCGCTTCCGCAAGCTATTCCGTCGTTACGCGCGTATACGACCTGAATACGAGCGTATACAACAATTCCACGCGGGCGGTGTCGAATTATTCGGCGCAGTGCGTCGGACAGAAAAAATACGACAAGATCAAAAAGGGCGTGTTCGTGGGACTGTTGCAAAGCACGGCGTTCGCAACTCCCTTCATTCTCCTGTGCGTTATCTTCCGCGAACCCGTGTGTTCGTTGTTTTTCAAATCGGACGCGGACGCCTTGACGAAAGAATACGCCTACCTCTTCGCGCGGCAATATCTGCCCTTTATCTATCTGCAACTCGTATGCAACCTTTTCCACGGCTTGTTCCGCGGCGTGAAAGCGACGGGACATTTGTTCTCGACGACGCTGGTCGGCGCGGTGTCGAGATATCTGCTGTCGTTGCTGCTGATCCCGTCGATGGGTATGTCGGGCTTCTACTTGGGCTGGGTCCTCTCGTGGGCGGTCGAAACGGTGCTAAGCGTCGTGCTGTTCTTCCTCGACGGCTGGAACCCCGCCGCCTCCGACCCCGAATACACGGCGAAGGGATCTTAAACGGAAAAGCGCCCTCGAAGAGGGGCACTTTTATATGAAAACGGGCGACAATACGTCGCCCGTTTTTTGTATAGAAAAAACTCCGACGGGAAAACCGTCGGAGCAAAAATCATAGTATTCGATTTTTCCTTGCGCTTTCAGTACCTTTATTTACTGAAAAGCACCGTTTGACCAAAATAGCTTGTCAATCGATCTTCGTTACGGCAACGCCGTCGATCTTCAGGTCCTTGATTTGTGCCTGATCCAGACCGGTATTCGAAGAACTATCTTTCGTATAAACAAATTCCAACGTATCGCCCGCCTGCAATTCAACCGTTATGGTTTCACTGAACGTAACCACTTTATCTTTATCGCCGCCGTCGGTATAAATTGCCGTGCCGTTTTTCTTGATTGCCAAGTAATCCCATTTATCGGGCTTTTCGGACTCACAGAAATATTGGAACGTAACCGTTATCTTCGTTGCTGCGGTGATCTTAAACGCAGCGGACGAACTATTTACGCCCGCATTTCCACTCGTCCAAATACCGGTCGTCTCGTCATAGGTAAATGCGTGAGACTCGCTCTTGCTCGTATCCGTAACGGTATAAGCAGCTTTTTCCAGCCACTTGCAGTAGATCGTCGTGTTCTCGGTGATCTCTCCTGCTTCATAAGGCGTTTCGAACGTGTCATCGAGATACCAGCCGTCAAACGCCTGCCCGTTCGTATACGCAGGTTCAACGGGAGCCGTCGTATCCCCTACGCCATATCCAAGCACCGCATTTTCGAGACCGTTGCCGTAAACGACCGTAAGGGTCACTTTTACGTCCCACTTCGCATACAACGTAATCGATCCCACGGGAACGTATTCGGTTGCAACCGCAGTTTCGAACGTGCTGTCCGTATACCAGCCCCTGAAAATATAGTTCTCGTTTTCAGGCTCGGGCAAGGTGATCGCGATATTCATGTTCACCGTCTGCGCCGCCACCGTCGCGTATTCGCCCGCGTCGAACGTGATCGTCACTTCGGGTCTTACGATCGTATACGTCATATCCGTTTTGTTCAGCGTGATCTGATAATAGTTGTTATCCACGTACGCATCCATCGTGTACATAGCGTCGGAAACGAGCGTATACGTACCCGCAACGCCGTTGAGCGTTACGTTTTTAACGCCGTCCACCGTCAACGTTTCGTCGCCGTTTGCATATTCGCCCTCGTAACCGTCGAGTGCTTGCATCGTCGTGCCGTCGTAACCGAACTTCGCGATCTGATTACCGTCCTTGTCTTTTACGAACAAGGTGGTCGCGCCGTAACATTCCGCCGTCGTCAAAGCATTGCCTTCGCCGTCTACGAAGCTTACGCCGAAGTATACCTTATTGTTAAATACGAATACCGTATAGTTCTTCGTGACGTCGCCTTCCACGTAGGTATATTCGATCGTTCTCGTCTTACCCGAGTTCCAATAGGACGAATTGGTGGTAGAAGTACCGACCGAATCCGCCGACGAAACGGGCACGTAGAGCACTACCTGCGCCAACGTATCGTAACTCGAGGCAACATAATTGAGCACCATCAAGCCCGTATCGGCGTCGAGATAACCGCGATAATCCGTCGTGCCGTCAATTTGTATAACGATCGCGCCCGTTTCTTTATCATAAGACGTAACCGCAAGATCGCCGCCGAAAGGATAGCTTGCATTGGAGCACGTACCTTCCGCGTCTATACTAATGGTAGACGTATACGTATATTTATAGGAGCTCGCCCCGCCGTTTTCTTTCGTATCCGTATATCTCGTAGGCAAGTAGGTGTTGTAATATGCGGGTGCTACTTCCCACTTCGCATAGATCGTGGTATTCGCCGCAATTTCGCCCGCCGTCCATTCGGTGCCCTCGTTAAACGTTTCCGTCGTATACCAACCTACAAACTTAAACTTCGGCTGTTTGGGATCCGCGATCTCCACCGTGTCGCCTTCGGAATATACGAACGAACCGTTCTCCGCACCGTTGTTATATACGACGGTAAGGGTCACTTTCGTTTTCCAGAGCGCGTACAGCGTTACGTTTTCCGTAGGCACGTAGTTTAAAGGAACCGCTTCGGTGCGATCTTCGTCGAAGAACCAGCCGTTGAACACGTTCGTATCGTTCGTAGGCACAGGCAATTCGACCGCGATATTCTTGTTCTTCGACCATGCTTCCAACGTTGCATATTCGCCCGCGTCGAACGTGATCGTTACCATAGGTTTCGTGATCACGCAGGTCTTTGCCGCCGTATCCAACGTCAATTCGTAATATTCCGTATTGTCCGCGAAATACACGTCGAATTTATCGCCCGCAAGCGCGTACGTACCCGTCTTGTCGCCGTATACGATGCCGCCCACGCCGTCGAGAACGACCGTTTCGTCGCCATAGGCGTACGTGCCGTAATACGCGTCGAGGTCCACGGTGGTGTTGTTATCGGCGAAGGAACTTCCTTCAGACGCAACCGAAACGATCACGTTGCCGTTCGCGTCCTTAACGATCACCGTCTTGGAATTTTTAACCGTCGCCGCCGTCAAAGCGTTGCCCGACGCGTCCGTTGCCGTGAAGTTGTGATAAATGTAATTATTGTAAAGGAACAATTCGATATCGCCGTTTTTCGTCGTTATATTGACGAATTGCGCGTAATAGTTTCTGCTGCTATCCGTAGGAGATTTCGCCGCTTTTACGCCGTACGATGCGTTCGCAATGCCGTCCGCGTCGTATTTGCTGAACAGATAATAATCGTTTCCGATATCGTTATTGTTATAAAGCCCTGCGATCACGCCGATCTCTGCATTGAAATAGAATTTATTAGAGGTGGTCGCCGTCTCGGAGGTCTTCCATTCCACTACCTGCGTTGCGGGATCATAACCGATGATAATACCCGTCTTTGTACCGGTCATCTTGCCGTTTTCGTCGATCGTAAGCGTTTTACCGCCTTTATTGCCGTAGCTTGCATTCCAGATCTCGGAGCCGTAATACGTGCCGCAATATGCGGGAAGTGCTTCCCACTTCGCGTAAATGGTGAAGCCGGAATCGGATTCGCTCACCGTCGCTTCTTCGGGCAGAGAGGTTTCGAAGGTGTCGTCGAGATACCAGCCCGTGAACTTCTGCATATTGTCAGTATCGATACCGTATTCGGGCAGATAGGCGCCGATGACGTCGCCTTCGCCGAGGAGCAGAACGTTGTTATCGCCGTCCAATACGCCCACGAGGTTGATCACGACCTTCGCTTTCCAGCTTGCATACAATACGTCATCCTGCGTAGGAACGAAATCGGAAGGAACCGCTTCGGTACAAGCCTCGTCGAAGAACCAACCCTTGAAGGTATATTCGTCGTTCGTAGGCTCGGGCAATTCGACCGCGATATTCTTGTTCACCGTCTGCGCCGCCACCGTCGCGTAGTCGCCCGCGTCGAACGTGAGCGTCACCATGGGCTTGTTGACGGCATACGTCATGCCTTCTTTCGTCAGCGTGAATTCGTAATAGTTACCGTCCACGTACGCGCCGATCGTATAGTCCGCGCCGTCCGCCGCTTTCACGTACGTACCGTCTTTACCGAGGTAGGTCAACGTGCCGTAACCGGAAACGGAAACGCTTTCGTCGCCGTTCGTATACGCGCCCTCCAAGCCGTCCGCAACGACGAGCTTTTCGCCGTTATGTACGAAGCCTTCGATGAGTGCGCCCGAAGCGTCTTTCACGTATACGCTCGCCGCATTGTAGCAATCCGCCGCCGCGATCGCCTCGCCGTCTGCGCCGACGAAGGACACCCCGAAGTGAACTCTGTCTTTATAGATAAACGCGCTGTACGTCGTTCCGCCGAACGTGTATTGGATCGCAAGCGAGCCGTCCCACGAGGATGCGGAAGTGGTTGCCGTCGCCATGCCCGCTTCAAAGGGCGTAAGAAGCAGAACGTCGTTCCATTTGCTGTTATAGGGTCTGATAATAATGCCCGAAACGGGATCCACGTAACCGACGTAGTTGGAAACGCTTTCGGGATCAAGCACGGTTTCCCCGTCGTCGTTGGTCGTCAAACCCGTCAAACGGAAGTTGATCTTACCGCTCGCGGCGTCCGTCATCGTAATGACGACCTGTCCTCTGAACGGGAATGCCGTACCGTTACCCGTCGCGTTTTCGTCCAACGTGACCGTTGCCGAAGACCAAGAACCGCCCGCGCTGACCGTGCCGTTCTTGAAAAGTAGCTCGTTATTGGGATCATTCGCGTCCGCGTCGAAGTTGATGGGCGCATACGTTTTGCTGTCGTAAGGCGCGACCAATTTCGGCGTCGACACCGTTACCGTGCCGTATTCGGAAGTATACACCTTACTGCCGCCTGCATTATAGTTCGCGGGGGTTTCCGTTACGCTCCAAACGGTGGCGTCCGTCAATACGGGCAAAGTTTTTTCCTCGACGTCCGTGCAATCGCACGTTCTCGTCGCTTTACCCTCCGTCGTTTCCGTGGGTTCGTTCACGATCGTCCATGCGCCGTAAGTATGCGTGCCCTGCG
>JAFTPU010000012.1 GCA_017463105.1 Clostridia bacterium
GGGAAATGACGTACATTTTTTCCCCTTTTCGTTCAGAAGATAAAAGCTCGAAATAGTCGTCCAAGGCAAGCTCGCTCAAAATTTTCTCAAGCAATTCTTCCGTATAACCTTTTTTCGGTGGAAACTGTGCCAAAAGCTCGGCAGGAGAGAGCAAACACACACCCTTTTCATGACAAAGGGCGTACACCGTATTCATCACTTCCGCTTCGCGCCTACTCAACATTTTCCAATTCACCCCGTACACGGTATGCCCATTTTGAACAAAACGGACGTTTTTACGCATTTAGTATATACGAAAATAGGTATTCTTATGCGAAATTTTTCCTTGAAGTTCCACTCTCCTCGTTATTTATGCCAAAATAAAGAGCGAGAAAAAGGAAGCGCGAGTCGCGCCTTTGGCAGCGCGCCCTGGTGAACAATTATCAATTGTTCAGGTTGCCTAACAAGTTTACAATATTTCAAGCACGCAACGCAACCCGTTTGCTCCCGCAAACGCCTCCACCCTCGACTCGCGTCAGTAATCACATAATCTTCCAAAAAGAAAAACGCACTGT
Source organism: Clostridia bacterium (assembly GCA_017463105.1). Classification (GTDB taxonomy): domain Bacteria; phylum Bacillota; class Clostridia; order Christensenellales; family Borkfalkiaceae; genus Scatosoma. The sequence continues at coordinate 555 of JAFTPU010000012.1, forward strand.
TTGGGTGCGTTTTTCTTTTTGGAGCAGGTGACGAGAGTCGAACTCGCCGGGAACAGCTTGGGAAGCTGCCGCCATACCGCTAGGCGACACCTGCATTTTTCGCCGCCTCTTTCGACGGCTTTTTTATTATACGCATTTTTTTCCTAAATGTCAACGATTTTTTCTTGCCTTTTCTAAATTTTTACGCTTTCGCCATTTCCCGACATTCTTTACATGCTCCGAAAAACTCCAAAACGTATCCCTGTACTTCGAATTCGTCGCACGCGCTCGCCTCGATACCCCTCGCAGGCAAGCCCTTCGCCTCTACGTCCGCCAACTTCCCGCACGTCATGCACCTCCCGTGCCAATGCGGCTCCACGTTATAATCGTACCGTATCTCGTTCCCCGCCGTCCTAAGCTCCAACGCCTTGCCGTTCGCCGCAAATCCGCCCAATACGCGAAATACCGTCGCCCGCGATACCGTCGGGTGCGCCTCGTGCACCCAGCCGTAAACTTCCGTCGCCGTCGGATGATTCAACGTTTTTAACGCGTCGTATATGATCTGCTTCTGCTTCGTCTGCCGCTCCTGCATTCTCGCTTATCCTCCTTATTGAGATTGAATACTGATTATAGTATATCATACTTTTCCGAATCCGTCAAGAGTTTTTGCGAAAAAAGTTATGGAAAAATAAACCTGCCCCGCGGAGGGTCATCCGCGAGGCAGACAAGCTCAGCCGATATTTTTCACGTTGACGATGGAAATTTCGTCCCCGTTCACGGCGTCGGTGTAGATAAAATATTTTTCTCCCTTATACGAGCACAGGAACTCATACGCGGCGCGCTCGCCCCTTGCCGTTTGCACGACGGCGAGACGGGAAGCCTCCACCTCCACGCCCTCGCGAAGGTTGTTTTGCGCCTGTTCGAGCGTGATCTTTGTCGTAGGATCGCTTCTCTGCTGATGACTTCTCAGATACTTCGAAGCGTCGAGCCCCGTCACAACGCCTCTTGCGCGACAGACCTTCACGTGTACGGTATCGGGATAATATACCGTGCCGTTCTGTTCGTAAACGTAAGTGAAATCGATATCCGTTCCGTTCTCACGCATACGCACGGCGGTCATATTCTCATAGCCGAGTTTTTGCAAAAACTCCTCCGCGATACGCTTCGTATTATCCATATCGAAGGTTTCGCCCTCGCACGGTTCGTAATAATCGAAACGGATCAATTCGCCGTTTTTATAGTCGACTTCCGCAAAGAGCAACGTGCCTTTATCGTCGTAACCCTGTACGTTATATGCCATATACCCGCGTGCCGTCGTCTCGCCTACGCATTGGAATTCGTTGATCTTATAATCGGAGAAATACTCCGTGCAAAGCTCCTCCGCCTTTTTCGGATCGAGTGCGGGCGAGCCGCCCTCCTCGGGTGCGGGAACGCTTCGTTCCTTACCTGCCCCCTGCATTTCGGGTTTTTTACCCTCCAATGCGGCGCGGTTTTCCTCCAGCGTTAAATTTTCCAAGCCCTCGAGCACGGAAGCCATTCCGCCCTCGCCGTCTTTGATATACCGCATGATATCGTCGTCCGTCATTTTCGCCGCGAACTCGTCGAGCTGCGTTCTGATCTCGTGATTGACCTCGTACAAATGTTGCAAAGTCGCCTCGTCCTCCGTGGACAGCGTTTCGCCGCGGCGGAGCTTGGCAAGCATACGTTCGCTTTCAGTCGCCACGCGATTGATAAAGCTCGTAAGGTTTCTGTCCGCTTCTGCGGTGATCGGCATTTTTTCAAGATCGAGCTCGGCAAGGCGCGCTTGCACCAAAAGATCGGTCAGGATCCTGCCCTGCTGAACGGGCGATGCGGAAACGCGAGCTCTGTCAAGGTCGTTGTCGACGTTTTCCATGATCCCGATCATCTCGTACGCCGTGCTTCTGTGGCTCATCATCACGCCGTTCTTCGTGTCCTTCATATCGATCGCGCCCAGCGTGACCGCCGTCGTCAGACCGAGCGTGACCACACCGAGGGAGATCACTGCGGCAAGCCAACCGCCGTAGCCCTTTACATGGCTTTGCCTTTTTTCGCCGTGTTCCTTTTTATTCGTTCTCTTTTGGGCTTTTGCTTTCGATCTTGCCTGCGAACGGTTGGCTTTGGCGTGCGCGCGTTCGCGGATCCTCGCTTCCCGTTCCTCTTTGCGCTTTTCGATCAGCGCTTGCTTTTCGGCTTTGCGCTTTTCGATACGGGCTTTCTTTTCCGCCGCCCGTTTTTCCGCGAGCGCTTTCCGCTCCGCCGCGCGCTTCTCCGCTTCCGCTTCGCGCTCCGCCGCCGTCATTTTGGCGTGTTTGGCTTTTTCCGCCGCGCGCTTGGCTTTCTCTTTCGCCTTCTCTTCCGCGCGCTTCGCCTTTTCTTCCTGTTTTTTGAGCGCCGCCGCGACGCGCGCTTTCGCCGCTTCGCTCTCCCGTTCCGCTCTGCCGTCCGTGCTCTGCGCGTTCATTTTCTTCACGTCGATCTTCTCCTCCGTGACCGTTTCCACCGTGCGCTTCGCCCTCGTATTGCTCTGCGGTTGTTTTTTTACTTTCTTTTCGACGGTCTCCACCTTTTCGGCTCCCGACGAAACGTTTACTGCCGTTTCCTGTTTTTTCATTTTACTCTCCTTATCATCTAACTCATTCCTTTCAAACGTACCGTTTACCGTTAAAACGCGCCCTTATCCGCGTTTCGCTCGGTTTTTCATCATCTTAAAAACGCGGAGATGCGAGCAAGACGAGGAAGGCGCGGCTTTCCCGACGGGAGTGTACAAGGACGTACACGGACAAGGGAAAACGCAAGCCCGACAACGTATTGCACGCATATATGCGTTTTAAATAGCGAAGACGTGCTTCCCGATCACCGTCACCGTCTGCCGATCGAATATCCACGCGCTCGTTGCCACGGCGGGATTATAATAATAGATCGCGCCGCCCGTCGGATCCCAGCCGTTGATCGCGTCTCGCGCCGCACGCATTGCCGTGTCGTCGGGCGTCAGATTAATCTGCCCGTCCGTCACCGCCGTAAACGCGTGCTTCTGATACACTACGCCCGAGATCGTATTGGGAAACGCCGAGCTTCTCACGCGATTCAAAACCACCGCGCCGATCGCCACCTGTCCCGTGTACGGCTCGCCGCGCCCCTCTGCGTAGATCGTCTTTGCCAAAAGGTAAACGTCCGAGTTCGAATAACCGTTCGCGCCGCCCGCGTTCGAGCTCGAACCCGACGAGGACGAACCGACCAAAACGTTATACGAGTCGTTCATGCCGAGCGCCTTGTAGGTCGCCTTACCCACGACGCCGTCCGCCGTCAGACCGTTCTTTTTTTGGAATGCGACCACCGCCGCTTTCGTACCCGCGCCGAACACCCCGTCCACGCTTCCGTTATAATAGCCCCAAAGCTTCAAACGACGTTGCACTTCCTTTACCTCGCCGCCCGTGGAGCCCTGTTTTAAAACCGCCGTTTCCGCGACCTCCGTCGCAAGCGCGGTACTTTCCGAATCGTTCGTCGCCGTGCACGCGACCGTCGTCGCCGCCAGCGTAAAGGCGAATACCGCCGCCAAAGCGATCATACCTTTTCTGATTGACTTTTTCATACTCTTTCCTCCTGTATGTAAGTATTTCATCGCGTACCTGCCCCGCTCAATCGCCGTTTTTCCAGCTTTGAATGATCTCCGCGATCTTGCTTTTATAAACGACGTTGCCCTGCCCGTTCGTAAAGCAGAGGGGCGGATAGACCACGCACCACCAATTGTCCCCCGTGCCGCCGCCCAGCTCGATGATGAGCGAAGTATATTCGCCTGCGGGCAACGTATATTCCCCGTATACGCGTGTGGGAAAGCTTTCCGTTCTGACCTCCGCGCTTGCGCCGTAGGCAAAACCGTTGCGTTTCAGCACGTTCGCCGCTTTGCGCTCGATCGCGGAAAGATTCGCTTTTACCCCCGCCACCGCTTCCGCTTTCGTTTCGTAATTCGCCACGAGCGGCGTAAGATACGCCACTATCTCGTCGCGGACGAGATATTTCACCGCCTGTTCGTCCTCCGCGTTGGAATTCGCGCGAATGTGGATACGCAGATATTCCGCGGTCGCAAAGTCGTTTCCCGTCCCCGAAAACGCGCCCGAAAAACCAAGCGCCGTTAAACTTATTATGATTGACGTTAAAAAAATTATGCAAAGTTTTTTCATAAAAAATTAACCTCCGTGAAGATACACGGAAGTTATTGACACGATTTTATGAATTTATACGGGGAAATTTATTTTTTTAACTCCGCCCAGCTATGCTCGTGCAGCTCGCCCTCGAACGTGAGATTGGGATAATCGTTCTGCCGCAACGCTTCGTAAAGCGCGATCGCCGCCGAATTGCCGAGATTGAGCGAACGCGCCTCGGAAAACATCGGGATACGCAGACACTCCCCCTCGTGTTTCATCAAAAGCTCCTCGGGCAAGCCCTTCGTTTCCTTGCCGAACACGAGAAAATCGCCGTCTTTAAACTGCGCGTCGCTGTGGCGTTTTCGCCCTTTGGTCGTAAAAAAGAAGAAACGTGCGTCGGGATTTTGCGCCGCGAGTTCGTCGAAGCTGTCGTAATAGAAGATCTCGACGAGGTGCCAATAATCCAGCCCCGCGCGTTTCAAATATTTATCCGTGACCTCGAAGCCGAGCGGGCGGATCATGTGCAAGCGCGTGCCGGTGGCGGCGCAGGTACGGGCGATATTGCCCGCGTTTTGGGGAATTTCGGGTTCGACGAGAACGATATTGAACATAGAAAAAAGACCTCACTTTCCATATTTATATAATTGTATCGCAAAACGGCGGATTTGGCAAGCGTTTGGCTATGCGACAAGGCAAACTTTGACAAAAAAGAAAAGCGTATAGCAAGGTGAAAACGTGGGTATACTGAAAACAGAAGGCAACGCCTTCGGAAAATAACGGAGAGAAAAATATGCAATTTGAAAACACGGAAACGTTCAAAAACCTTGCCCGCAGCTTTGCAGGCGAATGTCAGGCGGGTATGCGCTATCAGATGATCGCGAAACTCGCTATGCAGGAAAAGATGAAAACGCTCGCGGACGCGATCCGCACGATCGCCAAAAACGAAACGTTGCACGCAACGCAATTTTTCAATAAGATCATTGAAAAAACGGGCAGCCGCGACAATATCGATTTCGACGCAGGATATCCCTTTCACATGGGCACGCTTGCGGAGGGCTTGAAATTTGCCGCTACCGACGAGAAAAGCGAATCGGACGATATCTATCCTTCTTTCGCCGTCACGGCGCAAAAAGAGGGCTTCGAGGATATCGCGGCGCTGTATAAAATGATCGCGGAGGTGGAACGCCAGCACAAGATCGTGTTCCAATACCTTTGCGACGGCGTGAAGAACGGAACGCTGTACAAGAGTGAAAAACCCATTTTGTGGATATGCAGCGAGTGCGGTTATATGCACGTAGCAACGGAAGCATGGAAAGTCTGCCCGCTTTGCAAAGCGGAGCAAGGCTACGTCGATTTGCATCTGCCTTTTGAAGGCGTACGCCAATAACGTTTCCGAAGGTGCGTGCCGAAAATAAAAGATAAGGAGAGTAAGAAAATGAAAAACAATCAGAACAACAACCAAAACAACCAAAACAATCAGAAAGCAAAGAACTGCGGCAGCAAGAACTGCGGCAACAGAAACTGCAAGAACAGCAGCGAAAACCACGGTTACGAAAATGGCGGCAACAACGACTAAAAAAAGCCGTCAACGCATACCTGCCCCCACGAAACGGGCGGTCGATCTGTTTACCGACCCGAGCTCGACGGACGTAAACGGCAGTTATACGGGCAGACCGAAAAACAAACGGGAGATCCCCGTACAGGACGCGGACGATCTGTAACGCGCGTTTTGTGAAAAATAAAAATCCCTTGCAGGGCGTAATGCCGTGCAGGGGATTTTGCGTTTTATTTTGCTTTTATTTAAAAATCTTCGTCCTCATCGTCCTCGTCGTCCTCATCGTCGTCGAGATCGTAATAATCGTCCGCGGAAACGTACTCGAAGTCGTCCTCCTCCGTCTCCTCTTCTTCCTCGTCTTCCTCCTCTTCCTCGTCGTCGAATTCGGAATCGGGAATACCGAGATCGACTTCATCGTCATCGTCGTCGAGGTAGCTTCTCCAGGACGCGTCCTCTTTTTCCTCGTCCTCTTCCCTTTCCTCTTCCTCGTATTCGGCTTTCTTCTTACATTCTTCGCACATCTTTTCGCCGAACGGCATATAGTTCTCGCCGCATACGGGGCAAAGTTCCGTTTCTTCCTTTGCTTCTTCCGCTTCGAAATCGTCCGTGAACGTCTTTTCGCCGCTCAACTCTTTTATGCAAACTTCACAGAATTCCTGTTCGTCCGCGTCTATAAAATTCAACTCACATCTGGGGCATAATACGTATCTTGCCATAATTATCTTTTCCCTCGTTCTTTCGGCTACGCCGTGATTTTGCTATATTATATTAAGATTTTACGCATTTGTAAACCGTTTTTGCGTCGTTTTTGAATATTTGCGAAAAAATTTTTTTATTTTTTCCCAAAAAAGCGCCGTCCCCTTACGGGGACAGCCTTTTTCGTCTTTATTCGCCTTTTTCTTCTTCCGTTTCCGCGTCCGTTTCCGTCGCTTCCGTTTCAACGGTTTCCGCTTCCGCCGCCTCTTCCGCGGGCGCTTCTTCCGCCGTTTCCGTCTGCGCTTCCTCCGCTTCGTCGTCGGCGTATACGTCGATCGTCTTGTCGTCGGTGGTGTCGATACGCTTACGCTTGTACGCGTTCACCGTCGCTTCCTCTTCCTTCTGCTTCGCGACCTTCTTCTTGTGCACGATCACGAGCGTGACGACTACCGCCGCGATCACGATCGCCGCGCTGCCGCACGCGATCAGCCAGATCGCCCACGTGGGAAGTCCGTCGTCCTCTTCGTCCGTATCGTCCGTGCTCAACGTGAGATAGGTCTCCCACGCGTCCGAAACCGCTTCCGTATCGTCCTCTTTCATCTTGCCGATCGGGGAGATGAAGTTCGCTTCCGTACCGTTTGCGAACTCCTTGCCCTCCGCAAATTTCGCCACGAATTCATCGTATCCTTTGATCACCGACTTCGCGTATTCTTCCTTTTGCGATTCGTAAAGAGAGTGCGTTTTACCCGTGCGATAATAGTAGGTTTTCAGTTCCTTAAGATCGGCGTTGGAGGTATCCTCGATATCCTTCTGTACGTCCTTATACAGCTCGATCTTCGTCTGCATTTCCGTCGCTTTATCCATGTTCGCCGCATAGATATAGTTGTACGCCGTCGAGGACGAACCGAAAGTCTGCGCGCCCGAATACAATACGGTGTCGCCGATAATTTCGGGCTTGTACCACGAAGTGTTGCAATTTACCGCAGGAAGCTCGACGGGGTCGAAATCGGTCGTTTGCACGTGGTTATAATCTTCTTTCGTACCGTCGCAGGGCACGCGGGAAAGATTGTTGCCCGAGAAATAGTAGAGATACTTGCTTTCCGCGTCGACCTTCCAAAGGCTGATCGTATTGCTGTCGCCCGTTAAGGTAACGATCGCCGTTTCCTCTATTTTCGCGTTCGTTTCGTTGTCATAGCCCGCTCTGTACAGCACGGTTTTCGCTTCGTTGGTGTAGAAATAATAATGGATATCTTCGTTTTTCCAGAAAATTGCGGATCCGGTGTTGGTCGTGCTGAGCGCAACCGTTTCGAAATTGCTTTCCGCGTTGTTTACCATCGAATCCCACTCCGCGGTAATTTTTTCGTCGCCAAGATAATACATCTTATCGCTGGGAAGGGTACCGGGCTTCGCCGTGCGGGTGAAATACAGACCGCCGTCCTGATAGCCCTTGATCGTATAGGTGTAACCGCCCTGCTCCGCGCGATCCTCCGCCTTGCCCGCGTGCCAATTGAACTGCGTCACCGTCGCGCTCTTACCGATACCGTCGAGCACGAGCGAGCCGAGGTTCACGTACGGATAGGTGGAATACTTGCCAAGGTCGTAAAGCGCCTTGCCCTGTTCCGCCTCGTCGTTCTTTTCCTTGAGATAGTTTTCGTCGAAGTCGTATTCCTTGATCTTCGTCGTGCCGTTGTAAACGGTATATTTCGCGCCCGCCTCGTCCGTGACCTTTGCCGTCGCCGCCGCGTTTACGCGGTAAAGCTGGTTATAATCGGTGACGGATTGCGAATTGTCGCTGTCGAGGTATACCGACACGTTCATCGTATAATAAATATACGGATTGGTAAGGTCCTCGCTATCGTAATAGAAATCGCTTGCGCCCTCTACGAGCACCTCCGTCGTACCCGTCGATACGTTATACGATTTGAGCTGTAACGCGCTGCTGCCGTCCGCTTTCGTGACCGTTTCTTCATATACGCAATACACGGTTTTCGTCGTTTCATCCTGCACGTAACGATAGATCGCCGCGTTGTCGGACAGACGGAAGAAATAATCGCTCATGGGCGCTTCGCTGCCGTCGAGCTTCGCGCGCTTGAAATCGATATACGTGTTCGCAACCGTACCGTCGGCAACGTCCTTGTCCGTCGTGGGCGTCGCGTAATACACGTAATCACCGTAAATATAGATACCCGAGGTATAGTCCTGCGCGACGAACAGCGAGGGAACGATCGTCTTTAAGCTGTCGTTTTTGCCCGCCGCGAGATCGGCTTTGGAAATGCGCATCAGCGCGCCCTTCACCACGTCGCCGTAAACGTTGTCCGCGGTATAATTTTCCTGACCGTTGATAAAGTAGACGAATTCGCCCTTTTCCACGGCAAAACCGCCGTTCGATTTCACTTCCGCATTGGATACGTAACCCGTTACGGCGTCCCCTTTATAAGCGTTATCGTTACAGCCGACAAATGCGAACGCCGTCGAAAGCGTCGCCGCCGCCAGAACGATACCGAGTGCTTTTTTCGCTTTATTCCTCATTATAAGGTACTCCTAAAAAAACGTTTGGTCTGAAAGGTCGGTTACCCGTTATAAACAAGCTACTCCGACACATATTCTATTATATATCAATTTGAAAAGGAAAGCAATTAAAAACGCCGCGGTTTTTGCGTATTTTCCGTGAAAATTTTTATAATCGAGGTCATTTCAGCGTGGAACCCTTCTCTTTCTTCCAAATTTTGCAATCTCTTCTTCCCAAACAATCCGAACCGACGACGCCCGCAGACGCGGACGCAACGGAAACCGTAAGCCAAACGGAGCCTTTGCCGCCGCCCGACGACGCGCCGACGCCGACCCAAAACGAGCCCTCCGAGGCGCAAACGGCGTTTCTGAATTTTATGGACAGTCACGAGCAAAGGGCAAGACGGACGAGAAAATGATTTCCCGCCCGCCCTGTTGAAGTTTGATGAGATGCAAAATGCAGAATGCAGAATGCAAAATTGTGGAATGATTTAACAATCCCTCCGCCTCGTTACACAGGGGAGGCACTCCTTCCACCGCCAACGCGGTCCCCCTCCCTCCAAGAGGGAGATTTTGGCTTCCGTCTAGGCTCCCTCCCCGAGGGAGCTGTCATGAAGTGACTGAGGGAGTCGTTTTACATTTATCCTACCTTCTCCACGGCAAAACCGTCTGCCGTTTCCCCGAACACGTAGAGGTAGCCGTCGATATACGCGCCGCGCTTTTTCGCGTTCTCGCCGTCCATTTCCACCGCCGCAAGCTCGGTGAGTCCGCCTTGATCGTCGATACCGATCAACACGTACATGCCCGTCGAGCCGTAGCCCGAATTGTCGTTGATACCGATACCGATCAAGCCGTTTTTACGGTCGATCAGATACGATTTGTAGTCTTCGGAGAAGCTCGCGCTCCGCGCCTCCCACGCGCCCACCGTGCGGACGTCCGTTTCCGTTTCCGCGTATACCTCTATTTTCAGCCAACGGAAATCGCTATAGCCGATCCCGACGAGATATCCGTTGCCGAAGTCGATAAGCGAGGTCGAATAGCCTTCGATCGTCCCCGTGTCCGTATAGGTGATATTGCTCAGATCGCTTAAATCGAAAGCGAATACGGGGTCGGTAAGAACGACGATCTCCGCCGTGCAAACGTACGCTTTATCGCCGTTGAAACGCACCGATTCCGCCGTTTCCCCCTCGGGTGCGAATTTCTCCACGCTCGCGATCCATTCCCTCGTGGACAAGTCGATACAAAACAAACTCGCGTTTTTTTCCGAGCTTACCTGCCGCCAACCCACCGCCGCGTTGTCCCCGCTTCCGTAATACACTTCCTCTCTTACGATACGGCTGTACGTGGTGACGACGCGCAAAACGCCTTGGTATTCGTCCATCGAATATTGATTTTTCACCGAGCCGTCCACGACGAACGAGCCCTTATATTGCGGCGTTTCCCCCGCATACGATACGCAGGATATTTCCGTTTGCGACAGCGTTTCCCGTTGCCCGTTGTTAAGATCCGTCGTTTGCGTATAGCCGCGGGTTACGAACACGTTTTCGTTCGACGCGTACACCTGATCGGAATAGGACAGGAACGCCGTTGTGCCCAGCGTTCGCAGGGTCTCCCCGTCCACCGTCGCCACGAACGTATACGTCGAATGGGTAAGCGTATCGGGCGAATAGATGTCCGCCGCCGCCACGCTCTGCATATTTTTTTCCGTGCCGTACTGCGGTAAATATTCCGCGGGCTCGTCGAAATCGGGGTTTTTGTTCACCGTGAATTCGCTGACGACGATAAATTTTCCGTCCACGTAGCGGGAGGTGTTGTACGAACCCGAAAAATAGACGCGCGCCGTCTCTTTGACCTGCGCTTCGTCGGAAACGTCGAGCGAGATCAGCGTTACGAAACGCTTCATCGCATACCCGCTTCCTTCCGCTTTTATCGCGCTTTCCGCAAGCAACGTGACCGTGTCGCCGTCCGCGGAAAGATACATTTCCGCGCCGTCCATGAACCAGCCGTTTTCGGGCGATGTCACCGTATAATCGGAGATCAACGCCGACCGCGCCTTATCGATCGAATACACCGAAAGGTTGAGCCCCTCCCCCGTTTCGCGCAGGTAAAAAATATTTTCGCCCGTGCGCTTGATAAGGTCGCCTTCGATCACGCCCGCCACCTGATTATCCGTCGTTTCCACGTAATAATCCCCCGCGTTTTCGAGCGTGCTGTCCATGCCGTTCGCCATATCCATACCCATATTCGCATCGCCCGCCGCACCGCAACCGAAAAGCCCGTCGAATCCGCCGAACCATTTTTCGAAATTGTTTTTGTCGACGGGCTTCTGATACGTGATCGCGTTCAGGCGGCTGATGACCGCATAATATTCGCTGTCCGCATAGCCCGAAACATCGGGCGGCGTGGTGGAAAAGGGCATAAACAGTACGAGATTGACCGCCGTGAAAGCGATACAGCCCGCGCCCGCAAGCGCGGCTTTTATCGCGCGGTTTCTGTTGCGCTTCTTTTGTTCCAGCTTCCTTTGTACGCTTTCCGCCCTTTGTTTATACGTCTTCATACGAAATACCTTCCTTTACGAGTAATTCTTTCAAAGCGGCTTTTGCCCGAGCGAGAAGATTGTACGTTTGCTTTTTACTCTTGCGGATAATGCGGCTCACCGCCTCCGCCTTGCAATCCTCGAAGTAGGCGAGGTATAACGCCTCTTTATATTGCGCGGGTAGACGGTCGATACACGCCGCCAGCTTCGCGTTGCGTTCCCGCGTTTCCGCGGCAAGCCCCGCGTCCACGCCGACGAGCACGTTTTCCATTCCCTCGAGGGAGACGCAGCGTTTTTTAAACCGCAGGTGGTCGACGCATTTGTTGCGCACGATCCTGTACAGATACGCGCGGAAATTTTCGCAGTCGGAAAAATGCCTGCGCTTAAACAAAAGCGTTGCAAACGCGTCCTCTACGACGTCCTCCGCCACGGAAATATCCTTTACGAAACACAGGGCAAACCGTACGAGCGGATCGCTGTATTCGCGCATGAGATCTTCCAGAGCGGTTTCGTCACCTTGTAAAAATCGGCGGTAGCTACCGATACCGTATTTTTCGGACATACTCTCACCCCTTTGTACTTATATAACGGATAAGAAAACGTTTTTACTCACTGATTTTCGGAAAAATTTTCCAAAAGACGGTTTTTCTTTGCGTAAACCGCCCGAGAAAACAAAAAGGAAACGCAATGAACTGCGTTTCCGTTTCTGCTTTTGATAACACCGCAAAATTATCTCTTCGAGAACTGAGGTGCGCGACGAGCTTTCTTCAAGCCGTACTTCTTTCTTTCTTTTGCACGAGGGTCGCGGGTAAGGAATCCTGCCGCTTTCAGCGTGGGACGGCTGTTTTCTTCCGCTTCGAGAAGCGCGCGCGCAACGCCGAGACGGATAGCGCCCGCCTGACCGGTGTAGCCGCCGCCGATAACGTTTACGAGCACGTCGTATTTCGCTTCCGCTTCCACAGCTACGAGGGGCTGTTTCACGATGTACTGCAAAGTACCTTGAGGGAAATAGTCCTCAAAAGCGCGATCGTTAATCACGATCGTACCGTTGCCGCCGGGGATAAGACGAACGCGAGCGATCGCCTTCTTTCTTCTGCCCGTTCCCCAGAATTGAATTTTCTTTTTAACGTTTGCTTTTGCCATATTTCAATCCTCTCTTTTAGTCCACTTTAAGTTCTTCGGGTTTCTGCGCCGCATGGTTGTGTTCGGCGCCCTTGTATACGCGAAGTTTTTTCAGCATTACTCTGCCGAGGCTGTTTTTGGGAAGCATACCTTTCACTGCTTCGTAAACGGCAAGATCGCTCTTTTCCGCCATCAACTTTTTGTAGGAGATCTCCTTCAAGCCGCCGATGTAACCGGTGTGATATCTGTAGAATTTATCCTCGAGCTTTTTACCCGTCAGAACGACTTTGTCCGTATTGATAACGATTACGAAATCACCCGTATCAACGTTGGGCGTGTAGGTAGGTTTGTGCTTGCCGCGAAGAACGGAAGCGACGCGGGTAGCCAGACGACCGAGGGGCAAACCCGTCGCGTCTACAACATACCACTTTCTTTCAACCGTTTCGGCGTGCGCCATATAGGTCTTCATAATATGTTACTCCTTTGTTTCGTGTATATTTTGTTCGTTGCGTTTGTTCAATCCGACGTAGCGGTCTCCGCCTCAAAATCCGTTCAACTAACGGGGAAAAACGGTGTTTTCAAGCGTTTTCCGCAACTTGCTTATTTATTGTATTATGAAACGAAATTTAAGTCAAGCTGTTTTGCGCCGACTTTTTCAATTTTTTTTAATTTTTTTAAAAATTTTTTCCGCTTTCGGTTTTTTCTCGGAAAAAGCGGAGAAAACCGCATGCGTACACGGCTACTTATTTTATACCGCACGCACGCGCGCGAGAAAAATTTTAATTTTTTACGCTCTTTCGTTTGCATTTTCTTTTCAAATAGGCTATAATATTCTCGTACGAAAAAGAAAAACTTTTGGAGGAACTCTATTATGCCTTTGGTAACTACTACCGAAATGTTCAAAAAAGCGTACGCGGGTAAATACGCGATCGGTGCTTTCAACGTAAACAACATGGAAATGATCCAAGCGATCGTGGAAGCGGCGAACGAAGAAAAATCCCCCGTGATCCTGCAGGTCTCCGCAGGTGCGAGAAAGTACGCAAACCCCGTTTATCTTAAGCACCTCGTGCAGGCGGCTGTCGAAACCAACGAAGTTCCCATCGCCATGCACCTCGACCACGGCGCGGATTTCGATATCTGCAAGGCTTCCATCGACGGCGGCTTTACCTCCGTTATGATCGACGCCTCCTCCCACCCTTGGGAAGAAAACATCGCCATTACGAAAAAAGTCGTCGAGTACGCGCACGACCACGGCGTCGTCGTGGAAGCGGAGCTGGGTAAGCTCGCGGGTATCGAGGACGACGTAAACGTCGCGGCGGCGGACGCACAGTTCACCTCTCCCGACGAAGTGGAAGAATTTACCCAAAGAACGGGTATCGACTCGCTTGCGATCGCGATCGGCACCAGCCACGGCGCGTATAAATTCAAGCCCGGTCAGGACCCCAAGCTCCGTTTGGACATCCTCGAGGAGATCGGCAAGAGATTGCCCGGCTTCCCTATCGTACTCCACGGCGCTTCCTCCGTCCCTCAGGACAAGGTAGCCATCGTTAACCAATTCGGCGGACATATGCCCGACGCGATCGGTATTCCCGAATCCGAACTCAGAAAAGCCGCGCAGATGGCAGTCTGCAAGATCAATATCGACTCCGACCTGCGCGTAGCGTTTACGGCGGCTATCCGCAAGCATTTCAGCGAACAGCCTTCGCACTTCGACCCCCGTCAGTATCTCACCGACGCGCGCGCGATGATGAAGGAAATGGTAAAGCACAAGATCGTAAACGTGCTCGGCTCCGCAGGTAAAGCGTAAGAAAAATAAAAGCTCCGTGAAAACGGAGCTTTTTTAATGCGGAAAATTTAAAATATCCACCGCCATCTTATCCTTTTGTAAAAGGCTTACAGCTTTTCCCGCGTTTCCTCGCGCATATAAACTTCGTATACGCGCTTCAAATCCTCCTCGCCCTCTAAAATTTCGGCGGGGAGCTCTTTTAATATCTGTGCCTTTTGCTCTATTATGTCCTCTAATTTTTTTAACGCCACCGCCTGTTCTTCTTTCGTCGCTTCGCGACCGTTTTCTTTTATAAATGTGAGATGCGAAATTACCGCGGTAAACTGCTCGTACTCCATCCTCTTATTTTTTTGAAGAATATCTCCTACCACTTTCCGCAATTTGCGCCTTTGTTTTCTTTCATTTTGTTTTTCCTTTTTTATTTATTATAACACAAAGAAATAAAAATTGCAAGTATAATGATATAAATATTGTAACCGTACAAGCATAATTTCCACTTGACTTGCGATAAAATAGAAGTATAGACTATTGAGTGTGGAAATATATATGGATATCAGGGAAAAAATAGACAAATTGAGAAAGCAACGGGGGTTATCGAAATTTCAGCTTGCAAAAGGTCTTGGCATTTCCCCCACTTCCGTATATAATTGGTATAACGAGAAAAATTCAATGCCGAAAAGAGATACCATAGAGGATATTTGTTCCTTATTCCAAATTTCCGTTGCAAGTTTTTATTCGGATATCGACAACGAAGATTTACCACCCGAAGAAATCGAGCTTTTGGAGGCTTTCCGTAAATTATCCCTTAAAAAGAAAGAAACCGCGTTAATGATTATAAAAAATTTGAACGATTGAGCGTTGCCAAAAAAGCAACGCTTTTATTTTTTCAATGAAAAAAATTATCGGAAAAAGTTTTTCCGTTTCAGAAAAATAATTTTCGCTTTCAATGCTCAAAATTATTGACGAAAGAAAAAAAGTGTGGTAGAATAGTATCGGATGAAAGCGGATTTCCACATTTTTCCGCTCGCAAAAAACCGTTCAAAAAAATTTTTATATACTCGGAGGAACTCTATTATGGCAAACGTAAAAGTTGCAATCAACGGCTTCGGCCGTATCGGTCGTCTTGCTTTCAGACAGATGTTCGGCGCAGAAGGCTATGAAGTCGTTGCGATCAACGACCTTACCAGCCCCTCGATGCTCGCACACCTTTTGAAGTACGATTCCGCACAGGGCAGATACGCTCTCGGCGACACCGTTTCGGCTGACGACGAAGCAGGTACGATCACCGTCAACGGCAAAACGATCAGAATCTACGCGGAAAAAGACGCGGCTAACTGCCCTTGGGGCGAACTCAACGTAGACGTTGTGCTCGAATGCACCGGCTTCTACACCTCGAAAGCGAAATCGGAAGCGCACCTCAAAGCCGGCGCGAAGAAAGTCGTTATCTCTGCTCCCGCAGGTAACGATCTTCCCACCATCGTTTACAGCGTAAACGAAAAGACCCTTACGAAGAACGACACGATCATCTCCGCCGCTTCTTGCACCACGAACTGTCTTGCTCCCATGGCGAACACCCTGAACAAGCTTTCCAAGATCAAGAAAGGTTATATGACGACGATCCACGCGTTCACGGGCGACCAAATGGTTCTCGACGGACCTCACCGTAAAGGCGACCTTCGCCGCGCGAGAGCTGCCGCTGTGAACATCGTTCCCAACTCCACGGGCGCCGCGAAAGCGATCGGTCTCGTTATTCCCGAACTGAACGGCGTTCTCGACGGTTGCGCACAGCGCGTTCCCGTTCCCACCGGTTCGCTTACCCAGCTCGTTGCGATCTGCGACGGCGAAGTTGACGCGGCTACCGTAAACAACGCGATGAAGGCTGCGGCTTCCGCTTCCTTCGGTTACACGGAAGAAGAACTCGTTTCCTCCGACATCATCGGTATCACCTACGGTTCGCTCTTCGACGCTACGCAGACGAAGTGCATGCCCATGGGCGACGGCACCACCCTCGTTAAGGTCGTTTCTTGGTACGATAACGAAAACTCCTACACGAGCCAGATGGTCAGAACGATTAAATACTTCGCAGAACTTTAATCGACCGAAAAAATAAAAAAGCTCCCCCGACGACGCGTCGGGGGTTGTTTTTTGTTAAATTTTATGCTATACTGATTATATGAAATACGATTACAAGACTCTCTACGAAAAAAACGCGGCTTTTTACAACGCGCGTCCGAAGGCAAAACAAGCGTTGCTTGTTTTCAACCTCCTTTTTACGCTCGTGTTTTTTCTCGCGTACGGCGCGCTTGCCGTCGATTCGTTGATCTCCCCCGACCGTTTCGGCGTAACGGACACGGTGAAAATACTCGGGATCCCCGCGCTCTGCGTATTTTTGGTGACGGTTTTACGACTTGCCGTCAACCGTCCCCGCCCGTACAGCGAAGCGGGCGCGAAGATCGAGCCGCTTCTCAAAAAGCACGGGGCGCAGGACAAATCGTTTCCCAGCCGACATATCTCCTGTGCGTTTGTGATCGCGTTCGTGTTTTTGCCTTACAAAGTATTCGGCGCGGCGATTTGGGTCGGCGCAACGTTGCTCGTGCTTGCATGCGTGCTCGCCTATATCCGTTTCGCACTCGGCTTGCACTATCCCTCCGACCTCGTCGGCGGCGCGGCGTTGGCTTTTTTCTGTTCTCTGCTTTTATTGATCTGAACGAATAAAATATAAACGGCTCGTTTGATACGAGCCGTTTTCGTTATGCCTGTATGATCCCGTTGTCGATCAGCGCGTCCGTTAAAACGGCAAGCCGTTGCGGGGAAAGCGTTTCCCCACGCGCCTTTTCCTCCACGCCCGCTTGGGCGAGTATGCGTTTCGCCGTCTCCCTGTCGATTTTAAAGAAATTGACGAGATTGTTTTCCAGCGTTTTTCTGCGGTTGAGGAACGCGCATTTCACCGTCTGACGGTAGGCTTTTTCGCTTTTGACCGATATCCTGCCCCGTTGAAAGGTGATCTTGACGACGGCGGAATCGACGTTGGGACGGGGGTAGAACATATTGCGCGAAACGCGTTTTACGATCTTCGCCTCGCCTTTTAAAGCGATGCCCGCCGTAATTGCGCCGTATTCGGGCGTGTCCTCACGCGCGCAAAACCGTTCGGCGACCTCCTCCTGCACCATGATCGAAAGCCCCTGCACTTTTTCGCCCTCTTCGAGGAGCTTGGTGACGAGCGGCGTAGTGATATAATAAGGAAGGTTCGCGACGACGGTATATTCGCCGATCTCCGCCTCCAGCTCGGGCAAATTTATTTTATTGAAATCGCGGAAGATCACTTCCACGTTTTCCAAACCCGCCAGCGTTTCGGCAAGCACGGGTTGCAGGTCTTTGTCGACGTCGAACGCGTACACTCTTTTCGCCTTTTCCGCGATCGCACGGGTGAGCGTACCCGCCCCGCAACCGATCTCCACCACCGTCGTGTTTTCGTCTATGCCCGACGCGGTAACGATCGAGGAAAGCAGGTTGTTGTCGGATATGAAGTTCTGACCGAACTGTTTTTTAAATAGAAAACCGTGCTTTTGCAGGGTGGTGCGTAAGTCTTGCATTGAAAAATTCCTTGTTAGAGTTTACGAATCCTGTATATACTTTCGAACGTAAAGCGGTATTTTCACGCTTTCCGCAAGGCGTTTGCACGCTTCGACTTCCTCCTCGCCGATACAATCGACGATGGAGAAGCGGCAGGAAACGCCGTTTTTGCGGCAGAGTTTGGCAAACTCG
Organism: Clostridia bacterium; assembly: GCA_017463105.1. GTDB lineage: Bacteria > Bacillota > Clostridia > Christensenellales > Borkfalkiaceae > Scatosoma. The sequence goes on from JAFTPU010000012.1 coordinate 18,665, forward strand.
ATCAGTCCGTCGAACGCCGCTTCCTTGAATTGCGAACGGCAGATCTTCTGATATTTTTCCTGACAGGAGGCGTTGAGCGAGATATTCACGAAATCGATCTTGCCTTTCAGCTCGGGTACGATATCGCGTTTATTGATGAGGTTACCCTGACCGTTGGTATTGAGGCGGGTCTTTAAACCCTTTTCGTGGAAGAAATCGCACAGCGCGGTCATTTCCGCCACCTTATAGGTAGGCTCGCCGAAGCCGCAGAAAACGACCTCCTTGAAGCGGGAAAGATCGCCGAAGCCGTTCACGGCGGAGATCACCTTTTCGGGCGTGGGATCGCCGTGCTTCAACCACAGATAATTGCCGTAATAGCTCGCGCGCTCGTTTCTTACGCAGAAATCGCAACCGTTCGAGCATTTGTTGGTAAGGTTGATATACAGATTCCCGTCCAGCGTGTACGCGTAGGTATCCTTGCGCCCGTCGTCGGGTTGCTTGTTTTGTTGGTTTTTCTGCTTATTCTTCTTGCCGCCGCCCTGTTTTTGGGGATTGGGCTTGTTTGGATTGTTTTGCGTGGGGCGGGAGGCGTTCTGCGGCTGACTCTGCGCCTGTTGTGCCTGTTGCGCCTGTGCGGGCGTGTTGTTGCCCTGACCGCCGCCGCTCTTATGCTTTTTGCGGCGTCTGCGGCGACCGCCGCCGTTACCGCCCGCTTGGTTTTGTCCGCTTGCTTGCGGATCTAAATTTTTCTTTTCTTCTTCCATATTCTTTATCCTGCTTGATTATTTGAGTTTGAAAAACAACGTTTTCGCGTTTTCGCAGATGCGGTCTGCGAGGCTTTGCGTATCTTCTCCGCGTAGCTCGGCGAGCCGCGCCGTCACGAACGGGATATTTTTCGGTTCGTTGGGAAAGGTTCCCCGAAAGGGCGCGGGCGTTAAATACGGGCAATCCGTTTCCGACAAAATGCGGGGGGCAGGTATGCGTTGAACGCTTTCCCACACCTTTTTCGCGTTTTTGAACGTCGAAGTTCCGCCGAAGGAAAAATACAGCCCCAGCTTCAAAAATCTGTCCGACATTTCGGGGGAATACGAATAGCAGTGCATTACGCCGCTCTTTTGCAAAAGCTCCGCGTGCGCCTCCAGAATTTCAACGGTGTCCTGCGCCGCGTCGCGACTGTGCAGCACGACGGGCAAGCCCGCCTCGTCCGCCAAGCGAAGCTGACGGATAAACAGCTCCTTTTGCATTTCCTTGGGCGGATTGTCGTCGAAGTGATAATCGAGCCCGATCTCGCCGACGGCAACGCATTTTTCATGCGACAAAAGCGCGGCGATCTTATCGAGGTCGCCCTCTTTGTATTTGTGCAATTCGCTCGGATGAAAGCCCGCGCAAAAATACACGTTTTCGAAACGGTCGGAGATCTCGGCGGAAATGCGGGAGGAATCGAGGTCGAAGCCCGAACAGACGATCTTCCCGACGCCGTTTTCTTCCGCGCGTTTTATCACCGACTCCACCCCGCCGAGCCCGTCGTATTCGTCGCCCGTGAGGTGGCAATGCACGTCTATGAACATAGTTTCTCCGTTCTTAACCCAAGTTTGCCCCGCTGGCAACGTCTTTATCCGGCACGATCAACGACAGGTTGCCGTTTTCGTCCTCCGCCGCCAGAATCATACCCTCCGACAATACGCCGCACACCTTTCTCGGGGCGAGGTTGGTGACGAACACCACCTTTTTGCCCACCATTTCTTCGGGCTTGTAATGCTTCGCGATACCCGACACGATCGAACGCACCTCGTCCCCGAATTTCACCGTTTCGTGCAACAGCTTCGAGGATTTGGGCACCGCCTCGCACGCGACAATCTCGCCTACGCGGAGCTGCACTTTTGCGAAATCGTCAAAGCTGATCTCGGGCACTTTCTCCTCCTGCTTTTCCTCCGCTTTTGCGGGCGCGCTTGCCGCGTTGGCTTCCGCGATCTGCGCCGCGACGATCTTGTCGATCTCGGGCTGTAGGGTCTTGAAATCGATACGCGCGAACAGGGGCGGGATCGCCTTCACCGTCACGCTTTCCCTTGCGCCGAACGACGAACATTCCTCGAGCGTTCTGCTCGTTCCGCCGAACGCTTCGAATATCTTCGCGCTCGTTTCGGGCATGAAGCTGTCGAGAAGGGACGCGCCGATTTGGATCGCTTCGGAAAGATTGTACAATACGTCGTTGAGCCTTTCCTTTTGGCTTTCGTCCTTCGCGAGTGCCCACGGCATCGTTTCGTCAATGTACTTGTTCGCGCGTCTGAAAAGCGTAAAGATCTCGCTGATCGCGTCCGCGATACGGAGCTCGTCCGCTTTCGCGATCACCTTCGCCGCCACGCCCGATACCGTCGCTTTGAACTCCGCGTCGGGGTCTTGCTCGTTTGCGGAAAGGGACTTTTTCACGGTGCCGCCGAAATATTTATCGATCATCGCCACCGTTCTGCTGACGAGGTTGCCCAGCACGTTCGCAAGGTCGGTGTTGAAGCGTTCCGTCACCAGCTCCCACGTGATCTGTCCGTCGTTGTCGAACGGCATTTCGTGGAGCACGAAATAGCGCACCGCGTCCACGCCGAAAAGGCGCGTCAGGTCGTCCGCATAGATCACGTTGCCCTTCGATTTACTCATCTTGCCGTCGCCCATGAGCAGCCACGGGTGCCCGAACACCTGCTTGGGAAGCGGTTCGCCGAGCGCCATGAGGAAAATGGGCCAATAGATGGTGTGGAAACGCAGGATATCCTTGCCGATCAAGTGCAGGTCGGCGGGCCAATATTTTTTATAATTTTCGCCGTGATCGCCGTCCGCGTCGAAACCGAGCCCCGTGACGTAATTCGTAAGCGCATCCAGCCATACGTATATAACGTGGCGATCGTCGAATTCCACGGGGGCGCCCCACGTGAACGAGGTGCGCGAAACGCACAGATCCTGCAAGCCTTTCAAAAGGAAATTGTTCATCATCTCGTTCTTTCTCGAGACGGGCTGAATGAATTCGGGGTGCGTATTGATATGCTCGATCAGACGGTCGGCGTATTTGCCCATTTTAAAGAAATACGCTTCCTCCTTAGCGGGCTTCACCTCTCTGCCGCAATCGGGGCATTTGCCGTCGACGAGCTGGCTCTCCGTCCAAAACGATTCGCAAGGCGTACAATACATACCCTCGTAATAGCCTTTATAAATATCCCCTTGGTCGTAGAACTTTTTAAATATCTTCGAAACCTGTTTCACGTGCTCGGCGTCCGTCGTGCGCATGAATTTGTCGTAGGAGGTGCCCATAAGGTCCCAGATCCCCTTGATCTCGCCCGCCACCTTGTCTACGTACTGTTGGGGCGTAACGCCCGCTTTTTCCGCCTTTTCCTGTATCTTTTGACCGTGCTCGTCCGTGCCCGTTTGGAAGAACACGTCGTAGCCCTGCTTGCGTTTAAACCGCGCTATCGCGTCCGCCAGCACCGCTTCGTACGTATTTCCGATATGGGGCTTGCCCGAGGTATACGCGATCGCCGTCGTGATATAATAAGGTTTCTTTGCCATTCTCTTGCTCCTTTTTATCAAGTAATAGGTAATAGTGAAAAGTGAATAAGTGCGGAAAGATTATAATTTTTACCGCCGTTTTGCATTTCGCATTTCGCATTCTGCATTTCGCATTTACTTGCGACGCATATACAAAGTTTTTCTTTTGTATTATACACCTTTTTTACTTAAAAGTAAAATGTTTTTCTTGCCTTAAAAACAAAACGCGGCATTTTCGGGCGCGGACGAGCATATATTTATGCTATGAACACGCTTTTTGCTATCGTTTTTATCCTGTCCACGGCGATACTTCTTATCCTCTCGCCCGATACGTTTTTGTCAACTCTGCTTGCGGGCGCGTCCAAAAGCGCTACCTTGTGTCTTTCCCTGCTTGCTACCTACGCCGTATGGCTGGGTCTCATGAAGGTATGGGAGGACTGTGGAATCTCCCGCGGTGTCTCGAAAGGACTCAAGCCCCTTGCCCGTCGGCTGTTTAAAACGGACGACGAGGAGACTCTGAACGCAGTGTGCATGAATCTTTCCGTAAACCTCCTCGGCATTTCGGGCGCGGCGACCCCGTACGGGATCCGCGCGGCGCAGCTCCTCGACAGATCGGACGAGGCGGAATATTCGTCGAGCATGCTGTTCGTTTTAAACGCGACCTCCATTCAACTGATCCCCACCTCCATCATCGGCGTGCGGGTGGCTTTGGGAAGCGCCGCGCCCGCGGATATCCTGATCCCGACGCTTCTCACGACGGTGTTTTCGACGGTGATCGGCTTGATTTTAACGCGGCTTCTGATCCCGCCCAAGCACGGAAAAAAACGGGCGCGTACGGAAGAGGTATTCTTCAAAAAGAAGGGGGCAGGTACGCAATGAATTACGTTCTCGCCCTCCTTGTCCCCGCGATTTTTCTCGCGTCGTTCGTTTTTGCTCTGTTTAAAAAAGTGAAGCTTTACGACAGCTTCACGGAGGGTATGAAGGGCGCGATCCCGCTGATAATTTCGATCTTTCCCTATATCGCCTCGGTAACGATGCTTTCGCTTCTTTTACGGGAAAGCGGGTTGGAAAGCAAGCTGATAGCACTGCTCGCGCCTATGTTCGAGCTGCTGGGCGTGCCCGAAGAGATCGCCCCGCTGATCTTCGTCAAGCCACTTTCGGGGAGCGGCGCGATCGCCGTCCTGTCCGATATTTTGAACCGCTACGGCGTGGATAGCTATATCGCCCGCTGTGCGTGCGTGGCGTACGGCTCGTCGGAAACGATCTTTTATATCGGCGCGGTATATTTTGCGGGCTTGAAGCGAAAGAAGCTGACTCTTGCGTTGACGATCTCCGTCGTTTCCTATCTTCTCTCGCTCTTACTGTGTTGCGCACTCTGTCGTATCATGTAAAAAAATGTTGAAAAATTACATTTTTTGCGCGATTATCATACTTTTAAAATTTTTTGGAAAAGTTAAAAAATTTTCTTTACTTTTTAAATCGGGCGTGATAAAATATACTTGTAAATCGGTTGTGGATAACCGAACTGAAACAGCTCATCATTTTCCCCCTTATCATATAGGTAACCGCCTTGGAGTCGCAAGATTCCGAGGCGGTTATCGTTTATGAAAAACAAGAAGCAGACGCTTCTTGTTTTTTGAATACGGAGTGCGGAATATCGAATGCGGAATGATAGGATCTTTTTTAATTTCTCCCGCAATTCCGCACTCCGCATTCCGCATTTATGAAACCTTATGTCCGTTTTTCTCGATCACGGCGAGCACTTTGTTGACACATTCCTCGCACGTCGTCGGGTCCTCCGCCTCCACCATTACGCGGAGCACGGGCTCCGTTCCCGATTCTCGCACCAATATCCTGCCCGCGTCGCCCAAAAGCGTTTCGATCTCGCGCACCGCGCTCTGCACCTCTTCGTCCGCACGCGCCGCCGCTTTGTCCTTTACCCGCACGTTCTTCAATATCTGCGGATACGTTTTCATCGGCGCGGCAAGCGCCGAAAGCGGTTTCTTTTCGTCCAGCATCGCCTGCATGATCTTCAGACTCGTCAAAACGCCGTCGCCCGTCGTGGCGTATTTGGAAAAAATAATATGTCCCGATTGCTCGCCGCCGATCGAATAGCCGCCCTCCGCCATGCGCTCGTATACGTATTTGTCGCCGACGGGCGTTTTTTCATAACCGATCCCGATTTCGTCCAGCGCCTTGTACAGCCCGAAATTGGACATGATCGTGGTCACTACCTTGTTCTTCAAAAGCTTCCCGCGTTCCTTCATATACCGCGCGTACAGGTAAATGATCTTGTCGCCGTCCACGATCTCTCCGTTCTCGTCCACGCAAAGGCATCTGTCCGCGTCGCCGTCGAACGCAAAGCCCACGTCGAGCCCCTTCTCTTTCACGAACTTTTGCAAGTTTTCGATGTGCGTCGAGCCCACGCCGCGGTTGATGTTCGTCCCGTCAGGCTCCACGCCCGTCACGAACGTCGTTGCCCCCAACGCGTCGAACACGCTCTTCGCGATGTTCCAAGCGCTGCCGTTGGCGCAATCGAGCCCTACCTTCACGCCCTTGAAGCTATGCACGCCGAGCGAGATGAGATACCCCACGTAACGGTTTCTGCCCGCCACGAAATCGACCGTCCTGCCGATCTCTTCTTTTTTCGCATACGGCGCTTGCGTAAACGTCTGTCCGAACGCCGTCACCTCACCGTCGAGATAATCCTCGATAAGCCCGATCGTCTCCTCGTCCATCTTCTCGCCCGTGCCGTTGAACAGCTTGATCCCGTTATCGTAAAAGGGATTGTGGCTCGCCGAGATCATGATCCCGCAATCGAAGCGATCCTGTCTTACGACGAACGCCACCGACGGCGTCGTGGTCACGTGCAACAGATAGGCGTCCGCGCCCGACGCTACGATCCCGCCCGAAAGCGCGTACTCGAACATATACCCCGATCTTCGGGTGTCCTTACCGATCACGATCCTTGCCCGCTCCGCTCCCGCGCGCTTCGCCTTTTCGTTAAAATACCAACCCAAGAAACGCCCTACCTTGAAAGCGTGCTCCGCCGTCAGGTTTTCGTTCGCTTCGCCCCGAAAACCGTCCGTGCCGAAATATTTACCCATTTTTGTTTCCTCTTATTTTCTCTTATTTTTCCGCGCCCACGTCTTTTCGCGCGTTCTCTTATTTTACTTTTTCGCGACAACCACGCCGCCCGTTTTGTAAATGCTGTTCTCTTTCACCGTGCCCCGCACGCAACTGAGCGGATACACGTTCGTAAACCGCCCGAGCACCGTCCCGGGATTGAGCACGCTGTTACAGCCCACCTCTACGTAATCGCCGAGCATCGCGCCCAGCTTTTTCAAACCCGTTTCCATTTTGTCTCCGCCGTCTCGCACTGTTACGGGCGTTTTGTCCGACTTTACGTTGGAGGTCACCGCACCCGCGCCCATGTGCGCCTTATACCCGAGAATGCTGTCGCCCACGTAATTATAATGCGGCACCTGCACGCCGTCGAATAACACTACGTTTTTCAGCTCTGTCGAGTTGCCGACCACGCAATCCCTGCCCACGAGCGCGCTGCCGCGGATAAACGCGCAGTGCCGTACCTCCGCGCCTGCGCCGATGATACAGGGCGCGTTCAGGTACGCCGTCGGCGCGATCCGCGCCGTCTTATGCACCCAAACCTTCGGCTCGAGCTCGGCGTACTCCGTCTTATCCAGCGTTTCGCCGAGCGCAAGGATAAACTCTTTCAGCCCTTTCAAAGCGTCCCACGGATATTCGTAACGTCCGAGATATTCACCCGCAAGCGTGTGGGCGAGATCGAATAATTGTTCCGTCTTGTACATTGCTTCTCCTTTTTTTCCTTCTCCTTTATTATATTTCGTCCGTGAAAAAATTGCCCCTTCTCTTTTCGTTTTTCTTTGGTTTTCTTTCGCAATTTTTAGGAATTCTTTCACTTTCGACGTTTTCTATTGTATCACAATCGGATTTGCGTGTCAACAATTTAAAAGGAGAAAACGTATTTTCATAAATAAAAAAGGAAGCCGAAGCTTCCCTTGTTTTTCAGTCTCTTATCGAATTTCCCATTTCGTAGGCGATCGTCATCAGCTCGGGGTGGGAGAGAACGTCGCCCTTATCGTAGACGCCTCTTCCGTACAGCGTGCCTTTTTCCTCGTACCCGTCGATACATCGAGCAAAGCCGTGGAAACACGCAAGCGTGCCGTCGAGTGTGTCGGAATCGTCCTCCGCCGCCGTGGCGATATAATAGAGTTCCTTGTTCGCTATTTCCGTCCAGCGTGCGACGGTACGGTCGATCACGGTTTTGAGCTGCGCACAGACGGAATAGAAGTAGACGGGGCTGGACAAAACGAGCACGTCGGCGTCGATGATCTTTTGCAAAATTTCGCCCATATCGTCGTTGAACGCACACCTGCCCCCGTGGTTTTTACAAAAATAGCAACCCGTGCAAGGCGAGATCTTCTTTTCGACAACGCGTATTTTCTCCACTTCGTTCCCCGCGTCCGCCGCGCCTTTTAAAAACTCGTCGCAAAGAATATCCGAGTTCCCGCCTTTCCGAGGACTACCCGATAAAATAAGTACTTTTTTCATTATAAGCCTCCTTTACCATTTGAAAAAGGCGGCGCGTTCGTTGGGCGGAGTGTTGGGTGCGTGCAGAGAAATACGCTTCACCCCGTCGAGCCCGTCGAACAGCATCGCGTGTCCGCCGTCGAAGCCGTATCGACTGCTTTTATGCTCCCATTTGCCAAAAATTCCGCCGTCGGAAACCGCCTCCAGCACCGCGTATTTGCCGCCCTCTATGAAGCTCGACCAGATCATTTTCAGCTTGCCGCCCTCTTCGAAAAGAAACGGACCGTCCGTCACTTTCCCGCTTGCGCCGCCCGCCGACGCTTCGCGGTTATTCACCACCTGCGGATGATCGCCCGCGCGGAACAGCAATTTTTTCTCGCCTGCGGGCGCGGTAAGATCGTCGGTCAAGGGCATCGCCCATATTTCGCCGTTCCCCACCTGTAACCATTCGTGGCAAAAAACGAGGTACGGTACGCCGTTTTCGACCCAAAGCGTTCCGTCCAAACATTCCCAGCCCGCGGGCGTAATGGGGGCTTGCGTTACGGGACGGAATTTCCCAAGCGGCGTTTCCGAGACGAAAATATGCGTCGCGCGGCATTTTCCCTCCCCTTTCATGCTCCCCAAAAGATAGTATTTTCCGTTATATTTATGCACCTCGGGCGCCCAATAATCGAAGGTCGCCCAAAAACCGATCTCCGAGCCGTTGAACACCTCGAACGGTCCCTCGAAATTTTCGAGGTCTTTTGTAACGTACGCGGAAAACGTATCGCCCGCACGAAGCCCGTTTTCGAGCGCCGTCGTGCCGTACATGTAATATACTCCCTTTTCCTTATCCGTCAGAATGAACGGATCGCGGATACGGATCTCCTCTCTTTTCGGCATTTTCTTTCTCCTTTATTTTCTTTATTTCGTCCACTTTTCTTTGCAGAAAAACCCGCCGTGAAACGACGGGTTTTTCATTATTCGCATACGATTATTTCGCGCAGTTCGCTTTGAGCGTTTCGAGATTTGCGACGATCTCCTTGGGCATCTTGTCGCCGAAGTTATCCGCATAATATTTCTCGATCTCTTCCGCTTCCGCCGCCCAACGCTGTTTGTCTACTTCGAGAAGCTTGTCGAGCGTCGCCGCGTCGATGTCACAGTTTTCGATGTTAATATCCTTCGCGTAAGGCAGGTAGCCGATCGCCGTTTCGCGAGCGTCCACTTTACCGTCGCAACGATCGAGGATCCAGTCGATAACGCGCATGTTGTCGCCGAAACCGGGCCACATGAAGTTGCCGTTTTCGTCCTGACGGAACCAGTTTACGTTGAAGATCTTGGGCTGTTTGCTCTCTTCCACTTTCGCACCCATATTGATCCAATGCTGGAAGTATTGATCGACCGAGTAGCCCATGAAAGGCTTCATCGCCATGGGGTCGTGACGGAGCACGCCGACTGCGCCCGTAGCCGCCGCCGTCGTTTCGGAGGACATGATCGTACCTACGAACGTACCGTGATTCCAATCTCTCGATTGATATACGAGCGGGGTCGTCGTTGCTCTTCTGCCGCCGAAGATGATCGCGGACAGAGGCACGCCTGCCGCCGAGTTGAATTCGGGCGAGATGCAAGGGCAATTGATCGCGGGAGCGGTGAAACGGGAGTTGGGGTGCGCCGCGTTGCGACCGCAACCGGGCGTCCAAGGCTTACCCGTCCAATCGATAAGCTCTGCGGGAGCTTCCTTCGTCAGCTTCTCCCACCAAACGGTGTTGTCCTTGGGGTTGAGTGCAACGTTCGTGAAGATCGTGCCCTGCTTCGTGGAAGCGAGCGCGTTGGGGTTGGATTTTTCGTTGGTGCCGGGCGCAACGCCGAAGAAACCGTTTTCGGGGTTGCAAGCCCAAAGTCTGCCGTCCTCGCCTACGCGGATCCATGCGATATCGTCGCCGACGCACTGTACTTCATAACCTGCTTCGAGATACTGCTTGGGAGGGATCAACATTGCGAGGTTGGTCTTACCGCAAGCGGAAGGGAATGCCGCCGCAACGTATTTGATCTCCTTATCCTGAGGACGCTTTACGCCGAGAATGAGCATGTGCTCCGCCATCCAGCCCTCTTTTCTGCCGAGGTTGGTCGCGATACGGAGCGCGAAGCACTTTTTACCCAAAAGCACGTTACCGCCGTAAGCGGAGTTCACGGAAATGATCGTGTTGTCTTCGGGGAAGTGCATGATATATCTCTTTTCGGGGTCCACGTTACATTTTGCGTGGAAGCCTTTTACGAAATCGCCGTCTGCGCCGAGCTGATCGAGACACATTTTTCCTACGCGGGTCATGATCATCATGTTGAGCACGACGTAGATCGAATCGGTGATCTCGATACCGATCTTGGAGAAAGGCGAGCCGACTACGCCCATCGAATAGGGGATAACGTACATCGTTCTGCCCTTGTAAGCGCCTTTCGCGATCTCGTTTACCATAGCGTAAGCTTCTTTGGGCGCTTTCCATTTAACGATGGAATGAGGAAGCGCGTCCTCTTCGTTTTCGCAGCAGATGAACGTTCTGTCCTCTACGCGGGCAACGTCGTTTTCCGCGGTTCTGTGATAATAGCAATCGGGAAGAAGTTCCTGATTGAGCTTGATGATCTCGCCCGTCGCACAAGCTTCTTCGCGAAGCGCGTCTCTCTGCTTGTCGCTACCGTCGATCCAAACCACTTTGTCGGGCTGAGCGAAAGCCTGACAGTCCGCAACGAATTGAAGCACTTTCTTGTTGTTAGTCATAAAGTTATCTCCTTATAATGATATTTTTTTCTTTTCTTTGTTTATTTTCGGTGAAATGGGAAAATTTTATTCTTTTTGGAACAAATCCCCTTATTCTGCCATTTATCATTATATCATAAATTTTTTCGATTGTAAACAGTTTTTCAACGAATTTTTTGCATAATCGGAATTTTTGCTCTTTTATCAAATTTTTCTGCTAATTTTTCTCAATATTTTCAAAAATTGCATATACTATGCTTCCGAAACACAAGGAGCAACGCATGAAAAACAAGTTCAACGACAACCGTCTCGCGGAAGAATTCGACCTGATCGTACTCACGGACGACGCCCACGCGGACGCGGGCTTTCCCGTCGGCTCGCTCGGCACGCTCACCTATTCGTACACGGGAAAAGACAGACCGCTTTACGCCGAATTTACGTCGGGCGAAGCCACGCGAGAGCTTGCGGTCGGCATAGACGGGTTCCGCGTTTTAAATATAAAACAGCCGCGCGATCTTTCGATCGTCACGGCGTATTTGAAAAAGCAAAGACGCGGCTTTGCTTTATAAGCCGCGATCGTCGTCGATCGCGGCTCGCTTGTCAATACAGCGCGGCGCGGACCGTTTTCAGGCGGCTTACCCGCACCGCAACGTTTGCCGTAAGCACGGCGATCGGCGTGAGCGCACAGCACCCTACGAGAAGCAGGGTCGGCATCAGCGAGAAATAGGTGAAGTAGGTCAAGACCCCGATCACCGCGGCGAATACGATCGAATCGTACGAGCCCTTCAACGCTTCCCGCACCGAAATATGTCGTTCTTCCTTGGGCGTGACGATAAATCTCGCCTTTTTTCCAAACAGCGCGCACGTCACCGTGACGATCATCATCGGCACGAGCGAAGCGTACACCACGAAATTCAATGCGGCGTAGCCAAAAAGCCGCAAAACGTTCCCGCGTTTCCCGTGTACGAAGAAATCGGGTATGAGCGGCGACACGAGGAACACGACCATCAAAAGTATGAGCGCTTTCGAATATCCGCCCACATCGAAGCCGAGCGCGCCGATCAGGATGGTATTTATTATAATAAGAAAGGACAGCATAGGGATAATGGGCAGATTATAATGCGACAATCTTACGTCCAGCTTTTCGTACCACGTCATTTTCGACGTCGTGATACTGCGATTGTATTTGCGCATGAATTCGACGTTCCCCTGCACCCACTTGGCTTGCCGTTTCTTCAGACAGAGATAGTCGACGGGAAATTCCTCCTCGCAGAGGATATTGGGCGCGTACAGCACGCGATAGCCGCTGTTTTTCACGTCGATCGCAAAGGATATATCCTCCGCCACGACCTTGGGAAATCCGCCCGTTTTTTCGTAGCACGCGCGACTGATCGCCATGCCGTGCCCGATCAGGGCGTTACTGCCGTAGAAATTTTTCATCACCTGACAGATCCTGCCGTTACTCTTCACCGACAGTCCCATGAGGTTCTGGAAAAGATTCGTCCCCTTCGTCGCCTTGTGCGCCGCCTGTACCACGCCCACCTTTGCGGAGTACGCGAAGTATTTAAGCGTTTCCGCAATATAATTTTCGGGGATACGCTCGTCGCTATCGAGCACGACGAAATAATCGTAATCGGTCCTGCCTTGAAGGTAATTGTTCAGGTTCCCCGCCTTGAAGCCCTCGCGGTTTTCGCGGCGGACCACATTCGCGCCCGTTTTGTCCGCGAAGCGATCGACCGCCTCGAGGTATTCCTTTTTCGAGCTGTCGTCGAGGATCACCGTTTCGAAATTGTCGTAGTTTTGGCGCATGCACGCCTCCAGCGCGTCGGCGTTGAAATCGTTACACGTACAATATAAAAGCAATACGCGCGGCGATTTTCCGTCCGAGGATAGCTTTGTGACGTCCGGTTTCGAGTTTATAATGGTATCGTAACGTTTCAAAATGCGTTTTTTATTGCAGAGAAAGAGGAAGGAAAACATAAAATCCTTCACGCTTCCCAGCCACATATACGCAAGCATAAGGGCGTTGAGTACGAGCAATACGCACGCGGCGACCATGCCTGCCGTAACGTTTCTGCCGTTTAAAAAATCGTAAACGATCATGCCGCAGGCGGTAAACAACGCTCCTACGCAAACCGCCCATACGCACAGAATGACGACGTATACCGTAGGTTTCTTTTTCACTTTCGTTTTTCTCCTTTTCGTATATTTTTTTGCTTCTTTTGCCCCGTGTTTTCGGGGCTTTGCTATATTTTAACACCCGTTTTTTTGCGTTTACTCGTCTTTCGCGCTTGACAAATACTGCCAAATCGTTTATACTGTTACATATAATCGAAAAAATCTTTTACGTAACCGTTGAAAATCGGAAAAAAGAATGGCTGTATCGCGACGAAAACCGAAAGTCGGGACGGAGCCAAAGGAATCGAAAAAATGAGAATTGTGATCAAGGTCGGCACCTCGACGCTGGCGCACCCGACAGGGCGGCTGAATATCCGTCGCACGGGCGAGCTCTGCAAGGTGATAAGCGATTTGAAAAACGCGGGACACGAGGTAGTGCTCGTATCGTCGGGCGCGATCGGTATGGGCGTAGGCAAGCTCGCCTTAAACGAAAAGCCGAAGGATATCCCCACTAAGCAAGCCGCGGCGGCGGTCGGGCAATGCGAGCTGATGTACACGTACGACAGACTGTTTGCCGAATACAACCACACGGTGGCGCAGATCCTTTTGACGGGGTCGGATTTTACGGCGGAAGATCGGCACGAAAATTTCACCAACACCATCAAACGCCTGTTGGAGCTGAACGCGCTCCCGATCATCAACGAAAACGACACGATCGCGACGGAGGAGATCAAGGTGGGCGACAACGACACGCTGTCCGCGCTGGTGGCGGTGAGTGTGAAAGCGAATCTGCTCGTGATCCTTTCCGACGTGGACGGGCTGTATTCCGCCGATCCGCACAAGGACGAAAACGCGAAGCTGATCGAAGAGGTACGCGGCGTCACGGACGAACTATTGAAAAAAGCGGGCGGCGCGGGCTCGGCATTGGGTACGGGCGGTATGAAAACGAAGCTGACGGCGGCGCAAACGTGTAACGAAAGCGGCGTCGATATGGTGATCGCGAACGGGGAAAATCCCGAGCTTTTGTATGCGATCGTGGACGGCAAGAAAGGCGGATATACGAAATTTTTCGCGTAACGGTGAACGTATGAAAACGACAAGGAAAATTTTGATCGGTGCGAAAGCGGCGGCAAGGAACGCTTGCTTTTTGACGACGGAAAAGAAAAACGCCGTCCTGCTGGCTATGGCGGACGCGCTCGAAAAAGACGCGGACAAGATACTCGCCGCAAACGCGGTCGATCTCGAAAACGCGAAAGGCGTTCTGCCCGAAGTGATGTTGGACAGATTGAAGCTTGATAAAAAACGCATTACGGGTATGGCGAACGGGATCCGCGAGGTCGCGGCGTTGCCCGATCCCGTGGGCGCGACGCTCGAAAAAAACGTGCTTCCGAACGGACTCGTCGTCACCAAAACGCGGGTGCCGCTCGGCGTAATCGGCATTATTTACGAAAGCCGTCCGAACGTGACCTCGGACGCGGGCGCGCTCTGTTTTAAAAGCGGAAACGTATGCGTGCTCCGCGGCGGTAAGGACGCGTTCCGCTCCTCTTTCGCCATTATCGAAAGTATGCGCGCGTGTTTGGAAAACGCGGGCTTGGATAAGAATTTTGTCAATATCGTCGAGGACACCTCGCGCACGAGCGCGACCGAGCTGATGACGGCGGTCGGCTATATCGACGCATTGATTCCCCGCGGCGGCGCGGGACTGATCCGCTCGTGCGTAGAGAACGCGAAAGTCCCCTGTATCCAAACGGGCACGGGGATCTGTCACGTCTATATCGACGACACGGCGGAACTTGACAAAGCTTTGAATATCGTCGAAAACGCGAAAACCTCCCGTCCGTCCGTTTGCAATGCGGCGGAGGTCTGTCTCGTGCACGAGGCGATCGCGGAGAAATTCCTGCCGCTTCTGAAAGCGCGGCTTTGCGATAAGCGCGAAGAAAAAGGCTTACCCGCGGTAGAGCTCCGTTGCGACGAAAAGGCGTTTGCGATCGTCGGCGGAACGAAAGCGGGCGAGAACGATTTCGACACCGAATTTCTCGACTATATTCTCGCCGTGAAGGTGGTCTCGGGCGTCGACGAAGCGATCGGGCATATCGCCTTGCACTCGACGGGTCATAGCGAAAGTATCGTAACGGAGACGGACGAAGCGGCGGAAAAATTCACCTCCGCAGTGGACAGCGCGGCGGTGTACGTGAACGCCTCGACGCGCTTTACCGACGGCGGCGAGTTCGGCAAGGGGTGCGAGATCGGCATTTCCACGCAAAAGCTCCATGCGCGCGGACCGATGGGCTTGGAGGAGCTGTGTTCTTACAAATATATCGTGAAAGGTACGGGGCAGGTGCGAGTTTAAATGCAAAATGCAGAATGCAGAATGCAAAATGAAGGAGAAAATATTATGAAATACACGCTCGGCTTTATCGGTTGCGGAAATATGGGCGGCGCGCTCGTGCGCGCGGTCGCGAAAAGCGTGAAGGGCGAAAAGATCGCCGTTTGCGATTACGATAAGAAAAAAGCACAGACTTTGGCAAACGACCTCGGCGTGATCGCCGCCACGGCAAACGAGCTTGCCAAGGAAAGCGAGTTCGTCGTTTTGGGCGTGAAGCCGCAGAATATGCGGGAAACGGTAGCGCAGATCGCGGACGACTTAAAAGCCAATACGGGCGTGACCGTGATCACGATGGCGGCGGGTCTGAGTATCGCCGCGATCCGTTCGTTTGTCGGCGCGGAACTGCCCGTGATCCGTATCATGCCCAACACCCCCGCCATGCTCGGCGCGGGTATGATCCTCTACGCGACGGCGGACGTAGAGAACGAAACGGAAGAAAAATTTCTTGCCGCTTTTGAAAAGGCGGGAAAAATCGATAAAATTCCCGAAGAAAAAATAGACGCGGCAAGCGCACTGTCGGGCTGCGGACCCGCCTTTGTGTACGCGTTCGCCGAAGCCCTTGCGGACGGCGCGGTGGAATGTGGCGTTCCCCGCGACAAAGCGGCGCTGTATGCGGCGCAGACGCTCAAAGGCGCGGCGGAAATGCTGCTGGAATACGGGCACCCCGCCGATTTGAAAGACGCGGTCTGCTCCCCCGGGGGGACGACGATCGCGGGCGTGCACGCCTTGGAAAACGCGGGCTTTCGCGGCGCGACGATGGACGCCGTCGCGGCGGCGTACAAACGCACTCTCGAACTGAAAAAATAATCGTTGGAACGCAAAATAAAAGTCGGACGGTCGTCCGACTTATTTTTTACTCTTTTTTCGCACCCGATAATAGGTCTGCCAACTGTTGAAACCCGCTTCGAAAATGAGCTCCAGCCTCGTGCCGTCGTAACCCTCCTCCAAACGCTTGTCTATGAAATCCAATCTCAGCCCGTTTACGTACTCGGATATCCCCGCTTTCACGTAACGGTGAAACACCCGCGAGATGTGCGCCTCCGTATATCCCAACGCCCGCGAAAGCGTTTCACGTGAAATTTTTTCGCGGAAATTTTCCTGTATATAGATCAGCATTTTCCGCATTAGCGCCACTTCGTCCCGCGGCTTCTCCGCCGTAAACGCCAGCCTTTCGAAAAGTAAAGACAGTATCAGCGCCGCCCCCGCTTCCCGTACGCCCTCCGCACGCTCGCCCAAAAGATATCCGTCCGTCAGCCCGATCAGCTCCGCGCAAAGCTTTTCGTCCGCGATCCTATGCTCCGCAAAACGAAATCCCTTTCTCCGCGCATTGAATTTTCCAAGCAAACAATAAGGTATCAGAAGCACCCGCGCGTCCTCGTCCGCGCGCTCTTTTATTCGCTTATATTCGTGCACGTCGTAGCTGTCCGTCACAAATACGTCCCCGCCTTTCGCCACCAGCTTCTCGCCGTTTATCACGACCTCGTATTCGCCCCGTCCGACCAGAAATATTTCCAGATTGTTATGAAAATGCGCGGGGAACGAATGATTGCCGTTTCCGTGCACGACCAATTGTCTGTCGTCCTCCCGACATTTTTCGTAAAAGCTTTCCATTTCTTGATTATATCATAAAATGAGAATAAAACAAACCGTTTTGATATAGATTTTGAGAATTTTTCTGTTATAATAAAATAAATTTAAAATAAATTCCATCGGAGGATATTTTATGAAATACGATTCCAAAAACTTTACTACGGACGAAAAACTGCGCCTTTTGACAGGCAAAAACCATTGGCAGACGGAAGATCTGGACGGAAAGCTCCCCTCTGTTTTTCTTTCCGACGGTCCGCACGGCTTGAGAATGGTCAATAAAACGAATACCGCCATCATTCCCGCCACGGCGATGCCCACGCTTTCGGTGCTCGCAAACTCGTGGGACCCCGCGCTTGCCTATTTGCAAGGGGAAACGATCGCGGACGAATGTATCGAAAACGGCGCGGACGTCCTGCTTGCGCCCGGCGTCAATATCAAGCGCACACCGCTCTGCGGAAGAAATTTCGAATATTTTTCCGAGGACCCCTTTCTTGCGGGCGTTATGGCGAAAGCGTATATCGAGGGCGTGCAAAGCAAGGGCGTCGGCACTTCTCTGAAGCATTTCTGCGCCAACAACCGCGAATACGACCGCTTGTATCAAACGAGCGACGCGGACGAAAGGACTTTACGCGAAATTTATCTGCCCGCGTTCGAAACGGCGCTCGGGGCGAAGCCTTGGACGGTCATGTGCTCGTATAACCCCGTCAACGGTATCTACGCTTCCGAAAACAAGCGGCTACTCAAAGATATCCTCCGCGACGAGTTCGGCTTCGACGGCTTGATCGTATCCGATTGGTCGGCGGTGCACAGCGGTCCGCGCGCGGCAAAAGCCACGCTCGATCTACGCATGCCGTACACCGCAACCGCATACGACGAATTGAAGGTCGCATACGAAAACGGGTGGCTGAAGGACGGGGAGATCGACGCCTGCGTGCAAAACCTTTTCAATCTCATCGAAAAAACGGAAAACGGGAAAAAGAAAATCGCCACGACGAAAGAACAGCGGCACGAAAACGCCGTCAAGATCGCCCGCGAAGGCGCGGTGCTTCTCAAAAACGAGGACGGCGTTTTGCCCTTGAAGAAAGGCAATATCCTCGTTACGGGCGTATTCGGGCAATCCCCTGCTTTGGGCGGCGGCGGAAGCGCGTTCGTCACGACGGAGCACCAAAGCAAGCCCCTTTGCGAGGAGCTCGCCTCGCGACTTAAGGGCGCGAACGTATATACCTGCAAAAACCGTATATCCGAAAACGACGGCGGTACGCATATCAAATCGGCGTTTATACAAGCGTACGGCGCGGACGTAGCGGTGCTGTGCGTCGGCAACGGAAAAGACACGGAATCGGAGAGCTTCGACAGAACCACGCTTCGGCTTTCTCCCCGACAAGAGGATCTTATCCTCGGCGTAGCGAAAGCAAACCCCAACGTCGTCGTGGTGATCGAGGCGGGCAGTGCGGTCGATATGTCGCCTTGGATAGACAAAGTGAAAGCGGTGCTGTATCTCGGTTTTGCGGGCGAAGGCGCGCAAGAAGCGCTTGCCGACCTTCTGACGGGTAAGGCGTGCCCCTGCGGCAAGCTCAACGAAACGTTCCCGCTTTCCCTTGCCGACGCACCCGCGGGCGATAAACGCGGCAACGGCTTTTACGAGCGGTACGACGAGGGGATATTCGTCGGCTATCGTTGGTACGATAAGGAAGAAACGCCCGTACTTTTCCCCTTCGGTCACGGACTTTCCTATGCGAAATTCGAATACTCCGCGCCTGTCTTGACGAAGATAAGCGAAACGGATTACGAGATCTCTTACACGGTGAAAAACGTTTCCGACGCCGACGGTGCGGAAATTTCGCAGGTGTACGTACGCGACGTGTTCACAATGGTTCCCCGCCCCGAAAAAGAACTCAAAGGCTTTACAAAAACCTTTTTAAAGGC
Organism: Clostridia bacterium; assembly: GCA_017463105.1. Classification (GTDB taxonomy): domain Bacteria; phylum Bacillota; class Clostridia; order Christensenellales; family Borkfalkiaceae; genus Scatosoma. The sequence goes on from JAFTPU010000012.1 coordinate 37,495, forward strand.
GGGAGAAAGCAAACGGGTAACGGTAGCGTTAAACGCCCGTGCGTTCGCGTATTATAACGTAATGCTCCGCAAGTGGCATATAGAAAACGGCGAATTCGAAATTTTGATCGGCGCCTCCTCGCGGGATATCCGATTGAAAGAAAAGCTTGTTATTTCTCTTCCCGAAACGGAGCAATACTCTATGGAATAACGGAAAAAAAGCGGCTGTAACGCCGCTTTTTCTTTTGCTTTTATCCGTTTATTCCAGAATGTTCGCCGTGATAAAATCGACGCCGCAAGCCGTCATGTACCAAGCGCATGCGCGCCCGTCGATCGTTCAACAATTCACCCTCCAACCCGCTTCGATGCCTTAATAAATCTTTTGCCCCGAAGCTTCGTTTTCGTCATTCGTGTTTTTCTCTTCTCAATCTCTGTGCCGTCCGAACAGCATCAGCACCCACACCGCAAAACGGAGGAAATATACGAGCGAGGTAAGAAGCGACGCCACGTAGGTCATCGCCGCCGCCGACAACATTTTTTCCGCATACGGCAACTCTTTCTCGTTGACGATCCCTTCCGCCACCAGCATCTTCTTCGCCCGACGGCTCGCGTCCAGCTCCACGGGCAACGTTACCAACATAAACACGGTCGAAAGCCCGTACCCGATCACGCCCGCCATCGCCAAATAAAATCCGAGATCGGAATTTTGCGTCTTATTTACGAACAGATCGAGGAGCAATCCCACGAGCACCAAAGGCAACGCCAAGCGGCTGCCGATATTCGCCAAAGGCACGAGCACGGAACGGAGTTTATAGGGCAGATACCCTTTCTTTTTCTGCATGACGTGCCCGATCTCGTGCGCCGCTACCGCCACCGCCGCCACGGAATCGCTCCCGTACGTGCTTTCGGAAAGATTCACCTTTTTCTTCGTCGGATGATAGTGATCGGACAAAAAACCGCGCACCCTGCCGACGGAAATATCGTTTACGCCGTTCGAGCGGAGAAGCCGCACCGCCGTATCATACCCCGTCATACGCGACGAGGTTCCGATATCTTTATACGCGGAATACGTCGAACGCACCCGCGCGCTTGCCCAACCTGCGAAGATCGCGCACAAGAGAATGAGTCCCAAAAATATGAAATAATACTCCATTATATGCCTCCTTATTTATAGTATTTGTACCCGCGGAAAGAGTATTCCAACCCCGCGAAAGGAAATTATCACAGATCTATCGCGAAAGGATACAGCTCGGATTTGGAAACGCCGCGATCCTTCGCCGCGCGCTTCAACGCCTCTTTCTTGTCCAACCCCGCTTTCATATAATGTCGGATATGCTCTTGCTCCGATAACGCGTTCAGCGGATTTTCCTTTTCCTTCGCGCCCTCTACGATCAACACGTACTCCCCGCGTTTTTCGCCTGCAAGTCCTTCGGAAAGCGTGAACCGCACCGTTTCCTCGTGGAGCTTCGTGATCTCTCTCACCGCCGCGGCGCGACGGTCGCCGAACGCTTCGTACATCGCCTTGATATCCTTGTCGACGTCCTGCGGCGCGGAATGAAACGCGAGCGTGAGGTCGCTGTCTTTATATTTTTCCAGCACGGCTCTTTTCTCGCCCGCCTTATCGGGCAAAAAGCCTATGAACGCAAATTTGTCGGCGGGCAAGGCGGACAGCACCAAAGCCGCCACGAACGCGCACGCGCCGGGGATCAACGTGTACGGCTCGCCCGCTTCGCGCAATATCCTGCACACGACGTTTCCGGGGTCGGACACGACGGGCGTGCCCGCGTCGGACACGACGGCGACGTTTTCTCCGCGACGGGAGGCTTCGAGTATTTTTTGCGCCGCCTCCGTCTCGTTGAATTTATGACACGCGTACAGCGGTTTTTTGATCTCGTACGCGTTGAGAAGCTTTATCGTGTGTCTCGTATCCTCGCAAAAAATAACGTCCGCGCTTTTCAACGTTTCCAACGCGCGAAGCGTTACGTCCTTTAAATTACCTATCGGCGTAGCCACGAAATAGACCATAGAAACTCCTTAAAAATGCAAAATAATTGAATTATTTATAAATTCTTCCGCAATTGCAAGCTTTGCTTGCAACTTCACTTGTCCATAGGGCAAACTTCACTTTAATTTACCAAAGCGGGCAAAATATCGCAGGAGGGTTTGCCGCCTTTCACGCCCTCTATCATTACGAGATACGGCTTCGCGCCCTGCTTGCCGCCGACGAATTGTATCTTCTTTACCTCGATATTTACGGCGTGCAAAGTATAACACACCTCCGCCAGACGGTCGGCGCGGTGCAGCATGGCGATCCGCCCGCCGAACTTCAACGCAAACGCCGCCGCCCGCGCGATCTCGACGAGATTGATCGTGATCTCTTTCCGACAGATCGCCTTTGCGTAATCGTCGTTTTCAAACCCGCCCCGCTCGTACGGCGGATTGCACAAAACAAGCGAAAATTTTTCGCGGTATTTCTCGTCGATCTCCTGCAATTTTCCCTGCTCGAACGAAAAATTTTCAAATCCGTTCAAAGCCGCCGTCTTTTCCGACAGCTCGGAAAGCTCCTTTTGCAATTCGAACAAAGTAAAGGTCATATTTTTGACCTTTCCGCGGTTGAGCGCGTAGAAATGATACGCGACGATCCCGCTGCCCGCGCAAAAATCGGCTACGTTATCCCCGTTTTTCGCCTTGGCAAAACGCGAAAGCAACACCGAATCGGACGTAAAACGGTATAACCGCACGTCCTGCACGATCTTAAGACCGTCCAACTGCATATCCTCTGCCACCTCGAATTCGTTAAGCTCCGTCATCGCCGCGTTTCTCCTTAAAAACAGTATACCAATAATGCGCGAAAAAGTCAATAAATTGCGGATAGTTATTCCTTCAAAAACGCATACTCCGATTGTGAATAAGACGAATCCAAACGCGCAGCCTTTCGATAAATCGCTGCAAAAAAATACGCAAACGATCAAAAAACTCCTCCCCTCGGAGGATATCCTTTCTTACGCCTTTCAAACGGCGGACGGCGTCGACTGCACGCTCTTCTATGCCGACGGCATGGTAAACAAAGAGCTTCTCGGCACGCTCGTAGCCCGTCCTCTGTCCTTTCTCGAACTCAAGGAAAGGGAAAACGAGGGGGGCAGGTATGCGTTGAATGAAGAAACGCTCGAAAAAACGATCCGTTTTCCCGAGCTGAAAACGGTTGAAGCCCTCGCCGACGCCGTCAAGGAGATACTCGACGGAAATACCCTGCTTCTCGTAGACGGACTGCAAACGGGCTTTATCGCGGGGGCGAAGCTTTTGCCCGTGCGAACCGTAACGGAGCCGCCCACCGACGTCGCCGTAAAAGGTCCGCGCGAGGGTTTTATCGAGGACGTAAAAACGAATATGTCGCTGGTACGGAAGCGTTTGAAAACGCCCGAGCTCCGTTTTGAAACGGTGCGGGTAGGCAAACGCTCGGATACCGCCGTGGCGGTGTGTTGGCTGGAGGGCACCTCCAACCCCGAGGTAAAGGCAGCGATCGTCGAAAAGATAAAAAAGATCGAGATCGACGCCGTGCCCGATTCCTCGTATATCGCGGCGTTTTTATCTCCTCGCCCGCACTCGGTTTTCCGTTCGGTCGGCACGACGGAAAAGCCCGACGTGTTCGCGGCGAAGATCGTCGAGGGCAGGGTGGGTATCCTTGTGGACGGCTCGCCCATCGCCCTTACCGCCCCCTTTACGCTCAACGAGGATTTTCAGACGAGCGAGGACTATTTCGTTTCCCCGTTCATGGCGACGATCTTCCGACTTTTGCGCTTCGTTTCCCTGTTCGTGGCGATCCTGCTGCCCGCATTCTACGTGTCTGCGCAGCTTTTCAAAATGCAGCTTTTGCCCCTCGGACTGATGCTGACGATCGCCAGCAGCGTGCTCGAGCTCCCGCTTTCGCCCGCGCTGGAAATGTTCGTGGTGTTGTTTTTATTGGAAACGCTGAAAGAAGCGAGCATACGAATGCCGAAATACGTGGGAATGTCCTTATCCGTCGTGGGCGCGTTGGTGTTGGGAGAAACGGCGGTGAGCGCGGGATTTTTATCGACCCCCGCCATCATCATCGTCGCTTTTTCGGGTATCTGCATGTACACCGTGCCCGATTTCGTGGAAACGGGAAGTATCCTGCGCTGGCTGTATCTTCTCGTCGCGGGCGGCTTGGGTCCCTTCGGCATCGTGCTTCTGTCCGCGTTCCTTTTGTATTATCTTATCACCTCGGACAACTTCGGCGCGCCCATTCTCGCGCCCTTCTCCCCGCTCAATCGCCGCGACCTGCGCGATTCCTTCGTGAAATACAACATGCAGAGCTTAGCTACCCGACCGAATCTTTTAGCCTCGCCGAACAAGACCCGACTGCGCGTTATGGGCGGTAAAAAGAAAAAACAAGGAGAAAACGATGCAAGCGACAACAACGATTGATCCCGATTTCCGCGGCGATCCCAAACAGAAGGACGCCGTCGTTTCCCGCCAGATCGCGCTCTTTGCGGCGTTCGTTCTGCCTATTTACAAGCTTCTTGAAGCGCCGTCCGTTCTCGCACGGTTCACAGGCGGCGACCTACTTTTGCCCGCCCTTTTGCATTACGTGTTCCAAACGGGTGTACTGATCGCTCTGCTCGTCGCCGCGTCCCGTTCGGAAAAAACGCTGTTCGAGCGGCTGGACGAAAAGCTCGGCAAGTGGTCGCTTGCGGTATATATTTCTCTCGCGGCGTATTTTCTGTTCGCCTCGATATTGCCGCTGCTCGACCTCGAAAAATTCGTCTATGCGGCGTTTTTCGACACCGCGCCGACCCTTTTTTCCTTCGCGTTTTTCTTTCTTTTCTGTGCTTTCGTCTGCACGAAAGGGATCAAAGCGATGGGCAGGATCGCCGATCTGTCGCTGTTTTTGTTCCTGCTGCCTTTCCTCGCGCTGCTCGTCATGGCGCTCGGCGAAGCGGATTTCACCAATCTTTTGCCCTTTTTCGAATACGATCTGACGCATACCGTATCCGCGTTTTCCTATACCTCGCCCCACTTTTCCGACGTTGCGTTTCTGTTGCCACTGATCGGAAACCTCCGTTTTAAAAAGGGCGACGGCGTGAAGATCGGAGTCGGCTACGGCGTCGGCTCGCTGTGTACCCTGTTGTTCCTCGGCGTTTTTTACGGCTTGTATTCCTCGATCGCATGGCGGGAGCATTATGCGTTCTCCAAGATCGCACAGTATTTTCCCGCGCTCTCCGTGATCGGCAGGATCGATTTTCTGTTCGTATATATGCTCTGTATCGTACTGTTTTTCTACGTTGCCGCGCCGCTTTACTACACCGCCCATTTCACCGCGAAAGTAGGAAAGCTCCGAGGAAAGACCGCGATTTCGTTCGCCATCTCTTTCGCCGCGTTTTTATTCGTACTTTTCTGTAACAAATATTACGATGCGATTTACGCCTTTTTCGGCACGCGGCTGTTCCCGATCTTTCTCGTTTTTTCCCTTGCGCCGACGGCGTTTCTGCTGTTGAAAAAAGACCGTGCGAAACCGCAAAAGGAGGCGCCGCATGCGTAGATTGCATCAAAAAAACACCGTCCGTTACTATATCCTGCTCGTCGTGATCTTCGTATTTCTCTTTGTTTCGGGCGATTTCGGCATGATCGACGTACAAAAGACCGCTATCATCATGGCAGTGGGACTCGATCGGGAGGACGACACCTTTATCGTCACTTCGCAGATCGCCGTTCCGCAATCGTCCAAACAGGGCAAATCGACGGAAACGGTCCAGCTCGTCAGCCGCGGTAAAACGGTGGCGGACGCATTCAAGGAGATCAACGCAAAAACGGGCTGGTATCCCAAGCTCGTGTTCTGCCAACTGATCGTCGTCGGCGAAAAGACGGCGGAAAAAAACGTGTTCGACGCGCTGGAATTTTTCCTGCTCGACGAGTATATGTCGGATAACTGTCTCGTCGCCGCCTGCGAGGGCTTGGCAAAGGATATGCTCAACGTGACCGCGCTCGTCGACCCGTCGGGGAGCGTCGCCATGCAAAAGGTCCTTTCCCCGCACGCCGAACGGGTGGGCACCGTCCTCCCCTCCACTTTACGCGAATTCGCTATCGGCTACTACGGCGAAAGCAAAAGCGGATATCTTCCCGTCTTAAAGACTCAACCGCAACAGGAAGAAATTTCGGGCGAACAGGGCGGCGCGGGCGCCTCTTCGGGCGGAAATTCCTCGAGCGGAGACTCGTCCTCGGGCGGTCCCTCGTCCTCGGGCAACGGCGGCGCGGGAGATTCGTCGGGCGGTTCGTCGGGCGGAGATAAAAAACAGGACAAGCCCGTGTTCAGCGCGAGCGAAACGGCTCTGTTTTTAAACGGAAAGCGGGTAGGCACGCTGACGAAAGAGGAAACCTTCGCGTTCAACGCGATAAAAGGGAAGCTCCGTCTCGCCTCCTATTCCGTGGAGCAGGACGACGGCGCGTACACGCTGACGGTGAAACGCAACGACCCGAAAACGAAATTCTCGCTCCATGAAAACGGCAGAACGAGCTGTAAGATCGAGCTGACCGTATCGGCGGGCTTACTCGATCTTTCCTCCGCGCGTTCGGGAAAAGAAACGGCGGACGTGGGCGACGTGCCCGACGGCGTGTTCGAAAACGCGGAAAAACGGCTTTCGGCACAGATCAAGACTGCGTTCGATAAATGCCGTACGGCGAATTGCGATCTGTTCGGCGTGCTCGAATACCTCCAAAAAAACGAAAGCAACCGCTTCGAGGAGCTGCGCTTCACCGCACTCGAAAACACGACCGCAGAAGTTACCGTGCGCTTCCGCAACGTGCGTTGAGGAATTGTGGATAACTTTTTTACGTCTCTCACCCGACGGTTTGTCGAAAGAAAAAGCATATTGTCGAACGGCGTCGAAAAATAAAATTATAAAAATATGCAAAGACCCGTTTTCCCCACTTATCCACAGAAAAAGTGGATAAACGGGGGTTGTCCACCTATCAAAACGAAAAGCTGTGGATAACTTTTCAGTGGATAATAAGACGGAAAAGCGATTTTCCGCACTTTGCGCCACTCCAAGCCGCAAAAACCCGTGTTTTTGGTGGATAACTTTCGAAAAAACGGCTTTTGCATTTTTTGACGGAAAAGTATAAAACTGTGGATAAACTTGTGGATAAAAGAAAAATGTGGATAAATTTTCACAAAAAAGGGCGAAAAATGAACGGTTTATCCACAAACATACGTTCTTTTCCACTTGCCGAAAAAGTTGTCCACCGTAAAAACGATTTATGCACCGCTTGATAAATGAATAATCCATCGTTACAAAGCGTATAAAAACGGAGCGCGTTTGCGCTCCGCTTTACGTTGTTTTTCGATTCGAATCAGAAATGGTATTCCGTGATGAGCCGATTCATCAGATCGCGCACGGGGTTGTTTTCGAAAAGTTCTTTTGCAAGGAAGGTTTCCTCCATCGCGTTCATGATCTCGTTGGACATATCGGGCGTATTCGCGATCAAACTGAGGACGGCGAGCACTAGCCAAACGATGAGAAGCCCCTCCGCGATACCGACGATAAGACCGAGCAAATGGTTCAGAGAACCAACGAGGGGGATCTTATCCACGATTGCGGAAACGACCTTTTTGATAAAACGGATAACGAGCTTTACGACGATGAAGATCGTCACCCAAGCCGCGCCGCTTGCCGCCATTATGCCCGCCTTTTCCGCCAATCCGAAAAAGCCGTTCGTCCATTCCACAACGGAATTCATAAGCATGAACGCCAAAGCAAACGAAGCGACCGTCGATATCAGCCCGAACAAACACTCGATAAAGCCTTTCTTCGCACAAGAGATGGTGTAGATCAACAACACGACGATCACCAGCCCGTCTATCAAATAATTCATTCGTTTCCTCCGAAATATTTTTGTTTATCGGCTTTATTATAACATAATACTTCGCCGATTTCAACAAAAACGGCAAAAAAATATTAAAAAATATTTTCCTTTTCCTGCCGTTTTTTTCCATGCGCGTTTATTATACCCTTTTTCCGTCAATATTTATACGGTAAAAAAAACCGCGAGGTAGGCGATGGATTACGCTTTTCATATATATAACAAGTTTGCCGCAGACGGTGCGGCAATGGCGATCGACCGACTTTTAAAGGACGATTTAAGCGCAAAGCTTTCCCCACGCGCTTTTTCGCAAAGCACGGGGGCAGGTATGCGTTCAAGTGCCTATTTCAGAAAAAATTTCGACGGAAATTTCCGTAAAAATCCCGTCGTGGTGTGTATCGGCAGCGACCTCGCCGTGGGCGACAGCTTGGGACCTTTGACGGGCTCGATGCTCCGCTATAAAACGCAGGGCTTGGGCGTATTCGTATACGGCACGCTGAGCGCGCCCGTTACGGCGAAGGAGGTAAAATATCTTCGCGCGTTTTTAAAGGAAACGCATCCGCTCGATCAGGTGGTCGCGATCGACGCGGCAGTGGGCGCGGAGGGCGATATCGGATTGTTGAAGCTGAACGCCGCCCCTTTGTATCCGGGCGCGGGCGCGAACAAGAAGCTGGGCGCGATCGGGGACGTCTCGGTAATGGGTATCGTCGCGGAAAAATCAGTCGCGAATTACGGTCTGCTCAACACCACGCGCTTAAATCTTGTCTACACGATGGCGGAGCTGGTATCCGACGCGCTCGCCGCCGTGCTGTGGGAAAGAAACAAGTGAGTGACGTTGCATTCAAAGACAAAATCAAAGGTCAAGGAACTTAGTTCCTTGTGGAGTGCAGAGGCAAAGCCTTTGCACCTCGACGGCAGTCGCGCCCGTAAGGGCGATAAAGTCCCAAAACAAACAAAACGTAGTTTTGCGCCAAGCACCGCGAAGCGGTCAGTCGCTATGGCGAACAACGTAAAAGCAAAATACTTCGCTCAGTCCGCTTTGCAAATTTCGTTTTTATCGGAAAAAAATTTCGCTTATTTTACTTGACAGCCGTCATAAATAATGCTATAATAATCGGCGTAATGGAAGGTTTTCGGTAAACACTTCCGAATAAAAAAACCGAGGTACAACTTCATGAAACAGAACAATGCCACCAAGCGACTTTGTCGCGCCGGCGTGATCGCCGCGCTGTACGTTGCGCTCACCTACGCTTTTATGCCCTTTGCGTTCGGACCTTTCCAGCTCCGTCCCGCAGAGGCGCTTTGCATTTTGCCTCTCTTTTTCCCCGAGGCGATCCCCGCGCTATACGTGGGCTGTATGATATCCAATCTAACGTCCCCCTATCTCCTTTACGACGTACTGATCGGATCGCTTACGACTCTTATCGCCGCTCTCGGCACGTATTTCGTAGGCAGAATGATCAAAAAGGACCTGCCGAAGCTCCTTATCGGCGGCGTATTCCCCGTACTTTGTAACGCGTTTATCATTCCGTTGATCATCGTATTTTTATGCGGCGGTGCGGAAGGATATGCAAGCGCGGGCGTAGCGTATACGACTTTCTTTTTCTCCCTGTTCCTGACGGAAGCGGTGTGGGTCTACGCGCTCGGTATACCTTTATATTACGGCATTGCGCGATTGCGTAAACGCAATTTGGCGTTCTTCGAATAGTTTGTTTCGTTATAATTTTTCAAAAATAATCCCTCCGCCTTACCGAACGGAGGGATTTGCTTTTTCCGATTGATTATTTATCTTCGTTGTTGCCGCTGTTTCCGAGGAAGATACCGAAGAAATCGTTGTTCTTCTTCATGCTCGTACCGCCCGAAGCAGACGCTCCGTCGTTACCTTCGCGATTGAATTTCTTATAGCCGCCGTTTCCGCGGTTACCGTAGCCGCCTTTACCGCCGCTTCTGCCGCGATTGCCGTAACCGCCTCTGCTTCCGCCGTTTCTGCCGCCCCTGCCGCGATCGTTGCCGCCGCGACGTTCCGTTCTCGCGGGGATAGCGGGAAGATCGGGATCCTCGAGATTGTCGGGGATCACGACGATATAACGGTTGGGCTCTTTACCTTCGCTCTCCGTTTTCACACCCTCGTAAGCCGACAACGCCGAGTGAATAATCCTTCTTTCATACGGATTCATCGGCTCGAGTTTGACTTTTCTCTGCATGCGGATCGCTTTCTGCGCAAGATTTTCCGCCAGCTTATTCAACGTGCTTTCACGGTTTTCGCGATAGTTTTCGCAATCGACCACCACGCGTTTATAATCGTCCCTGCCCGTGTTCGCGACCGCGCCCGCAAGCGTCTGGATCGCGTCCAGCATTACGCCGTGTTTACCGATCACGGACGTCGTATTCGTCGCCGTTACGTTGATCTCCACCTTTTCGCCCTCGGAAACGAGTTCCGTACAAGCCTTGATGTTCAACAGCTTGAACAACCCTTCGAGGAATACGACCGTTCTTTCTCCGTCCGTCAGTTTTCCGTTTTCAATCGTGGCTTTTACAACGGGCGCCGCTTCTTCCGTCGCTTCCTCCGTTTCCAATTCTTTTTCTTCCGCGTTGATCGCCGCGATCTCCACGCGCGCTTTCACGGAACCGAACAGTTTCTTTTTCCCTTCTTCGAGAATGCGGATATCCGCTTCTTCCTTCTTCAATCCCAGCTCTTTCAAGCCCATTTCGACAGCTTCTTCTACCGTCTTGCCCGTAAATTCGATATACTTCATTTTTTTCTCTCCCGAGCCCCTTATTCCTTTTAAGGGAACTTTTTCTTATCTTTTTTTATTTTTTAATTCTGCCACATCAACTGTACTATCACAAGCAGGACAAAATACTGTTTCTTCTTCTTTTTTGTATAACAGTTTTTTTCCACAATTAGGACAAATACCTGTTAAAGAAAACTTTTTATCCTTGTTTTGCGTTTTTTGCTCTTTTTCCGCTTTGAGCGCCTTTGCCGCGTTCGTTGCGCGGAAACGCTTATCGTATTGCGCCTGCACAGCCTTTTCCGCTTTCTTTTTCTCGTTCACGTCGACCGCTTTATTGATGATCAACGTCGAGAACAACGATAATACGTTGCTCATGATCATGTAAATCGAGAACGCCGAGCTGTACATAAACGAGAAGATCGCAAACATACCCGTCATCACGACCATCATGATTTTCTGCTGGGACGCGCCCTGCCCGTCTACCGACGAATATTTCTGCTGTTCCTTTTGCGAACGCATGGAAACGAACTGCTGCAACAAGATCGTACCGATCGACAGCACGATCAAAACGAAATACCCGTTTGCTTGGCTTTTTTCCGCGTCGAGCTTCGTCGTAATGTCGTCATACACGTATTCCTCGTACGCGTTGGTGTACGCTTTTACTTCCGCCAGCTCGTATTTCTCGCCGTTGATCTTGAACTTTTCTTTCGAAACCTCCGTCTTGAAATCGGAATAACCGAGAACGGGATTCTTATAGCTCGCGTCCGTAGCCCATATATTTTTGATCCAAAGGAAAGACGTATGATTTTTGATCTCGTTTTCATACGATTGCTTTACCGCATACTGCGCCTGTTCCGTGAAATAATCGGTCAACGCCTTTTCCGCGATCTCTTTTTTCTGCTCGTAGGTGAGCGTCGCGTTTTCGGCTACCGCCTGTCCGACCGCGTTATCCACCCAAGCTTTGATCTCCGCGCTTTCGCCGTATGCTTTCGCGCTGTCGATATAATATTTTTTACTCTGATCGCCCGAAGGATATACGGAGACCGCGTCGATCGCCGCCGCCGTCTTTTCCGTGGTTGCGGGTACGGTATAATAAACGTACATACCCTCCGCTTCCGACTTGATCACGAATTTATCGCCGTCCACGCGCACCAGCTCGTCGATATTGCCGTCGGTCAGATCGGGACAATACGATTCGATCTTCGCGTTATACGCGTTTACCATATCGTTATAATTTTCGATATTGGAATATTGAGCGAAAGTATTGAACGCGTTGATGGCAACGATGAAGATGACCATCGAGAGGATCATCGGCAGACAGGAGGAGCACATCGAAAACCCGCTCTCCTTGTACATTTCCATGACCTTTTGGTTATATTTATCCTTATCGTTGGCGTACTGCTTTTGCAGTTTTTCCATCTTTTCCTGATTTTCTTTCATTTTAATGTTCTGTTTTCGCATCGTGATACGCTGGAACACGTCGAAAGGCAGAACGATCACTTTCAAAATGATCGAGAACAGGATGATACCGACACCCACCGAGCCTACGCCCTTGATGAGCAAACTGATCAATTTACCTATCCAATTGAGAGCGACGTCGAACGTTTCCCCGTACAGGGTGATACTAACGCCGTTCGTAAGCATATTTAGAATTTCCATTTTTATCGTTGACCTTTTTTCGGCTGCACGCCGTAAACGGGATTTTTTTCGATTTTATTTACTTGTATACTTTTCCGAAACCCGATCTTACAAAAAGCCGTTTAAAGCAACCAACGTTTTTTGAAATATCGTTCGGGCGCGGGATCGTACCCGCCCTTGGAAAAGGGATTACACCGAAGTATCCGCCACGTCCCGAGCAATATCCCGATGATCGCGCCGTGATTGTTGATACACTCGAGGGTATATTGGGAACAGGTGGGGCGGTACAGACAGGTGTGTTTGGAAAGATGCTTCTGATAAAACAGGATCATGCGCATACAAAGCATTTTCGCGTAAGGTCTGAAAATCTTTTTTCTTAAAAAAGTATGCACTACTTTCGCGTTTTCTCTGCACAAACGCGCAAAATCCCATTTTACAGATTCTCTTTTTTGATAATACATAAGAGGTGACGCTTGAACGTATCAAACGCATACTTCTCGCAAACTTTCGGAACGAGCACGATCGAGTAGTTTCCCTTCATCTCCGCTTGCGTCGCGCGGAACGCTTCGCGAAGAAGACGTTTTACGCGGTTTCTTACCACGCTTTTGCCGTGTTTTTTTCCGATCGATATCCCCATCGTCATCTTATCCGCGTGCGCGTAGACCACGGTGAGGGAGGGCGCGTGCGCCCGCTTGCCTTTTTTGAAAAGCTTTTGAAAATCCGATTGTTTTTTTAGCCTGAAATATTTCATCTCCGTTCAGTTCCGTAAAATATAAAATTTTATCGGTCTTTTTCTCCCGATCGAGACAAAACGCTTATAAGGCAAAACCTCCCCTTGATGAAAAAGGAAAGGATTTCGTCTTACTTCTTACTTTTAAACCCGTTTTTCAAAGACCGCTTCTACTTAGTGGGTCAGCCTCTTTCTGCCTTTGTCTCTGCGTCTTTTGAGCACGCGTCTGCCTGCGGAAGTCGCCATTCTTTTACGGAATCCGTGCACTTTGCTTTTCTGTCTTTTCTTGGGTTGGTAGGTTCTTTTCATGATCTTTCTCCTGATTTGTTTTTTTCTTGTTTTTTCGTTGCGTTACGCAGGTTCCCCCACGATAACGTTTTTTATTATATCGCAAACGTACGATTTTCGTCAAGCAATTTTAAACGCTTTTTTCTTCTTTCCTCGTTTATTTGCCTTACTTTTTTTCTTTTACTGCGCCGAATTGCTCGTTCTTACCGGCAACACGAGATATTGAAAACGCTTGTCCTCCACGTTTTCGACGGTGAAAGGGGACACCGGCGAATTGAAGGAAAGCAGGATATTTTCTTCGTTCAACGCTTTCACCGCGTCGGAAAGGAATTTTCCGTTCATCGCGATCTTGAGCTCTTTGCCCTCCAACTCCGCCGCGACGGTCTCCTCGAGCTTACCCATATCCGAATTTGCGGTGATCACAATCTTGCCGTTTTTGATGTCGAACAGCACGAGGTTGTTTTTATCCCCGCGAATGAGCACGGACGCTCTTTCGACGCTTTCGGTCAGCTCCGCCTTTTTCACTAGCGCTTTGGTCGCGAAATCGACGGGGAAGATGTTTTCCTTTCTCACGAACTCGCCCGCGTACAGACGGGAAGTGACGACGGTATCTTTTACCGCCACGGAAAGTCTGTTTTTATCCGCGTAGATCTTGATCGTCTCGTCGCCCTCGAGCATACGCGCGATCTCGGTAAGCGTTCTTGCGGGACATACGATCTTCATATCCCCGCTGCCCGTCGACGTTTCCGTGTACCCGCAAGCCATTCTAAATCCGTCGAGCGCGGTCGCGTACAGTTTTCCTTCTTTCGCTTCCAAAAGACAGCCCTTAAGGATAGGACGGCTTTCGTCGGCTGCACAGCAGAACGCCACTTTCGCCACGAGCTCTTTCAAATCGTTTTCCTTGATCTCGAAATAATTGTTTTCGGGGATCGACGAGCCGTCGAACACGGGGAAGTCGCTTGCGGAAAGCGACTGCATATACGATTCGCTTTCGCCGTAGCGGATAAGGATCCCTTTTTCGTCGGAAGCCACGACGACCTCCGCGAAGGATATTTTTCCTACGAAATCGGAGAAGAATTTACCGTTTACGCAAATTTCGCCTTCTTCCAACACCTCGGCTTTTATTTTTTTCTCGATGGATATTTCGCCGTCGTAAGCGGTGAGGATCAATCCGTCGTTTTTGGCTTCGATCTTGATACATTCGAGGACGGGCGTCATCGTTCTCACGGCGCAAGCCTTACTGACGATAAACGCCGCTTCGGACAAAACCATTCCTTCACACACGAATTTCATATTCGTTTCCCTCCGTATAAATAAAAATAAACGTTCTTTTCCTTTCTGTTTATTGTACCATATATACCCGTTTTTTGCAAGCAAAAACCCCGCTTTCCGCGACAATTTCACACACTTTTTTATTTTATAAAAAGAGTATCGGTTTTTGCGGGTATTTATTTTTGAAATACCGAACGGTAAACGCGGTCCCGCCCGTTTCCTTTTTGCAATACGTCACGAGCACGTCCGCTCTGTCCGCCATATACCGATCTCGAACTTGCATACAGCCGCGGAAATAACGTTCGGCGAGCACGACGTTTTCGTCTGCCCGTTTTAATATTTCGACGTATCGTTTTTTATCCGTTTCGGGAAAAGCTTTTTCCTGTCCGTAGCAGGGCACGCAAGCGACGAGTCGGATCTGCGGATACCGAGCTTTCAAGCCTAAAACGGTCTCCGCCGCGAGGAGATCGAATCCGATCGCCATACCGTTATAAAAGGTATCGACGCCGTTTTTTACGAGTTCCTCCACCGCCGTTTCGAGTTTGGAATAATCGAAATCTTCGGTCAGCGAACGGTGCCCCGTGAACGTGCAGGTTTTGAGAATTTCGTTTTCCGTTGTTATAAATAATTGTTTTTCGTCTATCATATACACATCCGAATATTTTGAGGGGTAGGAAGTCGAGAAACTCAGTTTCTCGTCAGGGGCGCGGGGGGCGGAAGTCCTTGCATAATCAGACTCAAACAGCCCGCAAGGGACAATGTTCCTTGACCCTTTACGTTCGACTTCTACTCTTTGCCTATTCCCGCTCCTTGCGGACGGCTCGTCCGTCGGTCCGTTATATATTTTATTTAAAAAATAAATAGTCGTATTAGTAGTAGAGGGCTGTGGAATTGTGGACAACCCCGTTTTTTTCCGTTCTTTCCCTTTTATTTCCACACTTTTTTTCTATCCCGTTTCAGGTGGACAACCCCGTTTTTTTCGGTGGAATTCTCTGTGCATAATTTGTGGACAAGTGGAATATTCCACACAAACCTACTTTTTACTTTTGCATATTTATGCGAAAGTTTTGTATAAATATTTTAAATAGGGTAGTTATCCACGAAAGTTATCCACACGGTGGAAAGATTATCAACCGCGCCGTGGAGAAGTTTTCTTTGTTTTTGCGGTAAAAAGATTGCTTATTTTTCTTTTCCGTGCTATAATAAAGATACTATGGAAAACGTTTTGGATATTGCCGCTTACGAAGAAAAAATTCGTTCAAAGTACAAGGAAAAATTCGGGATTTTCCGCGCGCTTTTGCTGGAATATAACGAAAAATACAATCTCACCGCCATTCTCGAAGAAAAGGATATGTTTTACAAGCATTTCCTCGACAGCGTGCTCGGCGAACGCTTTTTCAAGCCGAACGCGCGGGTCGCCGAGATCGGTTCGGGCGCGGGCTTTCCCTCGATTCCGCTCAAAATTTTACGCCCCGATCTTAAATTCGATCTCTTTGAAAGCGTGGGGAAAAAATGTGAATTTCTCCGCGCCGCCGTGGATAAACTCGGGTTTACCGATATGAATATTTATAATTTCCGCGCCGAGGATTGCGCGAGGGATAAAAATTTTCGGGAACGGTACGATCACGCGACTGCGCGCGCCGTTGCGAGAATGAACACCCTCGCCGAATATTGCCTTCCTTTCGTCAGGGTCGGCGGGTCTTTTATCGCCTATAAAAGCGGGGACGAGACGGAATTGCGCGAGGCGGAGAACGCTTGCAAAACGCTGGGCGGAAAGCTCGGCGACGCGCTTTCGTTCTCCCTGCCCGAAAACTACGGAGATCGCACGGTCGCCGTTGTCGAAAAAATAAAAACGACGCCGCAAAGATATCCAAGAGGACAGGGCAAGGAACGCAAAAATCCCCTTTAAAAAGCGTCTGAAACGCGCGAAAACTCAAAAGACGGAAAACTCCCTTCCATATCGGAAGGGAGGCTTTTTTTCGGCTGTTTTTATTCTTTTTTCTGCGCCGTTTCCGCCGTGGAATCGTAACAGTAAGAATAATATTTATATCTGTCCGAACGGTACGACAGCTTCTCCCGCGCGTCGTAATCGTTCACGACCACGCCCAAAACGTTCGCCTTTGCAAACGAAAGGGTGTTCAGGGTCTTTGCGATGTCGCTCACGTACGAAACCTGATGGCGGCAAACCACCACCGCTCCGTCCGCCTCCGAGGTGATCGCAAGCGCGTCCGATACGAGAAGCAGAGGCGGCGTATCGACGACCACGTAATCGTATTCCTTTTTAAGCTCCGCGATCAGATTCTTCATTTCGTCGCTTTCCAAAAGCTCGTAAGGACGGGGGGAGTGCGTGCCGCAGGTGATATACGAGAAATTTTCATTCTCGTGCGAGCGGTGCACGATACTGCTTAAATCGGATTGTCCCGACAGGAAGTCGGCGAGTCCGGGCGCCGATCTTTTGCGGAAAAACCGCGCCACTCTGCCCTTTCTTACGTCCGCGTCGACAAGCACGACTTTCGCTTCCGACATGGCGAACATGAGCGCAAGGTTTACCGAAACGGTCGTCTTTCCGTCCTCGGGACAGGCGGAGGTCATCACGATCACCGTACCTTCGCCCGATTGCTTTTTCGGAATAGATAAGGAAATGGACGCCTTTAAATTACGGAACGCCTCCGAAACGTCGAACGAAATATTTTCGTTCAAGAGGTATTCGGTACGGCGGGCGTCGCTGTTTCTCGCCTTGTCTTTCAGTTTTTTGTCGCGCTTGATACGCGCCGCGTCGCTGCTGAAAAGTCTCATTCCGCCACCTCCGTTTTGCTTTGTTCTTCCGCGTTATCTTTCTCGAGCGGATCCGTCTTGATGGAGGGGATCACGCCCAACAACGGGATATTGAACGTCTGCGTGATCTGTTCCACCGTCTTTAACCGTTTGTCCGCACGGTCGACTATGATCACCGCGATACACGCGACCACGAATGCCGCCACGCCGAGAAGCAACGCGTACTTGATCGCCGTCGAGCTCACCAAGCCGTCGTTCGTTAAACGGATACCGTCGTTTCTCGTGATCTGCTGACAGTTCGTACCGTCGTAGCCCGCGGGCACCGCCATGTTCGTCTCCACGAAATCGGGCAGGACCGTCACGAGCTTGTCGTAGATCTCGTTTGCCATCGCTTCGTCGTTGAGTACGGAAATGTTTACGTAAATGAAGCTGCGCGCCAAGCTGTCCACGTCGTCGACGTCCTCCGCCGTATCGTAATAGGAATAGCTCACCGCCGAACGGAACGCGCTCAGCTCGGCTGCGTACTTCGAGTACGCCGAACGCCATTTTTTAAGCGCCTTTTCCGCAGCCTCGTCGTAATCGTTCTCCGCGTTGTTCGCCGCTTTTTCCGCGTTTTCGAGATTCGTTTTTTTCTTGGCGACGTCCTTTTCCGCCGTCTCCAACGCCTCGATCGCTTCGTCTACGTCGTCGAAAAGACCTGTCGTCGGGGTACTCGTAAGATCGGGATTTTTACCGCTGTTTCTGTACTCCGCCCACAGCGTGTTCAAAGCTTTCGTCTTTTCTGTCAAGACTTCGTTTGCGAGCGATAATTCCTCGATTGCCGCCTCTACCTTTTTGATCGTTTCGTCGTATTCCTTCTTTTCGTCCTGCGCCGCCGTGATCAGTATGTTCAGATCGACTTGCCCGTCGATCTTCTCGGGCAGACCCGTCGGCTCGCCGTTCTCGTCCAACGCCAGCATGAGCTGTTCCGCGAAAAGCTCGGAGGATAGAAGCTTCACCATGTTGTCCATCACGTGCTTGCCGTACGCGCCGTATACGCCGTACTGACTCTCCGTGTCCGTGCTCGAAGCGCGATCGAGCCTCGGATTTACGTAAAATTCGATCGTCGTGCCGTAATATTTTTTGTCGTACGTACGCAATACGCCGAATCCCGCGCCGACGATCACCGCCGCCAAAACTACGACGATCAGCAATTTGATCTTATCCAAAAGAAGTCTGAAAATCTGCATCAAGCTGATCTCGTCCTTCGTCTGTTCGTTCTCGTCCATCTTGTTTCTCCTTATCGTGCTAAATTTTTCGTCCGATTTATTCTTTCATCAACTACGACAACATTATAACACTTTTCCTTTTGAATGTAAAGTGTTTTTATAAAAAAGGGAAAGACGAAACGCGCGTTTCCGCGTAAAAATACGTTTTTATTCCTCGTCCTCGTCTTCCTCGTCCTTTTTCTTGCCTTGATTTTGATTCCCTTGATTTTGGTTCTGTTTTTTGAATTGCAGCTCGTCCGCGGGAAATTCCTTGAAAATAAATCCGCCGTTTTTGTCGTCTATTTTTACCCGTACCAGCATTTTCAGCATGTTCAGAGCGACCACCGTCGCCTTTCCGTCGGGCGAACTCACCTCCGAGCCTACCTTGGGAAGAAGCTTCGCCGCCTCCGTATAATGCTCGATCTCGTATCCCAAACAACACATGAGCCGTCCGCAAAGCCCGCTGATCTTCCCGGGATTAAGGGAAAGATTCTGCGCCTTCGCCATCTTCACGCTTACCTTTTTGAATTCGGGCATATTCCCCGAACAACAGCACACTCTTCCGCAGGGCGCGATCCCGCCGAGATACTTCGTTTCGTCGCGAATACCCACCTGCCGCAGATCGATACGGGTGTGGAAGGTCGCCGCAAGATCCTTGACGAGCTCGCGGAAATCGACGCGGCTTTCGGAGGTAAAAAAGAAGGTGATCTTGCCGCTGTCGAAAGAAAATTCGCAATCGACCAGCTTCATCTGCAACCCGTGCTTGACGATCTTTTCGCGACAGATCTTCATACTTTCGGGCTTTTTCTCCTCGAACGATTTGTATTTTTCGATATCCTTTTGCGTGGCTATACGCAAGATCGGCTTGAGCGGGGACACGACCTCGTCGTCCGCGATCTCCCGTTCGGGATACGCCACCCACGCGTATTCGACCCCGCGCGACGTCTCGACGATCACGGGCATGTTCCGCTCGTACGTTTCGTCTTTTTTCGGGGCGAAATAGTACAGCTTGCCGCCGCTTTTGAATTTGATTCCTACAACTTTTATCATAATATCCTCACGATTTATTGTCTTCTCTTACTCTTGGCGTTTTCCAACAGAATATCGGAGATCAATACCTCTAAACATTGCGGGAAAAACGCGTTGAAAAACACTTCCTTTTCCGCTTTCGAAATACGTTCCTGCGCAAACACGAGCGAGGAATCCGTATATTTTTCCGCCGCTTTTGTTATCCGCGCCGTTTCCGATCGCAGCATCGGCTTCGCCCCCGAGACGGAGCGGAGCACCAGCGCGTCGCGAAAGATCACGCGGAGCAGAAACAAAAGCTCCTTCTTCCGTTTCGTTTCGCCGATCCTTTTAACGAGCGGAGGAAGGGTCGCCCCCATGCAAAGACAAAGCGAAAACGCGTCGTCGACGAGCGCCTTGTAATCGCCCCCCTCCAGCATATTCTGCGCCGCGCCGAGCGAGCCGCCCGAAGCGGCTGCAACAAGCTCGAAATCGGTTTCCGCATACGGCTTGCCCGCATAAATACGGGACAGTGCGGCAACGATAGGGGCGGGCTCGAAAGGGAGTATCTCCAATTTTTCCACGCGCGAAAGCACGGTCGGGAGCACGGGGAAGACCGTGGTCGCGCCGAGCAGGAACACGACGTTTTCGGGCGGTTCCTCCAGCATTTTCAAAAGCTTGTTTTGCGAAGCGGGGTTCGCTTCGGCGAAATCGCCGATCACGAACACTTTTTTGTTGCTTTCGACGGGTTTTAAAACGCTTTCCTCTATCACCTTTTCCGCGTCGTCCACGACGAATTTTTTATCGGCGTCGGGGAAGAACAGACAATCGGAAAAATTTTCCGCGTCGATACGGTCGGACAGCGTTTTTTCCCTTTCCGTTTTCGGGTTTCCGCAATGAAAAAACAGCTTGGCAAACGCTTTGAGCGCGGCGCGTAAATTTCTCGCGTCGTCCATGAGCAAAAGATAGGCGTGCGAAAAGCGTTCGTTTTCACATTCCGCTTTCAGTAAGCGGTAAGCGCGCGTATTTTCGATCAGCGTCTGCATACGGTGTCGTCCTTTTAAAAACTCGAAGCGTAAAAAACTCCACGCCTACACTATTATAACACAAACGCGCGAAATACGCAAGCGGTTGAATAAAAAATAGCGCAGAAATAAAAGGAAAACACAGCTGCGTGCCGTGTTTTCGTGGTTTGGCAACCGTTTTACATAAGACGATTGATGAGCGTATGCAATAAAAGTCGATCGTTTTTGGAAAGACTTTGGATTTTCAGCAAGAGATTTTTCGGTGTTTCGGAAATCATAACGTCGTCCCAATAAAAGAAAAGAGGCGAGACGTTGAAGTATTCGCAAATTTTAAAAAACACGGGAAGAGTGGGAAGCGCGTTGTTTCTTTCTATCATAGAAACATAGGAACTGCTCCTCCCCAATATACGACCCAACTCTCTTGACGAAAGCCCCCTCGAACAACGTAGCTCCTTTAATTTTTTTGCGAATTTTTCTTCTGTAAACATTTTTATTTTTATTTCCTATTTGACACTTATTGAATGTCATTTTGTCTACTGTAACATATTATAATTATATTTGTCAAGCAATAGATGTCAAAAAAAGGAAAGAACATGTTTAAAAATAAAGCGAAAAACGGAAAAAACAATATATGCGGTGAAAAAATCGGTGCGCTGAGAAAAAGTCAAAAAACAAAAATGTCGCAGAGGATATTGGCGGAAAAGTGTCAGCTATTGGGTTTGGATATAGACAAGAACGCAATACAAAAAATCGAAAGCGGGCAACGTTTTGTGACAGATTTCGAATTACTTTGTTTTAGCGAAATATTCGGTGTGGAGATAAAAGATTTGTTAAAATAAAATTGCGGTCGGGATTTTCCGACCGCAATTGTCTTATAAAAAGCTTTCTATCAGTATTTTTAATCCGATCGCAAGCAGTACGATACCGCCGAGAAGCTCGGCTTTGTCCGCCAGCTTATTGCCCACCGCTTTGCCGATATATACCGCCGCAACGCTCAGGGCGAACGTCGTGCAACCGATCAGCGCCGTCGAGCCGAACGCGCCGAGAAGCAACCCGCCTCCGAATTTCGCTTCCATATTCAAGCTTACGCCTATCGCCAAAGCGTCGATCGAGGTCGCGACCGCCTGCAATAACAAAGCGGTGAGGGTAAGGCTTTTCGCGTTACATTCACATTCTTCTTCACCCTTCTTTTTCGCGATATGGCATTTCACGCAATCGGCAATCATTTTTCCGCCCAAAAAAGCCAAAAGGGCAAAGGATATCCACGCCGATATTTTTTCGAATACGTCCAAAAACGCGTTTGCGATCAAGTCCGTGACGAAATAGCCGATAAGCGGCATCAGGAATTGGAAAAACCCGAAAAACAGTGCGATCAACAGCGTGCGTCTGAGCGGCATTTTCGGCTCTGACATGCCGTTCGTCATTGCGATCGCGCACGCGTCCATCGACAACGCCACACCGATCAATAAAACTTCTGAAAAACCCATAACTCTCTCCAAACGTAAAGCGGCTTTTTGCCGCTTTTACTATTATTTTATTCTCTTTTTTCTTCTTTAAAAACCCTGATCTTGTTTTCGTATACGCCGAATACGTTATTTGCCTTTTTCAACAGCGCGATTTTTTCCGCCGTCACTTCTTCCCCGACGAAGATCAAAGGGGTGCAGGGCGGGAAGATACCGCAATTTTCCGCGCAGATACGCCCGATCGCCTTTTCCGTTTCGATCCGTTCCGTTTCGCCTTCCCGAAACAAAACGAGGGGGGCAGGTATGCGTTTAACCGATTCGTACGGGTATTTTTTCAGCGCCGCGTCCAGCCTTTTTTTCAAGAGGGAGAACGCTTTTAAATCGGTCGCGGGGGAAAGGTAAAACATGATCGTGTTCCCGTCGCAAAATTCGGCGAAGATACCGTCCGCCTCGAGCGCTTTTTCCGCCTCGGCGGCGTGCTTTCCGAAGATCGCGCAAAGCTTCGTATAGTCCTCTTTGATAAATACCCGTTCCGTAGCGTCCGCGTATTCTTTTACGGCGGTTTCCAGCGCGTGATTGCGGGGATATTTTACCGCATATTCGACGGAAGCCATGACGGGGTAGGAGGGGCTGGTGGTGCGGAATATCCCCACTGCCGAAAGCAACGCCTCCGCCGTCTCCTCCGTCCTTGCGGAAACGACTGCGCCTTGCGTAAGCGCGGGCAGACTTTTGTGCACGCCGTCCACCCAAAGGTCGGCGTACGCGCCCGCGTATAAGGTTTTATCGAAATGCAAATGCCCGCCGTGCGCACCGTCGACGAGCAGGAGTTTTTTCTCCCGATCGCAAAGGGCGCGGATCGCCTTTAGATCGGGAATATTTCCGTAATAATCGGGCGAGGTGAGAAACAGCGCGTCCGCGTTTTCAAGCGCGTTTAAAAAATCTTTCGGCTCCGTTTTTGCGGGACAAAAATTCGCTTCCCGCGCCGTAAATACGACGGGCGTCAGCCCCAAAGCCGCGCAGCCGTTAAAAACGCTTTTGTGCGAATGGACGCAAACGGCGACTTTTTTTACTCCCGAAAGCTTCGCCACATATAAGATCGAAAGCACGCCCGAGGTGCTCCCGTCCGTTAAAATAAAACTCTTTTTCGCGCCGAGGAGCTCGGCGATATCCCTTTCCGCTTCGGCGATACAGCCGTGCGGGGAGGCAAGGTTGTCGGAAAAGGACAGCTCGGTGATATCCCACGCGCCCGATTTATGTCCGGGTGTGTGAAAAGAAAGATGCTTTTTCCCCGCATGGGTCTTAAGCATTTGGAAGATCTTGCACTTCGCCCGCGTTTTTTTGTCCGTAAAAACCTTGATTCGCATATTCGGTTATTCGTTTGCGGAAGCCGCGTCGGTCAGAGCCGCCGCGATCACTTCGTTCACGTAGATAAGGCTTTCGTATTGGAATCCGTTCTCCACGCCCTTCATATCGAAGAACATGACGTGCATGTTTTTCGCCGTCTTTTTCGGCTTGCCGTCCACTTCTTCTTCATAATAGAACTGTTCTTTCAGCTTCTCCGTTTTTCCGTTTTCGGGGCAGAGATTGACTGCGTAATTGCCCTCTCTGTAAACCGTTCCGTCCGCGCCCGCCGCCTGCAAATGCGTCAGCGTCACGGTCCCGTCCGCAAGGTATTTGTCGAATTGCACGAGCGCCGCCGCGTATTTTTCAAAACGTTCGTATTCTTTTAAAACGCCCGCTTCGATCTGCTCGCTTTTTTTGAAACGCTTATCCTTGTTGCGCTCGATCCGCGCGAGGAAATCGGCGCGTACCTTTTCCTTGTTCATCGTACCGTCGATATAATTGTCGTCCGCAACGTCGTTCCCGTCCGTGTAATAGGCGGAAACGTATGCGCGCATGTCGGCAAGGTATTCGTCCACGTCCGCGATATAATAATACCAATTGTTGAAAAAGCCCTGCATATAGGTGGTGTAGGTCGGCTCGCCGCCTTCCTCCGTCGCGTCCACTTTCGTGGAGGGATCGTTGACGTGGGGAATAAACATCACGTCGCCCTCGTCCGTGCCGAGGCGCGCTTCCAAAAGCGTGCCCGCGTATTCTTCGCCGCCCGTCGTGAGGTCGTTTACGTTCTCTTCGATTATCTCGTAAGAAAATTTGTTTTCCGAAAAGGTTTTGTTGTATACGTTATAAAATCCGTCGCCGAGCGGGGCGTTGGAATAATAATTGAACACGGTAAATTGTTGCGCGGGCGTGATACGCGTCGCCGTCGTCGTGAATACGAGCGACCATAAAACGATCGCCGCCACCGCCAGCGCAACGATCTTCACCCAATCGTAGGAAAGCAATCTGCCCAGCCGTTGTTTGGTAATTTTTGCATCCATCTTTTTCTCCGCTATCCGTTTACATAGTATGCATAAACGGATATTATTTTATGATCGTATGCGGTACAGGTACGGTTTTATTTGCATAATACTTCGTATATTCCGTATAAATATACGTAACCGATCCGTCTGCATTAAAGGGAAAAGAAGCGCCGATCGTTTGCGGGCGGAAAGCCCACCCATCGGCGCGGTTTCGTTATTTTTTCGGTTTCATCGTGGGGAAGAGGATAACGTCGCGGATCGTCGAGCTGTCGGTGAGCAGCATGACGAAACGGTCGAGCCCCATACCCAGCCCGCCTGTGGGAGGCAGACCGTATTCGAGCGCGTTGATGAAATCGTCGTCCACCTGCGCGTCGTTGTTGCCCTTCGCGCGTTTCGCTTCGACCTGCTTGACCATACGCTGTTTCTGATCGATCGGGTCGTTGAGCTCCGAGAACGCATTGCCGTATTCGTGCCCGCAGATGAAGTATTCGAAACGCTCCGTAAACGCGGGGTTCGAGGGCTTGCGTTTTGCAAGAGGGGAGTTTTCCACGGGATAATCGTAGATAACGGTGGGTTGGATCAGCTTGTCCTCCACGAACGCGTCGAACAGCTCGATCAGCACCCAGCCCTTCGTCGCGTTTTCGTGCTCGAGCTCTACGCCGAGGGATTTCGCCGCCGCACGCGCGTCCTCGTCCGTCGCCCAATCGTTATAATCGACGCCCGCGTATTTTTTGACCGCTTCCGCCATGGTCATTCTCGTCCAATCGCCCATGTGGATCTCCGTGCCCTGATAAGTGATATCGAGCGTGCCGCATACCTTGAGCGTGACCGTTTTGTACATATCCTCGATCATATCCATCATATCGAAATAATCGCTGTACGCTTCGTACATTTCGATCGTGGTGAACTCGGGGTTGTGATAAGCGTCCATACCCTCGTTACGGAAAATTCTGCCGACTTCGTACACTCTGTCCATGCCGCCGACGATCAGGCGTTTTAAGAAAAGCTCCGTTTCGATACGCATATACATATCGAGGTCGAGCGCGTTGTGATGCGTTTTGAAGGGTCTTGCGTCCGCGCCGATCTCGAGCGGCAACAAGGTGGGCGTGTCCACTTCGAGATACCCGCGATTATCCAAATAGTTGCGGATCTCTTTTAAGATCAGCGAACGCTTGCGGAAGGTGTCCTGCACGTCCTTGTTCATGATCAGATCGAGATGGCGCAAGCGGTATTTCATGTCCTTGTCCTGCAAGCCGTTGTACTTTTCGGGCAGGGGCAGGAGGGACTTCGAAAGAAGGGTGAGCTCGGTAACGTGCACCGAAACCTCGCCCGTCTGCGTTTTGAACACGAAGCCTTTGAATCCGAAAATATCGCCGATGTCGTAGTCTTTTTTATAAGACATATAGTTTTCCTCGCCGATATCCTGACGGGTCACGTAGATCTGGATCGAACCGCTTCTGTCCGCGACGTGAGAAAACGAGGCTTTGCCCATGATACGGCGGGACATCATGCGCCCTGCCATCACGACCGTCTTGCCCTCGTACGCTTCGAAATTGTTTTTGACCGTTTCCGAATCCGCGTCGACGGGATATTTTACCTGTTCGTAAGGATTTTTGCCCTCCGAAACCAGCTTCGCCAGCTTTTCGCGGCGGATCCTCGCCTGTTCGATGAGCTGTTCTTCTTCGTTTACGCCCGCAGGCGCGTTCGTCTTGTTCTCTTGCATTTGTAGTAAACCTCTCGTGTACTGAAATGAAAATTTATAAATTTTACAATAATTGCAACCACAGGTTGCAACTTCACTTGCCACAAGGCAAACTTCACTGTTTAAAAGATTTCTTTAATGACCAGCTTGTATTCGCCGTCGGGCGCGTTGATCTTCACGACGTCGCCCACTTTATGCTTCAAAAGCGCCGCGCCGACGGGGGATTCGTTCGAAATCTTGTTCTCGATCGCGTTCGCTTCCGTCGAACCTGTGATCTCGTAAATTTCTTCCTCGTCCAGATCTTCGTCGTACACCTTCACCTTCGAGCCGATATGCACGGTGGTGTTGTCGTTGTTCTCTTCGAGAATGACCGCGTTCTTGATCTTGTAATCGAGCTCGGTGATCTCCAATTCGTTCGCCGCCTGTTCGTTTCTCGCCGCGTCGTATTCCGCGTTTTCGGACAGGTCGCCGTGGCTCCTCGCCTCCGCGATACGTTCCACGATCTCCTGACGTTTCACCGTCTGAAGATACGTAAGCTTTTCCTTTGCCTCATCATAACCCTTTTGCGTCATAATATACTGCTGTTCAGCCATAAAAACTCCTTTCGTTCCGTCCGTTTTATATTTTGGAAGCCGCTTTCCCGCCTTTTACCCTTACCGCACGAGAAAAAAGCCGCCGAATGACGGAGCGTTAAAAATCCGCCGCGACCTTCTTTTGTAGAGCCACGGCGTTTACATCGTTCATCATTATATATTATTTTTTTCGCTTTGTCAATGCTTTTTGCGCCATTTCACAAGAATTTCGCTTTCTTTTCTTATAAAAAGCGGATAAGTTCCGTTTTTTCCCGATCGCGCGCTTATTTTTCTTGCGAAAGGAACGCCGCCATACGGTCGAACGCCTCCGAAAGCGCGTTCATGCTCGTCGCGTACGAAAGGCGTACGTTGTTCTCGCCGAATTGTCCGAACGCATTGCCGGGCACCACCGCCACCTTGTGCGTTTTCAGAAGTCGATCGGCGAACGTTTCGCTGTTCATGCCCGTCGATCTCACGGACGGGAACGCGTAAAACGCGCCCTGCGGCTCGAAACAATGCAAGCCGATCTCGCGCAGGGAATGGAGCACGAATTTACGGCGCTTATCGTACGAATCGCGCATTTCCTCCACTGTCGAGAAGCCGTCGGAAAGTCCGTCCTTGAGCGCCTCGATCGCCGCGTATTGCGACGTGATGGGCGCGCAGAGCATACCGTATTGGTGGATTTTGAACATCGCGTCGTCGATCTCGGCGGGCGCACAGGCAAAGCCCAGACGCCAGCCCGTCATGGCGAACGCCTTCGAAAAACCGCCGATGTACACCGTCCGTTCTTTCATGCCCGGGAGGGAAGCGATACTCGCGTGCTTTTTCCCGTAGGTCAGTTCGGCGTAAATTTCGTCCGTGATCACCAAAAGATCGTGTTTTACGATCACCTGCGCGATCGCTTGCAGCTGCTCCGCCGTCATGATCGCGCCCGTGGGATTGTTGGGATAGGTAAGAATGATCGCTTTCGTCTTGTCCGTGATCGCCTTTTCGAGATACGCGGGCTTTAAAACGAAATTATCCTCCTCGCGGCACTCGACGTGCACGGGCGTGCCGTCCGACATTGAAACGAGCGGAGCGTAGGAAACGTACGCGGGGTCGGGGATCAGGATCTCGTCGCCGCGCTCCACACAGGCGCGGAGCGCAAGGTCGATCGCCTCGCTGCCGCCTACCGTGACAAGGATATGTTTCGGGTCGTAATCGAGCGAAAAACGCTCGGAAAGATAACGGGAGATCAGCTCCAAAAGGGCGGGCAGACCGCGGTTGCCCGTATACTGCGTATAGCCGCGTTGGATAGAGGTGATCGCGGCGGAACGGACTTTCCACGGCGTGACGAAATCGGGCTCGCCGACGCCGAGGGAGATCGCGCCCTCCGTCTCCCGTACGATATCGAAGAATTTCCGAATACCGCTCGGTTGTAGCATTTTCGCTTTTTTATTGACAAAATCGCGCATAACAAAACTTCCTTTTTACGCTTGCACGGACAAACGGTAGTCCGCGTCCGCTTTTTCCGTGACGACGCCTTCGATCTTATATTTTTTCAAAATGAAGTGCGTTGCCGTGCTCATAACGCCGTCGAAGGTGGAAATGCGTTCGGAAACGAAGCGCGAGACCTGTTGCAGCGATCTGTCCTCGATGAAAACGGCGAGGTCGTACGCGCCGCTCATAAGATATACCGATTTGACCTCGGGGAAGGAGGCGATCTGTCGGGCGATGCCGTCGAAGCCCTCCTTTTTCTTGGGGGTAACCTTCACTTCGATGAGTGCGGAAACGAGCGAATCGTCCGCTTTTTCGTCGTTGACGATCGCCGTATATTTCACGATAACGCCGCTTTTTTCCATGTCGCGTATGGCGTTTTTCACCGTCTCCTCGTCGACGGAAAGCATCGCCGCGATCTTTTTCGGCGCGATCCTCGCGTCGTCGTTCAGTACGTTTAAAATGTCCTTTTCCAAAGCCGTCATAATTTTTCTCCCGATTTTAATACAGATTTTCCAAAAACAAATGATCGTACCCGAGGCTTTCCACAAAGTCGCGGGCGATGAATTTTACGTGGTTGAATTTCGCAAAGTTGAAAATATGCGTTTTTGTCAATACGGGCGTGGGGATATCCAGCTCGTGACAAATGTCCGTCAGGTAATCGAAAAAGTGCGAATACGTCAGCTTTTCCTTGTTTTCGTATACGTATTGTTTGCGGATCCTGCCGTCCGTCATCAGCTTTGCCCAAATTCTCATATCCGTATTATACACTAACGGTCGAAAAAAGTAAACCGTTTGAGCGGAATTTTCTCGCTTTTTTCCTTTTTGATTCCGTCATAACCCCCGTTTTTTCCGCATACGATAAATCATCGACGGCGCGGCTTGACCCCGCAAGGCGTCGCGGAATACGTTTTCTACAAAACAGGACGAAATTCGCGCGTTTCCCCGAAATTTCGATAAAATCAAACTGCTATTATGGAGGTAACGGAAAAATGACTCGCCGCGAAAAACGAAAGGAACTTATCGCAAGGATCGCCATCGTGCTTTCGCTGATCGTCGCGGGGCTCGCCACCATTTTCGTGCCCGTGTACACGGTCAAAACGTATACCGAACGGCAAGCGGTTTCCGCGCTCGCCGTTCGCCGCTCCCTGCCCATCTATTCCGTTGCCACGGAAGAGAAGAAGGTAGCGATCAGCTTCGATTGCGCATGGGGCGTCGAATATACCGACAAGCTCCTCGATATCATGCAGAAAAACGGCGTGCGCTGTACCTTTTTCGCCGTGCAGTTTTGGGTGGAAAAGTATCCCGAATACGCGCAGAAGATCGTCGACGCGGGACACGAGCTGGGCACGCACAGCCGTACCCATTCGTACATGAGCAAGCTTTCGGAGGCGGAGATCCGCGACGAACTCAAGACCTCTGCGGAGGCGATCGAAAAAGCGACGGGTCAGAAAACCAATCTCTTTCGCGCCCCGTACGGCGATTACGACGATCTTTTGATCGATACGGCGCAATCGATGGGTTTATATACGATACAGTGGGACGTCGACTCGCTCGACTGGAAAAATCTCTCCGCGACGGAGATCGCGCTCCGTATCGTCAACGGCGCGAAAAACGGGTCGATCATTCTTTGTCACAATAACGGCTTGCATACTGCGGAAGCGCTTCCGATGATCTTTTCCACGTTGCAAAACCGCGGGTACGAATTCGTTCCCATCGGCGAGCTGATCTATAAAGAAAACTACTCGATCGACGTAAACGGGAAACAACACAAAGCAGGGGCTTAACAGCGTTTCAACGCGTACATGGTATGCCCGTTTTAACAAAACAAGCAAATAAAAAATTATTACATATTACGATACGGAGGTATTTTATGAATTACGTTACGGAAAAAAACAACAAGGTCTACGTTATGGGTGAAATCGTGAGCGACGCGAGGTTCTCTCACGAGGTGTACGGAGAGGGATTTTACGAATTTTACGTGCGCGTGATGCGCCTTTCGGGACAGGCAGACGTTCTGCCCGTCACCCTTTCCGAAAGATTGATACAGGGCGCGATGCTCTGTAAGGGCAAAACGATTTGCGCGCTCGGTCAATTCAGAAGCTATAATAAAATAGAAAACGGCAAGTCGCGTCTGATGCTCACCGTATTCGTTCGCGAGCTCCTCGAAGAATTACCGGGAAAAAACCCCAACAGCATACTTTTGAGCGGCTATATCTGCAAGCCGCCCGTGTACCGCACGACTCCGTTCAATCGCGAGATCGCCGACGTGCTGATCGCCGTCAATCGCGCGTACAACAAATCGGACTATATCCCCTGTATCGCATGGGGGCGGAACGCGCGGTTCGTGAAAAACCTCGGCGTGGGCGACCGTATCGCCGTTTCGGGACGTATCCAAAGCCGCGAATACCAAAAAAAGCTTTCGGAAACGGAAGTGAAAACGATGACGGCGTACGAGGTCTCGGTGTCGAAGCTGGCGGCGTTCGACGCGGGCGAGGATTTCGATATCGACAGCGAATTCGATTTATACACGCTTCAAAATAAGGAACAACCCGTCGCGGCAAGCGCGGAATATTAAAAGAGGACCCACCCGATCAAGCGGGTGGGTTTTTCCGACTTTTCCGATGCTTCCGCGCCGTGAGGAAATATTTAAGCACCGCCGCGCCGATGATGATCGCGTACCCGATAAAGCTGAAAAGATCGGGTATTTCCGAAAAGAGGAGCAAGCCCCAAAGCGCGGCGAACAGTACTTGCGAATAGTCGTATACGGAAATTTCCTTTGCGGGCGCGCGGGAATACGCCGCCGTGACGGAGAATTGCGCGCAGCTTGCCGCACAGCCCGCAAGCAGCAGAAACAATATCTGCGGGGTCGTCATCGGCTGAAAGTCGGCGATCGTGAACGGCAACACGGCGAGGCAGGAAAACGCCGAGAAAAAGAACACGATAAACGCCGTGCGCTCGCCCCTGCCGCCCAGATAATGCACGAACGTATACGCAAGCCCCGCGCCCAAGCCGCCTAAAACGCCGAGGAGAGCGGGCGCGCTCCGCACGATATCGAGCGAGGGTTTTACAACGAACAATGCGCCGCCGAAAGCGACGAAAACGAAGATCCAATCGAGCGGGGAAGCCTTTTCTTTGAGGAACAACGCCGAAAAAACGATCGAGAAAAAGGGCGCGAGTTTGTTTAAAATGGACGCGTCGGCAACGTTCATATGATCGATGGCGTAGAAATTGCATACGATCCCGACCGTGCCCGCGACGGACCGCGCGAGAAGGGCGGGAAGCGAGCCCTTGCGCATTTTTAGTGAGCCGCTTTTTAAAAGAAGGACGAACGCGACCAAGGCGGCGACGAGGTTTCGGAAAAAGGACTTCTGAAAGGTGGGAAGATCTCCCGCAAGACGCACGAACACGCTCATCAGCGCAAAAAAGAACGCCGAAAGGATAATATAAACGACGCCCAAAAAACGCTTGCTTTTCTTTTGCGGCGTTTCGGGAGCGGAGTCGTTGAGTTGTTCGCGTAATTCGTCCATATTGCTATTATACGCTTTTTCGGAAAAAAAGTAAACGAAAACCGACTGCTTACACAGTCGGTTTGTCTTTGTTTTTAAGCTTATTGCGCGTCCGCTACGGGATAAACGCTTGCTTTTTTCTTGTCTTTGCCCATTCTTTCATACCGAACTACGCCGTCCACAAGAGCGAAAAGGGTGTCGTCTTTGCCGATACCGACGTTCGCGCCGGGGTGGATCTTCGTACCTCTCTGACGGACGAGAATGTTACCCGCGAGAACGGATTGACCGTCGCTGCGCTTCGTACCGAGGCGTTTCGCCTCGCTGTCTCTGCCGTTGTGGGAGGAACCGGTACCTTTCTTATGAGCGAACAAACGAATAAAAATCATTTTTCTTTCTCCTTAATTCGAAATTTCTCCGCGTTGCAAATCAACGCCGTTGCAATTAAAGCTCGATTTTTTCGATCTTTACTGCGGTGAAGGGCTGTCTGTGACCCTGCTTTTTACGCTCGTTCTTCTTGGCTTTATACTTGAAAACGATAATTTTCTTCGCCTTGTCCTGCTTAACGACCGTAGCGGTAACCTTTGCCGAAGCGACTTCCGCGCCCGCTTTGATACCGTTCTCGTCGGAAACCATAAGCACTTTGAAGGAAACCGCGTCGCCTTCGTTCGCCGCGAGTTTCTCTACGCGTACGACGTCGCCTTCCGCAACCTTATACTGCTTGTTTCCGTTATCGATGATAGCGTACATAAAGTTTTTACCTCCTCTTTCCAGTCTCGAAGAATATCCAAGGCGCGCTTATCTTCAAGGCAAAATCCTTAATTTTAAGCGACTTAAAAAAGCCCGTTTCTAT
The DNA here is from genome assembly GCA_017463105.1 of Clostridia bacterium. Classification (GTDB taxonomy): domain Bacteria; phylum Bacillota; class Clostridia; order Christensenellales; family Borkfalkiaceae; genus Scatosoma. The sequence continues at coordinate 69,999 of JAFTPU010000012.1, forward strand.
CGGCTCGGGTATTACTATACCATATTTTAATGGAAGCCGTCAAGCATTTTTGCGCCGTTTTTTAATTTTTTTGTATATCCCGAAAAGAAAAAAGCCACGCTAAAAGAAAAAGGAGAAATAAAAATGGAAAAAACTAAAAAAGCTGAAGAAGTTTTGGCGGAAATATACAGGAACGCACAGCTTGCGTTGCAATCTATTGCAGATATCACCCCGCAGGTGGACGACGAGGAAGTAAAAGCGGAGCTTTCCGCCCAGCACGAAGCGTACGAGGGCTTTTCCGCCCGCGCGGCGATGATCGCCAAAGACAGAAATATCGAATTGAAGGAGCCGAATCCGTTCAAAAAGGCGATGATGTGGGGCTCGATCAAAATGAGTTCGATGTCGGACAATTCCCGCTCGCACATTGCGGATATGATGGTGCAGGGCACGGTGATGGGGATCACGGCGCTTCGCACTTCAGCGGGCGATATCGAGCCCGACGGCGCGGACGAAGTGTACGCGCTTCTCGACGAAATGATCAAAACGGAAGAACAGTTCGAGAAAAAGTGGAAGGAATACCTTTAAATAAATGCAAAATGCAAAAAGCAGAATGCAAAATTCAAACAAAGGGGGGGGCGGAAAAATTATTCCGCCCCCCTTTGTTTGAAGTGACAACAAGCGATAAAGCACGTCTGACGATTTATTTTTCTTGGGACATAATAAGTATATCATATCTTATATAAAAAAATGCAGTTATACGTTTATGTGTAGCATTAATATTGGCGAGCTTGTGGGGCGAAAATAAAAAAAGATAAGGATAGACAAGCAAGCCTATCCTTGGTAGGCGCGCCGTTTTCCAGTCGGTCCACCATTTTGCATTCTGAATTTTGCATTTCCAAGCGGCGGCTCACCGCTTGTGCGCGTTCGGTTTTACAAACAACGTCTTATAATCGGTGTACACCACGAACCCTGCCTTGCTTTTATTCGGCTTTTTTACGAATTTTTTCTTGCAGTAATCGACGGGGATCTTGTCCGAATCCCGCCCGTCCGAATAATACGCGCAAAGCTCCGCGGCATATAAAAGCGTTTCGTCGCATACCTGCCCCCCTCGTGCGGCGATTATTACGTGCGAGGAATGGTACTTTTGCGTATGCAACCATACGTCGTCGGGCGCGGCTAAGCGCACCAATCTGTCGTTTTGGATATTGTTCCGTCCGACGAAAATTTTCATGCCGTTATGCTCGTATTCGCGGAAAGGTACGGGCGCTTCCTGTTTGCCCTTTTTCACGCCCGCCCGCGCTTTCGGCGCGCGCAAAAATCCCGCTTCCGTCAGCTCCGTTTCTATTTCTTTGAGGTCGGTTTCCGTCTCGGCGAGCGCGATCGCGGAGGAAATACTGTCCGCATACGAAATTTCCGCCTCTTCCGCTTCTTTCATCGGCGTTAAAATTTCTTTCGCGCGTTTCTGTTTGTTGTATTGCTTGAAATACCGCTGCGCGTTCTTCGCGGGCGACAAAAGCGGGTCGAGCGAAATTTTTATTTTCCCGCCGTTTTCGTCGTACCAATTGTCGAGCTCCACGCACCTAACGCCCTTTTCTATCGCGTATAAATTGGCGGTGAGAAGCTCGCCCTTGATACGGTTTTCTTCCGCTCTTTCCGCCTCTTTCAGCCGTTCCAAAGCGTCCTGCAGACGCTTCGCCGCCTTCTTTTTCAACGTGCGTACGGCACCCTCCAGCTTGCGCTTTTTATCCTCGAAGCCCTTCTTGCTTTCACGGTAAAAATAGAACTCGTCCTCCGCTTTGCAAAGGGAGGGCGCTTTTTCTCCCCCCTCGATCGCAAAGGCGAAAAAATCCGTCGGCACGCCGTTTTCCTTTTTTATATACGGGTCGTTCGGCTGGTTTTCGAAAAAGTCGGGGACGAACTCCCAAAGCGGTTTTTCCGCGCGCTTTACGATCTCCCGCGCGGTGGGCAAAGCCAGCCCCGCCACGCTTTCGAACAGCCATTTCGAAAGCACGTCGTTATCCCAGCCCTCGGGACGCATTTGCGCGAAATTTTCAAACGCTTCGCGCATACCCGCGCCGTCGGTGGGAGATAATTTATCCTGTGGGACGGGGTATTCGTATTTCGCGCCCGCAAATAAGACGCGGTGCGTCTCGTCCATCAACGCGGTAGTTTTCAATGCGCCCAAAACGATCCCCTTTTCCACAAGAACGATATTCGAATATTTTCCCATCAGCTCGCAAATAAGAACGCGGTCGCACTCGGAAAAATCGGTGGTGCAATGGAGCGTGATCTCGACGATACGTTCCTCGCCGTGTTGGCGCACGGATAAAATTTCCGCGTTTTGGAGATGCTTTCTGAGCAGCATGCAAAAATTGGGCGCGACGGGAGCGGGTTCTTTCTCGGTCGCCGAAAGGCAGACGCGCGCGCCCGTGGCGTTTGCGCTCAAAATAAGTTTAACCGTCGACTTTCCGGTGTATATAATAAAGGTAAGCTCGTCTTTGTTTACCTGCGAAATGCGGTTGATCCGCCCGCCTTTTAAAAGCGAGTCGAGTTCCTTACACGAACGGCGGATATGAAAAGCGTCCTGCGGCATAGTTTTCTCCCGAAAATTTGGTAAAACCGATTGCGGGAGCGCACAAAACGCGCAAAAACCGCAAATACGGCAAAATCTTTTCTTAAATTATAGCGTAAATTTCGCGATTTGTAAATAAAAACGCTTTATTTTCTTTGACAAATGTGATAAAATGTAGTGAGCGAAAACGAAACGGAAGGAAAAAAACTCCCGCTTCGGGACCGTGAAGAAAGAAAAAATAAAAAAATTCAGCATAAAAGCAGGAGAAAAACTATGAAGTACACTACCAAAGCCGGCGAAAAAAGCACCGTAAAGATCACCTTCAAATTTGACGGTGAAGAATGGAAAGACGCACAGACGAAAGCGTATCTCAAGACCCGCGGCAGATTTGCCGTGAACGGTTTCCGTAAGGGCAAGGCTCCCAAAAACGTGATCGAGCACGCGTACGGTAAGGGCGTTTTCTATGAGGACGCGCTCAACCTTCTGTTCTCGGAAAACTACGGTAAAGTGATCGAAAAGAACGAAAAGAAATTCACGGTCGTGGGCGAGCCCGACGTATCCGTGGAAGCGCTTTCCGACGAGGGCGTAACCCTCGTGGCTTCCGTGCCTGTGAAACCCGAGGTAAAAATTTCCGCGTATAAGGGTATCAAAATCAAAGAATATGCGTATACTGTTAAGGAAGAAGAAGTGCAGGCGGAGATCGATCGCTTGCTCGACAGAAACGCGCGTAAAGTGCCCGTTACCGACAGAGCGGCGCAAAACGGCGATATCGTCAACATCGACTTCGTGGGTACGGTCGACGGCGTAAAATTCGACGGCGGCGAAGCGGAAGGCTTCGATCTCACCCTCGGCAGCGGTCAGTTTATCCCCGGGTTCGAAGATCAGGTCGTGGGTATGAATATCGGCGATAGCAAGGACGTCAACGTCACCTTCCCCGAAAACTATCAGGCGGAAGCGCTCAAAGGCAAGCCCGCCGTATTTGCCGTGAAGCTGAACTCCATTCAGGGCAAAGAGCTTCCCGAGCTGAACGACGAGTTCATCAAGGACGCTACGGGCAGCGAAAGCCTCGAAGCGTATAAAGCGAAAACGGTAGAAAGATTGCAGAAGAACGCGGACAGACGCGCGAACGACGCGACGGAGAACAGTATTCTCGAAGCGATCGCGGCGAATGCGGAAGTAGAGATCCCGCAGGCGATGATCGAAAGAGAGATCGATTCCCTCGTGCAGAAATTCGAATACCAGCTTATGTATCAGGGCTTGAAATTGCAGGATTATCTCGATTTCTTGAAAGTGACGGAAGCGGATTTCAGAAAGAACTATGAAGAACAGGCGAAGAAGAACGTGCTTCATCAGCTCATCATCTCCCAGATCATCAAGGAAGAGAATATCGAAGCGACCGAGGACGAAGTGAACGAGAAAGTTGCGGAGCAGGCGAAGTCCGTGGAGAAGGAAGTAGAAGAATACAAGAAGGGTATGGATCCTCGTCAGTTCGACTATATCCGCAGCGACATCGTGATCACGAAGCTGTTCAAGTTCTTGAAAGAGAACAACGAAATGTACGCCGAATAATGCAAAATGCAAAATGCAGAATGCAAAATTAAGGTAAAATAAGGAACGAATAATGGAAAAGAACGTTTTAATCCCCTACGTTGTCGAGCGCACCTCTTCGGGCGAGCGCACGTACGATCTGTATTCCCGCCTTTTGGACGATAGAATTATCTTTTTGAGCGGCGAGATCAACGACGCCGTGGCGAACACCGTTGTGGCGCAGCTCATCTATCTCGAGGGCAAGGATCCCACGAAAGATATCAGTTTGTATATCAACTCCCCCGGCGGCAGCGTTTCGGCGGGTATGGCGATTTACGATACGATGAACTATATCAAGTGCGACGTATCGACGATCTGTATCGGTTTGGCGGCTTCGATGGGCGCGTTCCTGCTTTCGAGCGGCGCGAAGGGCAAGCGTTTCGCGCTTCCCAATTCCGAGATCATGATTCATCAGCCCCTCGGCGGCGCGCAGGGTCAGGCGAGCGATATCAAAATTCAAGCGGAGCACATTCTCCGCACGAAGGCGAAGCTCAACCGCATTTTATCCGAAAATACGGGCAAGGATCTTGCCACGATCGAACGCGATACCGACCGCGACAATTATATGTCCGCGGACGAAGCGCGCGCATACGGGCTGATCGACAGAGTGTTCGTGAGAAGATAAGAAAGGTGTAAAAAGCTACGCGCAAAGCCGACTTTTCCAGCGGTTTTGCGCGTGATTTTTCGAAATAGGATTGAAACGGGGAAAGGTTGGGTATAAATAGATATAGACGCACGGGTGAGAGATTGCACAAAATCCCCCGCCCGCGGCATACCCTTTTATAAATAAGTAACGGAGTAGTATAAATGGCAACAAAAAATCAGCATTGTTCGTTTTGCGGAAAACCCAAGGAAGAAACGCGGAAACTGATCACGGGCCCCGACGGCGCGTGCATCTGCGACGAGTGCGTGGAGATCTGCAAGTCGATGGTCGACGAATGGGAAAACGAAAAAGAACCGCAAAAGGAAGTACCTTTGAAAAAACCCGCCGAGATCAAGGCGGAGCTCGATCAGTATATCGTCGGACAGGACAAGGCGAAACGCGTGCTGTCCGTGGCGGTGTATAATCATTATAAACGTATCAACGCAACGGCGAAAACCAAACTCAAGGACGACGACGGCGTGGAGATCGAAAAGAGCAACGTGCTCCTTTTGGGACCCACGGGCAGCGGTAAAACCCTTCTTGCCAGAACGCTCGCGAAGATCCTGAACGTACCCTTTGCGACGTCGGACGCGACCACGCTCACAGAGGCGGGCTACGTCGGCGAGGACGTCGAAAATATCCTTCTGAAGCTTATTCAGAACGCCGATTACGACATCGAGCGCGCACAGCGCGGCATTATCTATATCGACGAGATCGACAAGATCGCGCGTAAGGGCGAAAACGTGTCGATCACCCGCGACGTTTCGGGCGAGGGCGTACAGCAAGCGCTTTTGAAGATCATCGAAAGTACGACGGCGAACGTTCCCCCGCAGGGCGGCAGAAAACACCCCAATCAGGAATGTCTGCGTATCGACACGACGAATATCCTCTTTATCTGCGGCGGCGCTTTCGTGGGGCTGGATAAAATCGTTTCTTCGCGTAAGGACGACACCACGCTGGGCTTCGGCGGTAAGGTGCGCTTGGGCGCGAACGAGGCGGACTATTCCGTGCTCGACGACGTAAAGCCGCAGGATCTGACGAAGTTCGGTCTGATCCCCGAGTTCGTGGGCAGACTTCCGATCGTCGTCAATCTCGATCCTTTGGGCGAAGAGGCGCTTGTGAAGATCCTCACCGAGCCGAAGAACGCGATCATCAAGCAGTATCAAAAGCTGGTGGGCTTCGACGGCGTGAAGCTGACCGTTGAGGAGGACGCAGTGCGCGAGATCGCGCAGACGGCGATCCGTTTAAAGACGGGCGCGCGCGGACTTCGGACGATCATAGAAAACGTCATGACGGAGGTCATGTACAAGATCCCGTCGGAAAACGACGTCGAGGAAGTCGTGATCACGAAAGCGTGCTTAACGGACGGCGAAATGCCCAAACTCGTGTATAAGCAATCAGCGTAAATAAATAAAGGAAGCGGACAAAAATTCCGCTTCCTTTATTTTATGTTGCAACAGCATTCTTGCTGATTATTATGGAATAACGCTCGATGAGCTGGTCGGGCGCACAAAGAAATGAAAAAAGACAGACGGAAATCGCCTGTCTTTTTTTCACTTAATTTTATAATTCAACGCGTACCTGTCCCCCACGTTTTCAGTTTTTCTGCGGGAGATAGAGCCATTGCTCGGGTCCCGTATCGCGCATGAGAAGAGCTTTGTTTTTGTATCTGAACAACAAAAGATACGTCATGTACAGATCGCCGCTGCAACCGCCGAGGTGCAGTCCCAAAAGCAGTCCGAACAGCAGGTACAGCCACGGGTCGACAAAGGCGAAAACGATCGTCAGCGGCAAAAACACGAGCGTGAAAAGGGTAAACGGCGCGATCAGCGCGGCGATCGCCGTTTTACGGGAAACGTATGCGTCGGGCACGCCGCAGAACGCACAGCTCCAGCTCATGCCGAAGGTAAGCTTTCGTTTCGTCATTGCCTTGTACACGACGCCGTGCGTCAGTTCGTGCAAAATAAGATAGGCAATCAAAGAACCGACGAACGCAAGCAGATATATTCCCATACGGAGCATATATTGCCCGAAACCGAGGGCGAGAAGCGCTTTCGCCGCCGCGTCAAGACGCGCGGTGGGGCGCACGATCGCAAGGACGATCGCGAACGGGATAAGCGCGACGAGGTTGAAGATCAGCCCCGTCTTTTTATTTCTTGCGTCGATATGGAAAACTTCCTCGTAATTTTCGGGAAGCTCGGAAAAAACGTTTTGCATTTCGCGTTCCTTTTAATACAGTATCTGTGCTTTGTCGGGAAGCTTGAGCACAGTCGAATTTTCGCCGCGGACGGTGAAATACTCTTCCTTGTAGGTCTTGTGCGGGATAAAATATATCCGCTTGTTTTTCCAACGGTTTCTCGCCTCGATAGAGAACAAGCCTTCGTTTAATATCTTTTTCATGATCCATTCGTTCAGCTCGATGATCGCGGAGGTGTAACCGTCCGCGAAACAGTTGAGAATGGCGGAGCGCAACCGCGTGATCACGAAAATGTCATCGTGTACGTACCCCTTACCCGAGCAATGCGGGCAAGGCTTTTCCAAAAAAGAAATTACCTCGCGCCCGACGCGCTTTCTCGTGAATTGCGTTATGCACAGCTCGCTCATCGGCAAGACGTTGCATTTTGCTTTGTCTTGCGCCAGCCGCGCCTTCAACGCTTCCGTTACGGCTTCCTTGTGCGCCTCGTCTACCATGTCGATAAAATCCACCGCCACGATCCCGCCGATGTTACGGAAACGGACTTGCCGTGCGATCTCTTTCGCCGCCGCGAGATTTACCGCAAACACCGTTTCTTCCAAACTGTTCTCGCCGATATAGCTGCCCGTGTTCACGTCGATGACCGTCATCGCTTCCGTGTGTTCGATCACGAGATATCCGCCGTTTTCCAAGGGCACGGTAGGGCTTACCGCGTCGTATACGAGGGAATCGATCCCGTATTCGTTGAACATCGCCCGCTCGCCCGTGTGCTTGATCAGCTTACGTTCGGAAATATCCGAGCGGAGCTTTACGAGCGCCAAAAGTCTTTGGTACAGCTCCTCGTCGCCCACGTGGATCGCCACGACCTCGTCGCCGAACGAATCGCGCAACGTGCGCAAGGGCAGCTCCTCGTCCTCGTACAAAAGCGTGCCCACGGGCGCGCCCTTTGCCGCTCCCAGCGTTTTTTCGTATAATTTTTTTAAGTATTCCGCTTCCGCTTTCAGTTGCTTCTGCGTGACGAGCGGGGCTTTGGTGCGGATGATGAACCCGTCGTTCGTCTTTCCCATGCGCATTTTATCCGCGATCTTCAACAGCTTTTCCCGTTGCTTCTCGTCCGTGATCTTGCGGGATATCCCCAAAAAATCCGTGCCCGGGAGATAGATCAGGCATTTGCCGACGAACGAAAGGTGCGTCGTCACCTTCGCGCCTTTGTTTCCGCGCGGGGGTTTCGTTACCTGCACGAGGAGCTCGTCGCCCACCTTCAGCTCGAGCGGCTTGCTGTCCGTGCGCACGGGCGTGCCGTCGTATTTCGTGTAATCGGTGTACGTTTCCTCCATCGACAAATAGCAATTTCGTTGCAATCCGCAGGAAATAAACGCCGCGTTCATGCCCGAAAGCACGTTGGTTACTCTGCCCTTATATACGTTCCCGACGATCTCGCCTCGATCTTCCTTTTCCACGGAAAATTCCGTGAGCTTCCCGTCCTCCATAAGGGCGGCGAATTGTTGACCGCAATAGCGGTCGAAAAACCATTCCTTTTTCATTTTAACCGTTGTTTATCCGTTTATTCTTCGAACCCGTACTTATTAAGTATAGCACAACACCGTCGGATTTGCAAGGCTTTTTACGTTTTTCAGGCGATTTTTTCCACGGTATCCGCCCGTTTTGCGCTCTTTTTTAGGGAAAGCAACGTTTCGTACGGCGTTTTTGCCCGCGCGAAATATTCGCCCAGCTCGCTTTGCGGCAGATCGAAAAGGTGGTTCTCTTTTTCGTCGTATACCTCCAAAACGAGGTATGTTCCCCGTGAAACAAACCGCAACGCGTCCTTGATCGGACAGCTTGCAAGCACCGCCACCCGCCGAAGCTCGACCCCTTTTTTCAGTTCGTTTTTACACGAATAATCCAGCTTGTTATACACGGCGGTCTTATCGCGGTTCCCAAACGCCCCCACGCACAAAAACGCGCTGAAAGCGAAAAGCGTAAGGTTGAATTCGCCGTTTATCCACGCGCAGGCGGAGGCGAAAAGGAATATCGCGGCGAAAAAGAAGGTCAGACCGCGACAGATCTTTTCCGCTTTGCGCTTCGCCTTTTCCACTTCGGCGGAATTTTTCAAAAACGCACGGGCAAGAACGCACCGCAGGATCCTGCCTCCGTCGAGGGGATAGGCGGGCAGAAGATTGACGAGCGCGATCGCCAGCGAGGAAAAGCACGCCGCGTCCGTGAAAGCGTAGGTCGTGGGGAAAAACCACCACAGCGCGGCGAAAAACGCCGCCGTTAAAAGATTGCAAAGCGGACCCCATATCGCGACGGTGATCTCGTCCTTGAGCGTGATCCCGCTCAGATCCCCGTCGATCACCGCGCCGTAGGGCATCAACACGAGCTTGTTCAGTTTATATCCCAGCCTCGCGGCGGCAAAGGCGTGCGCGCATTCGTGCTGGATCGCCACGATACAGCTTAAAAGAAAGGAGGGCAATTCGCCCGTGAAACAAAACCAGACGCCGACGGCGAGGAACGCAGGGTGCAGTCTGATATGCGCCCTTGCGGCGCGGATAAGAGGAAAGCGGCAGGGTCTCTGCCGCTTTTCGTTGTTCGTTCTCACGCTCAGCCTCCGTTATTGGGCAACGTCCTGCACCACCCACGCAAGGCAGTTTTCTTCCGTCAGCTGGAAGCAGTTGAGAAGCGTGCCGTCCGAATACATCGTCACCTGCACCTCCGTTTCGCCCGCCGTATAGCCTACGGGAATATTTGCTTTTACTTCGTCGCCGACCTCGTAATACACTGAATTCAACCCCTCGATCACGCCCGTGAAAGAATCGGAATGGGAAATTTTCAAGGTATACGTGCCGTCTGCGTTCGCCGTCACCGCGCTGATCTTGCCGTCCGCCGCGGGATACACGCAACACGCGTCGGTGAAGGTAAGGATACCCGTCGGCGAAAGCGCGAGCTCCGCGTCCGACAGCTCGCTCACGACGGGCGACAGCGTGAAATCGGCGTACGTTCTTTCGTCCGTTGCCGCAACTTTGGGCGACTCGTTGAGCGCGCGGAAGAACGTATTGATCGCGCTTTGCGGCATAAATACGTTGGTGAGGAAGATCGCGCCGCACAGCGCGCAGGCGAGCGCAAACTCCGTGCCGAGCACGATCCGCGCGGTCTTATTTTTCTTGGTTTCCGCGTTCAACGCATACCTGCCCCCCTCGTTTTCCTCCGAAAGGGGATAATCCTCGGGATATAAACGACCCTTCTCAAAGAACGGACTCTCGTGCGTGGAATAGAGACGAACGGTGTCGATGCGTTCGGGGACGTCGTCGAAACGGACGCTGCCCTCGCTGTTCGCGCTTTCCGCAAACAGCTCCGCCTCGGCGGTGATTTTTTCGTCTGCGGGCGCGTCGGATAAAAGTTTGTCGTTGACCTGTGCGATGACCGTGTCCTTAAGATCGGGCGCTTTTACCGCGGGTTCGTTTTGGGGCGCGGCTTCCGCTTTGCGGCGCTTCGCGCGTTTTTTGCGTACCACGTTGACGGTGGATACGGGGATTTCCAGCATTTCGGCGTATTCGATTTCTTCGTTCATAACCAATTTTCTCCTTGCCTTCGTTTTTTAGCTCTGTCTTATTCTATGAACGGAGGCGGGCGGTTAGAACGCGGGGAGAATAAAACCTTCTCGGAGATTTTGTCGAAATGCACGGAAAATAAAAACGTGCGAGCGGATAAGGTTGACTCTTTTTGCCGTTTGTGCTAAAATTTATAATGAAAACGTACGAAGGAAACGAAAAATGAAAGGGAAAAAGAGTAGCTTCGGGCTAATCAAAAGGTTTCTGCCTTATTATAAAAAATATAAATGGATCATGATCCTCGATCTGTTTTGCGCTTCGCTCACCACCGTGTGCGAGCTCGTGTTGCCCATGATCGTTCGCGAGATCACGGGCGTCGCTACGGAGAACGTCGCCAATCTCACCGTCGGGCTCATCTTGCGTTGCGGGCTGTTGTATGTGGTTTTGCGGCTCATCGATACGGGCGCGAATTTTTACATGGCGTCCGTGGGGCATATCATGGGCACGAGGATCGAAACGGACATGCGGCGCGATCTGTTCGGGCATCTGCAAAAGCTTTCCTTTTCCTATTACGACAATACGAAAGTCGGCACGCTGATGTCGAGGATCACCACCGATCTCTTCGACGTCACCGAATTCGCGCACCATTGCCCCGAGGAATTTTTCATCGCGGGGATCAAGATTGTCTGTTCGTTCATCATTCTTTGCACGATGAACGTACCCCTTACGTTGATCGTGTTCGCGGGGATACCGCTCATCATCGTTTCCCTTGCCGTTTTCAGAAAGAAAATGAAAAGTGCGTTCGCCGAATCGAGAAAGCAGACGGGCGAGCTGAACGCGCAGATCGAGGACAGCCTTTTGGGCATACGTGTGGTGAAATCCTTTGCCAACGAGAAGGTGGAGGAGGAAAAATTCGACAAGGGCAACAAGCTGTTTCTCGCCATCAAAAAGCGCGCGTATTACGTGATGGGCGGGTTCCAATCCACTACCCGTCTTTTCGACGGACTCATGTACATCATTGTGGTCGTGGCGGGCGGTTTGTTCCTCGTGAAAGGACAAATCAGTGCGGCGGATTACGTGGCGTATCTCATGTTCGTAACGACCCTGATCAATTCGATCAGAAAACTCGTAGAATTTTCCGAACAGTTTCAACGCGGGATCACGGGCATCGACCGTTTCAACGAAGTCATGGAAATCGAGCCCGAGATCAAGGATAGCAAAAACGCCGTCGATATCGAAAACGTGCGGGGCGAGATCGAGTTTAAAAACGTGTCGTTCCGCTACGAAAGCGAAAAGAAAGAGGTGCTCACCAACCTCAGTCTGCACGTAAATAAGGGCGAAAGCATTGCCCTCGTAGGTCCCTCGGGCGGCGGCAAAACGACGCTGTGCTCCCTCCTTCCCCGTTTTTACGAGATCACGGACGGGGAAATCACCGTCGACGGAAAGAATATCAAAGACGTCACCCTACGGTCGTTGCGCGAAAATATCGGCGTAGTGGCGCAGGACGTGTATCTGTTTTCGGGCAGTGTTCGGGAAAATATTGCGTACGGCAAAACGGACGCCACGGACGAGGAGATCGTCGAAGCCGCCAAAATGGCGGGCGCGCACGAGTTTATCACGGGGCTCCCCGACGGCTACGGCACCTACGTGGGCGAACGCGGCGTGAAACTTTCGGGCGGACAGAAGCAAAGAATTTCCATCGCGCGGCTGTTTTTGAAAAATCCGCCGATATTGATATTGGACGAAGCGACGAGCGCGCTCGACAACGAAAGCGAAAGATTAGTGCAAAACTCCTTGGAAAAGCTGGCGAAAGGGAGAACGACGTTTACGATCGCCCACCGCTTGACGACGATCAAAAATGCGGACAGGATATTGGTTTTGACGGAAAACGGTATCGAGGAAAGCGGTACGCACGCCGAGCTTATCGGAAAGGGCGGGCTGTACGCGGATTTATATAAATTGTATTCGAGTAATTGAAAATAAAAAGAGCGACCCGACGGGGTCGCTTCTCTTTTGCGATATTGCGGAATCAAAACGTAAGGGCGATGTCGTGACGATCGCCACGCGGCGCGACCGTCTCGTTTTTTTGCTCGCTTTCCTCATCCTCCGACGGACTTTCGGAATACCGTTCCGTAAAATCGAAGGAAAGCGGAAAAATTCGGTTCGGCTCCTCCGTTGTGGAAAAATACACGGCGGCGGGTAGGAAAATTCCGAGGATCACCGCGGCGGCAAACGCCTTTTTCACGCGCTTGCGGACGACGTAGCTCGCCCTTTCGCGGCGGGCGATCTCGCAAAATATTTCTCTGGAATGTTGCTCACAGGTCTTCATGGTCTCTACCTTCTTTTTGTAACTCGGCTTTGAGCGCGGCTTTGCCGCGGGCGAGCAGGTTGTATATTTTTTTAATATTTTTTTTCGTCACCGCCGCGATCTGTTCGGGCGAAAGCCCGTCGTAATAGCGCAACGTGAGCGCTTCCCGATAATCGGGCTTGAGCTTTTCCAATGCGGCTTGCAGGATTTTCGCCCGTTCCTTCTCCTCGAGTTCTCCGTGCGGAGAATAGGTTAAAAAATCGGGCGTCTCTTTCATGGGCGCGGTCAGCGCGTCGAGCGAAATTTCCTTTTTCCGCTTGCGCTTTTTTAAGGCGTTCAGGCTTTTGTTTCTCGCAATTTTATATAAGTAGGTTTTAAAGCTTGCGTCGTCGCGGGGCTTGAACGCGCGGTGAAAATAGAGAGAAATAAAGGTTTCCTGCAAGATATCTTCGGCGAGCGCGAAATCGCGCACGTAACCGTAAATAAAACGCAGCAAACCGTGTTGATAAAGGGCGATCAGTTCTTCCAATCCCCTTTCGTCGCCGTTTAAAAAACGGCGGTACAGCTCGATGCCGTTGTCCTGCATTCCGCCTCCTTTCGGGGCTGCAATCCTTAAACAACGCCCGAAGCTTTTTTACTCGCTTTTTTTATGACAATGCTCGTAATACCAACACCGATAGGGGCTTTCGCATTGTCCGCCCACGGAAATAAGGGGCAGGGGCGCGTCCTTGCGTTTGAGCTTTCCCAGCTCGAAAATGCGTTTTTCCGCTACGCGCTCTTCTATCCGCGCCGCCCTCGTTACTTCCGCTATTTTAAAGCGTGATCCGCCGTGCTCGATGATCTCATCGCATACCTGCCCCTCACGTTCGTCCTGTTTATCGGCGTTCAAGAGTAATGAGCAAGTCGTGATTTTTACCCCGCATTTGCGCAAGATCAGCCGTTGAAAGCCGAGGTCGACGATAAATTCCTTTCTCGCCGCAGGCGCGTTTTTCACCTCGTATAAGGCGTAACCGTCGCCGTCCTTCTTCAGAATATCGGCGGCGCAATAATTGCCGTACCACGAAAACGCGGCTTCGCAGATCACGTTTTCGCCCCGTTCGAGCAATTCTTTCGTCTTTTCGAGCATCGCCGCGTAGTTTAAACGCCCGTCCTCTTTAAAGACGGTGGTTTCGACGAAATCGCCGAAAACGGACATCGCCTTATCGCCGAATTCGTTGCCCGCGTCAAGGCGCGCCTGCACCTCGGCGGGAATGATCTTCAATTCGGGCGCGTGCGCGTCCAACCACAGCATTTTTTCGCATTGCAAGCCGCGCACGAAATCGGTTTTCGATATGGGCATACGGTGCCTCCTTTTCAGTATTTGTTTTCTCCGCCCTTGTCATACGCCCGCACGGAATGCGGAAAAGGGAAAAAGAGCAGACGAACTGCTCTTTCGTTTTTTATTTTGATGGGTCTTGTTTTTCCGAAAGGAATGGGGCAGGTACGCGTTTAACGCTTAAAAGTCGATCTTTTCTTCAACGTATGCGATCGCTTCCTCGACGCTCACGCGGATCTGTTCCATCGTGTCGCGGTCGCGCACGGTCACGGTATTGTCCTCGAGCGTCTGGAAATCGACGGTCACGCAGAAAGGCGTGCCGATCTCGTCCTGACGGCGGTAACGCTTGCCGATCGAGCCCGTGACGTCGTAGGTCGCTGGGAATTTTTTAAGCATCTTCGCGTAGATCTCGTCCGCCTTGTCCGCGAGATTTTTCTGCAAAGGCAACACGGCGCACTTGTAGGGCGCGAGCGCGGGGTGCAAACGGAGCACCGTACGGATATCGTTCTTTTCCGCGTCTACCACCTCTTCGTCGTAAGCGTCGGTGAGGAAAGCCAGCACGACGCGTTCTACGCCGAGCGACGGCTCGATCACGTAAGGCACGTATCTTTCGTTGGTGACGGGGTCGAGATAGTCGATCGTCTTCCCGCATTCCTTCGCGTGCTGGTTCAAGTCGTAATCCGTTCTGTCCGCAATGCCCCAAAGCTCGCCGCGGCCGAACGCGAAATCGTATTCGAAGTCGGTCGTCGCTTTGGAATAGAAGCAGAGCTCCTCGGGGGAGTGATCGCGCAGGTGCAGACGCTCGGGGTTCATGCCCAGCGAAAGCAGCCAATCGCGGCAGAAATCTTTCCAATATGCGAACCATTCGAGGTCGGTGCCGGGCTTACAGAAAAATTCCAGCTCCATTTGTTCGAATTCGCGCACGCGGAAAATGAAGTTGCCGGGCGTGATCTCGTTACGGAACGATTTACCGATCTGACCGATACCGAAAGGTACGCGCATACGGGTGGAACGCTGTACGTTTTCGAAGTTGACGAAAATACCCTGCGCCGTTTCGGGGCGGAGATATACGGTGTTTACGCTGTCCTCCGTTACGCCTTGGAAGGTCTTGAACATCAGATTGAATTTACGGATGGGAGTGAAATCGGAATTGCCGCAGACGGGGCAAGCGATCTTGTGTTCGGAGACGAACGCTTCGAGCGCGTCGTTGTCCATCGCCTCCACCTTCACGTCGAGATTGTGCTTTTCGACGTATTTTTCCACGAGGTTGTCCGCGCGGTGACGGGCTTTACAGCTCTTGCAATCCATAAGAGGATCGGAGAAGCCGCCGAGGTGCCCCGAAGCCTTCCACGTGCGGGGATTCATCAGGATCGCGCAATCGAGCCCCGTATTGTAACGGTTTTCCTGCACGAATTTTTTCCACCACGCCTTTTTGACGTTATTTTTCAGCTCCACGCCCAAGGGACCGAAATCCCACGTGTTCGCAAGTCCCCCGTAAATTTCGCTTCCGGGGAAGATAAAGCCTCTGTTTTTGCAAAGGGAAACGAGTTTTTCCATCGTTACCGCTCTCTTTTCAGCCATAATCGTATAACCTCTCGATCAAAAATTTTTTATCGCCTTTATTATACGATATTTTCACGGTTTAAGTCAATCGAAAGGAGACGGATTTCCGCGAAAAATTTTTTATAATCCGCAAATTACTTAAAAACGCCCGCAATCGGGAAAATTTCTCCCGTTTCGCGAAAAAAATCAAAAAAAATTAGGGCGGAAGTATTCCCTTTTTCGAAAATATGTGCTATAATGTATAGGTAATATTATACATATGAGAGGATAAAGTATGCTTTCGGATATCGAAATTGCGGAAAACGCACAACTCATTGACGTACGCGAGGTCGCGAAAAAGCTCGGACTTGAAGAAGCCGACCTCGAGCTGTACGGAAAATACAAGGCGAAGATCACGTTGCCCAAAGACGCGAAACGCCAAGCCAAGCTCGTGCTCGTGACGGCGATCAACCCCACCGCTTCGGGCGAGGGTAAAACCACCGTTTCGATCGGTCTTGCCGACGGACTTTCCAAGATCGGCAAAAAAGCGTGCCTTGCCCTGCGCGAGCCCTCGCTCGGTCCCGTGTTCGGCATCAAAGGCGGCGCGGCGGGCGGCGGATACGCACAGGTCGTACCCATGTCCGAGATCAACCTGCATTTCACGGGCGATCTCCACGCGATCACGGCGGCAAACAATTTGCTTTGCGCCCTGATGGATAACCACATTTTCCGCGGAAACGAACTTAAGATCGACGTAAACAATATCTATTTCCACCGTTGTATGGACATGAACGAGCGCCAGCTTATCAACGTGACGATCGGCGGCAAGGGCAGAGGCGTCGAGAGAGAAGACCATTTCGATATCACGGCGGCGAGCGAGATCATGGCGGTGTTGTGTCTTGCGACCGATATCGACGATCTGAAAAAGCGTCTCGGCAATATCATCGTGGGTCTGAACACGGACGGCGATTACGTCCGCGCAAAGGATATCCCCGGCGCGGTCGGCTCGATGGCGGTGCTTTTAAAGGACGCGATGAAGCCCAACCTCGTGCAGACCCTCGAGCATACCCCCGCGATCATTCACGGCGGACCGTTCGCGAACATCGCGCACGGCTGTAACAGCGTGCAAGCGACGTACGCGGCGATGAGTCTTGCCGATTACGCGATCACCGAAGCGGGGTTCGGCGCGGACCTCGGCGCGGAAAAATTCCTCGACACGAAATGCCGCGCGGCGGGCATTGAGCCCGATTGCGTCGTGATCGTGGCGACGGTAAAGGCGCTCAAGCTCCACGGCGGCGCGGACAAAGCGACGTTGTCCGAGGAG
Organism: Clostridia bacterium; assembly: GCA_017463105.1. Classification (GTDB taxonomy): domain Bacteria; phylum Bacillota; class Clostridia; order Christensenellales; family Borkfalkiaceae; genus Scatosoma. The sequence continues at coordinate 87,011 of JAFTPU010000012.1, forward strand.
AACCTCGAGGCGCTCGAAAAGGGCATGCCGAATTTGTTGAAGCATATCGAAAATATAAAGAACGTATATAAAAAGCCCGTCGTCGTGGCGATGAACAGATTTTTCACAGACACGCAGGCGGAGACCGATCTCGTCATCGAGACGGTGAAAAAAGCGGGCTCGGTCGCGGTGTTTACGGACGTGTTCCTGAAAGGCGGCGAGGGCGGCAAGGAGCTTGCCGAAGAGGTCGTAAAGGCGTGCGAGATCGAATCGAAGCTTTGCCACCCCTACGAGCTGGACGAGGGCGTGTGCGAGAAGATCGAAAACGTAGCGAAGAAGATCTACGGCGCGGACGGGGTCGATTTCTCGGACGAGGCTTTGGCGAAGATCGAGACGATCGAGAAAAAGGGTTGCGGGAACCTGCCCGTGATCATTGCGAAAACGCAGTATTCGCTTTCGGATAACGCGGAGTTGCTGGGCAGACCGACGGGTTTCCGTATCACGGTACGCGATATCGTATTGAAGGGCGGCGCGGGCTTTATCGTGGCGATCGCGGGCAAGATCATGCTGATGCCCGGGCTGGGCGCGCACCCGGCGGCGGAGAAGATCGACTTATTGTCCGACGGCACGATCGTGGGGTTGTCGTAAGGGGTAAAATGGCGGGTGCGACCCGCGACGGAGCCTTTCTATCTTTGTGTGAGACTTGGAATGAACGGTATCGTGCCCGACGAGGAGTCAAGGGGCATTGTCCCTTATGGCGTGCAGAGGCGAAGCCTTTGCGCCTCGACGGCAGTCGCCGTCCGTGCGGACGGAACATAGCCCCCATAAAGCAAAACATAGTTTTGCGCCTTTCACGCCGTTAGGCGTTAGTCGCTATGGCGAACGACCGTAAATACAAAATACAAAATGGCGGAATAATTATAAAATGCAGCCACAAATTTTTGCGAAAGCAAAAAACGTCACTTTTGCGTTAGCCGAGAACTTCACTTAATGATAAATAAACCTCGCTTTCACATAATGAAAACTTCACTTTTAAACCACAAATCACTATAAAAGAGAGAACGTATGAAAACAATCGAAGCAACGAATTTTATTGAACAGATCATCAACGACGATATCGAAAACGGCAAGATCGAAGCGGTACAGACCCGTTTCCCGCCCGAGCCCAACGGATATCTCCATATCGGGCATATCAAAAGTATGCTCGTCAACTTCGGTACGGCGCAAAAATACGAAGGCAAATGCAACCTCTTTTTCGACGACACCAACCCCTCCAAGGAAAAGACCGAGTTCGTCGACGCGATCCGTCGCGATATCGCATGGGTGGGATACGATTGGGCGAAAGAGGTGTACGCCTCCGACTTTTTCCCGGTCATTTACGAGTACGCCGAAAAACTGATCAAAGACGGTAAGGCGTTCGTTTGCGACCTCTCCCCCGAGGAGATCAGCGCTACCCGCGGCACGCTTACGGAGGCGGGCACGGAAAGCCCCTACCGCAACCGCAGTGTGGAAGAAAACCTGCAATTGTTCCGTGAAATGAAGGCGGGCAAATATCCCGACGGAAGCAAATGTCTGCGCGCGAAGATCGACATGTCCTCGCCCAATATGAACATGCGCGACCCCGTTATCTACCGCATTTTGCGCGCTACGCATCACCGCACGGGCGATACTTGGTGCATCTATCCCATGTACGATTACGCGCACCCTATCTGCGACTATTTGCAGGGCGTGACGCACTCCCTTTGTACGCTGGAGTTCGAGGATCACCGTCCTCTTTACGATTGGGTGGGCGTCAACCTCGGCTTTTCGCCCAAGCCCCGTCAGATCGAGTTTGCGCGGCTTGCCGTGACGAATACCGTTATGTCCAAGCGCTATTTGAAAAAGCTGGTGGAAGAAGGACACGTGCACGGCTGGGACGATCCCCGCATGCCGACGGTCGCGGGCTTAAGAAACCGCGGCGTGCCCCCCGAGGCGTTGCTCGATTTTTGTACGAAGATCGGCATCGTAAAAGCGAATTCCGAATGTCAGCTTTCCTATCTCGAGGCGTGTATCCGCGACAATCTCAACGAGAACGCCGAGCGCGCGATGGCGGTGCTCGATCCGTTGAAGGTGACGATCACCAATTACGAGGGCACGGAAGAATTGGAGACGGCGATCCATCCGCTCAAACCCGAGCTGGGCACGCGTAAGGTCGCGTTTTCCGACGTCGTTTATATCGACAGAGCGGACTTTTCGCTCGATCCCCCGCCCAAATACCAGCGTCTCAAGCCCGACGGGTACGTGCGGCTCAAGGGCGCGTATATCGTGCATTGCGACGAGGTGATCACGGACGGAAACGGCGAGGTCGTCGAGCTGAAATGCTCGTACGTGCCGACCAGCCGTTCGTCAAACGATACGAGCGGTATCAAGGTAAAGGGCACGATCCAATGGGTGGACGGCAAAACGGGCGTCGACGCGGAGATCCGCCGCTACGGCTATCTTTTGAAGGACGCGGAATACGCGGGGCAGGATTTCGGCGAGAGAATGAATCTCGACAGCGAGCATATTTTCCACGGAAAAGCGGAGCCGTATTTGGCGGAAAGCGCGGATAACAAGGCGTTCCAGCTCATGCGCGTGGGATATTATAAAAAATGCGTAAACGAATCGGGCGGCTTGGTCTTATCCGAGATCGTTTCGTTGAAGGATAATTTCAATAAGTAAGGAGAAAGGAAGATGATGCCTTTTCATAGTCTATTGACGGCGGCGGGAACGGCGCAGGGCGGCGGCTCGAAAGCGCCCTTGATCCTCGCGGTCGTTTTCGGGGCGATCCTTTTGATCGCGTTTTGTATCGGTCTGAAAAAAGGCGCTCGGCGCGTAAGCTGGACGGGAACGGTTTGGCTGGCGGCGGGTCTGATATTCTTGCTTTTGCAAAAATATTTGGGGGCGAAAATCGGCGACGCGCTTTCGACGAAAGTTACCTTTTTGGGAGAAACGGTACGCCCGTATTTGGGCACGCTCGTTTTGGCGCTTGCCGCCGTGATCGGCACGCTGATTTTGTACGGAGTTTTCACGCTGATCTTCCGCCCGAAGATCAAGTGGAAAAAGAAAAATTCCGATCGCTATACGTTGGATGCGGACGGCGTCGAATACGACGAGGATTATTACGACTACGACGATTACGAGGATTACGAGGACAGAATGGAGATGGTCCGCAAGGGCTACGGCACGCCCTCGGTCGGCGGCAGATTGCTCGGCGGTCTGTTTTGCGCGGTCAACGCGGGCATGCTCCTCGCCGTGGCGGCGGGTATCGCGCTTCTGCTTCTTAACGGGACGGGACTCAAAACCGTGTGGAGCGGATTTTTCGGGAACGCGACGGTGCAGAATCTCGTTTCGTTGGCGGGCAGATACGCGTTTGATCTGTTGCTCATCGGTATTTTGGTGGCGTTTGCGTGTAAGGGTCGCAAAAACGGATTCGTGGAGACGCTCCGTACCCTGCTTGTCAACCTCGGCTCGATCGCGCTCGTGGTGGCGGGTTTTTATCTTCCCTTTAAGACGACGGCGACGGGCGTCGCTCCCGCAGGTGCGGGCGGTATGATTTTCCGTTTTGTCGCACGTTGCGAGACGGCGGTCGTGTCCATGGGCGATTCGGTGGCGCAGTTCGCGCCCATTATAGCGAAGATCGTCGCGGGATTTTTGCTTGCGATCGCGTTTATCGCGGCGTTGCTTCTGATCAATTGGCTGTTGAAGCTGGCGGTGAAAGGCATTTCGAAAGTGGGCTTTCTGCGTACGGTCGACGGGAGCGTTGCGTGCGTGATCTATCTTGTCGTGGGCGTTGCCGTATGCGCGGTGATCTTGGCTCTGTTCGCCGTGCTCGCGTATTACGGCGTGTTCGATATTTCGAATTTCTTTGCGGGGGAGACGACGCTTTCGAACGCCGCGTTCGAAGCCTGTCGGGCGTATATCGACCCCATGCTGAAAAATTTCGGCGCGGGAGCTTGAACGAAAAGCGGGCTGTTACAGCCCGCTTAAATAATTTTTACCGAAAACGGCGAAGGATAACGCCGTTTTGTTTTTTACGGCGAAGGAAAATTCTTCGATCGCCGAAAGCGCGTTTTTTACCGATTTTTCAAATAATTCCAAAGCCCCGTCGCGGCTTTTTAAAGAGGTCGCCGCAGGGTTTGCCCACTCGGCGTTTCCCTTGTTGGAAAGCGCGTTGATCAAGCGGGTGTTTTTCGCGCTTAAAACGGCGGACGAGCGGGGCAGGTATGCGTTGAATAACGAAAACGAACGAAAAAAGGCGCTCTTTTTCAGTACAGGCAATCGGTTGACGGCGGCAAAAGCGGCATATAGTAAAAACAAAGTCTGCCGCTCGTTTTCGCAAGGTTTTTTCCCGTAGAATTTTTTATGGACGTCCTCTTGGGAAAGATTTTTTTGTAAAAACAGATCGATTGCGCGTTCCACACGGGAGTGACGGAGCGGAGATTTTCCCGCGGTAGCGTACACGAAGGGATGAAAAGCGACGTCGGCGGCGTAGTGCGTGATATAGCCGAGCGAGTAAGAAAAAAGCGCTTCGTCACGGGCGGAAAACAGCTTGCATACGTTGAACGCGGAAAAGCCCCCGTATCGGTGGAGATACGAGCCGAAATTGATCGGTTTTTTGACGCCGTCCGTAAGCGGACAAAAGAAGCAAAAATCCGCGCCCTGCGCCCCGAAAAAGTAGAGGGAGAGGTAGGGCTCGACGGCGGCGTGTAACGGCGCCGGAAGGACGCTGAAAACGCGCGAAGCGATGAGATGATGGGTATAAGAAGCCGACATAAAAAAAGAAAAAGGAGGCGCGAAAAGGCTTCGCGCCTCGTGAAGATTTATTCGAATTGGTTTGCGAGGATATCGGCGGTGAGACGGGCGAGATTCATGTCGCTCCCGTCCATTTTCGCGCCCGTTTCTCTGGAGAGTACGGCGACGGCGCCGAGACAGTCCCCGCCCGAAACGATGGGAACGATCACCTGCGCGGTGACGCCCTCTTCGCGGGAGGAGGTGAGGGGGATGACGTCCCCGCCCTCCGCGGCGTTGGCGATATAGCTGCGACGTTCTTTGAGGATCTTATCCATATCCTCGGACAGACTTTTGCCGTCGAGGTCTTTTTTTCCGTCGCCGCAAGCGTGTAAAATGCCGTCGGTATCGCAAATGACGGCGAGTTTGCCGCTCAAGTCGTTAAGGGAACGTGCGGTCGCCTTGCTGAAACGTTCCAAGGTAGCGATCGGCGAATATTTTTTGAGCATAAGCTCGTCGCGGTCGGTAAAGATTTCGAGGGGATCGCCCTCTTTAATGCGGAGCGTGCGGCGGATCTCTTTCGGGATCACGACCCTGCCGAGCTCGTCGATTCTTCTGACAATTCCGGTTGCTTTCATAAAAATTCCTCCATTTACAAATATTGTGCGTATGCGTGGAGGAGAATATACGCGAAAGAAGTGAAAAAAGAAAAGAAGAGAAAAAAGTTTAATTTTTTTTTGGAAAGAGCAATAAAATGAGTTGACAAACGCAGAACATTGAGATATAATTAAAACCGTTAATGCGGTCGTGGCGGAACTGGCAGACGCGCAAGACTAAGGATCTTGTGGGTAACTCCATGCAGGTTCAATTCCTGTCGACCGCACCAGATAGGTGATTTTTGAGGAAAAAACCTCGAAAATTGCCTCTTTTTTGCCTTTATTTATATAATTATACCATTTTTCTTTACATTTTGTCAATAGATTGGGGAACATTTTGGGGAACATTTTGGGGAACAAAATCGAGATTATTTATGAAAGATTACTTGCTCCATTTGCGCCCTCATAAATTCATCGGAAAAATGCGTGTACACCCGCCCGACAAGCCGTTCACTGCTGTCGCCCATCCAAATATCGACGATATCGGGCCGAACGTATTGCTGGCAAACCGTTGCAAACGTGTGGCGCAGATAATACTGTGTTATTTCCTCGTCTTGCATCACTCGCTTAAATACTCGGTTTAGCACGTCCGTTCGGTGCGGAGCGTCGTTTACACCGTCCATAGCTATTTTTTCCCGTGCCTGTAAAGGTATCGGGATTTTTTTATACTCTATTTTTCCGCCCTTCCGCTTGGCGTTGCGTGCAATTAAGAAATCGCCTTCAAAATGCACCTCGTTTACCTCGCACGGGCGCAAGCCAAAATAAAGCATTAAGAGAAACGTTCGTTTATAAGCCGAAAATTCGGGCAAATTCAAACGATTATGTAAACGGTCGAGTTCTTCCCCGTTCAATGCCCTTCTTTCGCTTTGTCGCCCCGCTTTTTTGAACGGTATCAACGTTACGGGATTATACGTCGTCACGCCGCTTGCGATCGCATACTTGAATATCGAATTGAGCACCGTGCGGAGATCCTCGTATAAACGCTCTTGGTCGGCATCAAGAATTTTGTCGATATCGATCGTGCGGATCTTCAATATCGGAATATCGCCCAAAGGCTCGCGCAGATAGCGCCTGTAATAACTTTCGTAATTCCGATGCGTTCGCTCGTTGATCTTGCCTTTCTTGTATGCAAGCCATTCGCTCGCGATCTCGTGAAATAAGTTTTGCCCGCTGGGAACAATACGGACTTGATATTTGTCGATATTCTCGGGCTTCGTTGCTTCGAGAAATTTTCGTTTTGCTTCTTTGATATCCGTGGAAGATACTTCGATCTTGTATCCGTTCCGACGGTATCGGATTTCGTAAAGAAAAGTTCTTTTACCGCTTTGTCTTTTGATGATACGGGCAACAAGCCCGTTTGCTATAAATTCTTTTTTAAAAGTTTTTGCCATATCAGCGACCTCTTCTTGTGTAAATTTGATAGTCGCTGTTACTGATTTTTCTTGGAGTGTACAGGGATTGTACGCTCTTTTTTCTTGCTCTATTACCCGCTCTATGAGCTTCCCAAATTCGCCCGATAGGCTAATGATTTCGCGCTTGCTTGCGCTCATCATAAGCTTAGAAGTAAGTAGAGTTAGTTCATCCGACAGTTTGTTTTTCATAATATACACCTCATCATATGTTTTCGATAAAATAATTTATCGTAATGAGAGTATATCAGAATTTTTTTGGCGAAAATTGTAATATATTGTAGTAAATTAAGGAATTTTGTTAAAAAAAATTAGTTTGCGTCGAGGTATGTCAAAACAATTGTTTTGATTGCGTGAGCAGCTTTTTCGCCTTTTTCATCTTTAATCGCACGGTATGCGTCAAGCAATTCTATTTCATCGGCAGAAAGCTGTTCCTTGTATTCGGGTATGACGCCTGTGGCTTTTTCCTCGTCCGTCCATTTTATAGTAGGTTTGATGCCAGAGGAAAAAACGAGGGCTTCTAAGGAAACTTTATTAAACGAATTATCCGCAATTTTTCTTAAATCCACAAATGTAGGTTGTGTTTGTCTATCTATGATTTTTTTCAATTCCTCAACGTCAATAGCGCAAGCCTTGGCAAATTCTTCTAAACTACGTTGCCCGCGTGCATAATTGATTAAATCGCTTAATTTTAAGTTCGGAAAATTTTGTTGACTCAAATGCCCTAAAAGATAATCTGTTGAGACGTTGAAAATAGTTGCTAACTTACATAGCGTGTTATGATCGGCTTCGCGTTCGTTTTGCTCGTATCGCTGATAGGCTTGGGGAGTACAACCAAGTATCCTTGCAACGTCAGCTTGCGTAAGACCGCTTAATTTTCTGATGTTTTTTAAGTTGTTCATTGCTTTTCTCCTTTTTTTATTGATTATAAGCTAAAAAATAAAAAAAGTCAAAAAAAATACACCGAAATGGTAAAAAACGCTTGACAACGCACCAAAACGGTGTTATACTGATATCGAAAACACCGAAATGGTGTTTTATAAAAACAAAACTTATTCAATCAAGGCGATAAAATCCTTTTCGGTAAGAAGTTCTATGCTTTGCCCAAGCGCGATAAGTTCTTGTGCCTTTTTATATTTGGACGTTGCAGAATCGCATCCGACGACGAGGATATTCGTTTTTCTTGTGACGGAGTTTGCGAGTATACCTCCGCGATTGACAATCAATTGTAAAGCAGATACGCGGTTTATGGAAAGTTTCCCCGTGATAACACAAACTTTGCCGTAAAAAGGGTGGTTTTCGTCAAATTCGGTAACGGTGGGGAGAATATCGGCGGGCTTACCTGCAAAGCGTTGGTCGGGATAAAAAACGCTGATATTTCTGTCGAGTGCAGTATGCCAAATACAATCGTATAAAGCCTTCGTGGTTTGACAGTCCGCTTCGGCTCTATGGGCGGGAACAGGCAAACCCAAGACCTCGGCAAGATATCCCAGCTTATGACAGCTATATTCACGGAAAACTTTTCGTGAAAGCGTAAGAGTATCCATATAGTCGTTTAAAAAAGGCTCGTTAAATAATTTGGCGGTATTTTCGGTAATAAACCGCAAGTCAAAGGTTACGTTATGTCCGATAATTACATCGTCGCCGACAAAGGCAAGGAAATTCTTTAAAACCTCTTCAAGCGAGGGCGCAAGAGCCACCATATCGTCCGTAATCCCCGTCAGTTTTTGAATATGTTTGGGAATCGGGGCGGCGGTTTTTATAAGCGACGAAAAAGTATCGCAAATTTGATTATTGCGGACGCGCAAGGCGGTAATTTCCAACAAAATATCGTCTTCGGGAGAGAAGCCCGTAGTTTCAATGTCTACTACGCAATAGTCAAATAAAATTTCGCAAAGCGGGTTGCCGTAGCAGGGTTGTTCGCGTTCGATGGGGTTGTAAATAGCAATTTCCATAGATAAAGCTCCGTTGTTTGATAATTCATTTTATCATACGAAGAAATAAAAATCAAATAAAAATTGCAGTCAACTGCAAAAAGGAGGTAAATAGTGACGTTTAAGGAATTGTTAAAGAAAAAGGATATCCACGGCGCGCAGCTTGCACGGAAAATAGGCTGTTCGAGAGCTTCTATATCCGCTTGGACTTTGGGTAAAAGTACACCGAGCTTGGCATATTGCCGATTGATTGCTACGGCATTGGGGATTTCCGTAAACGAGGTTGTCAATTGTTTTGTAAAAGATGAAAATAGCATTAAAAAGTAAACTCCGTTGTCGCCAAACCAACCAAAATACAATTTAAAGGAGAATAAAAATGAAAAACTATATATGTATCAATGGCATAAAAACAGAGCTCACGGATGATCAGATGAAGCTGCTTGAAATTTTGAACGAGCCTGTCGCAACGTTAAGTGCCGACGGGGCGATTGCAAAAATTGGGAAATACGAGTTTATCGTGTTGAAGAATGATAAAACGCTTGGCACGGTAGAGTTGCTTTTGAAGAATACGCTCGGTGACGATACCGTATTCGGCGATACTTGTGATTTTAAAACGAGCAAGGTAAAAGGTATTCTCGACACTTTTGCAAAGCAGGTCGAAGAGATTGTCGGGGAGGACAATCTGCTTGCGCACAATGTTGATTTAACGGCGTTAGACGGTCTGAAAGATTACGGGAGCGTAGAAACGAAAATGTCCTTGCTTACGCTTGCACAATATCAAGAATACATAGAAATCCTTGACCGTGATATATTAGGCGCTTGGTGGTGGTTGGCTACGCCGTGGAGTACGCCTAAACACAATTACGAAAAAGTGGTATTATGCGTTTCGCCGCGCGGTTATGTTTACTTCAATTTCAGTGACTACGGCGGGGACGGCGTTCGTCCGTTTTGTGTCTTAAAATCTAATATCTTTGTATCTAAATAAAAGGAGAAAATAAAAATGGAAAACAAAAAAAATCTAATGAAAGTAGGTGTCGGCGAGGTGTTCAATATCGCAGGGTTTGATTTTATCAAATTTTACGACGAAAACGGAAATACGGTAGCGGTGGCGAAAGACAGTTGGTTTAGCTCTGTGTTTGGGGATAACAACAATTTTGCGAAAAGTAAGCCTTTGAAACGGTTAGTAAAAGAATACCTCCCGAAAATCGAGGCGGCAATAGGCGCGGAGAATATCGTGGCGCACGAGGTAGATTTGCTTTCTATGGACGGTTCGGATAAATGGGGAAAAGTAAATTGTAAAATAAGTATTCCCACGTTTGATTTTTACCGAAAGAACGTAAAAGTCTTTGATAAGCATAAACTCGATAGTTGGTGGTGGCTTGCAACACCTGATACAACCACTGACCATTACAACCACGATTATTGGGTTTCTTGCGTTTCGCCGCGCGGTCATGTACGCAACTATTACAGTCGCAGCAGCGATTGCGGCGTTCGTCCGTTTGTAATTTTTGTATCTTCTATCTCTGTATCTTGTGAGGAATAAAGTATGGCTGACACGGATTTGAAAGTGATAGTAAAGGCAAAAGAGCTTGCCGTACATACGTTCAAATTAACGTCGAATTGTAACAGATACCCAAAGAAATTTCGGCATTCTCTTGTCGATAAAATGCAAATAAAAAGCCTTGATATTTATACGACGCTGTTTGAAGCAAACAGGATAAATAATCAATCGCATAAAAGTGCAAGGCTTGAAATGATAACGAGAGCGATAGCATATTGCGACGAATTACTATTCTTCATTGAGTTGTCTATGAATTTAGAGTTATTAACGGACAAATCGGCGGGCTATTGGACGAAAATGGTTTCCGACGTGAAGTATATGTCTATCGCTTGGAGAACGAAAGAAAAACAGTAATTTAAACAGGTTGTGCGTTGTATTTTCTCTTGCGTTTCGCCGCGCGGTAATGTAAACAACAATAACAGTAACAACAACGAAAACGGCGTTCGTCCGTATTGGTGTAATGTTCGACAGAGTAGGCAACAGCCGAAATCAATACACACACAACAAAAGAACGCACAACCTTTCCGAAAGGATAAACAAAAAGGATTATGTTGTATGACCGACTTTGAAAAGGTGATAGATTTTCAAAATATGTATAAAGCATACCGAAAATCACGGGCGGGTAAAGGCTTTAAGACAAGCTCGGCAAAATTCAATTTAATGGCTTTGGACGGAATAAACACCCTTATAGAGCAGTTAAAGAATAAGACTTATAAAATATCGGCTTATAACGAATTTAAGGTTTACGAGCCGAAAGAGCGCGTTATACAAACGACCTCGTTTAAAGATAAGGTCGTACAGCATAGTCTATGTGATAACGTTATTCTACCAAGGTTGCAAAGCGTATTTCTTTACGATAATTGCGCGGGGCAAAAGGGGAAAGGTACGTTATTCGGGCTTGATAGATTAAGCGATCAGATGAAAGCTTTTTATGAAAGCTACGGTTTCGACGGCTATATTCTGAAATGTGATATTTCAAAATTTTTCTATAACATATCCCATAGGCAATTAAAGGATATCGTCAACTATTATTTTTCGTACGATAAAGATATTTGTTGGCTTTGTAATTTGTTTATAGACAGCACCGAGGGAAAAGGCATACCGCTCGGAAATCAAATAAACCAAGGCTTTGCTCTGCTTTATTTGGACGGTATGGATAAGCTGATAAAGTACGAGTTAAAAATAGAATTTTACGGGCGGTATATGGACGATTTCTATTTGATACACTGGGATAAAGAGTATCTAAAACATTGTCTTGGTGTAATAGCTGCGTTTTTGGAAACCTTGGATTTAACACTGAACGGAAAAACACAAATATTCCCGTTTAAAAACGGCGTAAATTATCTCGGCTTCCATACATACATAACGCCGACGGGCAAGGTTATCCGTAGGCTGAAAAATCAAAATAAGCGGAACGCACAAAAAAGATTTCTGCGAATAGCAAAGCTTGTTGCAAAAGGCAATCTGACGAAAGAGAAGTTTTATGCTTCTTATAATGCGTGGAAAAATCATATATCACACGGAAATTGCTATAATCTATCAAAATCAATAGATAAGAAAATCAAAAGCTGTTTAGGCGAAGGAGAAAATCAAAATGCGAAAACAACAAAAAAGAACGGCGTTTGCTGATTTATTGCGGTCGCGTAATATCAACGCGCGCAAGCTTGGGGAATTGCTCGGGTATAAGGATAAATCCCGTACTACCGTCTATAAATGGGTTTACGGAAAAGGGGAGCCGAATGCGGCTACGATGTTGAGATTGATGGAAATACTTGACGTGTCGGCAGAAGAAATTTTACGCGTTTTTGCGGGCGAATGAAGGGGGCAGGTACGAGATGAACAAGATAACGATACCGCAATGGTTAAGAAACGAGAAACCTGATGAGGCACATTTTTTAGAGATTATCAACGTGGCGTTGGAAGATATGCCAGGGATCTCGCTTGCGGACTTTGCAAAAACGATTCACGACGTACTTTACGAGGAGTCTATGGAACGGCTGAAACGGGCAGAGGCAAGGCAGTTTAGAAACGGAGAACAAAAATGATTAAGGACGAAAATTATTATACGGTGCAAGGCTGGATGCGAAACCGTCTGCACCTAAAAGGCAACGATTTGCACGTTTACGCAATGCTATATTCCTTTTCGCAAGACGGACAATCGGAATTTCGCGGGTCCCTCGATTATATGTCGGAGTTTACCGGTGGAAGCGAGCGAAATATAAGGCGTAGCTTAAACCGTCTTGAAGAAAATGGGTTAATAGAAAAGGTTGTTTATAATGAAAAAACAGGTAAAACAAACGGATTTAAATGTGTCTCCATAGACGACCTAAAAGTGATAGTAAATTGGGGCGGACAAAATGTCCACCCCCCGTTGGACAAAATGTCTGCCCCCGTTGGACAAAATGTCCGCCCCATACCTTATAATAATATCTACAATAAAGTAGGTATAACAGTAAGAAAGAAAGAAATTGAAAAAAAGAATAACAAGCAACAGGCGCGCGCGCCTGCGCATGAGGGGAAATCTCACGAGGAAATTATGATGGAATGGGGTGTCCCAAAGCCGTTACGGCACGAGCTTGGATTATGGCTTACGTCCTGTTATAACAAAGGGCATTTGGTGTTGAACGAAGTCTTTGAGGATTTGCTCGGCAACCTGTACGATAAATACGGAAACGACTTTAACGCAATGCGCGAAGTAGTGCGAAATGCCACGGAAAGCGGTTACGTGCGTATCGTGGTGTAGGGAGGCATTATGGATTTTAAACTCAATTTTCAAGCAGTAATATTTCCTATCCCTCAAATTGTAGCAACCTGTGGATCGTGTGGGGCGGAGCTCGCACGGCGGAATTATTCGGGGTATCACGATTATAATCAGCAAAAATCGAATTTAAGGAAGCAAATTGCTCGGTGTACATATTGTCAGCCGACGGCAGAGCGGGCGGCGGAGAAGGGAAATGCTCCAAAGTGGCAAAGAGAGCCGAACGGCGATTGGATTGCGAAAGCATTAAACGGCGACTTCCTGATTTGGCGATACGGAAATTCTTTCAAATGGCGGTATAGAGGGTATGGAAAACAAGCCCCGGGTGTAATCGGTTTTTCCAAAACGATAGATGGAGCAAAGCAAGCGTGCGAAAAGCACAAGCAATGGCGAGGGGTATAGATGAGCGGACGGTTTTGTAAAAATTATAAGCGTTGCTCGATACAAGAGATGGGCCCGTGCGATCTTTGGGAATGCTGTCCCGTTTTTAAGGAAGTAAGCGTGGTAGAGAAAATTCTCGAAGTAAGGTGTGCGGCGGAAAAAGAAAAATTGCAGTCAACCGCAAAAAATAAAAATAAGGTGTAAAGGAGAAACACAATGGTAAACAACACTCAATTAGATCAGCTTATGCTGACGGACAGCGGAGAACTCACTTTAAAGCAAAAGCAATTTGTAGATTTACATAAACAGATTTGCTACAATGCGCAAGCAACGGCGGAAAGCTTCGTAAGCTTCGTGCAGAACGTTCGCAAAATGAAAGACGAACAGCTGTATTTGGCGGCGGGATATTCGGCATTTGAAGAATATACCGAGAATGCGTTACATATCAAGCAAAGACAGGCGTACTATTACGTGTCTATTGCAGAGAGGCTTCCCGAAAGCTTCGTGCGGGGAAACGCATCGCTTGGCGTGACAAAGCTGTCCCTTTTGACGACCGTGGACGAATCGGAACGGCAGGAATTGATGGAGCGTATCAATCTTGAAGAAGCCTCTTCCCGTGAAATTTCGGCAGAAATCAAAGCTTTGAAAGCCGAGCGTGACGAAGCGCAAAAGCAATTATCTATTACGACGGACGAGCTTGCGACGGCACAAAAACGAGAAGAAGGCATTAAGTGAAAAATATTCGGAAGCCTTGACGACGGCAAAGGGGCTTGCAAAGGAAAACAAGGTTTTGGAAGCCAAGCTGGAAGACGCGCAAAAGGCGGCGGGAACTCCCGAGGTGGTGTATCAGCCTGACATGCAAACGGTAGCAGATTTGCAGGCGGCACAAAAACGAAACCAAGAATTAGAGGAAGAGGATAGCAAAAAAGCGGCTCGAATATCCGAGCTGGAAGAAAAGCTGAAAGCCAAGAAAGAGAAGGACGAGAAAAAGAAATCCTTGGAATTAGAGGCGGCGGAGCGGAAGCTGAAAGAGATGGCGGCGGAGCTGGAAGAAGCCAAAGCTAAGAAAACCACAATTACAGACGATTCGCTTTTGACGTTCAAGGTCAAATTCGGTGACCTGCAACGCTTAGGTAGTGAAATTCAAGCTATTATCGACGCATCGGATAAAGAAACCGCGGACAAGCTTCGCAATGCTATGCGCGCGGTTATGACGAAATGGCAGGAGGGTATGAAGTTATGAACGGTAAGGCATTTATCCGCATGATGCGCGAGGATATAGAAACGCATAAAAACAAAGCTGTGCTTTCGAGCGTCGTAGACGTCATGGAATACGTGATCAATCAACATCCCGATTGTGAAATCGACCCCCACAAAAACGCCGAGGATTGTTATACCGCTATCTTTGAGGAGGTAAGAGTGAATACGGCGCAAAAAGAAGGCACGACGTATTGCTGTTCTACTCCGTCTATGTCGATTGAGGCGGTAAGTAAATATTTAGGTCTTATGAAGAGAACGGATAAGGAACAGCCAAAAGCTGTTCCGACGGCGACGGCGGGCGGCGGAGAAATCGCATTGGAAGATTTCTTGTGAGGTAACAGTGATGTGTATGTATAGTATGGGTGCTTCAAAACGCACGAAAAAATCGGTAGAAAAACAAAACAGAAAATTTCGGGACAGACAAGCTTTTGCAAAACGGGAAATTACGTATATGAGCGATAGATTGCCTGTAAAATGGGACGAGTGGGCGAACGGCTTTTTCGATAAAATTATGTTTTATGAAAAAACCGATAATAAAAAGTACAAAGGGTTTTGCGAATGCGGGGCTTGCGTTGCGCTTTCGCAAGCCCGCAGCGGAAGAAAAATTGAGTGTATAAGCTGTAAGGAAACGGTTGTATTAAAAGACTGGAAAAGAAAAACTACAATCGAGCAAAGGGATTATTTTGCATTCCTCGACCCCAAAGCTGACGCGTGGGTTCAGCGGTTATTCGTCGGATATAAGGCAAGCTATTTTGACGGCACGAATACGACGTATAAGCTCTATATGGTGGAGGAGGAACGGTGCTATTTGTATCCGGACGGAGATAATTATCTTTTCCACGTTGCCTTTGGCGGGGAAATGGGAAAATGGTACGCTGGGTCCGGGCGCATTCATGCTAAGGGATATTGTTCTTGGCAGGTAAGCGATCAAGCTTTACATACCTATCCGTATAATTTGGAACGGATATTTCAAAATACCATTTTTCAATATTCCGCGTTTGAAATTGCCGCAAAAGTAAGTTTTGTCGATCCTGTGAGATACCTTTTGAGGGAAAGGAAAGAACCGAAGCTTGAAATGCTGTATAAACTGGGTTTGTATAAGCTGGCGGAGCAGGTTTATAACCCGAGCTGGTATGAGGATGAGATACTTGACGAATTACGAGATACAGACGCTTTAAAGAAAATCGGCATTGACCGTATGGAAGAGGTTGAAGAATGTCGGTATTTATCATTTGACCAGTTGGTTGCGCGTAAAGAAATCAAAAGATGGAAGATAAATCCGTCGGATAGAATGGATGCGATAGAATTTATCAGGTGTTTAAATGAAAAAAAGCGGTGCGGATTTTGAATACAGCTTCCTTTCTCGACAGGGACTGTTTAACTATTGGAAAACGCAACGCAATCAATGTACCCGATATGCAGAGGTAAGGAATTTTCTTCACGATTACACCGATTATATTTCCGACGCGCATCAATTGGGATTTAATTTAAAGGATACGAAAATTTCTAAACCGCGTGATTTTAAGAAAATGCACGATTGGGCGATGAACGAGCTTAAAATGCAAGAAACACAGGTGTACGATGCGCAGATACTCGCAGTTTATAACGCAATTCACAAGCTTTGCGAGTGGTCGGATAAAAACTACAAGGTGATAATGCCGTCCACCTCGCGGGAAATCGTGGAAGAGGGCATAAGGCAAGACCATTGTGTCGGTCGGTATTGCGAACGGGTGGCGAAAGGCGAAAGCGTAATTTTATTTGTACGCCGAGCGGATAAAACAGAAGAAAGCTGGTATACGATGGAGATTAAGCGGGATATGAATCGGCTCAATATCGTGCAATGCCGCGGATATAATAACGAAGATAAAAACGCCGAAGAGGCGGCGGAAATTGAGAAGGTCAAAGCAAAGTATACGCAATGGTTTAACCGTCGTCCCACGAACGGATATGAAAGCGAAATCATGGCAACCTACTATAAAGCGGTTCGTAAGAAAGGCGGGCGGTATATCAGTAATTTTGACAATAAAACGGAGTATATCGTAGGGACGGAAATTTTTGCGGAAACAGAAAAAAATCCCGATAAGGCGGCGGTAAAAGGCTTGCATATTGCATCGCTTGAATTTGCACAACGGTTTGGCGATTCGTGGAAAGACGTAGCAATTTTAGAGGTACAAGTAAATATCCACGACGTGATAGTTCCCGATGCGTTGGACCAAGTCCGTGCATCTAAATTGAAAGTTGTGCGGGAGGTCCCTTTGTCCGAGCTTGGCGAATGGGGGCAAAGACATTTAAGCAATCAGACTGCGGTGGCGTAAAGCCACTTTGCAGTCGATTGCAAAAATCAGCATAATGGAGGATAAAAGAGAAAAATATGACGGAAACGTGCGTGTGTTGTGGCGAGGAGATTCCTGAGGGACGGCAGGTTTGTCCCACTTGCGAACAAAGGAATAAAGATAACGGTTTATCTGTTCAAGAACAGGCAGTGCAGGATTGTTTGGATTGGTTGATAGCGGAAGGCGGTGTGGATACCTGTTCGAAATGCGTCTATGTAAAAGAGGTCGGCGAGGATTGTATTTGTCGAAAAAATGAAACGGATGGAAACACGGCTTGTCGTATCGGGATAGTGGCATTTTTCGAGGAGGCGATCAATGCGGGCGGCGGAAAGAAAAGAGTTTGAGAGGCGGATCGAGATTCTCGAATGGGAAAAAGCGGAATTACATAAAAACTACGTGAATGCTGTGAAGGATACGGTCAAAGAGTTTTGCGGGATTATGCTTTCCGACGAATGGGTCTGTTATTTCGAGGTGGAGATTGTCAAAGCAATCGCAAAAGAATGTTACGGTGTGGAGTTGAAGTATGAACCAAAAAGAACGAAAAGACAAGGAAACACGAGATCGGATACTGATCGTCATTACAAGGACGGAGCAGCGATGTCAAGGTGCGGATTGTACCAAGTGTCAATACAGTCACTTGGGCGAGGATTGTTATCCGACGATGCTCGTGCGGGCGTTGCGGTGTAGCGGTTTGGTGTTGCGGGAAGAAGCGAGCCGTTCGGCGGCGGACAAGGGGTGAGCGGATGAAGTATAAAAAAAGAGACAAAAGCCACGTCGGTGCGGAAAACGTGTTGATTGCGCTCGTAGCGGATTATGATAATCGTCGCAGGGCGGCGGAAAAAGCCGCTCGGGCGGCGGTAAAGGGAGGAGATACGAGGACATTGACCGAAATCGAACTCTTTACCGAAACGAATAAAACAATCGATCAATGCTTGGAATTTATAGAACCGTTCCTTCGTTCGTACATACGCGAGGATATCGGAGAGAGGAAAGGCTGGGATAAATCGCAAGCCGCACCGTTTATCGCCAAGGACGCGTATTATGCGCGCAAAAACAAAGCGATTAAAAAAATGTTGATAGCTTTTCGATTGATTTTACGGTGAATTTCATTGAAAAAAGGCAGGGAAAACCTGTCTTTTTTCTTGCTCGAAAAGAAAAGTAGGAAAATTTCGCAAATATTCTGTGTTATAATCCTTTATACAAAGTATAAGGGCGTGCAATACCCCCCCCTACCCCAACGAAAAAACAAAAAAAGCGGGACAAGCGCGCCAGAAGCAAATTTTTTCACTTTTCCCCTTTTCAAAAATTTTTGCTTTTCGGGGAGGAATAAGCGGTGCAAAAGGAAAAGAATACAAATTATCACGGACGATATAATTCATTTTATCAAAGCAAGGCGTGGCGCAAGCTTCGAACGGCGTTCTTCGCTTCCAAAAACGGTTTGTGCGAGCGATGCGCGAAAAAAGGCGTCGTTCGTCCGGGGAAAGAGGTGCATCATATCGTTCCTATCGAAAAAAATTGGGAAAGGCGTTTTGATTGGGCAAACCTCGAACTGCTTTGTTACGAATGCCATCAGGGGAAAGAGCACGGGCGCGAAAGCGCGTTGCAAAAATTCAATGATTTTTGGGAGGAATTGAATGCCGAGAAAACCGAATCTCGATCCAACTAAAAAACCGCACCGTTCGAACGAGCAGCTAAAAAAGCGCGAGGACGAAACGCCCGTTTATCTCAAACAGGAATTTAAAGCTCCGAAAACCTTAACCAAAGAGGAAAAGAAAATTTGGAAATGGCTGGTAGGGATATTTCACGAAACGGTCAATTGCCGAGTGTCGGACGCGGACGTGCATTTAATGGAATTGTATTGTCGGGCAAAGGCGGCAACGGACGAAGCGGACGCTGAGCTAAAAAAAGAGGGAGCGCAGCCGTTTGAACAATATCAATGCGGGTACGACGATGAGGGGAAGCCTAAATATCAGCTTAAAGCAAACCCGAATATCAAAAAGAGAGCAGACAATGCGGCGCTTTGCATAAAGCTGTTCGATCAGTTGGGATTGTCGCCGTTGGCGCGTGCAAAGGCGGGGCTTGCCAGCGCAAATCAAAAGAAAAAGGCAAAAGATTCGCTTTTGGATATGATGAAGCGGACGGACGAGTAAATGCTTCGCTGGATAACCGATTATATCCGACACGTCGAAAATCATCCCCAAGAATTTAACGAGGACGTCAAAAACAACGTTCGACAAATCAAAGAGCTGATATCTCGAAAGAACGTGTATTACAAGGAAGCCGACCCGTTGGCGTTTCAAGACTTCGCTCGAATGTTCCGCCATCGTGAGGGCGAATGGGCGGGCGAGCCGATTGAACTCAACCGCGAGCAGAAATATATCGTAGCTTGTATCCTCGGTATCAAAATATACGACAAGAAAAAGGAACGGTATATCCGCTATTTTACGGAAATGGATTTATTCGTCGCCCGAAAGTGGGGCAAGGATACGTTCATCGTTCCCTTAATTGCGTATTTCGTGGGAATAGATAAAGAGCCGTCGGCACTTTGTCAGATTGTAGCGGAAAATCTGACGCAATCAAAGCGAACGTATAAGCTTATACAAAAGAATATCGAAGACGGCGATTTAAGCGAATGGTTCGTAGAGAATAAAACGGAGAAATACATTTATTGTCCGTATACCGAGGGCGAGATACATTACCTGTCGGGGCGTTCCAAGGGTAAAGACGGACCAAACCCCAGCGTAGGCGTTGCGAACGAGGTACACGAAATAACTTCGTTTAATCAGTATACGGCGTTGAAAAGCGGTATGGGCGCACGCTCGCAGCCGATGATGATCGTTATCTCCTCGGCGGGTATTACGCCCGAAAGCTTGTATGAAACACTCCACGAAAGAAACAGAAAGTTTCTTAAAAAAACGAAGCTGGGCGCGAACGACAGAATATTTGCTTTGATGTTCGGTATTGACGACACGGACGATTATCGCGACGAAACGACTTGGATTAAAGCGAACCCCGCAATGTACGAGGGCAGACCGTCGATGTCCTATCTTCGTCAACAGTTTGAAGATTGTAAAAACGACCCCGTTTTGCTAAATAACTTTATCGCAAAACAGCTGAACCGCCAAATCGGGGCAAGTATCGACTATTTCGATATGGTTGCGATAAAAAACGCAATGCGAAAGGTATTGAAAACGGACTTCGACAACACCTACGCCGTCGGCGGCGTAGACCTTGCCGAAACAACCGACCTTTGTAACGCGACAGCGCAGATTCTTACCAAAGAGGGCAAATTCATTTACTTGCAAGCGTACTTTATCGCAGCGGATTGCCTTGCGAGAAATTCCGCAAAAGATAAGCAGGACTATCAAAGAATGACGAATTTGGGCACGGAAAACCGCGTGACCTCGGAGCTGGTAATAATCACTCCGGGCGCGTACGTGCAAAAAGAATACGTAACCCGTTGGTTCGTAATGCTCCGCGATGAGTTTCAAATCAATTTCTTAAAAATCGGATATGACCGTGCGCTGTCGAAAGAATGGCTTACGGATATGCAAGAGAACGGCTTTTCGCATGAAAAGGTTATTTACAACAAGGAAGATCATACGACGGAGCGGGATTACGGGATATTGACGGAAGTGGCACAAGGCGGCTGGACGCTAAGCGAGCCGATCAAGATTGTCAAATCTCTTTTCGACAGCGGGCGATTGGTCGCCGACGTGAATAATAAGCTGTTCGCCTACTGTTTTTACAATCTCAAAGTACGACAGGACACGAACAATAATCTTTCGCCGCATAAGGCGAAATCGACGGGGCATATAGACGGTGCGATCGGCGTGTTTAACAGCTTTGTGGCGTATCAGCGCGCAAAAGGTTTAAAGGAGTACATAGAGCAAATCCCGCAATATTTTGCGGTATAAAGGAAGGAAACGGCAAATGGGGCTGATGGCAAAAATCGGACAGGTATTTTCAAGAAAACGGGAGCCTGAACTGCGGACGATTATTCGCGAATATTACGGCGGAAACGTCGGCTGGTTCGCGTGGAATTACGCGCAGAATATTTATTCCATTCCCGAAGTGCGGACGGCAATCGAGAAATTCGCGGGTATCTTTGCCGTGATTCCGAAATATTTTGAACGCAAGGATAAAAGGGGTTTTGTCACTTATTATGAGGACGAGGCTTCGCGCGTTATCAACGTAAAAGCAAACCCGTTGCAAAACGCCACGCAGTTTTGGGTAAACGCGATTACGATGCTGATGCTACACAGCAACGTCTTTGTGGAGCCGACGTTTAATCGGCAAACAGGCGCGTTGCAATACTTATATGTATTACCGCGCGACAGCTTTGATTTCACGCTCCACGAAAATTATGCTACGGTGAAATTTTTGGGGCTTGGGAAAACGTACCGCATGGACGATTTAATTTATTTGAATCGTTTTTCACAGCTTTCCGGAGGGACGAAAAACGACCTCGGCTTATATGAAACGGTCATTCAGGCGTTGGCTTCACAGGCGATTAACGTAGCAAATCCCAAAAAACCGCGGGCGATATTACAAGCCCAAGTCGGCTCGCAGGGTAACTTGAAATCGACGGATAAAACGGGTACGATGAAAGACCTCAAAGGCAATTTCGACGAGGCGGTAAACGGGATTGTTTATTTCGACCCGCAATGGAAGGTAACGCCTATCAACTGGCAGGAAAACGACGTCAACCGTGAACTGATGCAGTTTATCGTAAATATCGTTTACAACTATTTCGGAATGACGGAAAATATCGTCAACAATAAGGCGGGCGAGCTGGAATGGGCAATGTTCGTCAAAACGAACGTCGAGCCTATCGCAAAACAGATTGAGCAGGAATTTACGGCGAAGCTGTTTACGAAACGGGAGCAGGAAGTGGGAAATCGTTTGGAATTGGACGTATTCAATCTTTCAATTTCCACTCTGCAAGCAAAAACGGCGTACTTCAACGTCGCTTCAAGGCAAGGCGTGCACAATATCGACGAAATGCGCGAGATCGTCGGCTATCCGCCTCTTCCCGACGGGTTGGGGCAAATGTTCAGGGTAACCGCCGACACCGTCGATATTACAAAGGTAAACGAATATCAGATGTCGAAAAACGGAAAGGGCAATTTTAGCGAGGAGAAGTCGCCGTCGCCCGATTCGGAAGGAGGTAAGCAATGAAAATCAGGGACGAAAAAATGCCGAATTTGAGAAGCGCGTATCATTTTAAAGCAAATTTTAAAACGGAATGCCGTTCGCAGGAGGACGGTAACGGCGGTAAAAAGCTGGTTATACGCGGATATCCCATTTTGTTCAACGTAGAAACGAAAATTTACGATTGGTGGTACGGCGAGGTTACGGAAGTAATTTTACCGACGGCACTCGAAGGCACGAAAATGGACGGCTTGTACCTGCTCGTAGGGCATAACCCCGACAACGTGCTGGGGCGCGAGGGCGTTAATATGCGCTTGGAAATCGACGAAACAGGTTTGTTTTTCGAATGTGAGCTGCCGAATACGCAGCTTGCGCGCGATTGGTATAACCTTATCGAAAGCGGAATCGTGGACGGTATGAGCTTTGGCTTTATCAGTCACGATAAGGTGAACGATTCCACGCTGACGAGAACGATTACGCACATTGACGAACTGTACGAAATCACGATAACACCGTTCCCCGCTTATTACGAAGCGAGTGTGGTTGCAAAGGCAAACGCGAAAACGGAGGAAGAGAACGTCCGCATCGCCGCCGAAGAGGAACTTCGCGCTCGTAGAGAAGCCGAAGAGAAAGCGCGAAAAGAAGAAGCGGAAAAACGGCAAAAATTCATAAAGGAAATGGAGGACTGGTAATGGACGGATTTATCGAAGAAATGAGAGATATCGATTTAGACATTCAGGCACTGATCGCCCGTAAAGAGGCGATCAAACAAAAAGCTATCGAGCACAGGGATTCGATTACCGACGAGGAGCAAGCGCAGCTGCGCAGCGAAAAGACGGAAATCGAAACGAAGCTCAAAGTGTTGGAACAATGTAAAAAAGACCTGCAAGAGCGGGCAAATCAAAAGGAAAAAGGAGAAAACGGAACTATGGACAACGCAATGTTACATTTCAAAGAAGGTATGGAGCGCGCCGACGTGCTGAACACGCTGGAATACAGGTCGGCGTTCTTTAAAACGATGCAGGGGAAAGAGCTGACGACAGAGGAAAAAAGAAGTATGACCTCGGCGGCGGAATCGGGCGGTGCGGCTATCCCCACGCAAACGATGAATATGATTATCGGGCAGATTCAGGAATCGCCTACGGTGCTCAATTTGATTACCGTGCTGAATATTCCCGAACTTATTTCGTTGCCGATTGAAAACCTCGTCAACGACGCGGCTTGGATTTCGGAAACGGGCGATTCTACGCCGAGCGAGGACAAGCTTGGGTCGCTGACGTTGAGCGCGTACAAGCTCATCAAGACGGTCAAGATTTCGGCAAAGCTGAAAGAAATGGCAATCGACGCGTTCGAGGCTTGGATCGTCGGGGCAATCACGAAGAAGATGACGGCGGCTTGCCAAAAGGCGGTGTTCGACGGTACGGGCGTGGAACAGCCCACGGGCTTGAATACGATTACTTGGAACGATACGAACAGCGTTTCCGCAACGGGCGCGCCCACCTACGACAATCTCGTGGATACGGAAGCACTCGTGGGCGAGGACTATATTTCGAACGCCGTTTGGGTAATGAACCGCAAAACGAAAGCGATGGTTATGAAGCTGAAAGACGACCAAAAGCGGCCCATTTTCGAAAGGGCGGTCGAGGACGGCTTCGTGGGGTATTTGCTCGGCTATCCTGTGCGTCTCAACAAGCACGTTAAAAACGGCGAGGCGTTTTTGGGCGACTGGAAGGCTGCGTACGTTATGAACTTTGCAAAGGCTATCGAGTACGCCGTATCGAAAGAGGCGGGCTTTATGAGCGGTTCGACGATCTATCGCGGGCTTGCGCTCGTAGACGGTAAGCCGACGAAAATCGAGGGTGCGATGGCGAAGCTGATCGTTACCGAGTAAGGAGTGAAAAGCAATGTCGGATTTGTTGACAACGTTTAAATTGACGATAGGCGATCTTACGCCGAATACGGAAAACGACGGCTATTATCAAAATTTTATCAATCAAGCCAAAGCACAGTTATTATCTAACGATATAGACGAAGAAACGCTGACGGGCACCGAGCTTGGGCAATCGGCGGTTGTGGCGTATGCCGAGGCTTTGATGAATAAGCGCGACGTGGCGACGGATCCGACGTTGACTCTTCTTCGCAACACACTTTCCGCACAAACCAAAGGAAAACGCTATGCTGACGAATCCTAAAAAATATATTCTTGCCGACGTGAAAAGCGTGCAAAATACGGAAACGGGCGATAGGACGAAGGTTGTTACAAGCGCGCGCGTTCTCGTGGATACGGTCGATTTGGTAGGCGTAAACACGGCGCAGCTGGGACAAATTCAGGGCTTTACCCTTTCGTATTCGGTAGAGATTTCCCGGGCGTTATATAAAAATGAAAAATTTTTATATTTCGACGGGGCTTTATACGAAGTGAAAACCTTGGGTAAGACGAAGATTCCGACGAAAATGCTCTTAAACGTGCAGGCGTTAAAGGACGAAGAAACGCTGACGGCGATAGAGGTATGGATAAATGAAAATTTACGATAAATCATCGGCGGGGGCGTTGTGGGAGCTCGTAAGCCCGTTGCTTGTATACGGCAAGGAATTGCCCATCTACAAAGAGGTTATGGACGAGGACGAAAACGACGTGCCTAATTCGTATCTTCTTATTCGCCGTGATATTACCGACAGAGGTAAAATCCGCGGCGACGGGCAGACCCTTTACCGCAAGTCGAGTTGCGATTTGATACTCGTTTCAAAATCCAAAGGGAAAAACTCGGGGGATATTCACAATATCAATATCGAGCGTATCAAAGAGGTTTTGGAAAAGGCGGAAGTCGCCTACGAGGGGCATAATCTCGGCTATAACGAGGCTCAAAAACAGTCGGAATATTCGTGGAGCGTAGAATTGATTTATGGCTGATTGGAAGGGCAGAAAACGTAAGCCGCGGAGCAAGCGACAATCGTTAAAGCCTACTCTAAACGAGCTCCAAGCCGCGCTTTCGGAGTTTCTCGACGATATTCAAGCGGAAATTTACGAAAAAGTAGATCGCGGCTTGGATAAAGCCACGGAATACTTAAAGGGCAAACTGGAAGACGCGACGCCTATCGACAGCGGTATAACGCGTGGAAAGTGGGAAGCAGACCTCCGTTATACGAACGTGCGGTATATCAATAACGTACAGTGTAACGAAAACGGCATTCCTATCGTCAATCTTTTGGAGTTTGGAAGCAGAGGCAAACCGTTCGTGCGGAAGACGGTTGCGGAAAGTCAAAACGAAGTAATCAACATCATAAAAGGAGAAATCGAAAATGGGAGCTCTTGATAAAAACAATAAAGACCTCGTGCAATACAACGTGCAAAACGCGGTGTATGCGCTTGCCGACGATACGGCGGGTACGGTCAAGCCTTTGACCTTTATGAACACCTTTTCCAAGGACAGAAACGTAAAGGTTAAGGATTTTTACGGCGACGGCGAGGTACAGGATTCGGCGTATTCCGATTTAACGATATCGGGCGCGGTCGGCGTGACGGCGCGCGACATGGATTTCGAAAAAGATATCGGACTCGTTGAAACGCTGAAAGACGGATTGTCGGCGGAGCTTGCCGTAACGGGCACGAAACGCGTGCATTTGGGTTTGGAAACCTTTATCAAAAAGAAAGGGCAGGCGGCGCAGGTAAAGCGCGTATGGGTATTCAATTTACAAATTTCGCCCCCGTCGGAGTCCTTGACGCAGACGAAGGAAGACATTACCGAAAGCACGTTCGATTACAGCTACGTAGGCTACGGCGTAAACGTCAAATCGGCTGACGGTTCAGCCGATTACGTGGATGAAAACGGTATGCGTAAAAAGGCGTTTACCGTATCGGCTCGGCCCGATGATGCGGGTTATAAAACTTTTTTTGAGAAAGTGCCCGTACCTACCGTCGCCACCACTACAACGACAACCACAACCACCACGGAATAAACAAAAAACGCTCCTTTCGGCAGAATGGAGCGTTTAAAGGGGCGATCCGGCTTGGGCGTAGCGCCATTGCGTAGCCGTTGAACTCGGCTGTCGCCCTTCACCTTATGGCGCAAGGAGGATATTATGAAAATTTATTTACCGGTCGTCACGAAAAATGAGTACGACAATAAAAGCAAAACACACTTATTCGAAACGCAGGAACGGTCGTTTGAATTCGATTGTTCTTTGGGCTGCCAAATGAAATGGGAAGCAAAATTCCCTGCGCAAGCGGAAAAGGAATCTATTGTAGATTACGTAAAGCGTGTTTCCGAATATCCGCATTCTGCGGCGACCTTGCTTTCAAAAATGAAAGCCGTCTATTGCTTCATAAACGGCGAAAACCTTTCGTTTGAATCATTCGTCAGGATGTTCGACTTTACCCGTCGTGAGTACGTAGAAACGCTCACGGAGCGATTTAAGGAGATATTCGACCTTTTCGAAAGCGAGGCGGCAGAAAAAAACTGAGTGGGCATCGGAAGGAACTCGTGCGGATATTTTCGAAAATCCGCACGGCGGATTTGCAGTCAACTGCAAAAAACTTTCCGATGCCGAAATCGCTGGAGTATATTAAAATCCTGGGAAACGAGGGGATTGCGTGGCAGGGCTTACACGTAACGGACGCTTTTAGCCTCGTTTGTTCTATCCGTATTGACGCGGCAAAAAAATATTTGCATATCAAAGGACAGGAACGGCTGAAAAAAGCGGGGATAAATTCTTTTACTAGCGCAACGCAGGAAGATTTCGACAGTTTATAAGGAGGTTATTATGTCCCAAAAGAGCTATACCGTAAAAATCGGCGCGGATACGCAGGATTTTATTAAAGGCATAAGAACAGCTGAAAAAGAAATCGGTAAAACGCAAAAAACGGCGAATAACCTTTCAAAGAGCCTCGACCTTAAATTCAGCGATACCAAGCTGACGGCGGCGCAAAAGCAATACCAAAAGGCGTTGGCACAAACGGAGGCAAACGCCGACAGCTTGCGTAAAAAATTACAAGAACTGGAAGAGGGCGGTCACGTCGATACAGCCGATTATTCCGAGCTGGAATTGCTGTTGGCGAAAACGGAAACGAAAGCGGACGAGCTCCGTCAAAAGCTTGAAAAGCTGAACGACGTAAAGGTAGAGAAGCTTTCGGAAAAATTCGAAAGCTTAGGCGGTAAGCTTACGAACGCGGGGAAAAAGATGCAGGGTCTTTCGCTCGGCGCGGCGGGTGTTATTGCGGGCGGTGCGGCGATCGTGAAATCGGCGGCAACGGCGGGCGCGGAGATAGACGACCTTTCTCAACGCTTCGACGTTTCGGCGGAAACCATCCAACGCTGGCAGTATCTCGCTATGCAGGGCGGCGTAGACGTGGACGTGTTCACGAAGGGACTTGTAAAAATGCGCGCGGCGGTTGCTGACGTGGCGACGGGAACGAACAACAAAGCGACGGAATCGCTGTTTGCGTTGGGACTTGACCCTACGCAGTTTTCTTCTACGGAGGAAATGGTCAACTCCATCACGCAAGCGCTTGCTTCCATGGAAGATAAAACGCTGCAAACAGCGTATGCAAACGAAATATTCGGCGATAAAATCGCCACGGAGATGCTGCAATATATCAACGCGGGCACGGAGGATATCGCCAAGTGGAACGCCGAATTCGATGCGATGTCGCCGCTTACAAGCGAACAGGTTAAAAATCTTGCCGATCTTGACGATCAGTTTAACCGTTTAAAAACTTCGATGTCGAACGCGGGGGCAGAGCTGGGCTTGGCGTTCGCGCCGATTATGGAAAAGGCGATCGGGTGGATAGAGGAACACGTTATTCCCGCCATAGAGAAGCTTTCGGAAAAATTCAGCGAGCTTCCCGAGGGAACACAAAACTTTCTTTTCGGCGGGTTGGCGCTCATAGCATTCGGCGCGCCGTTTTTGAAATTTTGCGGGGGTATTACGGGCGGAATCGGCAAAGTGGTAAAAGCCTTTAAAGATTTACAGCCTGCACAATTAAAAGCCGCGGGCGGTTTTACGGCGGTGTTGGCGGCGGCTGGCTTGGCGTTTGCTTTATTTGAAAATTGGGGCAAGATGGAAACTTGGCAAAAGGTTTTAGGCGTAATCGGTGTCGTCACCGTTGCGGTGCTGGGCTTGGCGATGGCGTTCGGCGCGTTTCATTCGGCGGTAAGCATGGGGCTTGCCGTTGCGGGTATCATTGCGGGTATCGCCGCAGTTTCCACCGCCTTGCTTACGGCAAAGGACGAGTTTGACGTTCCCGATACCTCGGGAAGCTCGGGAACGACCCCTTCAACCGATTTTTCATACGACCCCGACGATTACGATATTCCCGAATATCCAACCACGGGTAACAGCTATACGGAAAACTCGTCAAACGACACCTATAACGTGACAGTCGTGATAGAAGGTTCGGAGCTTTCCAAAGAAGAGATTGCCGAAGAGGTCAGCAAAAAAATCGCCACGCTGGCGCAGTCGAGGGGGTAAATTATGCGAAAATTTGCGTTTGTCGTATTCGGTATCGATAATACGATTATCGACCGTACGCCGCTCGATCTCGTGACTGATCTCGGCGGTTTGGGCTGGAAACTCAAGCTTACTACGATTTCGGGCGACGTCGTTTCGGTGATCACGAAGGTGGTGCAGGAAAAGCAGTCCGTAAGTCTTACTTTAAACTTTTTGGGACGTGGCTACGAAAAATACGCGATACTCTCGCAATGGCTGCAAAAATATGCGCGGGCGGAAAATCATCTTGCGCTCGAATACGACGACGGCGTATCGAAAAGATACGTGGAGGGGCGGGTAACGGCGCTTGGGCGTACGGAAAAGGACGAGTATCAAAATCTCGTCGCGCCGCTCACTTTTACCCCTTTGACGCCGTTTTTCCGCGTGATCGAGAACAGTATCAAAATACAGGTTTCCGCAATCGGAAAATGCTATCCGTTCAAATATCCGTATTCGTACGGAAAAAATAAGCTCGAGAACAATGAAATCGATAATCCGTATCTTGCGGACATACCCGTCACAGTGACGATTTACGGCGCAATATCCAATCCTACCGTCTCTTTGCTTTATCTTGACTCGGATTACAATTGGACGGTATATAATACGGTCAAATTCCCCGATCTCGATTTGACGGAGGGACAGCATATACTTATCAACAGCGCGCAAAGAAAGATTTGGTATTTCGACGGCGCTTCTTTACTGGATTACTCGGCACATACCGATCCGTCGCTCGACAGTTTTTTGATGGCGCAAAACGGGGTAAGCAGGATATCGGTCAACCTCGAAACGCTGGACAGCGGTCGACTGGAAGGAAATTGGAGGCAATATACTTTATGATCGTTTCGTTTTACGACGCGGGTTTTAAAGGATTGCAAAACAATGCGTCGCTTGTTGTAGACAATGCAAGCTATAAGTTGGTAAAACGGGGCGTAGAGTTCGATTCGATGTCTTGCAAATGCGAAGCGTTTACAGGGGATGCACAGCCGACGTATTGCGTGGTCAAGGATGATCGGGGACGATACGTTTACGGTTGCTTGGCGGGCGTTCCGCAGTTGAATAACGACAATCAGACGGAGATTCAGGCATCCGATTTAAAGCTTATGCTGGATTGCGACGTGGCGCTGGATACGTCGCAGACCTTTTTTTCCCTTTTCGATTATTTACGCGCGGTATTCGACACGTGGAAGGAATATACGCTTCAGTATGACGTAGAGCTCGTTTGCCCCGAGGAAAACGTTTCTTGGGTCTACTTGAAGCCACCCGAGGGCGGTTATGTGTGCTATAACGTATGGCACGATCTGATCGCGCCGTATTTGAAGTTTTACGGCTTGTATATGACGTCGAAAATCGATCTTGTAAACAAGAAGGTCGTCTTTACTGTCGGAAAATCGATGATAACGCCGAAAGCCGTCAGACTTTGGGAATATGGCATAAAAAATTTCGGAAAGGTGACGACAGGTGTTTCCGAAGCGCAATGTATCGTATACGATAAGACCGGTGGAACGTTGGTGTATGGATATCATTGGGTCTTGGGTCAAAACAATACCGTTACTGTCGCCCATATTGATGCGTTTGATTATTTACCGACGATATATCCCATTCGACGTAAGATCGTATGGAAAGAGACGGAAAACTATGAGGAAGAAGGAACCTCGCTGTTGAACGAAGGGAACAGAGAAGCTTTGGAGATCCTTACGAAGTATATGTTCAACGAGAACATCGAGCTGAGTAATTTCGAGGCGGATTTTTCCACGCGCTTCGATATCTACTTGTCGAGAGGAGGTAATAAATACAAGTCGTTGCCTTGCGGCGAGCTTCATTACGATGCGAACGGGCTTGTTAAAGTACAAATCGGTTACCGTTTTACGGGAATAGAATTTTTATTGAGGTGAAATATGGCGATTAGGCTGATAAGACAGGAATCGGATACGCCGAACGTATCGAATACGGACGATGCGAGAATGGCGCGTTATGCCTATGGCGGGCGCGACGGTGTAGTAAAAGGTTACGGGCAAGAGTGTGCATATACGGTAAACGGCAAAACCTTTTCGGTGGGAAGTGGGTGTATCGTATTGCAGGGCTGGGAGGTCTTGTTGGACGCAAACGGTTGGTCCATTACGATGAGTACGGCAAGCGTCGCGCGCAATTTTTTGGTTTATTTGGAAATCAATCTTGCCACGCAAACGGCGGCAATCAATACCGTTTATACGACGGGAACTACGACTCCGGTGATCAATTCCGGGGACGATCTTACGAATAATACGACAGGAACGGCAAGATTGTCGCTGTATCGTTTTACGGTCGATTCGAGCGGTGTGATCATCGACGGAACGAATATCGCTTTGAATAATGTAAGAACGTGTTTTTCTGTATTGGATTACGATCCTACCGTAGACGTAAAAAAATCTATAGAAGAATTATCGGTTCGACTTGAAGAACAGGGTTTTAAACAGGCAACCGTCGAGGATGGCGGAATCGCTTTAAATAGTGACTGGACGGTTGCCGTTACCGAAGGTAGTATTGTGAATGGAGAGATAGTCTATACACAAACCTTTCCGCAGGGAGTAATAATGAAGTCGGGCAAATTGTGTCTTTTAAAAATTTTGCAATGTGCAACGGAGAGTAAGGAGAATTTTGAGGTAGAAACTTCCACTGGGAAGATACGATTACAAGGCATCATAACGACTTTGGATAGTAGTTTCGCGCCCAAAGAAAAGCAAGTATTCAATTGTGATTTTTTTGCTATTGCTTATGATTCGACTGTTGGGAAAAACATACAAGGCTCAGCAAAGGGGACATTTACAATAGGGACAGACGGCATTGTTTCTTTTAACGGAAGTATTAGTGATACCGAATATTCCTCAATACCGGAAGAAACCTATTTAGGCAAAATTTGGATGTCTATGTGTGGATATGAAATTTGATGTTTAAGAGGTATTTTTATGGCATATAAAATTCTTGAAGAGAACGGCGTGGATAATGAAAACGTGGACGGCGCGGCGTTGAATAATTTTATTGCAAGAGATAAAAGCGGGATCGTCAACGGCGTATTATCGGAATGTGTCTTAACGGCAACGGGCTCACAGATCGGCGTTTCGCCGGGGCTGTTGCTCATTCACGGAATACGTGTAAAGATCACGGAAATGGAAACGTTGGGCATTACTTCTGCTCCTATTGAAGCTACGGAATATCAGATCGTTGCACAGGTTGTGCTTGGGAGTAGCGGCGGAGTGGGGTTTTCTTTGTTTTTGCAGTTGCCTGCAACGCTTACGCAAGAGGAGTTATACGTATCGAATCACGGTACTTATCAAGTGGAGTTGGGGCGATTTACGCACGCGACGGACGGCTCGATTACGAATTTGAAGCAAACCTTGCAAATCATAGGCGAAGCAGAAAGCCTTGGGGGAAGCTCTATCTCGGAATGGGATAGCACGGTTACGTACAAAGACGGAGATATCGTTTATCGGGACGGGAATATTTATCTTTGCATAGCCGATTCGGCGGACACAGACCCTCCCGAAACCTTGCTTGGCGATTCGTGGGAGCTGATAAGCAAAGGCGAAAATCCTCGCGGGGAACTTTCTATCACAGCAACCTTTAATATCGCGGAAGCAAACACCGTGATTACCTTGAAAAACCTTGTAGGAATGACCTCTATTGATTGGGGGGACGGCACGGTTGACAGCAACCTTACGCATACTTATACGACGATAGGCGAGTACATTGCAAAAATTTACAGCGTTACGGCGATTGGGGTTAATATAGTAGGAAATGACGGGCTGAATGGTTTTTTAAACTGTAAACCGCTCACAAAATTAACGATAGGGAATAGCGTTACGGAAATTAGTACTTGGGGTATTGGGCGTTGTGATAATTTAGTAAGTGTAACGATACCCGACAGTGTAACGAGTATTAGGGCATGTGCGTTTGCCCATTGTTACAATCTAACGAGCATAAATATTCCGTATGGTATTACGAGCATACCTGATTATTGTTTTCGTGAAACGGGTTTAACGAGCATAGAAATTCCCGAAAGCGTGACGAGTATTGGGTATGTTGCTTTCTCTGTTTGTAGTAACTTAAAAACCGTAACGATAAAGGCAACCACGCCACCTACACTCGGCGAGGGTGTATTTGGCGAAGGGACAAACCTTACAAAAATCATCGTACCACTTGAAAGCCTTGGAGCCTATAAAAACGCAGAGGGTTGGAGTAATTACGCAACGCTGTTGTGCTGTTATGTAACGAGTAAAGAGCTTGACTGGAAGCTTGATAAAGTAACATTAACGAGAGGAGTATATGGTACAGATTATAACGGGGCTCAGACTACATATCGCATAGATTTCGCTAATACGGCAAGTGTAAATAGAATACCCTTTCGTGGGTTGAACGGCTCAATTATGATACCCGACGAATCTTTCCATAATGCAGGTGTGGTAGAGGACGGGTTGCAAGCTGTAAATAAAAACAAGCTCTTGGAATATAACGCTCGTGTACAAGATATTATACCATTTACCGATATTTATACGGTTTATTATAAACAAAATTGCTATTTGGAAAATAGAAACGACACTTTACAATCGTTTCATTTTGTTAACCCGCAAAATAATAGGTCGTATTGTCAAATTCCCAATCAGCAACACGTAACACGCATACGCACAAACGACGGCTACTTAATGTGGGTTTACAGGAATAACGGCACAAACTTATTGGAAGGGTATAACAACCTTACCACAGATTGGGTTAAAGAATACTTAATCGACGATAAAGAAAATTATTATACGATCGCGTTTAGAAAAGAAGATAATAGCGATTTTGAGGGTGGCGAAGATGTTGCGACAATAGTATTCGGCAATGTTTATAAAGAACTTGCGGAGATAAAAAACAGCGAAACAGATACAAATTACCCGTATGCGGTAAGTGGCGAAAGAATAGATGTTATTAAACAGCAATACCGCACTTCTGATTTAGGGTTTGGTGCTCACAGTTGGATAAATCAAGGAATGGCAATCCATAACGGTATAGCATTTAATTTGTCAAGCACTGATGGGAATGTTTATCTTTATGACCTCAATACATACAACTTTTTAACAAATTATGCTATAACTGGGGGGCATGCAAGTAGTGCTTGTTTTTCAAACGAATATTACGAAAGCACAGACGAATTTCCGCTCTTGTATATAAACGATTGTTACGAGCCTAAAATTTATATCAACAGGGTAACGAGAACAGAAGCAACGCTTATAAAAACATTGTATTTTGGCACAAATGCCGAGATCGGGTATTATACGGCGCACGCTTTCGATGTAATCAATAAACGCTTGTATATGTTGGCTTATACACAAAACAGTTTTTATGCTTCCAGCGATAATCCGATGATTTTTAGCGTTTGGAATATGGCGAATTTAACGCAAAACGAGGATGGTACATATACGCCTTTGCTTATAGAAAAAACAAATATAAACTCAATAAACTGCGTTCAAGACGTCAAATTTTTTAACGGGAAAATCGTTGTAATGTCGTCAACGGATAGCGCAAGCGACACAGAGATATATTGTATCAATCCGATAACAAAATTGATAACTACGACAATGACGGATTTTGGGAGTGATTTAAAATCGTTTGAAGTTGAAGGGTTCGATTTTGTTTTGAATGCAGACGGCACGAAATACGATATTATTTGTAGTCCTATATATAAGAATTTTTACGAGATAGAATTTAATTAAAAAGAAGCCACGAAAATCAATAAAGGAGAAAAACTATGGGACTTAAAACCACGAACTATGAAGTAAAGAAGCTGGGGATTACGCTCCCCGAAGCGTATGCGATTATCGACAAAATCGATAACGAGAAAAACAGTGTAAGCGTTACATTCGGTATTTACGCAAAACGGGAAGGCCAAGAAAAATTGCAACCGATTGAAATAAAGAAAATTCATTTCGTTTGGGACAGAAAGAGCGATATTGCGGTAACGGCTTACGAGATAGCGAAAGGACAACAGCTTGTCGAGCACGAAGACCCTGAAACGGGAAAAATCGAAACGACCACGGTAAACGGCATTTTGTACGGCTGGGAAGATGATTACTTGATGGTGGAATAATACAAAAAGAGGTGGGTTATGAAAATATTTGGCGCAATTATCAGAACGCTGCTCGGCATCGTGTTTGTGGCGTTTTGTGCAGTCGTTTTAACGTTTTTCTTAACGGTGTTTATACCGAATAATGTGCTGAACGCCGTTGAGATATTCAGGAAACTTTTGCAATAACGCAAATGATCATTATCGGCTCGGAAAAGGGCGGTAAAATAACGAAAAGGAGGTATACGGTATGACTACGCAGTTTGAACAGAATTTGCAGAATTTGGTTGCTTCGCTTGACGCGCAAAAAAATGACTATCGTGCGAAAAAGTGGGAAGAAATCAAAAACGGCGAACTCGCGACCTATCGGCGCGAAACGGAAAGCGAATACACGCAAGGCGTTGAAATTTTACGCCAAAAGCGCGACTTGGCTATTTCCGAACGCGAAAAAGAGCTTCGCAAGCAACTTGACGAAGAAGTCGAAACGAAGTTCGCGGAAGCAGAACGCTATTTGAAAGAAACGCAAGCATTGTTTTCCGCGACGGCGGAGAACTGACACAAGGAGATATAATGCAGGAGGTCCTCAATTTTATGATTTTTCAAGTAAAGCTGTACGGCGTAAGCGCAGTGATCGCGTTTTGTGCCGTACTCATAACGTCGTTGATCAAGCTTGTAACGTCGGCTATTGTAAAAAAGCGCGGGAAAGAGATCCCTTCGGCGGTAAAGGAATACATATTTACGCCCTTGGCGATCGTGCTTTCAGGCGGCGGTGTGTTTATTTGGCTTACGCGTTGGATGGGCATCAAGGATGCGGAATTTATCATTCTGTGTACCGTTTCGTTTGCGATCGCGACGATGTTTTTGTACTGGCTGATTTTTCAGCCTACGCGAAAGCTCGCCGTGAAGCTGATGAAGATCGTCGCTGAGCGTGTAAGGCTAAAAGAGCTTGCGGAAACGCTGAAAGCGGCGGCGGACGGGAAAGACGTCACGAAAGAAGATTTGCAGTCGATTGCAAAAACCGACGCGGACAAGCCGCCCGCCACGGCGGACGAGGAATTTCACAATGCGGTAAACGCGTTGAAGAAATGAAAACGGGAGCGACGAAAGTCGCTCCCAAAATTTTTTAAGGAAAATTAAATTTTTTTGAAAAAGTGCGTTTATTTGCTTGACTTATCATAGTGCATATGATATAATATATATACAAGGTTGAGGGAGACCTAAGTCAATAAAAGGAGGGTAACGAAATGGAAGAAATAACAAAAGCCTTGCAAGAACTTGCAAAAGCGATTGAAAATCAAAATGCGGTCCAAAGCGTAAGAATTTCAATAGTGCTTAAAAAGAGCAAGCCAAACAAGGCGAACAGCCAAGACGATACATAATCGTCGTAGGCAGAGCGGGCGGGTAACCGCCCCTCGTAAGTCCTATTTTATCACAAAGAAAAATCATTTGTCAAGGAGGATTTTATGAAAATCGAAAAAAACGGTAAAATTTATGAAGTAGAAGACAATAAAAGTGCATGGGTGCTTTCGGTTAAAATGGGAAAAGTTTCTCTGGATTACCGTATTTCAAAATCGGATTGTGCCGATTTTGAGGCATTAAGGCTGTTTGTATTAGAAAATCCAACCCTTTAAGGAGGAGAACATGAGGAGTGCGGCACAAAAGGCGGCGGATAAGAAATACGCAGCCAAAATTCAAAAAGAAAAAAAATACGAGCGATTTCTTGTAAATCTGAATAGAGATGAGTTCGCGTACGTGGAGGAAGTGCTCAAAGCGCGCGGAATGGGAAAGGCGGAGTTTCTTCGTTGGGCAATTTCCGAGCTGGAAAAAATCGGCGTAGAGAAACCGTAAAAAGGAAAAAGACAAAATAAAGGCGGGTCAGTATTGACCCGCCTTTGCCGTTTAATAGAAGCCGTTTGCTTGCGCTCCTGCAAGAGCCTGGGCATAAGTAAAACCTTCGTATAATAATAAGTCGATAATTCGGTCTTTGGTGCTATTAGGATATATCACTAAGTAAACGCCGGCTTGATAGGCGGCTTGTTCGTTCCAATTTGCTCCGCAGTTATCTGCCGCGAATCTCGCCGTCTCGGCAGAAAATCCGTTGCGTTGGAGCTTTTCCATAAGCTCTTGATGCGAATATCCGTTATAATCTTCTAAATAGTTGTCGATATACGAACACGCTTTTTCTAACGCCTTTTTTTCGTCAGGGGTAACGGATACGACCGAACCGTTCGGCAAAGTGATTTCCGTTTCCCGTGAAGCATACTCGAAAACGAGAAATAAAATTCCGCTTAAAAAAACAATAATAACGGCGAGTATTCCAAAAAGGCGTTTCTCCTTTGCGGTCATTTGTTGTTTCTTATTGGTTTGTTGGTCTGCCATATAAGCACTCCTTTGTATAGATTTTTAAAACATTATACCACTCAATTTATTGAGTGTCAAGTATTTTATTCAATATATTGAGTATAATATAGGTATGAAAGTATTTGGGGAAAGATTAGTAGAATTACGAAAAGAGAAGAAAATCAGTCAAGCCAAGCTTGCGAAAAACTTGGGCGTGAGCTATTCCGTGGTATGTTATTGGGAAACGGACAGAAGCGAACCGACCGCCCCGAACATAGTAAAAATCGCAGATTTTTTTAACGTTACTACGGATTATTTATTGGGACGGTCGGAGTATTAAATTAAAGGGGATAGCGTTGTTCCACGTTAAAAGCCAAGCCCTTTTTATCTGTCTCGTTCCATTTTAAAAGAATTTCAAGGCATTCCGTATAAGCGGTTTTTTCGCCGTAAGCGAATTGCTGTTCGGGGGAATCTTGCACGTCTGACAGCTCGGATAAGTAAAAAGTAAGCAACGAGATGGCGTTTGTCAAAATTTCATTTGCATTATTCATCATACACCTCAATCATCGTCGGAAATGTTTTCAATTTCAAATTGCGCGTCGTTGAAGAAATCCACTAAACGGATATCGAAGCCACGGCAAATATTTAGGATGCTTTCCAGTGTTACGGTATGACTCTTGCATCGCATAATATGCGAAAGGGTGGAGAGGGGTAGGGCGCTGCGCTGTGCAAGCTGGTACTGTGTCCAATTTCGAGCCTTTAACAGCTCTTTCATTCTTAAAGATACGAGTTTGTTGATTTTCATAAAAATCCTCCTTGGTGATGATTACCTTTGATTGTATTTTTTTGAAAAAACAAATTACTTCGGTGGATTGGAAAAAAATGGAATTTTTTTCCAATGATGTTTTTTCAAAAAACAAGAAAGAGGATTAAATTTTAAATCAATCAGTAACAGCGAGGAGTTTTGGGGAGTGTTTGGGGAGAAAAAGCCCGACAGCCTTATAAATAAAGGCTGTCGGGCTTGGTGTTTGCTCCTTCAATTCCTGTCGACCGCACCAGCGTAAGGCATTTATGCAAGAAAAGTTGCATAAATGCCCTTTTTCTTTGTATTTTTGCATAAATATTCTATGAAAAAGCCGTGATTTTCACGTTTTTCGCCCAGATTGGCGTGTTTTTTGGCGAGTTAAATAGATAGAAAGACCTGTCGATTATTCCTGAAAAACCTGTCGACTTACAGAAAAGCATAAATCCTTTCTTTTCGGCGCGCATTTGGCGTAGGGCATTGATAAAGGCTTATAAAAAGAGAAACCGTTTGGCGAGTGATTTTCTCGTCAAACGGCGTTTTATAGGTTAAAAATGATTGACAGGTTTTTATTTTTGTTATATACTTATAGTGCATTATTGATAATGCCCAATCAGCTTTATTACAAAGAGGACGACTGCGATACTAATTAAGCAGGGTGAAAAATCATGATTTTCTTTACGTCTATTGATTGGCGGGTGTAGCCTTAAAGTTTGACACAGGTAGGCGCGTTTTAGAAGTTTGACGCCGTAACGCCTGAACCCGACGTTAATTACAAATAGGCCACGTGACATGAAAGTGCTTCACGATCTGCAGCTTTACGCTTTATGTTAGTTTTGCGTTTAGTAACGAAATGTTTAAATAGCGGCTAATGGAACTTCTAAATCCAAGCTCATCTTTTGAATGAGCTTGGATTTTTTATCTAAAATTCAAATATAACTTTATCCATTTCCGATTTCATGAACTTATCGGGGAAGTGCGTATATACTCTGCCGACCAATCTTACCTTCACCAAACTTCTTATGAATAACGACCGCGTCTGCAACTGCTCCCGACAAGTCAAGTTCGGGTTTTTCTTCTTGCTCTTGGGGTTGCTCAGGGCGACTTGTCACCACAATTCCGACTCTACCGCTAAAACGATCGTAATCGGCAGGCGTAACCGTTTGTCCATCCTGCGTAACAGCAACTTTCGACTCGACAACGGCAGGGGCGATTTCTTCCACGATTTCGGGCATTGCCTCCGCCACAAAATCCATTGTCGCTTGTTGATTGAAGAACAGCTTTTGATATTCTTCCCTGCGGATAACGGTATCCCAACCGCCGATCTCGTCAGAAATATTCTTCTCAATACCCGTATAAGACAGCGACGAATCTTCATAACGCTTAAACTTAAAAATAGCGTCGTTCATCAAACTTGCGTTAAACACGCCGATAGAACACAAAAGGTTGAAATCGTTAACGTCCAAGCCCGTAACTTTCTTGAAAAGCCCGGGCTCTAACTGCGTGATAACGTCCTTCAAAGACCGTTCGCGATAATCCGTCAAATACATAAACACAGGCACGCGCGTAGCGAACTTGATGAGTTTTTCCTGTATCTGCTTACGCATAGACTTGTATTCTTTTTCTTCTTGCGAAAGTTCTTTCTTTTCTTTATCGGTGAGTTTTTGCTCTTTCTCTTTCTTCGCCTTCTTCACGGCTTCCGACTTGTTGATAATTGCCGTAATATCTTGGTTAAGAGAGCGGAAACCTTCGATACGCATAGGCGGACGCTTGTCTTGCCCAAGTTTCAAATCGTCAACGCTCGATGGCAGATACGAACCGCGAATCAAATCCAACCACTTTTGCACTTCGTTTTCATAAACGAATTTCGCATCCGCGCCCTTGCCTTTTGCCGAGAAAAACACGTTAAGGTCAAATTCGTCATATTCGCCTTGAACCGCAATTTGACGGATGCTTTCGGGAATACGGTAGGTCAGCATCACCATTCGGGGCAATGCCAAGTAGGGATTTCCCAAACCTATCCACGATTCCTTTGCGTTTTGCTCGTCCGAATACGTCCAGTTGTAGATTTGGTCTTCGATAAACTCACCGCTGTTGATAGCGCGGAAAGGCGTACCCGAAAGGAAAAGATAATATCCCGTGGAAATAGGCAAAAACGTTTCGTTGTACGCGTTGTCCGCCTCGGTGCGTTTGTACTGTTCCATATCGAAATCCGCGTTTTCTTCTTCGTCGGGATTTTCAAACAGCTTTTTCGCATTCTCACGCCACGCGCCGAAATGGTATTCGTCAAAGATAACCAAATCCCATTGCGTAGTGTGGATAAACTCGTTTTTCGCCTTGATACCGCCGTTTTCATTCGTGCCTAAAAGGTCTTGGAACGAACCGAATACCACGATATCCTGAAAAATTAGTATAGGGGTTGTTGTAGTATTCACCGTCGATAAGTTTAATTTTTTCTAAAATTTGATAAGATTTTGGATCTCTAATAACAATACCTGCATTTGTAGAATCCAAATAATCGTAGCGTTCTTGTACTGTTTGATTCCCCGACGGGTGGAAAAAGTATTGACATTTTCCCTCATAGTCATTTTCATATAAGAAATAATTTACACCACCCATAATGCTAACGCCAGGGAAACAATCTGACGAATCTTCAAAATCGTGAATAACTCTAAAATGATTTGATTTTAATAAAGCTTCTACCCATTCGTCGGGAATACCTTGCGAAGTTTTAGTCATCCAACGACTTGGCGTAATCATACATAAGTATAGGAAAGTTCTTTGATTACAAAATCAAAAACGTCTCCGAGCGGGGCGTTTTTTTGTATGGTAAAACCACGCCATAGCGGCGTGGTTCGTATCTCCGTATTATAACTCGAACCGTCACTCCGTCAAGACGTAGCGGTTTAAAAGCCACAAATTAAAGTGCAGTTTTTCTTCGTCGTTCGCGTAAGCTTCGGGGATAAGAGGCGCGTGGTCTCTTACGACCTCTTTATAAGATACGGCGGCGCTCCCGCCGTTTACCGTCACGGTGCAATCGTAGTGGATCGCGATCGAATACAGACTACCTGCGCTCCCCAGCTCGTACGTCTGCGAGGTAACGCCGTCGTCGATCGTAAACGACCGTGCGCTTTCGTTCGTGAATTCGAGGTATACGATCGCTCCGTCCGTCGTTTTTTCTATCGTCAGCGCGTTCCCTTCCGCCGTCGAAAGCACGGAAAGTCCCACCGCGAGTTCCTCGCCTTCGCCCGCGTAGTGATCGTTCGTATAGTCCATTTCGGGCGCGTATTTTTTCAGAGCGCGATAGGCGTTCAGATCGTAAATACGGTATTCGGTATCGCCGTTTTCGTCCACGACGTACACGAGCGCGTCGTCGAACGGCAGCTTCGAATTTCCTTGTTTTCCCTGTAAATTCACGCTCGCGTTCGGAACGATCAGGCTGACGACGAGGAATATCGCCATGGCGACGGCTACGATATGGAGCGAGCCTTCCGCAGGGGAAACGGCAAGCTCCTTTTTGTCTTTACGGCACGCGCGGACGACCGTGCGTACGGACGCGTATTTGCATACGGGCGTGATACGGATCCCCGCGCCGAACAGAGTGAGCGCGAATACGAGACCGTAAACGTACGCCATCGTCAAGCCCAAAGCGGAGGTCGCCAAAACGATCACGGGAGTCACGACGGGCAAATACAGCGCCGTGGCGAGCAATTCGCCGTGGAACTCCGCAAAATCGAATTTTTTAAGGCACGTGATCAGCAGTTCGTTGACAGTCAACAAGATACCGCTGAACGTAAAGAGGTAGCTTGCGTCGGGCAACGCGAAGGAGAGGACGATTCCCAAAAACGCGTGGACGTATGCGAACGCCCGCGCCATATCTCTGCGTTCGATCTTGAGCCATTTACACGCAAAATGCGTCGTCAACGCGGTAACGCCGAGCGAAAGGATCGCAAGCCCTACCACGATCGCCGTATTCGAATACGTGATCGTACCGATCGTGTGAATATCGATCACGCCGAACAGTGCCGCGATCAGCTGGAAGAAGTAGTAGCAGACGAACGCCGCGACGGCGGCGACAAGCAATCCCGCGACGATCCCCGCGATCGCTTTCGCCGTCTTTTTCCAATTGTTTTCTTTGCGGTAAAAGATCGCAAGCAGAACGTTCGCCGCGATCAGGACGATCGCCAGCACGGCAAGCACGATCACCGTCGTATGGTTATAAACGACCGTGGAAACGTTCAGATAGGAAAAGAAGATCGCCGATTCCTCCGCATCGTAAAGGGAAGAAAGCTCGTAATCGGCAAGCCGCGAGATCAACCCGTCCACAAGCTGCGCCTGTTGGGAAAGATAGCTCATGCCCACGCTTTCGGGATCATCGTTTTGCGTGTGGTAATCCTCGCCGCCGTTGATATTCGCCACGTTCAGTCCCTGATACGCGTCCTTGAAGGTCGTGAAATCGGTATTGTTCGGCATCATATCGTAAACCATCGTCGCGACCGAGCAAGTGAATAAATTCTCGTTTACCTCGGCAAACAGCTTGACGGTATTATAATTGTTCTTGCCCGTCTCGAACATGATAAGCGTGCCGCTCGTTCCGCGCGATTCGAGATTCGTCACGAATTTCGTGCGTCCGATCGCGTCGTTAAAACCCGTAAATTCCGCCGCCATCGCCTCCGAACCGTACATGCCGAACTCCTCGCCGTTCACGAAACAAAACAGCAGGTCGTTGGAAAGGGTATACCCGTTTTCCATTTTATCCAAATAATAACGGATCGCTTCCAGCATCACCGCGCACGCCACGCCGTCGTCGGAGGAGCCCTGTCCCATGGGAACGGAATCGAAATGCCCCATAAACATCACCGCTTCGTTGCTTTTTTTCGCGCCGTTTGCGGGAATATGCACGATCAGATTCTTTAAATACCAATTCTGATGATCGCTGTCGACCGCCACGAAATCCTGCACGAGATAGGCGGGCTTCTCCGTCGTGTCCCCGTTCGTCACCCCGTAGCTTTCCACCGTCGAGATAAGATATTCCAGCGCTTTCTCGTTGGCTTCCGTGTGCATGATCGACCGCGGTCCGTTCTCGGACAGCTTTTCGACGTGCGCCGTTATCCGCGCTTGGTCGAATACGGTCTGTTTGCGCGTTTCGTTCGTGTCGACGATCGACAAAACGAAAAACAGACACAGAATAACCCCAAGCACAACGTTTACGATCTTTTTGATCTTGTTCATAAAACCTCCGTCTCTCTTGCTTTTATATTATCGTCGCGCGAAAACACGCAAAGACAAGCAAAAGTAAAACTTGTTGATTTATCAACAGGCAGATTATACTATATACTTGTTGTAAAGTCAAGAAGATGAAGGTAAATATTTCGAAAATTTTTCC
Organism: Clostridia bacterium; assembly: GCA_017463105.1. Lineage (GTDB taxonomy): Bacteria > Bacillota > Clostridia > Christensenellales > Borkfalkiaceae > Scatosoma. The sequence continues at coordinate 130,275 of JAFTPU010000012.1, forward strand.
CGAAGGGTACAAAAAACGCGAAAACGCCACGACGGGGAAAAGGCGCTTTTCTTTCGGAAACGCGAAACGTGCGCACGGGGGGAAGTGCGGTCGTATCTGCGCAAAAAAATGCCGAAAAATGCGGTAAAAATTCTTTAAATCAGTTGCAAAACCATAATCGGTGTGCTATAATAAAGAAGAAATAACATCGTTGTTTGGTAGGTTTATACCATGGCTTCGAGTCGATCGGGCGCGCGGGATCGTCGAATTATGGTTTCGGGCTTTTGTCCGATACCGTAGTCTTGTATCGGACAAAAGCCCGACGTTGCGGAAACCAAAAATCGGGTCGGACGTCGAAGAAAACGGCTCGAAAAAAATAACAGGGACGTCCCTGTTAGCTTAACTATTGTTAAGCTAACAAAAAATATTTATCGGATCGTGAAGGAAAGATGAAAGAGGTTCGCAGGAAATTGAAGAGATGGCTCGTAGGCGCGTTGGCGATATTCGCGGCTGCGTTATGCGGCGCGTGTACTTCGGCGACGGGAAAGGAAGGAAAGACGAAGATCGTTTTCGAATTGGAGGGCGGAACCTATCGGAACTGCGTGCTCCCGATCGTTTGCTATTATGATTTCGAAGAGAATACGCAGAATCTGATCTTGGAGCCGACCGCGCTTTCCAAGATAGAGATCACCCGCGCGGGGTATCGGATCGAGGGCTGGTATCAAACGAAAACGCAAGAGGGCGAAAATTTTGTTTATTCGGACAAATGGGATTTCTCCACGGACAAAGTCACCTCGGACGGGGTCACGCTTTACGCGAAGTGGGAAAAGGAGATCCGATATTCGTACAACGTTTGCTACCGCGACGACAAGGGCGAGGCGCAGGTACTGGGCAGCTACGAGGTGAACGAGGGAGAAGCGTTCGAAGATTATCTTAGTTACGCGACGAAGCGTTACGGCTACACGGCGTTGGGCTACAGGACGGAGCAAGGAGAGGTTTGGGATAAAACGTTTACCCACCCCGGCGGAGAAGAGAGCCTTGCCGTCAACGTGTTCGTGGAATACATAGAGGGCACGTACGCCATAGTGGAGACGGCGGCGCAACTCAAAGCGAACAAAACGAAGAACATCTACCTTATCGCCGACATCGATTTCGACGGAGCGGATTTCGGCTTCGGGGATTATCGGGGTACGCTTTTGGGGAACGGACACAAGATTTCCAATTTCAAATTGCAATACGACGCGACCAAAAACGCGTTGACGACCGATTTTGACGACGAGAACAAGAAGAGCCTTTGTATCGGGCTGTTCGGAAACGCGAACGGCGCGGTGATCGAAAACGTGCGTTTTGAAAACGTAACGGTGGACGTGGCGACGGGCTTGTCGATCACGCACAGGATATACGTGGCGCCTTTGGGCGTGGACGTAAAGAATACGCGGATAAGCAACGTAACGTTCGAAGGAACGTTCGGCTATTCCAAATTGCCCGACGGCTTCGACGCGGAAGAAAACCTGAAGTTCGTTACGGACGGGGCGTATTACAGAAAGGACGACGGCACGACGGTGGAAAACTTTACCGCCGACATCGATATCGTCGGAGAAATAACGGAAAAACAAGAATAACGAGGAGAAACGAATATGAATCCGAAAAAAACGAAAAGATTTTTGAAAAGATCTCTGTCGCTCGCACTTGCGACGGCAACGGTATTTTCCGCTGCTTCGTTGGGCGCGTGTAAGGACGACGGCAACGATAACGCCGTTTACTTCGACAACGAAAGCGACCCTTTGGTGTTTTCGTCGCAAGAGGTGGATAAGGTATTTAATCCCTTCTTCTCCACGACGGCGGCGGACAGCAACGTGGTGGGCTTGACGCAGATCGGTATGTTGACCAACGATAAGGACGGCAACCCCGTCTACGGCGACGACGAGGCGGTGGTAACGAAGGATCTGGAGATCGTCACGAAGGGGACGGAGGACGTCGATCAGACGACCACGTATTATTTCGTACTGAAAAACGACGTCAAATTCTCCAACGGCTCGTTGCTTACGATCAAGGACGTTCTGTTTAATCTGTACGTATATCTCGACCCCGCGTACACGGGCTCGAGCACGATCTATTCGACGGATATCGTGGGATTGGACGAATACCGCACGCAGGAAACGAACGAGAACGAGCAGGATAACTTCAAGGTACAGTTCGAAGTCGTCGCGGAATCCCGTATCGACGCGTTGATCGACGCTTGCGCGGAAATTCTTCAAGATCACGAAAACGAGGATCTCAGCGACAAATTCGAGGAATATCTTGCAGAATATACCGAGTATTCGGATACGTACGCCAACGTTGTGAAGGATTACGAAAAGGCTTTGGAGCTTTTCCGCGAAGAGTTGGAGACGGATTATTCGAATTCCCTCGATTCCTATGCGGATACGTCGTTTACCGATGACGAAGGAAAGGTACATAAAAATCTGTTTACGACGGACGTGGAAATGTTCCTGTATAACGAGGGGTACATTTCTTGGAACAAAAAGGACGGGAAGCTGACCTCCTCGCTCGTCAACGACCCCGCCGAATTAAAGACGTGGACGAAAGAAAAGGCGATCGAGACGATCCTCGCCGACAAGATCCCGAACTCGATCGAAGAGGTCCTGATGTATTGGAACACCTCCGTTACGTTGAACACGTATCTTGTCAACGAAGCGATGGAAAATTACTTCAGCGATCCGAGCAAGAGAAAGTTTAACAGTATTTCGGGTATTCGGTTCGCAAACCGCGAACAGCCCGTCGAGGTCAACGGCGTGGAGTACGGCGTGCCCGTATACGACGAGGACGGCGTATTGAAGAGCGGCAACGAGGTGTTGAGTATTCAGATCAACAACGTCGACCCGAAAGCGATTTGGAACTTCTCGTTCGGCGTTGCGCCCATGTATTATTATTCGGACGCGGAGCACATCGAAAAATTCGACTACGTTTCCAATTTCGGCGTGGAATACTGCTCGCAGACGTTCATGAGCACGGTCGTGAAAGACCCCGATAAGATCGGCGTGCCCGTCGGCGCGGGACCCTACGCGGCGAGCAAATCCTCGGGCGGTATCCAAAATATCAAAGCGGGCGATTTCTACAGCCTCGGCGTTATCTATTTCGAACGCAACCCGTACTTCGTTTTGGGCGCGCCCAAGATCAAGAAAGTACGTTATCAGGTAGTGGCGTCGGCGCAGATGCTCAACTCGCTGTATAACGGCGAGATCGATTTCGCAGAGCCCAATGCGAAGCCCGAAACCATTTCCGAGCTCGACGGTAAAAAATCGAACGGTATCGGCAACAAGTCCATTCAGACGGCGGGTTACGGATATATCGGTATCAACGCGGGCAAAGTGCCCGATCTGGCGGTAAGACAGGCGATCATGCACTCCATCAATACGCAGGAATGCGTCGACTATTATAAGACGACGGCGAAAGCGATCTACCGTTCGATGTCGTTGTCGAGCTGGGCGTATCCGAAGGGTTGCACGCCGTACTATCCTTACGTGGGCGGTGCGATCCCCGAAGATCTGAGCGTCGTCAATCCCGCTTATGCGGAGTACGTAACGAAGCTGGGCAAGAAAGCGGGCGAAAAGCTCACCGAAGCGGAACAGAAAAACTTCCTCGTAAGTTTGGTGGAAGGCGCGGGCTATACCTTGAACGGTAACGGCGTTTATCAGAAGGGCGCGAACGTGTTGAAATACACCTTCACGATCGCCGGGGAAGAGACCGATCACCCCGCATGGGACGCGATGTATCATGCGAGCGAGCTGTTGAATAAGGTAGGCTTCCAAACTTACGTCACTACCGATTCCAACGCGTTGAAGAAGCTTTCCACGGGCGACCTCACCGTATGGGCGGCGGCATGGGGCTCGACGATCGACCCCGATATGTATCAGGTCTACCATAAGGAATCGAACGCGACGTCCGTACTCAATTGGGGTTACAAGCAGATCTTGCTCAACGTCGGCGGCAAGTACGATACGGAAGTGGCGTTGATCGACAGTCTGTCCGACCTGATCGACGCGGCGCGCAGAACGAACGATCAGAACAGAAGATCGTATATCTATTCGCAGGCGTTGGATATCGTAATGCAGCTTGCGATCGAATTGCCCACCTATCAAAGAGACGACCTGTTTGCGTACAACACGAATAAGATCGACGTGTCGACGCTTACGCCCGATAGCGAGCTTTCCTCCTTCCAAGGTCTTACGACGAATCTTTGGACGGTTTCGCTGAATCAGGCAAAATAAGAAAAAGTTCATTGCCGAGAGGGAAAAAATACCTCTCGGCAAGAAGTGCTTATACGGAGGCGGGCGCGGAATACCCGAGCTCTCCCGTGTACGTAGCGCAACGACGGGGAATATATGTTTAAATATATATTGAAAAGATTATTTATCTCCATATTTATTTTGGTCGGGGTATCCTTGATCATTTACGCGTTGGTACGAATGATGCCGAATAACTACATAGATCTCAAATACAGAGAACAGTTGCAGATGGGAAGCATCACGCAGGCGCAGATAGACGAGTTCAAGAATCTGTACGGGATCGGGGACAATTCTTTCCGCGGCATCATCGGCGGATATTTCAATTGGCTGGGAAATCTTTGTCGGGGCGATCTCGGCGTTTCCTTCAAATACGAAAAGCCCGTTACGCAGGTGATCGGGGAGAATATGTGGATATCCTTTGCCATTGCCGTGGTCGCGACCGTTCTTCAGTTTCTCATCGCGATTCCGCTCGGGATATCGGGCGCCACGCACCAATATTCGGCGCAGGATTATGTCGTAACGATATTTACCATGATCGGTATTTCTCTCCCCACCTATTTCTTCGCGGCGATCGTCATCAAGGTGTTTTCCGTGGAATTGGGCTGGCTGCCCGCGAACGGTCTGATCTACGCCAGCCGCGATTACGCGAATACGTTTGCGGGGCAAATGCAGAAATTCGGGGATATCGTCCTCCACCTGATATTGCCTATTTTCGTCAGCGTTATCCTGTCGATCGGCGGTTTGATGCGCTATACGAGAACGAATACGTTAGAGGTATTAAACGCCGATTATATCCGTACGGCAAGGGCGAAGGGACTTTCGGAAAAGAAAGTCATTTACGTGCATGCGTTCCGAAATACGATGATCCCCATCGCCACGTTGCTGGCGGGAATATTGCCTTCCCTGTTCGGCGGCATGATGATCACCGAGCAGGTTTTCGGTATCGACGGGATCGGACGGCTTGCCTATCAGGCGCTCCGCGAAGGGGATATCCCTTTCGTCATGGGGTATAATATGTTCCTTGCGGTCCTCACCATTATCGGAACGTTGTTCTCCGATATCATGTATTCGATCGTAGACCCGAGAGTCAAGTTGGGGAAGTGATAAAATGAAAGAAAACGAAGAAATGAAAAAAGTCGCGGAAACGTCCGAAATTTCCGAAGCGGCGCAAGTGAAAGAAGCGGCGTCGGAGCAGGTGGTGGCGACGTATAAGGAATTGAGTCCCATACAGCTTGTCCTGCGGAGATTCTTCCGTTCGAAGCTTTCGATCGTCGGGCTGGTGCTGATCGTATTTCTGTTTTTATTCTCTTTCCTCGGACCCGTCGTATACAGGGCGTGGGGCGAGGAAACGGTGGACAGAACGTCCGTCGTGGAACAGATCGAAACGACGTATACCTACGTGGACGAAAACGGGGAAGAGATCACCGTGATCGAGGTTTTGGAGCACGTCGACAGTATCAACAAATACGCGTCGCCGAGCGGAGAGCACCTTTTGGGCACGGACGAAAAGGGAATGGACGTGTTCGTGAGACTGATGTACGGCGGCAGGATCTCGTTGACGATCGGGTTTATCGTCGTTATCCTCGAAACGCTGATCGGCGTGCTGTTGGGCGGTCTTGCCGGATATTTCGGCGGCTGGGTGGACCAACTCATCATGCGGCTTGTGGATATCTTCAACTGTATTCCCACGTTGCCGATCCTGTTGATCGCCTCGGCGGTGATCGATTCGTGGAATATCGAGCCCGATAAACGGATTTACATATTGATGGTGATCATCACCGTATTCAGCTGGAGCGGCGTCGCCCGTCTGGTGCGAGGACAGATCCTTTCCTTGCGGGAACAGGAATATATCACGGCGACCGAAGTCATGGGATTGCCGACGTGGAGAAAGATATTCAAGCATCTGATCCCGAACGTCATGCCGCAGCTGATCGTATCCATGACGTTGGGGCTGGGTAGCGTTATCCTTTACGAATCGACGCTCAGTTATCTCGGTCTCGGCGTGCAGATGCCGAAGGCGGCGTGGGGTACCATGATCGCGGCGGCGAACGATCCGCAGGTGCTCAACTATCATCTGAACATGTGGTTGCCCGCGGGTATCATGATCGTTATCGCCGTGCTCGGCTTTAACTTTATCGGCGACGGACTTCGCGACGCGATGGACCCCAAAGCGAGGAAATAACGGAGAAAACAATGAAAACAAAGAAAAATTCCGCTTATATTTCTCTGAAAGAAAGTCGGAAAATCATCAAATACAATATTAAACAGATGAAGTATTACGAGAGCTTGAAACGGCGGAACTCGGAGGAGAGCGAATATACTTCGGTGATGCGCGACGAGAACAATATCCTCGAGATCGACGGGCTGGAAACCTGCTTTTTCACGGACAACGGCACGGTGAAAGCGGTCAACGGAGTGTCGTTCGATATTCCGAAAAACAAGATCGTCGGCGTAGTGGGCGAATCGGGTTGCGGAAAGAGTGTGACCTCGCTGTCCGTTATGCAGCTCGTACAGGCGCCGCAAGGGCAGGTCACGGGCGGGCAGATCCGCTTTAACGCCGCAGAGCTCGGATACGACGGGGAGGGAAAAAAGCGCGCGTACGATATCCGTAATATGCCGACCAAGGAAATGTATAAGATCCGCGGTAAGGACATTACGATGATCTTTCAAGAGCCGATGACGAGTCTGAATCCCGTATTCACCATCGGGTATCAGCTGGACGAGGTGACGTTGATCCACGACCCCGAAGCCACGCCCGAGAAAGCGAAAGAGCTCAGCGTCGAAATGTTGAAAAAGGTGGGCATCTCCATGCCCGAGCACGTGTACGCCAGCTATCCGCACGAGCTGTCGGGGGGTATGCGTCAACGCGTTATGATCGCCATGGCGCTGGCGGGCGACCCGAAGCTGATCATCGCCGACGAACCGACGACGGCGCTTGACGTTACCATTCAGGCGCAGATCCTCGAGCTGTTGAAGGAGCTGCAACGGAAACAGGGGTGTTCGGTCATGCTGATCACGCACGATCTGGGCGTGATCGCGGAAATGGCGGACGAAGTAGTGATCATGTACGCGGGCAGAGTGATCGAAAAAGGGACGGCAAAGGATATCTTCCACAATCCCCTGCACCCCTATACGATCGGATTGCAGAAGAGCAAACCGCTCATCAATTCGGATACGAACGAAAAGCTGTATTCGATTCCCGGTCAGGTACCCAATCCCATCAATTTGCCTGATAGCTGTTATTTCAAAAACAGATGCGAAAGATGTACGGGAAAATGCGACGGCGCGTATCCGCCCGAGATCCGCGTAAGCGATACGCATTCCGTATCCTGCTATTTATACGACGAGAAGCGAGGTGGTTGAATTGGAAGAGATCAGAATCGAAGATACGCAAAGCGTCTGCCCTTCGGAGCCCGCCTCGGAATATATTCTCGAAGTGAGAAATCTGAAGAAGTATTTCCCCATCGAAAAGAACCTGTTCGGTAAGCCGACGAGATATCTCAAGGCGGTGGACGACATCAGCTTCAAGATCGAAAAGGGCACCGCGATCGGCGTTGTGGGCGAGTCGGGTTGCGGTAAAACGACCCTCGGACGGACGATACTCAAGCTGTACGAAGCAGACGGCGGGGAGATCTTTTTCGAGGGCAGAAATCTGAACGGCATAAGCAAGAAAGAAATGCGGAAGCTGCGCACGGAAATGCAGCTGATCTTTCAAGACCCGTATTCGAGTCTGCCTCCCCGTATGACGATCGGCAACATTATTGCGGAGGCGGTGCGGGTACACCGTATCGTGCCCGCGGAGGACGTGACCTCTTACGTGCGCGATATCATGAAAAAATGCGGTCTGCAACCGCAGCATTACGACCGTTATCCCCATGAATTTTCGGGCGGACAAAGACAAAGGATCTGTATCGCGCGCGCCTTGGCGGTAAACCCAAAGCTCGTGATTTGCGACGAGCCCGTTTCGGCGCTCGACGTGTCCATTCAGGCGCAGATCATCAATTTGTTGAAAGAATTGCAGAACAATTTGGGCTTGACGTACGTGTTCATTTCGCACGATCTGTCCGTGGTAAAATATATCACCGATCGGATTTTGGTCATGTATTTGGGCAACATGATGGAGTACGGCGACACGAAGGCGTTGTTTGCGAATCCTTTGCATCCGTATACGCAGGCGCTTTTCTCCGCCGTTCCGATCCCCGACCCCGACGTAAAAATGCAACGGATCATTCTCGAGGGAGACATTCCCTCTCCCGCGTCGCCGCCTCGGGGCTGTAAATTTCACACCCGTTGCTCGAAGTGCATGAAGGTGTGTAAATATCTGCAACCCGAATACGTGGAGGCGGAGGAAGGGCATTTCGTTTCCTGTCACCTTTATAATCCGACGGTCATGGACGATCTGTCGAAATACGACGAGGAATACGACAGGCTGACGGAGGAAGAAGAGAGAAGGAAGGAAGATGAAAAAAAGAAAGGCAAAGCAAGAATACGTCGATGACGGACATACCGTTTACGATATGGACGGCATAGGACGGACCGATTGGTGGTCTTCCCGCAGTAAAAAACCGAAAGGGAAAACCAAGGAAGAAAACCCCGTCGGATTGACCCGAAAGGAAAGGTGGGCGGCGATACGCGCCGCAATGTCCTGTTATCTGCCGATGCTGCTCGTGATATTGGTCGGCTTCGGGTTGGCGATGGTCTTAATGTTTTTTTGGCTTCGTTAAGTGAGAAGGAGTAGTAATTACCATGAATAAAAAGATTTTTTCCGGTTTACTGTCTTGCTTTTTGGCGGTGGTATGCGCCGCATGCGGCGTACATCCCGGCACGCAAGCGAGCGGGGGCTCGTCGGACGCCGATACGGGAAAGAGCGGGTCGACTTCACAGCAGCTCGAAATATTGAAAACCGACGCGAAGCTGACGCAGGAGCAGATGACCTCTCGAATAAAAGCGGAATATCTCAAGGAAAACGACGGCTATCAGGATTCCGATCCGATCGTCGCCGTGGTCACGCTTCCCGACGACGCGTTGATCGATACGTATATAAACGAATACACGGGAACGGCGAAAACGCTGTCCGATTACGCCAAAGTCGCGGCGGGCGCCGCACAGGCGAAACGGATCGCGAGCGCGCAGGAAAGTCTGATCGGAACGCTGAAAAGCAAGGGGCTTATCGATAGCGTGGAACGTTCGTATTCCACGATACTCAACGGTTTTTCCGTGAATACGACGTACGGAGATCTGCAAGCGATCGAAAAAACGGCGGGCGTGGACGCGGTGATCCTTTCCGATACGTTTAACCGTCCTCAGTCCACGGACGCGTCCGCGATCGAAAATCTCGTGGATATCTATTCCACCGGTATTTTCAATTCCGGAAGCGTTTCGTATACGGGTAAAGGAACGGCGGTCGCCGTGCTCGACTCGGGCTTTGATTGCAGTCACTCGGTTTTCGCTACGCCGCCCGAAGGGACGTTGATGATCACCGAACAGGAGGTCGCGGGCGCGCTGTCGCAGACGAACGCGGCGAAAACGACGAAAAATCTGGAATTGAGCGACGTATATTACAGCCGCAAGATTCCGTTCGTGTACGATTACGCGGATAAGGACGCGGACGTATTCCCGTACGATTCCGAACACGGTACGCACGTAGCGGGCATTATCGGCGGTAAGGACGGCGAGATCACGGGCGTTGCGGTCAATACGCAGCTCGTACTGATGAAAGTGTTCCCCGATCTTAACGACGGGGCGGATACGGACGATATTTTGGCGGCTTTGGAGGACGCGGTGCTTTTGGGCGTGGACGCGATCAACCTGTCGCTCGGTTCTTCCTGCGGTTTCGCAAGGGAAGAGGACGGAAACAAGATCAACGAGGTTTACGACAAGATCAACGAGAGCGGTATCAGCCTGATCACGGCGGCAAGCAACAGCTACAGCTCCGGGTTCGGCGGCGCGCAGGGCAATACCAATAAGGTGACGAATCCCGATTCCGCAACGGTCGGCTCGCCGTCCACGTACGACGCGTCCCTGTCCGTCGCGTCCATCAGCGGAACGAAGAGCAGATATCTCGTCGGCAACGATCAACAGGTCGTTTTCTTCAAGGAATCCAATTCCATTACGGGCGACGAGAACGATTTCTTCGCCGAACTCGGACTTAAAGAAGGGGAAACGAAAACGTACGAATACGTGACGATCCCCGGTTCGGGCTTGAAAGTAAACTATTCCACCGTGGGCGATCTGACGGGTAAGATCGCGTTGATCCGTCGCGGCGACAACACCTTCGAGGAAAAAGCGCAAAACGCGAAAAACGCGGGTGCGGCGGCTTGTATCATTTACAATAACGTCGAAGGCGACATCATTATGTCGATGGGTAAATCCGACCATATCCCCACCGTCTCCATTTCCAAGGACGACGGTACGATCCTTGCGGCGCAGAACAGCGGCACGTTGACGGTGAGCTACGAATATCAGGCGGGACCGTTCATGTCCGATTTCTCCTCGTGGGGTCCCACGCCCTCGCTGGGTTTGAAGCCCGAGATCACGGCGCACGGCGGCAATATCCGTTCGGCGGTGCCGGGCGGCGGATACGACGAAATGAGCGGTACGTCCATGGCGACGCCCAACCTTTGCGGTATCGTGGTGTTGATCCGTCAGTATATCAAGGACAATTTCCCCGAGCTGACCGCGAAACAGGTCTCCGTTATGACGAATCAATTGTTGATGTCCACGGCGACCATTATCAAGAACGAGCAGGGGAATCCCTATTCCCCGAGAAAACAGGGCGCGGGGCTTGCGAGTCTGTTCAACGCCGTTACGACGAAAGCGTATCTGACGGTGGACGGTTCGGACAGAAGTAAGCTGGAGCTGTTGGACGACCCGAAACGGACGGGCGTATACGAAATGCAATTCAACGTCGTGAACCTTTCGGGGTCGACCCTTTCCTACGATCTGTCGTTGGTGGGTATGACGGAAAGCGTTTCTTCGTCCGATTCCGATTACGTTGCGGAAAGATCGCAGCTTTTGGGCGGGGATTGCGCGTACGAAGTAACGGGTGCGGGAACGCTCAACGGCAACACCGTCACCGTACAGCCCAATCAGACGGCGAAGGTTAAAGTGACGTATTCGTTATCTGAAGCGGACAAAAAGATCATCGATTCGCAGTTCCCCTACGGTATGTACGTGGAGGGCTTTGTGAAGTTGGCGGCGCAAGGGGAGGAGATCGATCTGAACATACCCTTCCTCGCGTTCTACGGCGATTGGACGGAAGCGCCCATGTTCGATAAGACGTATTACGAAGTGGAAACGGAAGCGCACGACGCCGCGATCGACGAAGAGGATAAGCTCAAAGCCGATTATTACGCGACGACGCCGTACGGCTCGTACTATTATAACTATATCATTCCTTTGGGCACGTACTTATACGACGTCGATCTGGACAAATACGACGCGATCCCCGCGGACGAGGAGCATATAGCCGTTTCCAATTCGTTGGGCACGATCGACGGTATCGCGACGGTCTATGCGGGATTGCTTCGTAACGCGAAAACGATGACGTATACGATCACGGATAAGCTGACGGGCGAAGTGGTGCACGAGCACGTGGACCACAATGCGAACAAGGCGTATTCGAACGGCGCGACGAGCATTCCTTATTTCGATTACTTCCGACTTAAATCGTACGAGCTGGGTTTGGTGAATAACCGTCAGTACGAATTCAAGATGACGGGCGTACTCGATTACGGCGACGGCGGCGTGACGACGAATCTGAGAAATTCGTTTACGTTCGATTTCTATTTGGACGACGAGGCACCCGTTCTCAAGGACGTCTCGTACGAAAAAATTTACGATAAGACGCTGAAAAAAGACCGTTACTACATAAATATGACGGTGTACGACAACCAATACGTACAGTCGATTACGCCGATCATCTTCAATTCTTCTTCCAGCTATACGTTCCTTACGGAAAATCCGATCCCCGTATACAGCGAGAAGGGCTGCGACAATACGGTGCGTTTCGAAATCACCGATTATCTGGAAGATATTACGGACGATAAACTGATCACCAGCGCGTTGGCGTTTTCGATCGACGATTACGCGCTCAACTCCAATATTTATCTGTGTCAGCTTCCCGGAACGAAAGGGGATTTCAAATTCACGGCGGACGGCACGCCGCAGGGCAGCGATCTGATCATTCTGTCCATGTACGAGGGCGAACTGATCGACCTTACGGAATACCTGTCCACAACGGACGCTACCGTGGACGCGGAAAAAGACTACCTTAAATACCTTAGCTGGGAATCCTCCAACGAGGAAGTGGCGCAGGTGGAGGAAGGGATCGTAAAATGCCTGAAAGCGGGCAAAGCCACGATCACCGTACGCGAGCAGATGGATCTGAAACAAGCCATTCTGATCATCAACGTGAAGCCCAAAACGGAGGACGTCGGCAGCAGTACGGGAAAAGTGGGCGAAACGGCGGACGCGACGATCGATACTATTCGATTTTCGCATTTCGAAACGCTGTTCGCATATTCGAGAGCGGCGCAGACCAGCGAGATCGGCGCGACGGGCGACCGTAGGTTTATTTCGGCGACGTCCGAGATCAGCTTCTATCCCGGGGAAAAGATACGGCTTTTCCACGATTTCGACCCTTGGTATGCGGCGGACGCTTACGAGATATCCTACGAATCCACCAATCCCACGGTGGCGACGGTAGACGAAGAAGGCGTCGTTACGGCGTGCAAAAAGGGCTCGTCGACGATCGTTCTGAACGTGAAGGGCTCCAACTTAAAAGCACGCATAAGGGTAGAGGTCAAGAGCGAATTCATCATCGAAAACCGTATGCTCGTGGCGTATAAAGGTTTGGGCGGAGAAGTCGTCATTCCCGACGACGAGGGTATCCTGTATATCGGCGCGTATGCGTTCTGTCTGTACGAGACCGATCAGTCGATTGAATTGACGGAAGAGGACTACGACGCGAACAAGATCCCCGCCATGAACACGACGGTCACTTCGGTCGTCATTCCCAAGGGCGTGGAGGATATTCAAAAATACGCTTTCTTCAACTGTACGGGATTGCGTTCGGTCACGATCCCCGATTCGGTAAAATACGTAAGAGAGTTCTCTTTCTACAACGATAAAAAACTCGAGACGGTCGATCTTTCGAACGTGGAAGTGGTGGGCAGAGAAGCCTTTGCAAACTGCGAATCGCTTAAAAACGTCGATTTCGGCAACGTTTACGCCATGGGCGCCTCCGCTTTTGCGGGCTGTAAGGCGTTGGAAAAGGCGGATCTGACGGCGTTGCGCAACGCGGGCGCGACCGTTTTCAAGGATTGTACGTCGCTTGCTTCCGTCACGATGAACGAGCACACGAGGCTTTCGTACGCGATGTTCGTCAACTCGGGCTTGAAGAGCGTCGATATTTACGAACGGGAAGGGATCCCCGCGTTCTGTTTCGCAAAATGCAAAGAGCTCGAAACGGTTACGCTGCATAACGATTTGATCTCCGTCGGAATGGGCGCGTTCAGCGAATGTACGTCGCTTACGCAATTCAACGTAAACGGGAAAGCGGAAGCGTTCGGAGAACAGGCGTTCTACGGTACGGACCGCTTGGAAAAATTCGTGTTGCCCGACAATAACGTTACGCTGGGCAACTACTGCTTCTATCGGTGCTCGGCGCTTTCGGAACTCGTTTTCGGCGCGAACACGCAGATCGAGGATATTCAGGGCTCGATCTTCGAGGACACCGCGCTGACGACGTTCACGGTGGATACGGACAATCCTCATTACGCGACGGACGGGGGGCTTTTGACCGATAAAGCGGGCAAGACGGTGATCTTTGCGGCTGTGGACGCGGAGTACGGCGAGCTCGTGCTCGACGCGAAATATGAAAGGATCGGCAAGGGCGCGTTCAGCGGCGTTTCCGTCACCGCGCTTACTTTCACGAATAAAGATATCGTGATCGGAGATTACGCTTTTGCAAACTGCGAGGAATTGACGAAGGTCACGTTCCCGACGGAAAAGGGCGCGGAGCTCGGCGCGCACGTATTCAATTACGCAAGCAAGCTCGAAACGCTCGAGAATCTCGAAAACGTGTCGGCGATCGGCGAATATGCGTTCGCCAATACGGGCGTGAAAAACGCGGCGATCGGCGAAAACGTCGAGGTCGGCGAGGGCGCGTTCTTCCAATCCAAGCTGGAAACGGCGACGATCGGAGCGGGCGCGAAATTCGGAATGGGCGCGTTCCAAAGCTGTTCCTATCTCGAAAAGGTCGATATCGCCGAGGGCGGCAACGTGCATTTCGGCAGGGGCTGTTTCGCATACGACGGCAAGCTTTCGAAGATCGATCTCAGCCGTATCGACGAAACGCTGGAAGAGGAAACGTTCTACGGTTGCACCTCGTTGAAATCCGCGATCCTCACGAACGTGAAAACGATCGGGAACTACGCGTTCTCCGATTGCGCGGCGCTCAACAGAGTGGATATGCCCGTAGTGGAAGTCATCGGCGAGGGCGCGTTCTCCCGCTACGAAACGTACGGCGGCGCCCCCACGTTCAGCGAAGTGCTCCTTCCCGATACGTTGACGACGATCAAGGACGGCGCGTTCCTCGGTTGCGAGGGGCTTACGTCGATCGAAATTCCTTCCTCCGTAACGGAAACGGGCGATTATCTGTTCGCTTACTGCGTGAACCTGCGGACGGTGAAGCTGCCCGAAACGATCGACCGTATCGGTCTGTATTCGTTCGCGGGCTGTGAGGTTTTGGGAACGGTCAACACGGAAAATATCGAAGAATTTGCGGATTACGCTTTCACGTCCTGTACGTCTCTGACGACCGTCGATTTGTCGAAAGCGAAAACGATCGGGTTCGGCGCGTTCGCGTCGACTTGGTTGCAGGGCGATTACGTAGCGCCCGAACTGACTTCGGTGGGCGATTACGCGTTCCAGAGCGCGGATATCGCAACGTTTGAAGCGCCGAAGCTGGCGAAGATCGGGGAAGGCGCGTTCCAGGACAACGCGTCGCTGAAAGGGTTTACTTTCTCCGAGGCTTTGGAGGAGATCGGCAGCTTTGCGTTCCTCGGTTGTACTTCGATCGAAAACTTCTCGTTCGAGAAGGACGGCGGCGAGGCGACGGACGGCGCGGTGAACGATTACGCGCTTCTGAAAGACGGCGTGCTTTACACGAAGATGAAATCGGGGAATTGGCAGCTCGACTCCGTTCCCGCAGGTAAGAACGTGGAAACGCTCGAGGTTATGGAGGGCACATACAGGATAGACCTTTACGCAGGGAACGAAAACAAATTCGTCACGAAGATCGTGCTGCCCGATACGCTGAAATCGATCGGCAACTATGCGTTCTACGGTTACGACAAGCTCGCGACGGTAGAATTCAAATCGGTGGTCGCTCCCGCCTTGGAGGATTCCTACAACTATAATTCCGAGCTCACGGAAGAGGATCCCGGCTTCGAGCTGTTGCATAAGCATTTCGATCTGTTCGGGCTGGAGCTGTATTATTACACGTTTATCGACCTTGTCGGTAAGAAAGAGCCCATCAAAATGATCTTGCCCGCGAACGAGGACGTTCAAGGATACGATTCGATCGTGTTCGAAGCGTACTTCGGGAAAGCGGCGGACAGCGAGAGAAGCGAATACGTGGCGATGGAAAAGAGCATGATCGATTTCTTCGGCTATGCGGAAAAGATCTCGAAGCTGTCGGTGATCACCCTTTCGGACGAAAAGCTTGTCAACGACGCACTCTCCGCGTACAACGCGATCAAGCAGGATCCGACCGATTACGGGTACAGCGAAGAGGAATGGGCGGCAGGCGTCAAGACGGTGACCGACGCCAAAGCGAAGATCGTCGCACTCAAGCTCGCAAGCTCGAGCGCAACGGTACAGGCGTTGCAAGCGAGGATCGACGCGTTGCCCGCACAGTTTGCGGTGACGGACGTCGCGACGTTGAGAGAGTTGGCGGCGGAGATCGGCGCCTTGAAGCCCGAGGATAAAGTCATTCTCGATCTGACGGCATACAACGCGTTGACGGCGCAATACAACGAATACTGCGCGGCGCTGGAAGCGGAAACGCAGGCGATCGTAGAGGACGTGAACGGTTCGTTCGCTAACGTCGGCGTTGCGATTGCGGCTGTCGCGAGTCTGTTGGGACTGTTGTCATTCGGGATCACGAAAAAATATTTCGGAATGTAAGGGGGGCGATATAATATGACGAAAAGAAAGAAATTACTGTTGATCATATTGCCGATCGCGGCGGTCGTTCTCGTCGGGATCGTCGTCCTGATCGTCGCACTTGCGCCGAAAGGGCTTGACGATTACGTGAAATGGATGGAAAAATCGGAAAAAGAGGTCGTATCCGTGCGTTCCGATATAGAAGTGACGGATAGCGGCGTAAGCGTTTACGGTTACGGAAAGACGCTGGAATTCGCGGCGGACGGCAGCGTAACGGCGACCGTTTCCGAAACGAAACTCAATTCCGCGTTCCAAACGGAAACGAAAGAGACGACGGAGACCCTGACGGAGGCGGACAGAGAAAGCCTTCTCGACTTTTCGTTGGAAAAGGAGGGCGTGAAGGAATATTCTTACGACGACGGCGTTCTTACCGTGGTCGTCGGGAAAGACGCGCTGAAAAGCGTGCTGGGTTGGGAATCCGTTGAAACGGAAAACGACGTGCGATTGGCGTTCCGATTCGAAAGCAAAAAACTGACCGAAACGTCCTGTTCCTTCCAAACGACGACGGGAAAGACCGTGACGGTCCGCGTCGTTTACGGATATTGAGGAGGTAGACCGTAATGAAAAGACTCATCAGTTTATTATTGCTGATCGTTCTCGCGTTCTCGTTCGTTTCGTGCGATACGGGCGAGGAACAGCCGAAGGCGTTGGCGGCGCCGACGAACGTAAGCGTCTCCGAGGACGGACTGATCACGTGGGACGCGGTGGAAAACGCGGGCGAATACGTGGTGAAGATCAACGGCGTCGAATATACGTGCGCTACCAACTCGTATCAAGTTCAATCGGTGATCAACGATTTCACGGTAAGTATCTCGGCGAAGGCGGCGGATCGCGAAGCCTCGCCCTGGACGCAGGAGATCAAGTTCGAAGGGAAGGGCAATCCCGTGCCCACCCCTCCCAAGCAGGAGATCTCGGTCGCGATCTTGGGCGGCTCCGAGGTAAAGAGCGGGAAAACGCTCCAGCTCGAAGCGACCGTCAGCGGCACCGTGGATTGGTCGGTGGAATGGAAGATCGTGAAGGGCGGAGAATACGCTACCGTGAGCGGAAACGGTCTGATCACGGCGGCGCAGGTGGACGGCGACAAGCTCCTCGAGGTGCAGGTCACCAGCAAGGTGGACGAGACCGTGAAGGCGACGAAGATCGTCACCGTGGTGGCAAAGCCCAAGTTGACGCAGGGCATGCTCGACGCGATCAAGCGGGACAAGATCGGGTTCGAGGGATATCTCGGCATCAGCCTTTATTCGATCGGTCAGTTCGAGAAGCTGGAAACCACCTATACGACGGGAGTCAAAACGTCGATGGACGGCACGAATTGGTATGCGGAATACGACAATACCAGCCTCGGGATCAAGTCCGCGCTGTATTATAAAAAGCATAACGATCTGGCTTGTCAGGTGGGCGTAAGCCTCATGAACGAGGAGGAATATTTCCCTCTTACCGACGAGCTCAACAGAGAGGTTTCTTGGGAGAACGCGGGACTTTATAACAATTTCGGCAATTTGACCGTGAACGATTTCGAGTTTAACGAGGAGACGTGGCGGTACGAATACAAGGGCACAGATCCTTCTTTCAAAACGAGAGTGCTGGCTTCGGCGAATCCTTACGATTTCGACCCCGCGAGCGTCGCGTTGATCATCGGCGAGGGCGAAGTGCTCGGCGTGTACGCAAAGAGCAACGACGATTATAATATCCTGTCGGGATACAAGGGCATACAAGAGCTGTTCGTCGCGATCGACGTCGGCGACGCGGTGAGCGTACCTTCGATCGCCAAATATACCCATGAGGATATTCACGACGATCTGAGCGAGGCGCTCGGGAACATGCGGACGCTCGAAAGTTATACGCTCGATTTCAAGGAAATTACGGCGTCCTATCTCACGACGGGTTACGTGCAGAGCGGCTTCACCGAAACGGTCACGGCGAACGATTGCTATTTCCGTCCGTACAAGGTAAGCTACGACGAATACGGAGAAGAGGTACATACGTATACGCCAGACGCGGAATACGGCTATCAAAAAAAGAGCGATACGCTGTATAATTCGTACGTATCCGACGGCGAAGGGAACTTCCGTGCGGCGCGCGCCTTCGAACGCGATTTCGAAAACGCCAAGCCGTCCTTTGCTTTCGCCGCGGAGATCTTCCGCTCCTATTACGAGGACGAAGAAGCGGGTACGACGACCTATTACGTCGACTCGATCATGTCGTACGTTGCCTCCACGCTTTATTACGGCGTCGGAAACGATATCAATCTGTACGGCATTTTCGCAACGGAAGGGTATATTTCCTCTACGGAATCGTTTACGCCTTACGTGGTCGTGAAAGACGGATATATCGTGGAAGCATGCTTCTATTTCTATCTCGGCTCGATGTACGGCGTCGTGGAGCTCGAATATTCCGATTTCGATGACGCCGCGTTGCCGGAGGACGCGAACGTCGAATTCGAAACGAGAAACGTTCCCGTTTCGTGGAGCGAGCTGACGATCTCCGTTTCGGCGGAATCGGGTACGACCGCAGACGATTACGAGGTGAACGCGCTGAACTATCTGAAGGAATTCTACGACGACGAGAATATCGAAGAGAAGATGCCTTTCTTCGGCGATCCGCTCGGGGACACTTACGGATTCGGCTTGACGACGATCCGCATACCCGGTGGTTCGGGCACGGCAAAGAGCGCCGTGGTGTTCTATTACGACGTGCCGCTGGATATCGATTACACGATCGATTCCTCGCTGAAAGCGGTGGAAGATTATCTTTTGAACATGGGCTTTACGAAAAACGGCTACAGTGAATTTACCAAAGGAAATATTGTGGTCGCGCCCGTCGATTCCAGCCTCGATCTTATGATCTATATTTGGAAAAAATAATTAAAAAATAAAATTTTTATAAGTGAGGTAAAACTATGAAGAAACTCAACAAATGGCTGAAAAAAGGCCTGTCCTTGACCCTTGCCTCCTTGATGGCATTCGGAGCCGTTGCTTGTACCGATGGGGGCGATTCGACCGGTTCGACCGGCTCGAGCGATTCGTCGGATACCGCTTCGGATACTTTGTCGGATACTACTTCCGATTCGGGCGACGATCTGCCGATAGAAGCGGTAGAGATTTCCGTCACGGCGGAAAAAGATACGATCAAGAAAGGGGAAGAGGTCGCTTTGACCGTTACCGTTTCCAACGCGACGGATAAGGGCTATACGTGGTCGGTATCCAAGGACGGTATCGTCAAGATCCAAAACGACGTGCTTTCCGTCGTTGCCGACGTTAAAGTGGACACGATCGTTACGATAACGGCTACGTCGAAGGAGGATCCCACCAAATCGGCGTCCAAAACGTTCACGGTAAAAGCGCCCGTTATCGAAGGGCAGGTAGGGGAGCTTACCTCCGACATGCTCGAGGAGCTCGGCAACGCAAGCATCACCGTCGACGGCGTGCTGACCGATTACTATCAGGATTTCAACAGCAGCTTCAACAACTCCACGCAGATATACGACATGAAAGTGACGATGGAAGAGGGCGCGTGGAGCGGTTCGTGGAACGCACGCAACAGCGCGAACGTGATCAGCGATACGTATATCAAAGGCGACGAGGACGGCTTGAAGGACCAATACGGTAACGAGGGGCACGCGCTGGAAAGAGTTTATATCGACAAAAACAATCAGCTTGCAAGCGCCGTCGAAAAGGACTACATCAGCATGCCCGCGATTTGGGAGGCGCAGCACCTTTGGAACCATATCGGCAATTTGCAGATCACGAAATTCACCTATGACGCGGAGAATGAGGTATACAAATACAATGCCGATCTGACGAAAGAAGAGGACGCGTATCTGATGACGTATCTTTCCTACTCGTTGACGCCTTTGCTTTCGGATACCCTTGCCGAAGTATATTTCAAAATCGAGGACGGCGCGATCACCAAGATGATCGCGCAGACGGAAACGCTTTATTACGGGGAATACGTCGATCAATCGACGAACGAGACCAAATACGACGCGTTGAGCTATTCTACGGTCGAGCTTACCTTCTCCGAGGTCGGCACCACGAAGGTCGCGATGCCTCAGCCGTATGCGGCGCCGCAGTACGTGGATAAATTGCAGAAAGCGATCGAGACTATGGCTTCGGCTAAGAACTACACGTTCCACACGGTAGACGTACAGACGTATGCGCCCAGCGGCGACAGCAGCGATTACGAGATCGAGGCGACGTCTACGGGTACGGTTACGAGATCGGTAAGCAACAACGTGTCCTCCGAGGGTACGGTGGGTTGCTACGGTCAGATAACGGAAACCGCCGCGCTTTTCGCAACGACGGGAAAATACAGCTATACGATGGACGGTAAGAATTATCATACCTCGTACAGCGGCTTGAAACAGAACGGCGACGGTACGTACGACCAATTCGAGTACAAAAACGACGCTTTGACGGGCACCAAGAAGGTAAAGGGCAACATTTTCGACGCGCTTCCTTCCTTCGATTTCTCGCCCAACATTTTCCGTTTCTCCGCACTCAGCGTTCAGAACGGCAAAAACGTTTATAAATTCATTCTCAACGAAACCGCGATCATGAGAGATTTGGCGATGGAGGTGTGCGCGTACAGCTACGCGGACGACGCCGCCGCTTCCGCGACCGAGAACTTCAGCATCGTCGTCGACGAGGACGGAAATCTTATTTCCACGACGTTCCCCTACGACCTTGTAAGCGGTACCTATATGGGCTATTGCACGACGACGTATTCGAACGTCGGCACGACGGTCCTCGAGGATACGCTGTTCGATAACTACGTGCCGAGAATAACGATTACCGGTTGGGGCGATTTCACCACGAAATATTATACGCCTACGTTCTCGACGTTGGATTCGCATGAAGAGAATACGGAGGTCGTTATTGCGGCAACGTACGGCGACGCGGCGGACGAGATTCCTTCGCCCACGCTGTTCATGGATATTTTCGGAGACAACATCAGCGGTCCCTTCTATGATTATAAGCAGAAAGGCACGGACGCGGACGGCAACCCCGTTTACACGGGCTGGCTCGGCTTCACGACGACGAGTTCCGAATACGACGAAAACGGTCAGATCACCAATTTCGAAGAGATCATCGAGCAACTGACGACCGCTTTGACGGCGGAAGGCTTTACGCTTTCTCCCGCAAACACGGATACGACGGGCGGAGCTTCGGGCAGAAGCAACCGTTACGTGACCTTCGTGAAAGAGGATATCATGATCGTTATCGAAAACAACTTCACGAAATATTTCTGGATCGATTTCTATAAGGCGGGCGATTGGACTTTGAACAGATAATTTCAAGGCGAAACGAAAAGAAAAGACTAAATAAGTCGAGGGCAGTATCATGAAAAAAAGAACAAAAATATTTGCCGGAATACTTATGTCGATAATTCTTGCGTATGCGGGATGTAAAGAAGCCGACGTGTCGGGGGATTCTTCCCCTGATACGCCTCCCGCGGGCAGCTCCGAAACGCTCTCGGACGAATCCGAAACGACGTCGGGCGGTTCCGAGACGGGTTCGGATAACACCCAAACGGATTCGGATAACACCCAAACGGATTCGGGCAGTTCTTCGGCGGATCCCGTCGTTGTGATAACCCCCGTTTCGGAAAGCGTCGATATCAAGGACGAGGAGATCGCTTCGTACGATTTTACGAAATTATTCTCGGTTACCTCGGAAGGAGCCGCCTTGACGGTGGACGCTTCTTGGATAGACGTTTCCGCGCTTTCTCAGACGGCGGGAAGCTACGAGATCTCGTGCGACTACGGCGGCGCTTCGGCGAAGATATGCGTGAACGTTCTTGCGACCGTCTATGACGTACAGTTATCGCTCGAAGAGATCACCCTCAATAAATCGTTGTACGAAACGTACGATTTCAAGAGTCTGTTCACCGTTTTGGCGGACGGCGAGAACGTGGAGATCACGGACGACATGATCGAAACGGATCTGCGTGCAGAAGCGGGCTCGTATACGTATACGGTGACGGTGAAGGGCGTGAGCAAGACGCTGAAGGTGCAGCTTACGAACGAGCACGATATCCTTATCGTGAACACGTATCCCGAAATGGCAATATCGGAAACGGAGCTTGCGGATTTCGATTATACGAAGCTGTTTTCCCTGTACGTGGACGGCGTGCAGGTAAAGGTGACGGCGGACATGATCGACGCGTCCGCGCTTGCGGACGCTGCGGCGGGCAATCGCTACGCGGTTTCGCTTGCCTATACGCAGGACGACTCAACGCTTGAAGAGACGGCGTACGTAAACGTAAAAGAGGCGGAGGCGCTGACGATCAACGCCAAAAACGTCGTGACCTATCCCAACGGCGAATTCATCGATCTTACCACGCTGTTCGAGATCAGAAGGGGCGAGGAAATCATTCCCGTTACCGACGACATGATCACGGGTTCGATCGATTATACGACGGTGGGAGAAAACCAAATCACGCTGGAATACGAAGGCGAGATCAAGACCGCCGTCGTGGAAGTGAAACGCGGAGTTATTATCAATTATAAGCTCGCCGATACCATCGTAGTCAAGAAAGGAACGGATATGTTCTCGTATTCTTTCGCGAACGATTTCGTCGTGACGATCAACGGGATTCGCTTTACGGGAATCGACGGGTATATCGATACGACGGAAGTGGATTTCGACACGGTCGGAGAATATACCGCGACGCTGACGATACCGTACAACGAAAAGACGGTCGGCTTGAGCGGCGTGAAGTTCGATTACATAGAAGCCGCGATCCGTTACGTGGTCGTGGAAAAGGATTACGAGCTTTCGGTCAACGCCGAATCCGTCCGACTTCCCTTGGGAACGACGGAGTATAACGTGTTCGGGAATCTGAAGCTGACGATCAACGGCAAGAATCAGACGCTTACGCAGAATAAGGATTACGTGGACGTGATCACCTGTTATGCGGAGCTCCTTTCCGACCCGATCGATTTTAACGACGCGGCGGAACAGGAGGTATGCGTCGCCGTGTACGTCAACGGTACGGAAAACGATCCCGTGACGGTACGCTACACCGTGCAGATACAGTCGGATATCGTCATTACGCCGACGGATAAAGTCGTCTATGCGGGGCAAACGCTCTTTACCACCGATCTGTTTACGGTGACGGAGGGCGGAACGGAGATCGAACCCACGTACGAGATGATCACGGGCAAAGCCGACGTGTTCACGCCCGGCGTTTACCTCGTGGATATCGATTATAAAGGCGTAAAAGCACAGGCGCGGGTGGTCGTTTTGGACAACGCCATCAAGGGCGTATACCACACTGAATTGAAAACGATCGTCGAAACCTCGAACGATACGGACGAAGAGTACGGAACGGAGACCACTACCGCGACGACTTTGGAAGATCTGGTCATCGACGAGGACGGCAAGATCGCGATCGGCGGTAGAGAACTCACGCTTTTAAACGCTTTGGACGAAAACACGCTGCTTCTGAAATACAGATCGTACGAATACACGATGTATATTTCCGACGGCATCGTCGTGCTCGACCCCGACAATTCGATCAGACTTTCTTACAACAACGACAAGCGGCCCATGGTCTATTTCGACGCGGATACGTGGACGGTCGAGGAGCACGTAACGATCAATTACGGCAGTACGTACGTATTGCAAGGCACGTATGCGGGACATTATTCGATCGACGCGTTCAGACTCGTTTCCACGGAAAACGAAACGGAGCTTTGGTACGGTTTGAACGTTCTTCTTGTCGACAGGAACTCGGCGGATACCGTTTATAGCGTGTCGTGGGGCGAAGTGGAGTTTGCCGAAGATTTCGTACGGGAGACGGGCGCGCAATCCTCTGCCGTAATGAACGGAACAACGTATAAATTCACGATGACAAGCGCGACGGTCGCCACGGCGAAACGGGAGACGGCGGAAAAGAAATATACGAACATGACCTTTACGGGCACGATCGACGGGGCGGAAGCCAAGCTTTACGCCGATCAGTACGAGGGCTTCTCGCTGTATATCGGCACGGAGAAGATATTCGGCGCGAGTACGCTGGAGATCTCCGAGATGAAAAACGGCGGCGTGAATTATGCGGAGGACACCGTATTCTTCTACGATTACGACGACGCCGTATATTCCTATAAGTTCGTTTTGGACGTCGAATCCCTTACGTTCACCGTTGCGGAGCGCGACGGACTTTTCGGAAAATATGAGACGGACGGAAAATTCATTTTCCTCGACGGCTACGGAACGGGCGTCGTGAGCTTCGATACGAGCTCCTATTATACGACGCAGCTTGCGTACAGCCTTCACGACCGTAAACTCGATCTGCGCTACGTAAATACGACGTATAAATTCCAATACGGCACGTACGCGACGTTGTTTATCGATCCGTTCATGAACGTGCTGACGGCGGCGGATTTTGCCGATCCTAAGCTGAACGGTACGGAGTTTGTCAACAGTGTGGTCACGAACGGTGCGATCGTCCGTATCCATTCGTATAAAGTGGGCGCCGCAAGCGACTCGGTGGCGAAAGCGCAATTGTATTCGAATATCGAGATCGTCACGAAGGACGGCGCGTTGGACAGCACGCAGAAAAAATCGTATATCAACACCTCGTGTATCCGTTTCAACACGCCGGGCTTTTATCAGATGATCGTTACGGTCGATTCGGTGCAAGCGTATTATACGATACAGGTGCTAGAAGCCGTTTACGCGGACAACGCCTTGGCGAAAACCTACGGCGCGGGCGTTCTGTTCCCGCAGAACAGCTTCTCGATCGATCAATACGGTCAGGCGACGATCAACGTCGACGGCACCATGTACAGCGGTAACGCGAAGATCACGGAAGTAAGCGACGCGTTTCTGATCAACGCTTCCTGTGAAGGAAAAGCCGCGATCACCTTGAAAGGCGAACGCCTCGCGGACGGGCTCGTCCTCGTCAGATGTACGGGCGGCGCCGTATTCAACGACTATTTCACGACGAATAACTACACCGTTTCGGGAACCTCCGACTTTATCCTCCGCGGCTTTGCCGCGGGCGAACGGACCGTGTACGTGTACAGCAAGAGCGAGACCGCGCTCGGCGAGATCGTCACGGTGGAAAGTCTTTCCGATACGGTCGCGCTCGGCGCGATCCTCAAGATCACGGCGACGGACGGCGAGCACTACGTAAAACTTCTCGGTTTTTCGGACGTCAAAAAGGGCTTGGAAAAGGCGGACGCTTACCGCGGCGCGTATACCGTCGGCGACGCTACGCTGACGTTGGACGGCTTCGGCAACGCAACGCTCGGTACGGCAAGCGGCGCGTATACGCTGAACGGCAGAGTCGCGCTTGTGACCGTGAACGACAAGACCTCCGTTTACCGTTTGGACAACGCGACGTACACGGCGGCGCTGTTGGATATCAAATTGGATAACAGCCTCGTCAACGGCAAAACGTTCGGCGCGTCCTACTACTTCACCTGCGACGGCTATATGTATTTGGCGGAAACCACGTTCGAGTTCGGCGATAACGGCGTTGTGACGGTGCGTTCCACGTCCTCGGAACACGATAACGGCGAGGACGCTTGCACGACCGATCTGTATGCGCCCGATTTCGCCTCGGCGAGCGGCGTGGCGGGTACGTATTCGGTGAACGGTAACAAGCTGACCGTGACCGTTGCGGGAAAAACTTTTGTGTTTGTGATAGGAAACGTGGTAAGCGTAGACAGTATCACGTGCGAAACGACTACGGCGGCGAGCGATGCCCACGGGTATTTCTCCGTCGGAACCGTATTTGAAAACGTATAGTACAATTTTACTATAAAAAATATATAAAGGAGAAACAAAAATGAAAAGAAACAAACTGTTGGCTTTAACGGCGCTCGTCTTTTCTCTGGCGCTCTTCGGCGCTTGCGACGATTCCGAATCGTCGTCGGAGTCCCACGAGCACTCTTACGGCGCATGGACGATCGTGAACGAACCCACGGAAAGTGCCGCGGGTAAAGCAACGAGAGAATGCGACTGCGATGAAGTGGAAGAAAAGCCGCTCCCCGCTTTGAGCGACGCCTCCGTTTGGCAGGTAACGGAAACCCCCGCAACGCACGAAGCGGCGGGTAGCAAGGTCTACACCTCCGAATACGGCACGGTAACCGTAACGATTGCGCAGGGCACGCATACTTACGGCGCATGGACGATCGTGAACGAACCCACGGAAACGACGGAGGGTAAAGCGACGAGAACGTGCGATTGCACGGACGTCGAGGAAAAAACTTTGCCCGTATTGACGGACGCCACC